>CACMZR010000004.1 GCA_902618245.1 uncultured Bacteroidota bacterium | reverse complement strand
AGCTGTTATCTGTATTGAATCTCCACTACATATTGTATCTCCAGAGGCATTAGTATCGATAGTAGCTACAGGGTCAGTTGCAACATCTATAGTTACTGATGTGGTGTACGTACAACCTCCTCCAGGGGTGGTTACTTCAAAAGTAACTTCAGCACCGTTAGGAATCACTCCTGCTGCTGCATTATATGTTGAGTTTGTCTCACCACCTATCGGTGCTCCATTTAATAACCATCTAAAAGTGTCACCTGCTACAAAATTCTGTCCTGTGAAGGTTATTGCATCAGAAGCACATATCCTATTGTCCGCATCACTGGTAGCTATATTAAGATTACGATCCTGATCAACAGTTATTGTTACCTCCGTTGCTGAAGGTGTTGCATCACAGAAAACACCATTAGCCTGCGCTTGGGTAAGTCGTCTAAAGGAAGTGGTCTCCACAATATTAAATGTTCCTGCAGCTAAGACAGGATTTGTTTGACCAGCTATATTTTGCCACGCAGCGGCACCTACCTTGTATTGCCACTGATAAGTTGCAGTTGCAGTTGCAGAAGCTCCTGCCGCAGTACCCAATGAAGCACTAGCAATTTCAGGTTGATCCTCTCCTGGACATATATTAGTGTCACCTGGAGCAGTTATATTTCCTGGTGTTACAACATAGGGAACTAAAACAGTAAGTGATGCGGTGTCAGAACAACCATTTGCATTTGTTACTGTCACCAAAACTACTGTATCTGTTGTTATCCCTGTCGTAGTTAGAACATTACCCGCTACACTCGCCGGATTGGCATTTGCCCCGTTCAAGGTAAATGAATAAGTATATCCTGGAACTGGTGGTCTTGCTTCAATAATTACTTGTTCACCTGAGCATATTGTATCGCCTGGTGCGTCTGAGAATATTGAGGCAGAGGAAACCTCACCAAAAAAGTCAACCAAAATCGTTATTTCATCTGTAAATGTGCATCCGTTAGCAACTATTTCAACGCTTATTCGGTCTCCGTTATCAAATTGACCTGCTCCACTCCCTGCTGTAGCAGTCACAGTTCTTGAAGGACCTGCTGCACCTAAAGGTGCTCCATTTTTAAAAAATCTGTAAGTGTCTGCTCCATCAGGTGCTGTAACTGTTATAAGATCTCCAGCACAATAAGAATTATCGGTAACACCAGTTACTAGTGAAGGATCAAAGTTAGCTTTAACATTAATAGAAATAATATTTGATGTTAAATTCCCACAGGAAAGTGGTTCATTGAAAATCCCATCACCATTTGCATCATAGTAAACAAACGAAATCCTTCTGAATCTAGTTGAAACAGTAAAATTTGATGTTGGACTGTATGTTTGAGTTGTTGCCCCACCTATATTACTAAATGGTGCTCCATCGATTGACGATTGCCATTGATATCCAATTGTAGCTGAAGCTATTGTAGTACTAGCTGCTCCGCCACCAACACCCAACGTGCCACCATCAATACCTCCTGTCATTGTGGCTCCATAACAAATATTCTCATCACCTGCATTTTGAAGTGTAATTGAACCTGTGGACGATAATGATAAAACAGTGAAAGTTTCAATAACATCCTTGTAGCACCCAGTTGCATTAAAAGCTCTTGAAATTACTCTATCACCATCATTTAGTCTATTTGTGGTGAATGTATTACCTGATACCTCCGCTGGAAGAGCTGGATTACCCGTATTATTTATAAAGAAACTATAACTAACCCCACCTGTAACTTGTATTTCAAGATTTTGCCCTAAACATAAAATATTGCCTGGAGCATCAGTTGATATCCCAGGGTTTAATCCAACTTCGTCAACAATTATTGGTATAGTTTGTTGATTACTACATCCAAAATTGTCAACAACTTGGACAGTTACATTATCCCCATTTTGAATTACTGGTGGACTTGCTGCAAGATTTCTTGTTGCACCTGATCTTAAGTTCAGTGTAGTTGTGGTTCCAGAAGAAATTGTTGTTGCGTTAATAATAAATGTATATGTCGCAGCACCTGTATTTGACGAAACGACTATATCTTGATCTTGACAAAAAGTATTACTTGGATGATTTGTAGTTAGATTAATTTCAAATGCAGGACGAAGATTCATTGTAACAATATCGTCACCAATAAAAGTACAGGATGTTGAAGATGAGGATATTATAACATTTCTCCTAAAAAGTGTTGTTGTTGTAATGCTGGTTGGCGAATAATTTGCTACAGTTGCACCAACTATATTCTGATAACTAGAACCATTATTGGTTGAACTCTGCCATTGATAACTTATTGTTCCAAAGGTTGCTGATGCTAATGAACTTCCTCCAGTCCCATCTCCTAAGATTTTGCCTACAGGTGAATCACCTTCACAAATATCCACATCATCAGAATTTTCTAGTGAGATAATTCCATTGTCAATAAGTGACATTTGGTTAAATGTTAAAGATTTTTCATCAAAACAACCACTTGCATTAAAAACTCTCACCTTTACTTCGTCATTATTTGAAAGAGCTCGGGTAAAATTTGAAAATGTAGCGCCAAATTGTTCAGTTCCGTTTATATACCAAGTGTAACTAACTCCTCCTGTCGCCTCAAAGCTAACTATATCTCCACTACAAAAAAGACCATCTGGTGCTGAAGAAGACAGTCCTGCTGTAGGTAAACTATTTACAGTGACAGTTATTGACTCGGTTCCAGAATTAGTTAGACATCCGTTCCCATCAATCATATCAATAGTAACTTTATCGCCATTAGCAATATTGCCCAACGCACCCGAAGTAAATGTGATTGAATTTACTCCTGATAAGCTTTGTACAATACCTCCATTGACTTTAAATGTATATGTTGCGGAAGCAGAAAAGGGTGTAATAGTGAAAGTAATAGGGTCTCCTGCACAAATTGAATTGTCTCCATCACTGCTAGATAATGACGGAACTGCTGGAGTAAATACGTCAATATCTAGAGAGGTGCTTACATTATTTGAAATATCAGGGTCATTTGGAATAGTAATACTGGCAGTTATAGTATAAGGGGCTGAAGGATCAGATAAATCTAGTGGGGCGAGACTTGAGCCACCTTCTGCTCTAAAGTGATCAGGAAATATAAATGTCTGAGAACCTCCATCGGCTATATTTGCTCCAACATTTATTCTATACAACGCAGGTGCTCTTGGAATCGGACCGTTTACTTGAAAATAAAAAAGGTCACTGTTTACATCGTTTGCACCAGAACCTGGTGCATTTTTAATTTCAACATTAAATTTTACAGAATTTGTTGGGCAAAGGGGCTCACCTCCAACTATAGAAATATTCCCTATAGAGATGTCTTGTTGTGAAAACAAAATACCCATCGATAAAAATGATAGGATTAAAAATGATATTTTTCTTAACAAAACAGCAGTAAATTACATTTAAATATAAACGTAAAAATATGTCAAATATTATTCATTTAGTCACAAATTTAGCGATAATAAAAATCAATACTTATAATTAATAACAGGTTATCAACAGTGTTGTTAAAAGATTTATTAACAATTTTTTGAAAACCTATAAAAATTTCATTTTTTTCATCCAATCATCATTGTAAATTTTCCCTATATATCTACTACCTGAATCATGTAATAAAACTACTATAACGTTGTTTTTTTTAAAATTTTCTTTGAGTTGTAAAACTCCTCTAATTGCAGCACCACAAGAATTTCCAGCAAATATGCCTTCAAGTTTTGCTAACTTTCGTGTGTAAATAGCTGCATCTTTGTCTGTTACCTTCTCGAAATGATCTATTACAGAAAAATCGACATTTTCTGGTAAAATGTCTTCTCCTATACCTTCGGTTGTATAAGGATAAATCTCATTCTTATCGAAAATTCCTGTTTCATGATATTTTTTAAATACAGAACCATAAGTATCAATGCCCCATATTTTAATTTTAGGATTTTTTTCTTTTAAGTATCTTCCCACTCCCGAAATAGTTCCACCAGTGCCAACACCTACAACAAAATCTGTAATTTTCCCATCTGTTTGATCCCAAATTTCTGGTCCAGTAGTTTCATAATGAGCCTGCGTGTTAGATAGATTATCATATTGATTTACATACCAGCTGTTTGGAGTCTCCTCCGCAATCCTTTTTGATGTGCTATAATAAGAATTTGGATTCTCAGGTGTCACATCGGTTGGACATACTATTACTTTGGCTCCAACTGCTTTTAGAACATCAAATTTTTCTTTTGACTGTTTATCAGTTGAAACACAAATTAATTTGTACCCTTTAACAATTGCTGCTAAAGCTAAACCCATTCCTGTATTTCCAGAAGTTCCCTCTACAATTGTACCACCTTTTTTTAATCTACCATCTTTTTCTGCATCTTCAATCATTTTTAAAGCCATTCGGTCTTTGACAGAGTTTCCTGGATTAAAGCTTTCCACTTTAGCCAAGACCAATGCTGGAATATCATCTGTAATTTTATTTAGTCGAACTAAAGGTGTGTTTCCAATCGTTTCGAGTATTGTTTTAGCATATTTCATTGTAAAAGAAATTGCTACAAAGATATTCATTCTTAATTGAATCTACCTGGTATTCAACGCTTGAGATGGATTAATATTGAGTATAATTTTTAAAGGTATCCAAAGGAGAAGAGCAGAAATAATTAGGAAAAGTGCGTTTACAAAAATTATTTGAACAAAAGTTATTTTTACAGGAGCTAACTCTACAAAATAGGTTGCTGGATCTAACTTTATCAATCCAAAGTTTTTTTGAAGAATATAAAAACCCAATCCAACTAAATTTCCAAAAAATAATCCTTTACCCAAAATTACCATACCATTGAATAAAAAGATTTTTCTAATTGAATTATTTTGAAAGCCAATTGCTTTTAATAACCCAATCATTTTTGTTCTTTCGAGAACTATAACAAGTAATGCAGTTGCCATATTAATTAGGCCAACCAATATCATAATTACTAAAATTATTAAAACGTTAAAATCAAATAAAGCAATCCATTTGTAAATGCTTGGGTATCTTTCAGTAATGGGTATACTATTAATTTCAGGAGGTAAATCGTTATAAATTTTTTGATTAGTTTTTTTAAGTTTATCAAAATTCTTAACAAAGACTTCGTATGCGCCAATTTGATTTTTTCCCCATTTGTTAATTTTTTGAACGTGCCCAATATCTCCATATATTAAGTTTTCATCAATGTCAGGAAATCCTGATAAAAAAATTCCTGAAACCGTAAAACGTCTAAAAGATGGTAATCCGTTTTTTAAATCATTTTGAAAAAAAACATCTGTTTTATCTCCAACATCTAAACTTAATTTTTTTGATAATGTCTCTGAGATCAAAATCTCTTTACTCAAACCATTTGTGAGATTTGGAAAGCGACCTCGAATAAAAAAACTTTTCAGACTTGTCGAGTCAAAATCAGAATTTACACCTTTAAAAAGGATACCTTCAAAATCAAATTTATTTTTCAAAATTCCAGCCTTTAGAGCAACTGGGTGAAATCTTGACACATTACTAGTATTGAGAAATTTTTCCCTTATCAAAGGGGTTTCATTAATTGGTAGTAAGGAGATTTTTGATTCGTTATTTTCAAATAAAGTTACCAAGATGTGACCATTGAAAATGCCTGTCTTATTCTCAATTTCGTTTTGTAGGCCTTTACTTAATGATAATGCGATTAAAATAGTTGCAATACCTATTGAAACTGCGAGTGTTGCAATATTGATAATTCGCGCAGAAACATTATTTTTACTGCTGTTTAAGCCCCTCATTCTGCGCACAAACAATGAAACAAGATTCAATATACTCGCTTTTTGTAAAATTTGTTATCAAAAGTACATTATTATTTTTTGTAATTATATTTTCTCATGGTTACATAATTGGACAAATGAAAATTTCTCCAGGTGCAGAAAGTTTTAAAATTTACCTTCCGTTACTAAAAGATAAGAAAGTAGGAATAGTTGCTCATCATGCAAGTTTACTTTTCAACAAATCTAAAAATCAACACCTAGTAGACTTCTTAATAAAAAATCAAGTCGATATTGAAAAAATTTTTGCTCCAGAGCACGGATTTAGAGGTAACGCAGATGCAGGTGAAAAAATTAGTGACCATCATGATAATAAAACAGGAATACCAATAGTATCTCTTTATGGAAAAAATAAAAAACCATCTAAAGAAAACTTAAAAAATATTGATATCGTTATTTTTGACCTCCAAGATGTGGGTGTTCGTTTTTACACTTATATATCAACTCTACACTATGTTATGGAATCATGTGCAGAAATGAAAATTCCAATTATAGTTTTAGATCGTCCAAATCCAAACTTGCACTATGTAGACGGTCCTGTGTTAGAAAAAGAATATTCAAGTTTTGTTGGTATGCACCCTGTCCCTATTGTTTATGGAATGACAATTGGGGAATATGCCTTAATGATAAATGGTGAGGGATGGCTAAAAAATGGGCTTATCACAGAATTAAAAATTATACCAATACAAAACTATTCACGAACATCCATGTATGAGCTACCTAAAAGACCCTCACCAAATCTTCCAAATAGCCAATCAATAGCTCTATACCCCAGCCTTTGCTTGCTAGAACCAACTGTAATAAGTATAGGTCGGGGAACCGAAAATCAATTTCAAATATTTGGACATCCTGAATTAAAAATAAATAAATATAGTTTTAAACCATTACCAAATTTTGGCTCAAAAGATCCTAAACATAATGGTATTGTTTGTTTTGGAAAGAATTTATCAAAAGTTCCAAAACCTGAAAAAATTGAATTAAAATGGCTTATCGAAGCTTATAGTTATTTTCCTAAGCCTGAAAGTTTTTTTTTAAAGGGGTTTAATAATATTGCTGGAAATGATAAATTAAAGCAGCAGTTGATATCTTTTTTAAGCGAGAAGGAAATTAGAAAAAGTTGGGAACCACAACTTAAATTATTTAAAAAGATTAGAAAAAAATATTTGATTTATTACTAGGGTATATCTAAATATTTGTGAGTTTGTAGAGAAATTTTCCATTTTGGATTTTGCATAATATACTTAACTACGTGTGACATTATAAATTCCTTTTTACCCCATTCTGGTTGAAGGTAAAGTAAACAATCTTTTTTAACATTTTTAGCACAACTTTCTGCAAACTCTAAGTCATGTTTATTATAAATTATAATTTTAAGTTCATCAGCTTGGGTGTATGCTTGTTCAGTAGGAAGTTTATTTTTTTTTGGTGATAAACAAAACCAATCCCAAATCCCAGATATTTTATATGCTCCTGATGTTTCAAGATGAGTTTTTTTATTTTTTGACTTTAAAGCCTTAGTCAATATATCCATGTTCCACATCAAAGGTTCTCCGCCTGTAATCACAACATTTTCAACGTTATCAACTACATTTTCGACAATATTTTTAATAGGTGTTAGTTGATGCTTTTGAAAATCCCAGCTTTCTTTGACATCACACCAATGACAACCAATATCACAACCACCCAAACGAATAAAATAAGCAGGTAATCCACTGTGGTAACCCTCACCCTGAAGTGAATGAAAAGATTCCATTAAAGGAAGTACCTTTCCAACTGATAGTTTATCGTTTAAAACCATATTTATTAAAATGTAAATATAGTATATAATACTTCCCTTTTTTTAAATTTACGTACCTTTAAGTATGAGTCTTTTAACACCTTTTCATTTAGCTATTCCTGTATCTAATCTAGCTATCGCTCAAGACTTTTATGAGAATACTTTAGAATGTACTCCAGGTCGCTTTTCAAAGCAATGGGCTGATTATTCCTTATTTGGTCATCAGTTAGTATTACATGAAGACAAGAAATACGAGGGTCAAAAGCATTTTAATAAAGTTGACGGCAAGGCTGTTCCAATACCACATTTTGGAGTTGTTTTAAAATGGGATGATTTTAATTCCTTTAGCAGTAAATTGATAGAAAAAAATATTGAATTTCAAATCTCACCTTACCTTCGTTTTAAAGATCAGCCTGGAGAACAAATGACTATGTTCTTTTATGATCCTTCTGGAAATGCACTTGAATTTAAAAGCTTTAAAAACATAGATCAAATTTTTGCCAAATAATCTTATGGGATCATTTTATTCAATTTTTAATAAATTATTTAATTCGTTTTTTGATTCAAAAACACAAAAAATTATAGAGAAAATAATTTTAATTTCAGCAGGCCTTGGCTTTGGAATTCATCTTTTACTGATTTTGCTGAATAAACAAAAAATTGTAACTATATCGTCTATCTATCCTGAATTACTAAATGACCCTATTGCTGCAATTTACACTCCATTTTCACTCATATTAATTTATGAGGTTTACTTATTATTGTTTTATTTACCTCGTTCATTTACATCTTGTGTTTCAAAACAATTTGAAATTATCTCTCTTATAGTAATTCGTAAAATTTTTAAAGATATTCCTCAAATGGATTTAGATGATAAATGGATGTTAAGTGGACATAACCTGGAATTAATGATTGATTTATTGGGGTTTTTATTTTTATTTATGTTGATCTTTTTATTTAATAAAAATAAAAACCGAATCCCTAAAAAACCTGTTGAAGAACCAAAACTTGTTAGATTTATAAATTCAAAAAAAACTGTAAGTGTTATTCTTTTTGGAGTTCTAACTATTATGTTATCTTCAACTTTCTTTCAGTGGATAGCTGACATTTTAAATCAAAAATCAGTGCCCCAAATAGACAGTCTTTTTTTTAACCAATTCTTTACACTTTTAATTTTAGCTGACGTAGTAATTTTACTTATATCGTTTCGTTACACAGAAGAGTACAGTAAACTAATAAGAAATACAGGGTTCATAATTGCAACAATATTAATTCGTCTTTCTTTTTCAGCAACTGGATATTTGACAATGATCCTTATTTTAACTGGAGTAACTTTTGCTTATTTAATTTTAAAAATTTACAATGCGATCGAAGATGCTAAGATTAGTTCCACTGTCTAGCGAGTAAAGTGTTTTTTAACAACATTGCGATAGTCATTGGTCCCACGCCACCGGGAACAGGTGTTATAAAGCTTGCTTTTTTTGATACCTCCTCAAATGCCACATCACCTTTAATTGAATATCCCTTTGAATTATTCTTATCAGGAACTCTAGTAATTCCAACATCTATTACGGTTACTCCATTTTTAACCATATCTGCTTTTAAATACTCAGGTATTCCTAGTGCCATGATTATTATATCTGCTTGGCGTGTGATAGCACCTAAATTTTCAGTTCTGCTGTGAGCTAATGTAACAGTAGAGTTTCCTGCAGATCTTTTTTGACTCATTAAAATACTAATTGGTTTCCCTACAATATGACTTCGCCCAACCACTACGCAATGTTTACCGCTAGTAGGAACTTTGTATCTCTCCAGCAATTGAATGATTCCAAAAGGAGTTGCCGGTATGTAGGAGTTTAGTTGTAGTGCCATTCTTCCAAAATTTTCTGGATGAAAGCCATCTACATCTTTTTTTGGATCGATGGCTAATAAAATTGTTTGCTCATTTATATGTTTTGGAAGTGGTAATTGGACTATATAACCATCCAAGTTAGGATTATCATTTAATTTTTTAATTTCTTCTAAAAGTTTTTTTTCAGAAATATCATTATTTAATTTTATTAAGCTTGACTTAAAACCAACGTAATCACATGATCGAACTTTACTCCCTACATATGTGAGACTCGCCCCATCGTTACCTACTAAAACAGCTGCTAAATGCGGAACTCTTTTTCCTTTTAATTTCATTTTATTTACTTCATCTCTTATTTCTAGTTTGATTTGATCTGAAGTTTTTTTTCCATCTAAAATAATCATGTCTTTAACGGAATTTTTGCATCATTTGCATGATATGTTTTCCTTTACCTGCTTGCATCATTTTCATCATTTTACTCATTTGCTCAAATTGCTTTATCAATTGATTTACTTCCTCGATCGGTTTTCCAGAACCTTTAGCTATTCGCATTTTTCTACTATGATTCATTAATTGAGGTTGGGAACGCTCTTTTTGGGTCATTGAGCCAATAATAACCTCAATTCCTTTAAATGCATTGTCATCAATATCAATGTCTTTTGTAATTTTACCAACACCTGGAATCATGCCCATAAGGTCTTTCATATTACCCATCTTTTTTACTTGTTGAATCTGTGATAGAAAATCATCATACCCAAACTGATTTTTTGCAATCTTTTTACTTATTATTTTGGCTTTTTCTTCATCAAATTGTTCTTGAGCTCTCTCAACTAAAGAAACTACATCACCCATTCCTAAGATCCTATCAGCCATACGGTCAGGATAAAAGATATCAATGGCTTCCATTTTTTCACCAGTACCAATAAACTTAATCGGTTTATCTACGACAGATTTTATTGATAACGCAGCTCCACCTCTTGTATCGCCATCCAACTTTGTTAAAATCACACCATCAAAATTTAAAACACTATTAAATGCTTTAGCAGTATTGACAGCATCTTGTCCAGTCATAGAATCAACAACAAATAGAGTTTCCGAAGGTCTTATAGCAGAATGAATCTCCTTTATTTCATTCATTAAAACATCATCAATAGCCAATCTTCCAGCTGTATCAATAATTACAACATCATGCTTGTCTTCACTCGCTTTTTTTAAGCCAGCTTTTGCTATTTTAACTGGATTTTTTTCTTCTTTATCAAAATACCAACTAGCCCCTACTTGCTCAGCGACAACTCCTAATTGGTCGATTGCTGCTGGACGATAGACATCGCAAGCAACTAATAAAGGATTTTTCTTATGCTTCTTTTTTAGATGTAGAGCTAATTTTCCTGTAAATGTTGTTTTACCTGAACCCTGAAGTCCAGACATTAAAATCACAGAGGGTTTAGATTCTAAATTTAGACCTACAGCATCTGAACCCATTAATCTGGCGAGTTCATCTTTTACAATTTTGACCATCAATTGACCAGGCTGAAGACTTGTTAATACTTTTTGACCTAGCGCTTTTTCTTTAACAGTTGATGTAAATTCTTTGGCGATCTTATAGTTAACATCTGCATCTAGTAAAGCTCTTCTTACTTCCTTTAGCGTTTCAGCAACATTAATTTCTGTTATTTTTCCATGTCCCTTAAGTATTTGAAACGCCTTGTCTAGTTTACTGCTAAGGTTATCGAACATTTAAATAGAATTTTGTTTATCAAAAATAACGAATGGCTTTTAATTATTTCCAACTAATCAGATGATTTAAACATTAAGCCCATAACAACTACGTGAGGAAATGTTATAGCAGCTAAAAACGAGAAAAAAACTGATATATATTGCTCTTCAGGCAAAACGCCTAAAAAATAAAATCCTACTAATCCAATTATTGCGAATATCCAATAAATAAAACCAGACTTTAAATACTTTCTAAAAGGGTTTACTACTTGTCCTTCATATAAAAATCTAATTTGAGATTTTAATGATGGTAAACTGTGCCATATTATAAAATAGAAGCCAAATCCAAATAATAAAGAGCCTTGAGAGAAAATTATTCCAAGAAAAACAATAATCATAAATTCGATCAACAAATTTTTAATTTTTTTAAAATTTTTAATAACTAAGCACAGTAATGAAACAGTTGAAAAAATGAAAATATTTTTTAAATCAACATAAGATAAGTCATAATTTGAAATTTGAAATATAATCTCATTTATTGATTTATAGTGGAAAATAAAGAGAATTGAAAATATCAAAGCTCCATATGTTAAGAAAAATATTCTCCTTTCTTTAATTTTATTAAGCTTACTTTCCCAGTGTTGCTCTCCAAAATGATAACAACTTACAGATATAAAAGTTGCGAGACCTAATGCTGGAAGAAAATAAAAAATTAAAACTCCTAATAAAACGACAATCACGTAAGATATTAGATAAAAGAATTTCAATATTGGCTTAGAAGTAGAATTTTTTTTAACTAGTATTTTTATGTCGTTGGCTCCATGCAGTATTCCAAAGGAAAGTATACCTATTGCAGAAATGATGTTTTGAACATTATCTGGACAAAATAGAGTAAAAAACACACAAAATATAGTTATATAGTGGGTTATTGAAAATTTGTTAATAATTGATTGTGAGGCAGTTATAGGTTTCAAAAA
Source organism: uncultured Bacteroidota bacterium (assembly GCA_902618245.1). GTDB lineage: Bacteria > Bacteroidota > Bacteroidia > Flavobacteriales > Flavobacteriaceae > MS024-2A. The sequence goes on along the minus strand of CACMZR010000004.1, from coordinate 116,917 downwards.
AAAATATTTTTAAAAATAAAGTAAATAAGTTTAATTTTTTCTAAATTTACCTAAACAAAAATAAATAATTGATTTAATCATGGAAAAAATTCTTAGCTTAATGACTGTAGCGCCAGCGATGGCCACAGACGACTACGTTGGATTTACTTTCTTCGTAGGATGTATGGCGATGATGGCAGCATCAGCGTTCTTCTTTCTTTCAATGAACTCCTTTGATAGTAAATGGAAAACTTCCATTTTAGTATCTGGTTTAATTACGTTCATTGCAGCAGTACACTACTGGTATATGAGAGACTATTGGGCAACTAATGCAACATCCCCAACTTTCTTTAGGTATGTTGACTGGGTTCTTACTGTCCCTCTAATGTGTGTAGAATTTTATTTAATTCTAAAAGCAGCAGGTGCAACTAAAACACTAATGTGGAAAATGATATTCGTATCTACTATCATGTTAGTTGCTGGTTACTTCGGTGAAGCTGTTTACACTACTGGTTCAGGTCCTGCAGTATGGGGTCTTATTTCAGGTATTGCTTATTTCTATATTGCATATGAAATATGGCTTGGAGGAGCTTCAAAACTTGCAGCAGCAGCTGGTGGAGCAGTTCAATCTGCACACAAGGCGTTATGTTGGTTTGTATTAGTAGGTTGGGCAATATATCCTATTGGGTATATGGCTGGAACTGAAGGATGGTATAGTGGCATTTTCGGCGGCCTTCCTATGGATGTCGTATATAATGTTGGCGATGCTATCAACAAAATTGGATTTGGTTTAGTAGTTTATAACTTAGCTGTCCAGTCAAAATAACTTAAATGTTATGAAAAAGAATAAAATCGCTCTTCGGAGCGATTTTTTTTTACATAGTTTCAGGTAGATTAATACCCAGAAGAAAAGTTGCACTTTTTATAACATCCCCAACCTTTCTTGAAAGAGCAATTCTGAATTCTTTTTGATATGGCTCGTTAGCGCCAAGAACTTTTACATTTTGATAAAATGTATTGTAATTTTTTACCAATTCATAGAGATAGTTTGCAATAACCGCGGGACTATACTGATCAGCTGCTTGTGAAATAGTCACAGGATATAAATTTAAATGATTTATTAATTTTCGTTCTCTTTCATCTAAATTAAAACTTATTTTATTTGATAAAAACTGGTCTCTGGTATTTTTAACTAAAGATTTGATGCGTGCATAAGTATATTGTATAAAAGGACCCGTATTACCGTTAAAATCAATCGATGCCTCAGGATCGAAAAGTATTCTTTTTTTTGGATCTACCTTTAAAATAAAATATTTTAATGCTCCTAACCCTATAATGTTGTAAAGATTTTCACGTTCAGAATTTTTTAAAGTCTCTATTTTGCCAACAGATTTTGCAATTGACTTAGCCTTTTTAGTCATTTCGTTAATTAGGTTATCTGCATCAACGACAGTTCCTTCTCTACTTTTCATTTTACCACTAGGTAAGTCTACCATTCCATAACTTAAGTGATACAGTGAGCTTGACCAATTAAATCCTAACTTTTTTATAATCGAAAAAAGTACTTTAAAATGGTAATCTTGTTCATTTCCAACTGTAAATACCAATCCATTTAATTCTGGATTTTTTTCCATGCGCAACAAGGCAGTCCCTAAGTCTTGAGTTATATATACCGATGTACCATCAGAACGAAGAAGAAGTTTTTCTCCTAATCCTTCATCGGATAAATCAATCCAGACTGAACCATCATTTTTTTTAAAAAATAGTCCTTGTTTTAAACCTTTCTCAACAATTTTTTTACCAACCAAATATGTTTTACTTTCATAATAATATGAATCAAAATTAACCCCAAGTTTTTTATAGGTAAGATCAAAACCATCATAAACCCACTGGTTCATTTTTTTCCATAATGAAATTACTTTAGAATCTTTAGACTCCCACAATCTTAACATTTGTTGAGCTTCTAAAATAATTGGAGCTATCTTCTCAGCTTCCTTTATTGATTTACCTTTCGAAATTAAACTTGCAATTTGTTTTTTATATACTTGTTCAAAAATGACATAATATTTTCCAACTAATTGGTCACCTTTAAGACCAGACTTTTTAGGTGTATCTCCTTTTCCATATTTAATCCAAGCAATCATGGATTTACATATATGGATACCCCTATCGTTTATTATCTGAGTTTTAATAACCTTTTTACCATCAGCCTCAAGAATTTTTGAAATAGAATAACCCAATAGGTTGTTCCTAATGTGACCTAGATGAAGTGGCTTATTTGTATTGGGTGAGGAAAATTCAACCATCACTTTGGGTGAGTTTTTATTTAAAGTCTTGTGACCAAAATTTTTATCACTATAGATAGCTGAGAAACAATTCAAAAAAAAAGTATCACTTAACGAAAGGTTTAAAAAACCCTTTACAACATTAAAGCCCTCTACATTTTCATTATTTTTAAGTAAATATTCCCCTATAAGTTTTGCCAATTTTTCAACATCTATTTTTAAATATTTAAGAATAGGGAATACCAATAGAGTCACATTACCCTTAAATTCTTTTCTTGTATTTTGAAATTCAAAAGTGTTAATTTCTAAATCAAATTTAGATTTAAAGAATGTTTTTAGTGAATTAGAAAAATGATTATTATAATTTGTATTCATCAATTATTTTCGAGTTAAAGATAAATATTATTATTATCCAATTATGGCTCTTAACATATATATCTTAACTTTAAATATGCTTTTAAATATTTCTTATAATGATATAAAACAAAAAAAAGAAATTGATAAACTGGTTGGAAAACCTTTTTCAATTAAAGAACGATTAAAGATGGGAGGAATAGGATCAGAAAAATTGATTATTTCTAGCGCATCAATTAATATTAAAAATCTTCTTTTATTAGACAATAATATAAATAAATGTAATATAGAATTGCGCCCAAAAGGAATAATCGTTTTTTTTAGAAGCTTATTAGAGACTTATGGTCTAATTATACCCTACTTTAAGCTCAAAATATACAAGGGCAAAGCCGAAGAGTATTCAATTTATAAAGACAGTTTATATATAAAGGTGTTGGCTGATAAGAAATCTATACACAAGTTTTTTAAAAAAATTATTAAAAACAGATTGGAAAACAGTCTACCCTCAATTGATGAATAATATCTAGCTTTTAGATGGAACGTTTTGTTTTTCCTGTATAAATTTGGCGAGGTCTCCCAATAGGTTCTTTATTCCTTCTCATTTCAGCCCACTGTGCAATCCATCCAGGTACTCTACCTAATGCAAACATGACCGTAAACATTTCTGTTGGTATTCCAAGTGCACGATAGATAATTCCTGAATAAAAATCAACATTAGGATATAATTTCCTGTCAATAAAATACGGATCTGAGAGAGCTTCTTCTTCCAAGTCATTTGCAATTTTAAGAATTGGATCATTAATTCCAAGCTCTCCTAACACTTGATCAGCAGCTTTTTTTATAATACGGGCTCTAGGATCAAAATTCTTATATACCCTGTGGCCAAATCCCATCAATCTAAAACTGTCATTTTTATCTTTGGCTCTAGCCATGAACTTTTTTGTGTCCCCCCCATCTCTTTTAATCGCCTTTAGCATCTCTATAACTCCCTGATTCGCACCACCATGGAGTCTTCCCCATAGCGCTGAAACACCAGCTGAAACTGATGCAAAAAGTCCTGCTTCTGACGAGCCCACAATTCTTACAGTAGACGTTGAACAATTTTGTTCATGATCAGCATGAAGAATTAGTAACTTATTTAAAGCATCAACAACAATAGGACTAGGAGTGTAATCTTGGTGTGGAAGTTTGAATAACATATGAGCTATATTTTCAACATATGAAAGTGAAGTATTTGCATAGTTGAGAGGTAGACCTTTAACTTTTCTGTGAGTCCACGAGCATAAAATTGGAAATTTTGCCATCAACATAATTATAGCTTCACGCATACTTTCTTCTGATTTAATATTAACAGTACTTGGATTAAAAGCAATAAGGCCTGAAGTTAATGAAGCTAATATACCCATAGGATGTGCAGACTTGGGAAAACTTTTTAAAATTAACTTTATATCCTCATCAACGAGTGAGTCTTTTCTAATTTCATCATTTAAAAGATCCAATTCTTTTTTAGTTGGCATATCACCAAAAATCAGTAGAAATGCAACCTCTAAGAAGCTAGCCTTTGCGCATAGCTCTTCAATTGAATATCCACGATGATGAAGGATTCCTTCTTCACCATTAAGATATGTAATTTCACTTGTACAAGAGCCAGTATTTTTGTAACCAGGGTCGTAAGTAATCAATCCTGTTTGGGCTCTAAGGGTTTTGATATCAATTGCCTTTTCTTTCTCTGAACCTTCAATTAGAGGAAATTCATATTCTTTGCTATTATAATTTATTTTAATTGAATTACTCATTTATAAATTTATTTTAAGAAAATACATCTTATTAAGTTAATAAAATCATCTTAATTTAAAGGTGCTTAAATGCATTCTCTTTTGGAAAAAAAGCTGATTTACTAAGCTCTTCTTCAATTCTTAACAATTGATTGTACTTTGACATACGATCACTTCTTGAAACTGATCCAGTTTTAATTTGACCTGTATTTAGTGCAACTGCTAAATCAGCAATTGTATTGTCTTCAGTTTCTCCTGAACGATGTGACATGACTGAAGTATATCCAGATTTATGTGCCATATCAACTGCTGCAATAGTCTCTGTTAATGTTCCTATTTGGTTAACTTTAATAAGTATTGAGTTTGCAATTTTTTGATCAATCCCTTTGGCGAGTCGTTTTACATTGGTAACAAATAAATCATCCCCAACTAATTGAGTTTTTTTACCTATCAACTTTGTCAGATATCTCCAGCCTTCCCAGTCATTTTCATCCATTCCGTCCTCAATAGATATTATGGGATATTTTTCTACTAGTTTTTCTAAATATGATGCTTGCTCTTCAGAGCTAAGTTTTAAACCATTTTTACCCTCAAAAATAGTATAGTCATAAATACCGTCTCTATAAAATTCTGCTGCCGCACAGTCAAGAGCTATCATCACTTCAGACCCAACTTTGTACCCAGCTTTAGTTATGGATGCAATAATTGTATCTAATGCGTCTTCGGTGCCTTTCAACCTAGGAGCAAAACCCCCTTCATCTCCAACAGCAGTACTTAAGTTACGTTTATTTAATTCTTTTTTAAGGTTATGAAAAATTTCAGAACCTATTTGCATTGCGTGAGTAAATGAAGTTGCTCCTACAGGCATAATCATAAATTCCTGAAAAGCAATTGGTGCATCTGAATGCGATCCTCCATTAATGATATTCATCATAGGTACTGGAAGAGTTTTAGCATTAACCCCTCCAATATACCTGTAAAGGGGAAGTCCAAGCTCATTTGCAGCAGCTTTGGAGACTGCAAGAGAGACGCCTAAAATAGAATTTGCACCTAATTTCGCCTTATTCTGAGTTCCATCTAATTTTATCATTAAGCTATCTATTTTTTCCTGTTCAAATACTGAAATACCTAAAATTTCTTTTGAAATAGTTTCATTCACGTTTTTTATAGCCTTTCCCACAGATTTACCCATATATTTTTCTCCACCATCACGTAGCTCAACTGCCTCATGTTCTCCAGTTGACGCACCAGAGGGTACAGCAGCTCTTCCTAAAATTCCATTTTCAGTAATAGCGTCAACCTCAACTGTTGGATTTCCTCTTGAATCAAATATTTGTCTTGCGTGTATTTTAATTATTGCACTCATGGAGTTATAAATATTTTAATTTGGTTTATGTTTTGTCTAAATATTTTTTAAAAATGTCAAAAAGATATGTAGCATCGTTAGGGCCAGGTCCTGCTTCTGGATGATACTGGACTGAAAAACACTTTTTATTTTTTAATCTCATGCCAGCAAGTGTTCCGTCATTAAGATGGACATGAGTAATTTCAATCTGTGAGTTTTTTTTAGCAGCTTTCATATCTACAGCGAATCCGTGGTTTTGAGATGTGATTTCACCCTTACCTGTTATGATATTTTTTACAGGATGATTAATTCCCCTATGTCCATTAAACATCTTAAATGTTGGAATTCCATTTGCCAATGCTATTATTTGATGACCAAGGCAAATACCAAATAAAGGCTTGTTATTTTCGATAATTTTTTTTGCAACTGATTGAACGCCTTTAAGGGGTAGGGGATCTCCAGGGCCGTTAGATATAAAATATCCATCTGGTTTGAAAGCTTCCAGCTCTTTGTAAGAAGTATCATATGGAAATACCTTTACAAACATGTTTCTTTCAATCATGTTATGTAAAATATTTTGTTTTACTCCTAGATCAATAGCTGCTATTCTATACTTGGAGTCAGGATTACCGACCGTGTAAGATTTCTTTGTTGACACCTTTGAAGCTAATTCTAAACCTTCCATACTTGGAGAACTTTCTAGTTCTTTAAGTAGCTTTTTTTCCGTTCCAATGTTAGTGGAAATAACGGCATTCATAGCTCCGTTTTCTCTAATATAATTAACTAGTGCCCTCGTATCTACATCGCAAATTGTGACTAATCTATGGCTCCTCAAATAATCAAATAACGATTCTGTGCCGCTAGGTCTAGAAAAGTTAAAACTAAAATCCTTACATATTAATCCAGCAATAGATATACCTTTTGATTGAGATTCATGTTTTTCAATTCCATAATTACCAATGTGAGTATTAGTTGTGACCATAATTTGACCAAAATAAGATGGGTCTGTAAAAATTTCTTGATAGCCCGTCATGCCAGTATTAAAACAAATTTCTCCAAAAGCATCACCTTCAATACCTATTGACTTTCCAAAAAATTGAGTCCCATCTGCAAGTAAAACAAAAGCCTGTTTTTTTGATCTGTACACCATGATTCTAATTACAAAATAAATCAAAAAAAGGATAAACAAAAAGGTTTATCCTTTAATATTGAATAAAGAGAATAATATTGTTATCTATTCAATTTACTATTCACTTTTTTTTTGAGAAGAAGTGCTATCCGTTGTATTGTCAGAAGGTTCAATAATAATCTCGTTAGAAACTTTGTCTTTTGATTTTGTAGTTTCTGTGGCCTTATTCTTGGTACCAGAGCGTCTTCTTGTTTTTTTCTTTGTTATTTTCTCGGTATTGTAGATCTCATTAAAATCCACCAATTCAATCATAGCCATCGAAGCGTTATCACCAAGTCTGTTACCAACTTTAATAACTCTTGTATATCCTCCTGGACGATCACCAACTTTAGAGGCTACTTCTCTGAAGAGCTCTGTAATTGTTTTTTTATCCCTTAATAAAGAGAATGCAATTCTCCTATTATGAGTAGAGTCGGTTTTTGATCTAGTAATTATAGGCTCAATGAAGCGCTTCAATGCTTTTGCCTTTGTCACAGTTGTGTTTATCCTTTTGTGTTCAATCAAAGAACAACCTAAATTTGCTAGCATTGATTTTCTGTGAGCTGTTTTACGCCCTAAATGGATGACTTTTTTCCCGTGTCTCATTTATTTTTATGTAAATTAATCTTTATCCAATTTGTATTTTGACAGGTCCATACCAAATGACAAACCTTTGAGGACAACCAATTCTTCAAGCTCTGTAAGTGATTTTTTACCGAAGTTTCTAAATTTCATAAGATCATTCTTATTGTATGAAACTAAGTCACCTAAGGTATCTACTTCAGCTGCTTTTAAACAATTTAATGCCCGTACTGATAGATCCATATCAATTAATTTGGTTTTCAAGAGTTGTCGCATGTGCAGAGACTCCTCGTCATAAGTTTCTGTCTGAGCTATTTCATCAGCTTCAAGTGTAATTCTTTCATCAGAGAAAAGCATAAAATGATGAATCAGTGTTTTTGCAGCTTCTGTTAGTGCATCCTTAGGATGTATTGATCCATCAGAGATAATTTCAAATACTAATTTTTCGTAATCTGTTTTTTGTTCTACACGATAATTTTCTATACTGTACTTCACATTTTTTATTGGTGTGAAAATAGAATCGATAGCTATAACACCTAACTCACTAGATGTTTTTTTATTTTCTTCTGCAGGGACATATCCTCTACCCTTCTCTATTGTGATTGACAAACTAATTTGAACCTTTTTTTCAAGATTACATACAACTAAATCAGGGTTTAATATTTGAAATCCAGATATAAATCTCTGAAAATCAGCAGCTTTTATCTGATCTTGTCCTCCTAAAGAAATGGTGACCTTTTCCTCCTCAGATTCCTCAATCTGTCTTTTAAAGCGGATTTGTTTTAAATTTAAAATTATTTCGGTTACATCTTCAACTACACCTGGTATCGTAGAAAACTCATGCTCGACATTTTCTATTTTGACTGAGGTTATTGCAAATCCCTCCAAGGAGGATAGTAGAACACGTCTTAATGCATTTCCTACAGTTAATCCATACCCAGGTTCCAAAGGACGAAACTCAAATTTACCCTCGAATTCAGAGGAATCTATCATTATTACTTTATCTGGTTTTTGAAAATTCAATATTGCCATAGTTTAGAAGTTCTGTTTGTTTATTTTGAATATAGTTCGACTATTAATTGTTCTTTTATATTTTCGGGGATTTGAATTCTTTCAGGAATGCTAACATATGTCCCATTAAATTCATTTTTGTTCCAACTTAACCACTCATACAAAGATTCATTTTTTGTTTTTGTTTCTTGAATAATATTTAGTGTTTTAGATTTTTCTCTTACCCCTATAACATCTCCCTCTTTAACTTGGTATGATGGAATATTTACTACGGAGCCGTTTACTGTTATATGACGGTGAGAAACTAATTGTCTTGCCCCACTTCTAGATGGTGATAATCCGAACCGATAGACTAAGTTATCAAGTCTAGATTCACATAGTTGAAGTAAGACTTCTCCTGTAACTCCTTTACTTCTGCTTGCTTTCTCGAAAAGATTTCTAAACTGACGCTCTAAAATCCCATAAGTAAATTTGGCCTTTTGTTTTTCCATAAGCTGAATTGAGTACTCAGATTTTTTACCTCTTCGTTTGGAGACACCATGCTGCCCAGGGGGGTAGTTCCTTTTTTCGAAAGCTTTGTCACTCCCGAAGATAGGTTCTCCAAATTTTCGAGCAATTTTAGTTTTTGGACCAGTATATCTTGCCATTTATTTTAGTTTTTTTGTTATAATCACTTAAACTCTTCTTCTTTTAGGAGGTCTACAACCATTATGTGGAAGTGGTGTTACGTCTATAATTTCTAGAACCTCTATACCGTTATTATGTAGAGTTCGTATTGCAGATTCACGACCATTTCCAGGACCTTTCACAAACGCTTTTACTTTTCTTAAGCCAGCGTCTTGGGCAGTTTTGGCACAATCTTCAGCGGCAGTTTGAGCTGCATAAGGTGTATTTTTTTTTGACCCTCTGAAGCCCATTTTCCCAGCAGATGACCAGGAAATCACATCTCCTTTTGAGTTTGTCAATGAAATAATAATGTTATTGAATGACGCATTTATATGAGCTTCCCCGATTGCTTCAACCAATACTTTTCTTTTTTTTCCTGTTGTTTTTGCCATAATTAAAATTATTATTTAGTTGCCTTTTTCTTATTTGCAACTGTCTTTCGTTTCCCTTTTCTCGTTCGAGAGTTGTTTTTTGTTCTTTGTCCGCGAAGTGGTAGACCCGTTCGATGCCTTATACCTCGATAACAACCAATATCCATTAGTCTTTTTATACTTAACTGAACTTCTGAGCGTAACTCTCCTTCAATCTTATATGTTCCAACAACTTCTCTTATGCGTGAAGTTTCATCGTCAGTCCAATCTTGGACCTTTTTTTCCTCGTCAACTTTTGCTTTTTGTAAAATTGAATGTGCACGGCTTTTACCTATACCGAAAATGTAAGTAAGAGAGATAACACCTCTTTTATGTTTTGGAATGTCTACTCCTGATATTCTTGCCATAATTAACCTTGTCTTTGTTTAAACCGTGGATTTTTTTTATTAATTACATATAAACGGCCCTTCCTTCTAACTATTTTACAATCCGCGCTTCGTTTTTTTATTGATGCTCTCGTTTTCATATCTCTAATTTTGTATTAAAATCTAAAGGTTATTCTTGCTTTAGATAAATCATAAGGACTCATTTCTAATTTGACTTTATCACCCGGAAGTAGTTTAATGTAATGCAACCTCATTTTTCCAGAAATGTGAGCCGTTACAACATGACCATTTTCAAGTTCAACTCTAAACATAGCATTAGATAATGCTTCAATTATTGTTCCCTCTTGTTCTATTGCTGATTGCTTTGCCATTCTAATTTATAGTTCTTCTAACTTTTCCTGATTTCATTAAACCGTCATAATGTCTATTTAACAAATATGAATTTACCTGCTGAATTGTATCAATAGCTACACCCACCATAATTAATAGTGATGTCCCGCCATAAAAAAGGGCCCATCCTTGCTGAATACCTAGAAGTTTAACTACAATTGCAGGAAAAATTGCAATAATAGCTAAAAAAATTGAACCTGGAAAGGTTATGTGTGACATTACTCTATCTAAATATTCTGATGTTTCGTTTCCAGGACGGATTCCTGGCACAAATCCACCACTACGTTTTAAATCGTCAGACATTTTGTTTGTAGGTACTGTTATAGCTGTATAAAAATATGTAAAAACAATTATAAGAACTGAAAAAAGAACATTATACCATAAACCAAATATATCTGAAAAATTTGTTTGCATCCATAGGCCTGCACTGGTGTCACCGAGAGCACCACCAATATATGCTGGGGCAAACATTATAGCTTGTGCAAAAATAATGGGCATAACTCCTGATGCATTTAACTTTAAAGGAATATACTGGCGAGAACCATAAACTGTCCTGTCGGTAGAAGAACCACCAGCTTGTCTCCTAGCATACTGAACAGGGATCCGTCTGACCGCCAGAGTAAGTAATATTGAAAGTAAAATAATAACTATCCATAAAACTAACTCTATCAAGACTAGCATTAAACCACCATTATTCTCTGATACTCTAGATACAAATTCTTGTGTGAAAGATTGCGGTAAATTGGCAATTATTCCAACCATAATTAACAACGATATACCATTACCTATTCCCTTGTCTGTTATTTTTTCTCCTAACCACATAGCAAAAATAGTACCCGTAACTAAAATGATTACTGATGAAAATATAAATAAAGGTCCCTTCCCTAATATAAATGCGCTTTCAGGTACACCAAGAGCGCTTAGACCATAAAGATATGCAGGGGCTTGTACTACACATATCGCAATTGTAAGCCATCTAGTTATCTGGTTTATTGTTTTTCTTCCACTTTCACCCTCCTTTTGAAGTTTTTGAAGGTATGGAACTGCTATTCCCATGAGCTGAACAACAATTGAGGCAGAGATGTAGGGCATAATACCCAAAGCAAATATAGATGCATTTGCAAATGCTCCACCAGTGAAAGCGTTTAAAATTCCTAGTAAACCACCACCATCTGTTCTTTCACTAAGCTCAGATAGTTGAATTGGATCTATCCCAGGCAGCACAACCTGAGCTCCAAGTCTATAAACCAAAAGTAAACTTAGGGTCAAAACAACCCTATCACGTAATTCTTCTATTTTGTAGATATTATAAAGGGTTTCTAATAGTTTTCTCATTAAAACAATTTATAAAGTTATAGCTTCACCTCCAGCTGCTTCTATTGCTGATTTTGCCGAAGTTGAAAACTTGTGAGCTGTAATTTTGATGGGTATGGTTAGCTTTCCACGACCTAATATTTTGACTAAATCGTTTTTATGAATCAAATGTAATTTTACCATTTGATCAATATTTAATTCTTTCTTGAACAATTTTTTTTCAGCTAGATTTTGGATTTTATCCAGGTTAATGGGCTGGTATTCAATACGATTTATGTTTTTGAATCCATATTTTGGAATTCTTCTTTGTAGGGGCATCTGACCACCTTCAAAACCAATTTTTTTTGAATAACCAGATCGAGATTTAGCTCCCTTATGCCCTCTAGAAGAGGTTCCTCCTTTACCTGAAGATTGTCCTCTTCCAAGTCGCTTTCCAGCCACTCTATTAGATCCCTTTGAAGGTGAAATATTATCTAAACTCATACTAATTTTTTATAATTCTTTTACAGTGACCAAATGCCTTACTTTGTTTACCATGCCCAATATGCTTGGTGTTGCTTCATGCACGACCTCACTACCAATACGTTTAAGCCCCAAGGAGTCAAGAGTTGACTTTTGTTTTTGTAAACGTTTTATTCTACTTCTTACTTGCTTAATTTTAATTTGCGCCATATTTAATATTTATCCATTAAAAACTTTATCAATAGAAATTCCTCTTTGCTTAGCTATTTGTTGTGGGTTTCTTAATTTCAGGAGTGCATCAAAAGTGGCTTTAACTACATTGTGAGGATTTGAGGATCCTTGGGATTTTGACAATACATTGTGAATACCAACTGCGTCTAGTACAGCTCGAACAGCTCCACCTGCAATAACACCAGTTCCTTCTGAAGCTGGCTTAAGAAATACTCGAGCTCCACCATACTTCCCTTTTTGTTCATGAGGAAGGGTTCCATTAAGAATAGGGATGCGTATTAGATTTTTCTTAGCATCTTCAACTGCTTTTGCAATTGCTTCAGAAACTTCTTTAGACTTGCCTAAGCCTTGGCCAATTACACCGTTTTCATCCCCGACGACAACAATAGCAGAAAATCCGAAGGCTCTTCCTCCTTTTGTCACTTTCGTTACACGTTGAACTCCAACTAAACGGTCTTTTAAATCCAGTCCAGCTGGCTTAACTAGTTCTATGTTTTTATAGTCTTGATACATATGAAAATTAAAATTTTATTCCTCCATCACGGGCTCCATCAGCCAGTGCCTTAACTCTACCATGGTACAAATATCCGTTTCGATCAAACTTTACCTTAGAAATACCATTTTTTAAAGCTAAAACAGCTATTTGTTTACCAACAATAGATGCAGTTTCAGTTTTATTAGATGATTTTTCTTTAGATATTTCTTTATCTCGTGAAGAAGCAGATACAATTGTTTTACCCAAATTGTCGTTTATTAGTTGAGCATATATTTCTTTGTTGCTTCTGTATACAGAAAGTCTTGGTATGGATGCTGTTCCGTTTATAACTTTACGAATTCGTTTCCGAATTCTATTTCTGCGCTCTAATTTTGTTAAACTCATAATAAAATAAATTATGCTGACTTACCAGCTTTTCTTCTGATCTGTTCTCCAACATATTTGATTCCCTTTCCTTTATATGGCTCTGGCTTTCTGAAAGAACGTATTTTTGAAGCCACATGGCCAACTAATTGTTTATCGTAAGAGGTTAATTTGACAATTGGGTTTTTACCCTTTTCAGATATTGTTTCAATTTTGACCTCAGGTGCTATTTCAAATAGTATATTATGTGAGAACCCAAGTGCAAGATCAAGTTTTTGTCCTTGATTACTTGCTCTGTAACCAACACCTACTAGCTCTAGTTCTTTCGTAAAACCTGAACTAACTCCTTGTACCATATTGTATATTAATGATCTATATAGTCCGTGTTTCGATTTTGCATTTTTACTTTCAGAAGATCTTAAAACTGAAATTACATTATCTTGAATTTTTATTTCCACGTCACTATATTTTTGTGAAAGCTCACCCAGCCTTCCTTTCACATTTATATACGATGGTTGGATATCTATTTCTACTCCTTCTGGTACTTTGATTGGGCTATTCCCTATTCTTGACATAAACGAATTTTTTTAATAAACATAACAAATTAATTCACCACCTACATTTTCTTTCGTAGCTTGCTTTCCTGTCATCACTCCTTTTGAAGTTGAAACTATTGAGATTCCTAATCCATTTAATGTTCTGGGTATGCTGTTAGATGAGGAATATTTTCGTAAACCAGGAGTGCTTATTCTTTGTAATTTTTTTATGACAGGTTCTTTAGTAAACTTATCATACTTGAGAGCAATTTTTATAACTCCTTGCTTGTTGGTAGTTTCTTCAAATTTATAACTTAAAATATAACCTTGATCAAAAAGAATTTTGGTGATATCTTTTTTAATTTTAGAAGAAGGAATCTCAACTATACGGTGAGAAGCAAGATTTGCATTCCTTATACGAGTTAAATAATCTGCTATTGGGTCTGTGAACATATATATAATATTTTTATGATTACCAACTGGCTTTTGTGACTCCAGGTATTAAACCTTTATTTGCCATTTCTCTAAATGTTACTCTTGAAATACCGAACTGACGCATGTAGCCTTTCGGCCTGCCAGTTATTTTACAACGATTGTGCATCCTTACAGGAGAAGCATCTTTCGGTAGTTTTTGCAAACCCAAAAAATCACCTGCCTCTTTGAGTTTTTTTCTTTTTTCTGAATACTTTGCGACTGTTTTGGCACGCTTTCTTTCTCGTGCTTTCATTGATTCTTTAGCCATTTTAATTTTTTTTAAAAGGAATACCAAGTTCAGTTAATAATGATTTTGCTTCCTGATCTGTTTTTGCTGAGGTTACAAAGGTAATATCCATACCATTTATCTTATTCACCTTATCTATGTCAATTTCAGGAAATATTATTTGCTCAGTTACACCTAAAGTGTAATTACCACGTCCATCAAAACCAGTCGTTTTTACACCTTGAAAGTCTCGTACGCGTGGCAGAGCAGTCGTTACTAAGCGGTCCATAAATTCAAACATGCGTTCTCCACGAAGTGTAACTTTTACTCCAATAGGCATGCCTTTTCGAAGTTTAAACGATGCAACATCTTTTTTTGAAACTGTTGCTATTGCTTTTTGACCAGTAATAATTGATAATTCTTCAATTGCATGATCAATAAGTTTTTTATCAGCTACAGCTGAACCTACTCCCCTGCTAAGAACTATTTTAAGAAGTTTTGGAACTTGCATAACGCTTTTATAACTAAAAGATTCTTTAAGGCTTGCAATGATTCTACTGTTGTAATCGTATTTTAGTCTTGGTGTATATGACATAATTTAAATAGCTTCATTTGTTTTTTTTGAATAACGTACTTTGGCTCCATCATCATATCTGAAACCCACTCGTGTCGTTTTTCCGTCTGGGGTGATCAAGGATAAATTGGATATATGTATTGGAGCTTCTTTTTCTGATATACCCCCTTGAGGTTTCTGAGCACTTGGTTTATTGTGCTTTTTAACTATATTAACGCCTTCGACTATAGCCTTATTTGTACCTTTTTTTATACTTATAATCTCACCTTCAGAACCCTTATTAGATCCAGAAATTACTCTTACTTTATCACCCTTTTTAATTTTTATTCTCATTTTCTTTTAATTTATAATACTTCAGGAGCCAATGAAACTATCTTCATAAATTGCTTTTCCCTAAGCTCACGTGCTACTGGTCCAAAAACTCTTGTTCCTCTCATTTCACCAGTTGGATTTAAAAGAACACAGGCATTTTCATCGAATCTTATGTAAGATCCATCAGCACGCCTGATTTCTTTACGAGTCCTTACAACTACGGCGATAGATACTTGGCCCTTTTTTATTGTTCCAGATGGAGAAGCTTCCTTTACAGATACTACAATTTTATCCCCTATGTAAGCATATCTTCTTTTTGTACCTCCTAATACACGAATTGTTAATACCTCCTTTGCACCGGTATTATCTGCTACTTTGAGTCTAGATTCTTGTTGTACCATTTATTTTGCTCTTTCAATTATTTCTACCATTCGCCAGCACTTTGACTTACTTAATGGCCTTGTTTCCATAATTTTAACTGTATCTCCGATGTTGCAATCGTTTTTTTCATCATGGGCTATATATTTTTTTGTTTTTAATACAAATTTTCCATACATCGGGTGTTTTACTTTTTTTACCTCTGAAACAACAATAGATTTTTCCATTTTGTTACTAACAACAACTCCCACCCTCTCTTTTCTTAAATTTCTTGTTTCCATGATTACCTATTTTTCTTTTTTATTCAAAATAGCTGTTCTAATTTTAGCTATTACACGCCGAGTTATTTTTATTTGCAGGGGATTTTCAATTGGCGACACCGCATGGGCCATTTTCAATTCGAGTAACTTTTTCTTATACTCATCTAACTTATCCCTAAGATCTTGATTTGATAATTTTATTATTTCAGTTTGTTTCATTTCTAGTTTTAGTTTTCAAAATCTCGAGCAACTATAAATTTTGTTTTGACAGGAAGTTTTTGTGCTGCAAGTCTCAAAGCTTCCTTTGCTATGCTATGTGGAACACCAGCAACCTCAAATATGACTCGCCCAGCTTTAGTAACCGCAACAAAATACTCTGGAGCTCCTTTCCCTTTGCCCATACGAACCTCAAGAGGTTTTTTAGTAATAGGTTTGTCTGGAAAAATTTTTATCCAAAGCTGTCCTTCTCTTTTCATGTATCTGGTTGCTGCAATTCGAGCAGCCTCAATTTGTCTAGAGGTAATAAATACTGATCCAAGAGCTTTAATCCCAAACATTCCATTAGAAAGCTGGTTTCCTCGTGACGAAAGTCCTTTCATCTTTCCTTTCTGAGCTTTTCGATATTTTGTCTTTTTTGGTTGTAACATGTATAATTATAATTTTATTTCCGACGATTTTGGCGATCGCTTCCAGCTGAAGAATTTCCACCTGTCTGAGCTTTCTTAGAAATACCAATAAGGGGAGAAAGTTCTCTTTTCCCGTATACCTCACCTTTCATAATCCAAACTTTAATACCCAGTCTACCATATGTTGTGTGAGCTTCAACAATTGCATAGTCAATGTCGGCTCGAAATGTAGATAAAGGTATCCTACCTTCTTTATAGGATTCAGATCTTGCCATTTCAGCACCATTCAGTCTGCCAGAAATTTGTACTTTTATTCCTTCAGCATTCATTCTTATAGCAGCTGCAATAGCCATTTTTATAGCACGTCTGTATGATATCCTACTTTCGATTTGTCTAGCGATGCTTGAACCGACCAACTGAGCGTCAAGCTCAGGTCTTTTAATCTCAAAAATGTTGATTTGTACTTCCTTTAAGGTTAATTTTCTTAATTCTTCTTTTAATTTATCCACTTCTTGACCTGCTTTTCCAATTATAATGCCCGGACGAGCTGTGGTTATGGTAATAGTAATTATCTTTAATGTCCTTTCAATTATTACATTTGAGACACTGGCTTTGTAGAGGCGGGCATGAATATACTTTCTTATTTTTTCATCCTCCGCAATTTTATCTCCATAGTTTTTCCCACCATACCAGTTTGAGTCCCATCCCCTAATAATTCCCAAACGATTACCAATTGGATTTGTCTTTTGTCCCATTTTATGCTTTGATTAAGTTTGATTCTAATACAACAGTGACGTGATTCGATCTTTTACGAATTCTATGAGCTCTACCTTGAGGAGCTGGTCTGAGCCTTTTTAACATTTTCCCTCCATCAACTTTAATTTCAGAAATGAAAAGTTTCGCTTTTTCAATATCTTCATTTTCATTTTTAGATTGCCAATTTGAAATTGCTGAAAGTAAAAGTTTTTCTAATTTTTTTGATGATTGCTTAGGACTAAATTTCAATACTGACAGTGCACTGCCTATTGATTTACCTCTAATTTGATCAGCAACTAATCTCATCTTTCTTGGTGAAGTAGGACAATTTCTAAGTGTAGCATGTGAGAGGGATTTCTTTGATTCCTTGATAGCTAAAGCAGACTGTCTTTTTCTATTTCCCATATTAAAATTTATTTGTTCCCTTTATTTTTTGCTCCAGCATGTCCTCTAAAATTTCTCGTTATGGAAAATTCCCCAAGCTTGTGCCCAACCATGTTTTCGGTAATGTAAACAGGAATAAAAGTCTTACCATTATGGACACCTATAGTTTGGCCTACAAAATCCGGAGTTATCAATGAAGCTCGTGACCATGTCTTGATTACGGTTTTTTTGCCATCCTCAACGTTTTTCATCAGTTTTTTTTCAAGACTATGATGAACAAATGGGCCTTTTTTTAATGAACGTGCCATATCAATTTATTTTTTCCTTCTTTCAATTATAAACTTATTTGTTGACTTGGATTTTGCTCTAGTTCGAAAACCTTTTGCAGGAATTCCTTTTCGGGATCTCGGGTGTCCTCCTGAAGCTCTCCCTTCACCACCTCCCATTGGGTGATCAACAGGATTCATAGCAACAGGACGAGTTCTTGGTCTCCTACCAAGCCATCTATTTCTTCCCGCTTTACCTGAAACTAAAAGTTGATGATCAGAATTTGATACTGAGCCTACTACAGCCATACATGTTACTAAAATTAAACGGGTTTCGCCTGAGGGTAATTTAATCGTTGCAAATTTACCGTCTCTAGCCATTAGTTGTGCAAATGCTCCGGCACTTCGTGCAATTGACGCACCTTTGCCTGGGCTCAGTTCAATATTGGAAATTACTGTCCCCAATGGTATATCTGATAGAAACAAAGCATTACCAATTTCAGGGGTTGCATTTTTACCAGATACCACAGATTGTCCGACTTTCAAACCGCTTGGTGCTATTATATATCTTTTTTCACCGTCTTCAAATTCGGTCAACGCAATAAACCCTGAGCGATTAGGGTCATACTCAATAGATTTTACTTCAGCTGGAATATTAAATTTGTTGCGCTTAAAATCGATTATACGATATCTTTTCTTGTGACCCCCACCAATGTAGCGTGAGGTCATTTTTCCCTTATTATTTCGCCCACCAGTTCTTTTCCTAGGCTCTAATAAACTTTTTTCAGGTTTATCGGTTGTAATAGCATCAAAGCCGTTAACGACTCGAAAACGCTGGGCAGGTGTGATGGGTTTTAACTTTCTAACTGGCATTTTAATTTTTTATAAATTATCATAAAAATCGATTTTATCACCTTCAGCAAGCTTGACAATTGCTTTTTTTATAGAATTAGATTTACCATTTTGTATCCCATTTTTGGTGTAACGTTTTTTTCTCTCCGAACCGTAGTTTATAGTAGAAACATTGTCAACTTTTACGTCATAGATATCTTCAACAGCTTTTTTAATTTGGATTTTATTTGACCTTTTATCCACCAAAAAGGTATACTGATTTAGTCTCTCACTAATTTTTGAAGCTTTTTCAGTAATTATAGGTTTAAATAAAATATTCATAACTAACGGTTTAGAAGTGATTCAATTTTTGGAACTGCTCCCTCACTAATAATTAGATTATTAGCATTTGCAATTCCATAAGTATTTAATTCAGAGTTAATTACAACATTTGAATTCTTTAAATTGCGCGACGACAAATATACATTTTTATTCAACTCCTCCAAGACGAAAAGATTTTTTTTCCCAGTTAGGCCAAGGGCTGAGAGCATTTTTATAAATTCTTTTGTGCTGGGTTTTTCCATTTGGAAGTCTTCAATTATAAAAATTGACTTCTCCTTAGCCTTAATGCTCAACGCGGATTTACGAGCTAATCTTTTAACTTTTTTATTTACTTTCTGAGAATAGTCTCTTGGGGTAGGACCAAAAATTCTTCCACCTCCTCTGAATATAGGATTTTTGATGCTACCGGCTCTTGCTGTTCCTGTTCCTTTCTGCTTTTTTATTTTCCTTGTACTGCCTTTTATATCTGCACGTTGTTTTGTCTTATGAGTGCCTTGCCTTTTATTAGCCAAATAAGACTTTACATCTAAATAAATTGCATGAGTATTTGGTTCTACTCCAAAAACAGAATTATCTAGCTTAATTTTTTTACTAGTTTTTTTACCATTTATTTTGTGTACAAATAATTCCATTATTTCTGAATAGTTACGTATGCGTTTTTTGGACCTGGAACAGACCCTTTTAGAATTAGTATGTTTTTTTCAGGGACAACTTTGATTACTCTCAGATTTAGAATTTTGACTTTTTGGTTTCCCATTTGCCCAGCCATTCTCATGCCTTTAAATACGCGCGCAGGATAAGAAGCGGCTCCAATAGAACCAGGAGCTCTTAATCGGTTATGTTGGCCATGAGTTGCCTGACCTACACCACCAAAGCCATGCCTTTTTACAACACCTTGGAAACCTTTTCCTTTAGATAATGCTGAAACATCCACAAATTCTCCTTCTGCAAAATTCTCAACACTAATTTTGTCTCCAAGTTTTATTTCCTTGTCAAAATTCTTGAACTCTAATAATTTTTTTTTGACTTTTAAATTCGCTTTTTTAAAATGCCCTAACTCAGTGTTAGTTACTTTTTTTTCATTTTTATCATCATAGGCAAGTTGAATAGCTTGGTATCCATCTGTTTCGTTAGTTTTTATTTGAGAAACAAAGCATGGTCCAGCCTCTAATACAGTACAGGCAACATTTCTACCTGAATTGTCATAAAGACTTGTCATACCTATTTTTTTTCCAATTAAACCAGACATAATAAATTATTTAAACTTTTATTTCAACCTCTACACCACTTGGCAGCTCTAATTTCATTAGTGCATCTATAGTCTTAGAAGATGAGCTATATATATCTAATAGCCGCTTATATGATGATAATTTAAATTGTTCACGTGACTTTTTATTTACATGAGGAGATCTAAGGACTGTAAAGATTTTTTTATGTGTTGGTAAAGGTATTGGGCCAGTAACAACTGCACCTGTATTTTTGACTGTCTTTACAATTTTGTCAGCTGACTTATCAACTAAATTGAAGTCGTAGGATTTTAACTTGATTCTAATTTTTTGACTCATTTTTTAATATTTAATCTGTAATTCCCTTTACCTCCGAAATTACAGTTTCGGAAATGCTAGAGGGAGTTTCAGAATAATGTGCGAATTCCATTGTTGAAGTTGCTCTTCCTGATGATAAAGTCCTTAAAGAGGTGACATATCCAAACATTTCAGATAAGGGTACTTCTGCTTTAACAACCTTTGCTCCTGCACGATCATCCATAGAATTAACTTGACCTCTGCGACGGTTTAAATCTCCCACGATATCACCCATATTTTCCTCCGGTGTTAGGACCTCTAATTTCATTATTGGCTCCATTATAACCGGACTTGCACCTTGAGCAGCCTCTTTAAATCCAAGTTTAGCTGCTAATTCAAAAGATAGAGAATCAGAATCTACAGGATGAAAAGAACCGTCTTGCAGAGTAATTTTCATTGAATCTAATTCAAATCCCGCAAGAGGCCCGTTATTCATAGCTTCCTTAAAGCCTTTTTCAACAGAAGGGATATACTCTTTAGGAATGTTACCGCCCTTAATTAAATTTACAAACTCAAGTCCAGATTTGCCATTTTCGCCAGGCTCCATCGTAAAAATAATATCAGCGAATTTACCTCTACCTCCAGTTTGCTTTTTATATACCTCTCTGTGATCTGATTTTGATGTTAGTGCTTCTTTGTACTCTACTTGAGGTTTTCCTTGATTTACTTCTACTTTAAATTCCCTTTTTAGCCTATCAACAATTATATCAAGGTGTAATTCGCCCATTCCAGAGATAATAGTCTGCCCTGAAGATTCATCAGTTTTAACTTGGAAAGTAGGATCTTCTTCGGCCAATTTACCTAAAGCCATACCAAGTTTGTCTACGTCTGCTTTTGTCTTGGGCTCAACAGCTATTCCGATGACAGGATCGGGAAAATTCATGCTTTCAAGAATTATTGGTGATTTCTCAGCTGATAAAGTGTCACCTGTTTTAATGTCTTTAAATCCGACTGCCGCCCCAATATCACCTGCTTCGATAAAAGCAATAGCATTTTGTTTATTTGAGTGCATTTGATAAATTCTTGATATTCTCTCTTTATTGCCAGTTCTGTTATTTAACACGTATGATCCTGCATCAAGGTGACCTGAATAAGCTCTGAAAAAGGCTAGCCTGCCAACAAATGGATCTGTTGCAATTTTAAATGCTAATGCAGAAAATGGCTCATTAACCGTTGGCTTACGAGAAATTTCTTGATCATTATTTGGATTGGTACCTACTATTGCTTCTTTGTCCTCAGGGGAAGGTAGATAACGACAAACAGCATCCAAAAGAAACTGAACACCCTTGTTTTTGAAAGATGATCCACATATCATAGGAATTATACTCATGTCTTGAGTTGCTGCCCTTAATGCTCTATGGATTTCATCAGCACTAATGCTACTTGGGTCCTCGAAAAACTTTTCTAATAAGTTTTCATCATATTCTGCCACCGCTTCTATTAATTGTGCACGATACTTTTCAACCTCGTCCACCATATCATCTGGTATTGGTATCTCATCAAATGTAGATCCAAATCTTTCCTCGTGCCATATTATAGCTTTGTTAGTAACCAAGTCTACAATTCCCTTAAAATCTTCCTCCTCACCGATATTTAAAACAACAGGAACGGCATTAGATTTTAACATTTCTCGCACTTGAGTGCAAACATTTAAAAAATTTGCACCTTGACGATCCATTTTATTGACAAATCCAATTCTAGGCACACGGTAGTTATCGGCTAATCTCCAGTTTGTCTCTGACTGTGGTTCAACTCCATCTACAGCTGAAAACAAAAAAACAAGTCCATCTAGAACTCTTAGTGATCTATTTACTTCAACCGTAAAGTCTACGTGTCCTGGTGTATCGATTATATTGAAATGGTAAGGTTTTGAATCTGACGTTGGTTTGCCTTGTTCCTGTGGAAAATCCCAAATACATGTAGTGGCAGCAGATGTTATTGTTATGCCTCGTTCTTGTTCCTGTTCCATCCAATCCATTGTTGCAGCTCCATCATGAACTTCACCTATCTTATGACTAACACCGGTGTAAAAAAGAATTCTTTCAGTTGTAGTTGTTTTACCTGCATCAATGTGGGCTGCAATTCCAATGTTTCTAGTGTATTTTAAATCTCGAGACATAGTGATAAAGTATTTTTAAAATCTAAAATGAGAAAATGCTTTGTTTGCTTCAGCCATTTTATGAGTATCTTGTCTTTTTTTGACAGCCGACCCCTCCTCTTTCGATGCGGCTAAAATTTCGCTTGCTAATCTAAGAGCCATGGTTTTTTCATTGCGTTTTCTTGAAAAGCTTATCAACCATTTCATTGCCAAAGAAACTTTTCGATCGGGTCTTATTTGCATCGGTATCTGGTATGTTGCACCTCCCACTCTTCTACTTCTTACCTCAACATGTGGCATAACATTTGAAAGGGCCTCTTTCCAGACCTCTAATGCCGATTTTTCGTCATCCTGTTTTCTCTGATCAACTATTTCAATTGCATCATAGAAAATTGAAAAAGCAACTGATTTTTTTCCATTCCACATCAAGTTGTTAACAAACCTTGTCACAAGTTGATCTTTAAATCTTGGATCTGGTTCTAATGGTCTCTTTTTGGCTTGCTTTTTTCTCATCTAAGGTGATATTTTACTTGCTCTTAGGTTTTTTTGCACCATATTTAGAACGTCTTTGTAGACGTCCTTCAACACCAGCTGTGTCCAATGCACCCCGTATAATATGATAACGAACACCAGGTAAATCTTTTACCCTCCCACCTCTTACTAGGACTATAGAATGTTCTTGTAGATTGTGTCCCTCACCAGGAATGTATGCATTAACTTCCTTGCCATTTGTTAGTCTAACACGCGCAACTTTTCGCATTGCAGAATTCGGTTTTTTTGGAGTTGTGGTATAAACTCTAGTACAAACACCGCGCTTTTGGGGACACGAGTCGAGAGCAGCAGACTTGCTTTTCTTAGAGATACTTATCCTTCCTTTTCTAACTAATTGCGCTATTGTTGGCATAAATTTGTTTAATAAAGCCGTTTTTAACGGCGTGCAAATGTATAGTTTTTTTTTGGTGTTTCAAACCCTATTATTGTAAAATTTAACCTTTTGACAAAAATTGTGTTTAATGAATTTATTGTGAGCTATAAAGTAGAATATATTTAGTATGCAAAATCACTAGAATTATCTTAAAAATCAACTTTTCCAATAGATCCAAAATTTGGTTTTTAAATCAAATTTTGATGTTTCGTACATTAACAAAATTTTTCAATTGTAATTTTACACTCATCCATATATCAAAATTATTGTGAAATATTTTTTCTATTATCTTTTTATTTTTAATACGTGTGTATTATTTCCTCAAAATATTGGATCAAATGGTGTAAAATCTGATTCGAGGATCAATGATTTATTTGAACTAATAAAAAACAGAATTAGCAAGAATTCCTATTCTAATTTAAAAATAAAAGGAAGTGAGTATTTTGATGAAAAATTTAAACCTGCTGATATTAAGTATTTTGATAAAGACTTAAATCAAAATATTTTTTTGAGATATAATGCATACAGTGATGAACTAGAATTTACAAATAATCCAAAAACTGAAAGCTCAGATAAAATATTGATGAAAAATATAAACATCTCATGTCAAATTGAAAAGGAGAAATATATCTACACAGATTATATCGATGAAAATAATTTTAAAAAAAAAGGGTATTTGATCGAATTATTTTCAGGAAAAAAATATGGACTTTATGAAAAAAGACTGAAAATTTTTATGGAAGGGTCCAATGCAAAAACATCCTTGGAGAGGTCCTTTCCCCCACGTTTTGTCGAAAAATATAAATATTTTATTTCAAAAAAAAACAATACTAAAAAGGAGATAAAACTTAATAAAAAAAATATAATTGATTTTTTAGATCTTGAAGAGGAGCTAATTAAAAAAATTATCAAGGAAAGAAAATTAAAATTTAAACAGTCTTCAGACTTAAAAGCACTTTTAATAGAGGTCGACAAGATTCAAAAATAACTAAGGTTATTTATTTCTAAAACTTATTTTTTGATAATTTCATAAAATTCAGAAGCAATAATTATTAAAAATTTATTTAGAAATGAGTTTTTTAAAAACTCGGCAAAAAAGATTTTTTTTTTTTTTCAAGCGAAGGAATTCTTTAAATCAGAATTTATGTTTGCTGTGAAAAAAGTTAATTAATAATTTCAAAACAACCGATATTATTTAAACCTTAAGTCTAGCATATATATTGATGTAGACACATTTGTTTAACAATTTTGGGTTTTTTTTAAACTTTTTTCACAAATTTTTAACATATGTGTATTTTATTCATTATTTTGCGCGACTAAAAACTAATTTTAATATGAAACAAATCTATTTATTTACGGCTTTTTTGCTGAGCATTCAGATAGCTCTCGCACAAATAACCGTAACAGGAAATGTTACTGATGACCAAGGCGTTCCTCTACCTGGAGCAACTGTCGTGGAAGTTGGGACTAATAATGGTACAACAACTGATTTTGATGGAAATTATTCTATCTCAGTTAGTGATGATGCATCATTAGCCGTTAGTTTTGTTGGTTATCAGACAACAACTCTTGCAGTTAATGGTCAGGACCAATTAAACTTTTCTCTGGAACAAGCTAATGAGCTAGATGAGGTAGTTGTAACATCGCTGGGTATTAAAAGGGAAGCTAAAGCCCTAGGATACTCAATCCAAACGGTAGGAAGCGATGATATAGTTAACTCTGGTTCTAACAGTGCTCTTGATGCCCTTGTAGGTAAAGCTGCTGGGGTCCAGATTACAAGATCTGCGGGTTCTGCTGGTGGTGGTTCTAGGATTTTGATTCGAGGGGTTACTTCGATGATTGGTAACAACCAACCACTTATTGTTATTGATGGTATAATTACAAACAACGAAACATTAAATTCTGGATCAAGTACAGCAGGTACTGCTACTTCAAACCGTTTAATGGACTTAAACAACGATGACATCGAAAGTATTAACATCCTTAAAGGTTCTGCTGCAACTGCACTTTACGGTACTGCAGGTGCACCCGGTGTTATTGTAATAACAACTAAAAAAGGTGAGGAAGGTGAAATGAGAGTTTCTTATACTCATTCAACAGGCGTTGATTGGTTATCTACAACTTTTAATCTACAGGATGAGTTTGCTCAGGGTAGAAATAGAAGTAGAAGTGACAGAACTCCATACTGGAGATCTCCAGGTACAGGTGAATCAAGTTCATATGGTCCAAGATATACGGACTTAGAATATTCAACTGACCCTAATCACCCAGAAGCTCCTTCGGCTAGTGACTTTGATGGTGACGGTAACTACATATGGGACAAAAATGGTTTCCTAGTAACTAAAGGAACTGGTAATGGAACACCTGCCAATAATTATCAGGATAACTACCGTGGATTCTTTAGAGAAGCTATACAATCACTAAACAACTTAAGTATTCAAGGTGGTACAGAAAAAGCTACATATGCCTTTTCAACTTCATTCTTAACAAATGAGGGTATAGTGCCTAATGAAGAATATGGGAGAAAAACTTTTAGGTTAGCTGGAACTCTTCAGGCTAGTGACAAATTAAAATTAGCTACTACTTTTAACTTTGTTAGATCTGACTATTCAAGAATTCAGCAAGGTTCAAACACATCTGGATTATTATTAGGTTTATATAGAACTCCTATAACATTTGACAATGCAAATGGTTTTAGTCCGGAGGATGCTGTCGATGAACCATCATCTTACATATTTGCCAACGGTAGACAAAGAAACTATCGTGGTGGTGGTGGTTATGATAATCCATATTGGTTAATAAATAACGCTCTTAGAGATGAGACTGTAAACCGCGTTTACGGTAGTTTTACTGCTGATTGGACTCATAGTAAGTGGTTAAATGCTTCGCTAATTATCGGAGCTGACTTTACTAGTGATAGTCGTAAGCAAAACTTTGAGTTGGGTTCTAGAACAAGATCAACGGGTTATGTATCCCTAACTCAATACAATTCATTTTTAACTGATGCCATTCTAAATATTAGTGGTGGTGATGCCATTACTGACAAGTTAAATTTAAATTATCTTGTTAGTGCTAACGCATTTGATAGAACACGCTCTGCTCTCAACTCAAATGGTTCTAACTTCGCATTCCAGGGATTTGTTAATCTTGCAAATGCATCAAACATTGCGGGTAGTGAATCTTTCTTAAGAACTACTCAGATGGGATTTGTTGGACAAATAGAAATGGATTGGGATAGCACATTCTATCTAACACTTGCTGCAAGACAGGATTATGACTCAAGACTTGGTGTACCAGGAAGAGAGTTTAACGCTGGTGACTTCTCATTTGTATATCCTGCGGCATCTTTATCAATCCTTCTTAGCGAATTATTACCACAAAGTGATGCATTAAGTTTTGCTAAAATTAGAGCATCATGGGCACAAGTGGGTGGTCCACCTCCTTTTGCTTACCTAACAACTTCTGGTTATTCTATTACAAGTGTTGGAGACGGATGGGGTGATTCACTTTCTTGGCCAATTCAAGGTGTTACCGGTTTTGAAATCGACAGTATCCTTGGAAACAGTGAGCTTACTTCTGAACTTACAGAGGAAATAGAATTTGGAATCGACTTTAGATTTTTCAACAATAGGATAGGGCTAGACGTTGCTTACTACGAAAGAAAAATGACTGATGCTATATTAAACGCATCACTACCTCCATCTACTGGTTATAACAATGTATGGTTAAACTCAGGTAGAATGACAGGTAGAGGTGTTGAAGCTACGTTAAACTTAGGTATAGTTGAATCTGAAAATTTCAGTTGGAATTCTCAAATCAACTTTACAAGCAATGAAAACATAGTAGAAGAACTAGCACCTGGTCTTGACAAATTATTCTTAGCTGGATTCTCAAGTGCAGGTTCATACCTTATAGCTGGTAACCAATATGGAGCAGTTGTAGGTGGAACATATTTGAGAACCGGTTCTGGTGGACCAAATGATGATGGACTTAACATTCCTGAAGGTGATGTTGTAATAAATGCTGATGCATCTTCAAATGAATATGGTTTCCAAGCAGTTGATCCAGTTCAAAGAGCCATTGGTAATCCAAATCCTGATTTTATTTTAGGTTGGAATAACCAAATCAAATTAGGTCCTGTAAATGTTGGGTTCTTACTTGACTGGAGAGAAGGAGGAGACATGCTAAATGGTGTTGCTTGGGCTCTTTCATTCTTTGGTAGATCACAATTAACTGCAGATACAAGAACTGAAGCACCAACCCCTATACCTGGTGTATTGCCTGACGGTTCTCCAAATAACATACCTGTTGTTAGAGACCAGTATTACTACCAATCCTCAGTTGGAGGTTTTGGTTCAGTATGGGAGCAATTCGTTCAAGATGGTGGATGGATAAGATTACGTGAAGTTAGTTTAGGTTATGACATTCCTTTATCAAGTATTGGAATTGATTTTATCGATAGCGCAAATCTTAGTGTAGTAGGTAGAAACCTATGGTATTCTACTGACTATAACGGTGTAGATCCAGAAACATCGCTTACTGGTGTTGGTAATGGGCAAGGTGTTGATTACTTCAACATGCCAGCTACTAGATCAGTTTTGGCCAAACTAAAATTAAATTTATAAAATCATGAAAAGATTAAATTATTTTATTGCATTATCACTTAGCATAATATTTTTCAGTGCTTGTGAATCTTTTATTGCAGATGACATAAACTTAGATCCTAACAATCCTAGTTCGGTATCTTATAATGCTATATTACCAAGTATCCAAATTAGACATATGGATGTTTATGGTGGTCAAACTTCAAGGGTTAACTCAATGTTTGCTCAACAAACTGAGGGTGTAGCAAGACAGTGGTCCTCGTTTAATGATTACTCAGGATTGCAGCCTGTACGTTTTAATACAGTATGGGACATTTACTACGAAGACATACTAGTTGAAGTAAACTCAATGATTGCTGATGCTTCTGAAGACGGTTATAACCACTATGCTGGTGTTGGTCAGATTCAGAAAGCTGCAGCTTTATTAGATATGACTGACTGGTGGGGTAACATCCCTTACACAACAGCTGCGACGGGTATTGATGAAATCAACCCAACCTTTGATAGTCAAGAATCGATTTACACAGAAGTTTTCAATCTTCTTGCTTCAGGTTCTTCTCTTTTAGCTGGAAGTGATGGTGGATTTGCTGTTGGAAATGACGACGTCATTTACGGTGGTGATACTAGTAAATGGATCAAGGCAGCAAGTGCAATTAAAGCACGAGCTCACTTACATTTAGGGCAATATGCAGAAGCTTTAGCAGCAGCCAAAGCATCTTTCACCTCACAGGATGATAGTATGACCTACACTTTCGGAACTACCCAACAAGCTGGTTGGTGGAGATTCAACGACGGTAGAACAGGTGACATTGAATTCCATCCATATTTAAGAGGTTTAATGACTGACTTAAATGATACGGATAGACTTGCTGTATGGGACCAGACATTTATAACTAGTCATCCATATATGCTTCCTAACTATGAGCAGGCTTACATCTCATACAGAGAAATTCAGTTTATTATTGCTGAATGTTTAAAGAGAACAGGTGGAAGCGCTGCAGAAATGGAAACAGCATACTTAAATGGTATCAAGGCTTCTTTCCTTGAAACTGGACTAACAGAAGCTGAGTACGATACTTATGTTGCGCAAGCTGCAGTAAATCCAGGAGGAGCAAGTTTAGATTTAGAAGATCATATTTTAACTCAAAAATATATTGGTTTATTCATTCAACCTGAAGTCTTCAACGATCTACGAAGAAATGATTTTCCAGATTTAGTTCCAACCTCAGGTTCTCAAATACCTGTTAGATGGAATTATTCAGGAGATGAAATATTATTCAATCCTAATGTGCCAACTGGAACTACTTTATTTACTCCAAGAAACAGTTGGGATAATAACTAAGCTTTCAAGTATCCAAAACAAAAGCCACCTTATATGAGGTGGCTTTTTTCATTTAATTAGTTATATTTTAGTAAATTAGCCGTCCGAAAAACAAATTATATTATGAAATATCTTTATGCTTTATTGTCTTTGTTGATATTTACACAGTTATCAATAGCTCAAAGAACAATAACTGGAATCGTTTATGACGATCAAGGAGTACCACTTCCAGGAGCAACAGTTTTACAAGAAGGAACAAATAATGGTACCACTACCGATTTTGATGGGAACTATTCAATAACTGTAGAAGACGGCGTAGAGATATCAGCAAGTTTTGTAGGTTATGAATCATTAACAATCTTAGTTGATGGTCAAGATCAAATTGACTTTATATTACAGCTTGGTAATCAGCTTGATGAAGTTATAGTTACCTCTTTAGGTATTAAACGTGAAAAACAGGCTCTTGGATATGCTGTGTCAGAAGTTAATAACGACGCTATAGAGCAAAGAGCTGAAGGAGACATCGGAAGAGTTTTAACTGGAAAGGCATCGGGAGTTCAAATTACCAATCAGAGTGGATTATCAGGATCTGGTACTAACATAATAATCAGAGGATTTAATACCTTCTCACAAGGAAATCAACCTTTATTTATAGTGGATGGAATTCCATTTAGTAGTGAGACAAATTCTCAGGGGAGTTTTGTAGACGGTAACAATGGGTCATCACGTTTTCTTGATATTGATCCAAATAACATTGAATCAGTTAGTGTTCTTAAAGGATTAGCCGCAGCTACTCTTTATGGTACGCAGGGAAGAAATGGAGTTATTTTAATTACTACAAAATCGGGTAGTTCTTCTACAGGTGAGGCAAGTAAAAATGAAATAACAATTAATTCTTCATATTTCAATGTTGAATTTGCCTCTAAACCAGATTATCAAATGCAGTATGGTAACGGATTTGATCAATCCTTTGGCTGGTTTTTTTCAAATTGGGGGCCAAGCTTCGATGAAGGTGGTCCAGCTGGATGGGGTGGACAATCCTCAATTAATGGTGCCGTTTCTGGAACACCAGGTTTTTTGAGACATCCGTTTACTACAGCAAGTTCAGCAACTGGAATCCCACAAGTATTAGATGCCCTCGGGATAGCACCTGACGAACTTTATGAATGGAAACCTTATGACAGCGTCGGAGAGTTTTTTAGGACTGGACATGTGTTTAGTAATAATATCAATGTAAAAGGTTCTACAAGTGATGGATCTGTAAATTATAACATAAACTATGGAAATCTTGAAGACGTAGGTTTTACACCAGGAAATACAGTAAATAGAAATACGCTAAGTTTTGGTGGTAATTCTCAACTTTCAAACGGCTTTGTAGTTGGAGGTACATTGAACTTTTCTCAAACAAAATTTCAAACTCCTCCAGTAGCTGCGAATTATGGGAGTAATGTTGGTGGCGAGGGAGCTTCAGTTTTTGCAAATGTTTTTTATACACCTAGAAGTGTTGATTTAATGGGACTTCCTTACCAAAACCCTGTTACTGGTGAGTCAATTTATTATAGGCAAAATAACTCAATTCAACACCCCCTTTGGACGGTAAATAACACAGCTAATATTCAAAACACTAACCGAGTTTTTGGTGGTGCAAATATATCATATGGGATAAATGATAATCTGAACGTTTCTTATAGATATGGACTCGATGTTTATTCCGAAAACAACATAAACTATTCAAATAAAGGAGGTAAAACAGGTTCACTGGTTAACCGAAATGGTATCTACGAAACTTGGAATAATACAAAATCGATATATAACCACAATTTCAATGTAAGTGGTGATTATGATATTGATGACTTTGGAATAACTTTTAACGTTGGGGTTGACTCTAGAAGTGATACATTTGATCAAAACGGAACTCGTAGTACAGGTCAGCAGGTTTTTAACGTTTTAAGACATTTTAATTTTGAACAGCAAGATGAAATTCAATACTATGAAAAAAGAAACATCGTCGGTGCTTTTGCTCAAACTGAGATTGATTATAATCGATATGTTTATCTTACACTTGCTGCAAGAAAAGATTGGGTATCAAATTTATCCGAGGAAAATAGATCTATAATTTATCCATCTGCAAGTGTATCATTTATACCCTCTCAAGCTTTCCCGGAGATAAAAAGCAATCTCCTTAATTTCGTTAAAGTAAGAGCAGGCTACGGAACCTCTGCTAATTTCCCATTTGGCTATCCTATTGCTGCAACTTTAAACATCGACACCCAATCGTTTATTAAAAACGGAGGATATGTGATTTCTAATACTTCTGGATCCGTGTTAGGTAACCCCAACTTAAAGCCAGAAAGAATTGATGAGATTGAGTTTGGAATTGAAGGTCGTTTCTTAGAAAACAGACTTACGTTAGATCTCTCGATTTACAACAAAAAAACAAATGACTTAATTATTAATAGACCTCTAGACCCTTCCACTGGATATACTTCAACTCAAACTAATATTGGTTTAATTGAAAACAAAGGTGTTGAACTTGATCTTTCGATGAACTGGTTAGAAAATTCTGAAGGTTTAAATTGGAGTACTTCTTTTAATTGGTCTACAAATGATGCAATAGTAATTGATCTTGGCGAAGATACTGACAGAATAGTCTATGCAGGTTTTGGTACTTTAGGGAATGCTGCTATTCCTGGAGAATCTCTTGGATCAATAATTGGATCTTCAATTACTAGATATGGTGGTTCTGTAGAAGACTCTAGGTGGATTGATGCTGGTGACCCCGTTGTGAATAATCAAGGTAGTTATGATGAAACTTTTGATCCAACAATAATTGGTGACGCAAATCCAGATTGGATTGCCAATTTGAGTAACTCCATATCATATAAAAATTTAAGTTTAAATTTTTTATTTAATTACCAGCAGGGTGGAGATATTTTTACCTACACGGTGGCAACTCTTTTAGGAAGAGGTTTAACAACTGATACGTTGGACAGAGAACTTAGTTTTGTTCTACCGGGTGTTAATTCCAATGGTCAGCCAAACACTAAAATGATAAATAATTCTACATTCTATTTTAGCAACGTCTTATATGGTCCTGATGAAATGCTAGTTTATGATGCTAGTCATTGGAGATTGGGCGAGGTTTCACTTACTTACAGTTTACCTAACAAAATTATTGAGAATACTCCATTTGGAAGCATATCGATAACTGCCTCAGGATTCAATCTAGCTTATAATGCTTGGAACACACCTAAAGGAACTAATTTTGACCCTAATATTGCAGGTGTAGGTGTTGGTAATGGAAGAGGATTTGATTTTCTTAATGGACCAAGTGCCAGAAGGTACGGTGGAAGTATAAAACTTACATTTTAAATATGAAACTTATTATAATGAAAAACAGCAAAAACATCTTAACTCTCTTTTTATGTGTTTTATTTACGATGGTATCCTGTGATACACTCGAATTAGACTTAACTGAAAATCCTAATGCTTTAAGTCCAAATCAAGCAGATGCAGGTTTCTTTCTAAATTCTATTCAGATTGATTTTGCTTTTTGGGTAAGTAGTATGGGAGATCGAGGTGGTGAACTAACTCGAATAAATTATATGTCTGGGAGAACTTATAATAATGTTTATTCGCCTGATAGTTGGAATGGAGTTTGGTCGTCTGCTTATAGAGGTATGCTTGAGGACATTCGCCTAATGAATATTCTAGCAGATGAAGCTGGACTTACATACCACAGAGGCATGGGTAAAGTATTCCAAGCCTATATATTATTAACTCTAGTTGATTATTTCGGTGATATTCCTTATACAGAAGCTCTTCAAGGTGCTGAGGCAATATTGAATCCTGTTTCTGATAGTGGAGAAAGCGTATATAATGCAGCAATATCAACACTTGAAAGTGCAATTTCAGATTTTAATTCTGGAGGTCCAGTCCCTTCAAATGATTATTACTATCAAGGAGATGCCGACAAATGGATCAAAGCAGCAAATAGTATAAAGAAAAAGGCCCTTTTAAACTTGGGTGATTTTTCAAATTATAACTCAATAACCAACTATATTGTAAATCCTTCTGATGATTTCCAATTTGTTTGGGGTACAAGCCCTGCAACACCTGATACAAGACATCCATTGTATAGATCAAACTACACTTCAACTGGAGGTGGAGAATATATGTCAAATTGGCTTATGTTTAATATGATAAATGGACACGCTGGTAATACTGACCCAAGAATCAATTACTACTTCTATAGACAAGTTGATAATACACCTGGTTTTGATAGCTCTGCTGATGAAGAAGTTTTAGAGTGCGGATTACCTGGATATTATGTCCCTCCACAACTACGTGGCAGTGACACCCCTTTCTGTGCTCCTACAAATTCCACTAGCAAGCCAGCAAATGGTTATTGGGGAAGAGATCATGGAAACGATAATGGAATTCCCCCAGACGGATTTAAACGGACTCTTAGAGGTGTTTATCCCGCAGGTGGAGCCTTTGATGACGAAAGTTTTGAGGGAAAAGTTGACGGAGACGGTCAAGGAGGTTTTGGAATTACTCCTATATTGTTGTCATCTTGGATGCACTTCATGAATGCTGAAGTAAATGTTAACACTGGAGGTGATCCAACCTTTGAAACTCTTATAGCCCTTGAGCAAGCCTTAATAAAAACAGATGATTTAGGTGGGCCTGAGCTTAGTGATGAAGATGTTTCAAATTATATTGCAGCATTTACATCAGATTGGAATGCATCAACTTCAACAGAAGAAAAACTAGACATGTGGGCTACAGAATTCTTTATTTCGTTGACAGGTAACGGTATCGATGCATACAATTCTTAC
This sequence comes from uncultured Bacteroidota bacterium, assembly GCA_902618245.1. Taxonomy (GTDB): domain Bacteria; phylum Bacteroidota; class Bacteroidia; order Flavobacteriales; family Flavobacteriaceae; genus MS024-2A. The sequence goes on along the minus strand of CACMZR010000004.1, from coordinate 82,402 downwards.
AGAAGGAATGGCTATCCTAGATCTTTACAGCCTAATATAGAACCAGATCCAGGACAATTTCCATTAATACAATATTATCCAGCAAATTATGTCAATACGAATAAAAATGCTGATCAAAGAAGCTCTAAAACAGAGCGTGTTTTTTGGAACTCTAATGGGCCTACAAGCTTGAAATAAACATAAATATGAAAAAATTAATATCACTCATAACTATTGTAATTTTATTTTACACATGTGAAAGCCCCGACAATACGGTTAACTTTGTTCTTGAAAACTTTGAAAAAGGAGCAGTAATTAGGACTATTGGTACTAACGGCGACTATAATTTCTATGATCAAAGTAATTCAATATTTGAATTAGAATTTGAAGAACACGATGCTGAAAATGGTAATTTGATGGAAAATGTCGAAGTTTATATATCAGTGGATGGTAGTGCTGAAATTCTATATAAAACTATACAGCCTTCTGAATTTTCTATAGGACCTACTGGACTTCCTAGAACTATACTTAGAATTCCTCTCACAGATGTCAAAAATCAAATTGGATTCATCGGCGGTAGTACTGTTAAAATAAGACTTCAATTGAATCTTAGTAATGGAAAGTCATATTCTGAAGATGAAGTAACTGGATCTATGACAGGTTCGTATTTTTCTTCACCATTTGTTTATAATAAAATTGTTCTGTGTAATGTAGTTGACGGATCCGCCATACCTGGAGTTTATAAGATAAAAATGCAGGATTCATATGGTGATGGATGGCAGGATAGCAGACTAAAACTAACTGTCGACGGACAAATTTATTTTTTTGCAATTCCAAGCCCCTACACAAGTGGGATAGAAATAAACAAAACTTTAGAAGCTTACACAGGTGACGATAATTCAGGATATTCAACGGTCACAATACCTTCAAATGCCACAAATATGAAGTGGGAGTGGATCGTAGGTAGATACCCTGAAGAAACTTCATATACTATATCCTATACAAAACTTGATGGGTCAAGAGGCCAAGACAGTTTCAATGAAGCCAACGGGCCTGGCGGAGAAAAGATATTAAGCATTTGTCAGTAGATATATTAGAATAAGTATTCTTAGTTAGCCCTTTAAATCAAAGCTTTGTAATCCGTTCTACGGATAAACGTATCCTCTCCAAAAAGAAGTATCTCCTTTATACTTCCAAACAACTTCTTTGTCTTTTGTTACCTCCCAATATCCATAATCACCTTCACAAATTAATGTATTCCCATTGGGTAGACGTATACATCCAGATAGTTTAGCACTAAATAAATCAACATCAGAAAATTGCCAAACTAATTCTGGCTGTAACCAATCTTTAGGGTCTGTTTCAAATTTTGGAGGAAAGGCAAATTCATATACTGCGGACTGTTTATTTTTTGATCCGTTCATGTAAATCAAAAAATTATCTAGGCTTTCTGGATGAAGAGAAACAATATTAGGATGATGATTATTGAAAAATATGCGTTCACCGGAAGAATCAAAAGCATTTGGATTACCAAAACGAAAAGCCAAATCTCCTTTTTCAGTTTTAGTAACCTCGGTATCATATTGATGAGGAATAGCCCAAATCTCACTATAAAAATTTACACTTAATAATATCAAATTTTTTTTTCTGTCATAGTACAGTCCGTTGGCATGCATTAAATCTCCATTTTCAATTTGATTATAATTAAGATCTATTTTTTGAGGGTATTCTGATATTTTACCATAATTAGGTTTGATTGAATCAAAATCCTGAATTAAGTGGTCTACACTCCTCCATTCCCATACCACAGAATCATTATTAGGATTAATTTCAATAATTTTTTCTAGAAAAATTTCTCCAGTTCCATTAAACCCAAAATTTATTGCTTGTTCTTCTGTAAATCGCTCCCAAACTAGTAACAAAACATTTCCGTTAGGTAAAATCTCAAAATCATGATGTGCAAGTTCATTTTCGTTATTTACTTCGTATTGCCACTCTAATATTCCACTTGGGTTAAATTTTTTAACAATTCCACCATATCCACCAAATGAAAAGAATACATTATCTGATTTAAAAAGTCCGATCAAACTGCCATCTTTAATTAATTCTAAATCATTCCCTAGTTTTGAATCAAAATTCCATACATTCAGTTTCTCTCCTGTCTTATCAGTCAAATATGCCCTATCCCCTCCATTTTCAATAATAAAAATAGGATTGGGGTCAATTTTTTTTGGATTATAGATTTTTATCTCACTACTCAATTCAGGAATAGGCAAAAAAATTGCAGTTAAATTTAAATCGTCAGTTAGAACAAATTCAAATTCTTCTTGTTCCAAATCTTCAGGGAATCCTTTCCAACGATCAAAATAATACCCTGAATCTGGTGTAGCTTTAAAAACAACTCTGCTATTTATGTCATACGTGCCTAATTCGGGTTTTACTTTACCATTCCCTTGGATTTTGAAATTAATTGATACAAGAGATTTAGATTTTATTATTGGTTCAGATGAACAACTTAAAAATGAAAATATTACTAAAAAATTTAAGCAATGAGATAAAAAATAAATAAATTTTCTTTTCATACATTCTCAAATTATGAAAGAAGTTAGAAAAAATCAACTCTTTAAAATTTATTGTTTTTTATTGCCCTTAAAGAATTAGTTATTTTTACAAAATGAAAACAACTAATGTATTTGGAATACATTCTATCCTAGAGGCAATTAAGTCAGATACACCCATTGAAAAAGTTTGGCTATTAAAGGGAGGTAAAAGTAAACTTTACGATAGATTAATTTACACTCTAAAATCTAAAACTATTCCATTTAGTTTCGTACCAGAAGAAAAGTTGGAACAATTATCAAAAAAAAATCATCAACGAGCTGTTGCTAGAATTTCTTCAATTAAAACATTTGAAATGGAGCCACTAATTGAAGAGATTTTAGAAAAAAAAGAATTACCAGTTTTTGTTTTATTAGACTCTATAACGGATGTTCATAATTTTGGAGCTATTATACGTTCATCAGTTGCTGCAGGTGTAGATGCTGTGTTTACACCTATTAGTAATAGTGCTCCTCTAAATGGAGATGTTGTTAAAACTTCAGCAGGTAATATTTTTCATATACCAATATCCAAAGTGAAAAATCTTAAAGATGTAATTTATACCCTTGAAGCTAATGAAGTTTCTGTTGTTGCAATTACTGAAAAAGCCGAAGAGAAAATTTATAATAAACCCTTAAATGTTCCTATCGCTATTGTTTTGGGTTCTGAGGAAAAAGGAATTTCGAAAGGACTACTTGAAATAATAGATAGTCATGCAAGTATACCAATGCAGAAAGAGATTAACTCTTTAAATGTTTCAGTTGCTTGCGGTATAACTTTATTTGAAATAGTAAGACAAAGAATTTAATAATTGTTACTTTAAATATTCTTAATAATTCTTCTTCCAAAAAAATGGTGAGAATAATATTAGTACAGTAAATAGTTCTAGACGACCTAACAACATTAAGAAAGTTGCCCACAATTTACCTATTTCAGAAAGTGATGCATAACTATGGCTAGGTCCGTAAGAACCTAAGGCAGGGCCTATATTACCTAAGGTTGAAGCAGCTAATCCTAAAGAAGATTCAAAATCTGTACCAAGAATTCCAAAACCTATGGATCCCACGATAAAACTCAACATATATAAAATAAAAAAACCCAAAATATTTAAAGAGATTGACTCACTGACGGTTTTATTGTTATACCTAGACTGAATAATTGCATTTGGATGTAATGCTCTTTTAAATTCTAAAAAACCTGTTTTAATCATCAACATATGGCGAACTATCTTTACACCACCAGAGGTTGATCCAGATGATCCTCCTAAAAACATGAGTCCAAAAAATATTATTGTCACTATTGGTGCCCATTGGGTAAAATCATAGGTTACAAATCCAGTCGTTGTTATGATTGAGACTACCTGAAATATTGCATTACGTATTGTAGGTTCTATTATATTTAAAACTGAATCATTAGGAAGATTTTGAGATAATAAAATAAAAATAATCACAAGTAAAGAGAAAAAAATTATAAAGCGAGAGTAAAGCTTAAATTCCTCATCTTGAAAAATCTTTTGGAATTTCTTAGTAAAAGCAAAATAGCTTAAAACGAAATTAGTTCCTGCTAAAAACATAAATATTATGATTATGTATTGAATTAATGGTTTATCATTCCAAAAAGCAATGCTCTCGCTTTTTGTAGAAAATCCCCCTGTTGAAATTGTACTCATAGCGTGATTTACAGCATCAAAAATTGTCATCCCAGCACCATATAATAAAATTGTTTGAACAATTGTGTAAGTCAAATAAATTAACCACAAACGTTTAGCAGTATCTGTTATTCTTGGATGCAATTTGTCACTAGCGGGTCCGGGAGCTTCTGCCGAAAATAGTTGAGTTCCACCTATGCCTAGAAAAGGAAGGATAGCGATTGCAAGCACAATTATTCCCATTCCACCGATCCAATGAGTAGTTGTGCGCCAAAATAAAATTCCTTTAGGTAAAGAATCTAGTTTATCTATAATAGTTGCTCCAGTTGTAGTGTAACCTGACATTGTTTCAAAAAAACTTGAGGTAAATTGTGGGATTACACCCGTCATAATATAGGGTATGGTTCCTGTTAGAGCCATTAAAATCCAACCTAGAGTAACAATTAAATACCCTTCCCGTTTTTGAATCTGCTTTTCATATCTCCTTCCAAAAAATAAAAAAACAAACCCTATTAAAAGAACAATAAAAGAGGAAGTTGTAATCTCTTTGACAAAACCATCATTAGACAACAAACTTATTAATGAAGAGACCAACATAAAGCCACCATTTACAAGTAACAAAACTCCCATTAAAAAAACTACGATTTTGTAATTGAAATAATTATACATAAATCACAAAAATAAGCGTTCAATTCGCTTAATTGATCTTGGCAGACAACAAACAACAATTCGATCTCCAGGAATAATTTGATAATCACCTAAAGCTGTAACTCCCTTTCCCTCTTTTATAACGCCGCCAATTATTGCCGTTCTCGGAAAATCAATATCTTTTATTTTATAATTCGCCACTTTGGAATTTGGATTAACAACAAATTCCAAAATTTCAACATTTAAATTATTTAAAGTTTTCATGTCCACAACATCCCCTTTTCTGACGTATCTAAAAATGGTATTTGCAGTAAGTAATTTTTTATTAATTAGGGTGTCAATGCCAATCGAATGCGAGAGTTGAAAATAATCCATGTTTTCTACTAGCGCAATGGTTTTTTTTACTTTTTTGGAATGGGCCATTAAACAACTCATTATATTGGTCTCTGAATTTTCTGTTACAGATATAAAGGCATCCATTGATGAAAGATTTTCCTCATCTAATAATTCAGCATTTCTTCCATCTCCATGAATAATTAGAGCATTTGGTAATAGCTCTGAAATCTCAAATGCTTTTTCCTTATTCTTTTCTATAAGACTTACATTAAATTTTTTTTCACACAATTCTCTCGCAGTATTGAATCCTATTCTGCCTCCTCCAAGTATCATTATGTTTTTTATTGAGGTTTTTGTTTTCCCTGTTAGCTTGTAAATTTCTTCTACACCTTCTTTTGATGTAATAAAAAATACTGTATCACCAACTTCAAATACCGTGTCACCTCTTGGTATAATAGTAGTTTGTTTTCCTTTTCTTTGAACTGCTACTGGCATAAAATGGACATCTGAAAATATGGAAGCAGCTTCCTTAACAGTGTTGCCAACAAATGGGACCTCATCTTCTAATCTAGTTCCTATTAAAGTTAATGCTCCTCCCTCAAATTCATAACTATTTGAAAAAGCAGACTGATCAAGTAATTGCTGTATTTCTTCAGCAGCTAATTCTTCAGGTGAAATTAGTTCGTCGACACCAATGTTTTGAAGGCTTATTAAATCTTGAGCCTTAATCAGCTCAAAATTAGATATTCTAGCTATGGTCCTTTTACTGCCCAACTGTTTTGCTAAAGCACATATAGTAATATTTGTGGCCTCTTCTGCTGTTACTGCGATAAATAAATCTGAAGTATCAACTTGAGCTTCTTGCATTAATTTTAAAGACATTGCATCGCCACGAATAGCACGAATATCCAAGTGTGATTCTGCATAATTTAATCTGTCTTTGTCAGTATCTATTAAAGTAATATCCAATGACTCGTATGAAAGGAGTTTAGCTAGATGGAAACCAACCTCACCCCCTCCAGCAATAATTATTTTCATAAATATTTATCCAAAAAGTTTGTAAATATACGAATATTAGATCTGCCCTTATAAAACGATCTTTCTAAACTTTTCTAAAAATCATTAAAAATGTATTTACAAAAAGTTATCAGATTTAAATAAAATATCAATAAAGAAGGTCTCAAAATAATAATTACGGAGACAGCATAAAACTATTGAAAATAATACTTATGAAATCACAATATTTTTATAAAAATTAGGTTTATAAATGAGAAAGTTAATCTAAAAAAACAAGTGAAAGCTTTAATTTGTTTTGCGAAAAAATCAAAAAAATAAATTCTATTTATATAAGTTGATTGTGTTTTTTGTCACGCAATTTTCTATTGCCCAATATCCAGAGGTAAAAGAAAAAATAATTAATCTTCCAAATTTTGACAACAAGACTTTGCACTATGGATATTTTTTAGGTACAAATCAATATGATTTTAAATTCGAATATATCGATTCATATTATGAAGAATTGATGTATAACGATATCACAGTAAATCAAAATAAAGGGTTTAATGTTGGACTTATAGGAGATTTAAGAATTAATAAATTCCTTAATTTAAGATTTGAACCTGGGCTTTATTACAACCAAAGAGATTTAATATATCCAGAATATGTAGAGTTTACAAGGGAATCAGACAGGTTCCGAGAAATCAAATCAACTTATATCCATTTACCCTTATATTTAAAAATTAATGCAAAAAGAATTAATAATTTTCGTCCTTTTATACTAGCAGGTGTCTCAACAGATTTTAATCTTTCAAGTAATGAAAATAATAGTGATGATAATGCAAGTAATGTTTTCAGAACTACCACAAAAAGTTATAACTATGAATTAGGGCTAGGTTTCGAATTTTATTTGTACTACTTCAAATTTTCTCCATCATTAAGAGGTATTTTTTCACTACAAAACGAATTGGTTCAAGATGCCTCAGAAGAAAGTCCTTGGACAAAAAATGTAATTAACATGTTTAGTAGAGGATTATCATTAATTATAACATTTGAATAATTAAACCTATCTAAAAATTTCACTTAAGAAAATAGCTGCTGATGTAGCTACATTTAAACTATTTGCCCCTTGTGTTAACCTTTGGTTAGGTATTGTAAGTTTTTCGTCAATAATTTCATTTATGGAATCTGAAATCCCATTTGATTCATTTCCAAAGACATATATAGCTTTGAAAGGAAGTTTTTTTTTATATATAGACTTACCATTTAATGTAGCTCCAAAAATAGGCTTTTCAAGTGATTTTAAATAACCGTCTAAGTTGGACTGATAATTACACCTAACTCTTGCTATAGAACCCATACTAGACTGGATTACTTTAGAGTTATAACAATCAACAGTGTCCGAACTACAAACTAATTCATTAACTCCAAACCAATCACAAAGACGAATTATAGAGCCCAAATTTCCTGGATCAATTAATTTATCAATTGCTATAGTCAGTAAGCTTGGTTTAGTCTTTACTTTATTGGGTATTTTAAAAACACCTAGTACTGGGCTTGGAGTTTTTAAATGGGAAATTTTTTTCATTACCGAAGAATCAATTTTAATAGCTTTTGGATGAAAATTATCTTCCAATGAATATAATGATTGAGCATGCCATGAAGAATTAATTAGATCATTAACTATTTTTTCACCTTCAGCAACAAAATATCCTAATCTTGTACGATATTTTTTATGCTTCAATTTAAGTATTTGTTTAAGTTGATTCTTACTCACCATAAAAATGACTTATTTTTGATTTATAAAACATAACATTTAGTGCATAAATTTTTGACAAAATTAGTCAATCTATTTTTCCTTACATTACTTTTTGAAAGTTGTTCTGGTACACGTTTTTTCAAAAGCTCAGAGTACATAATTGATAGAAATGAAATATATGAAGATGGGATTATTTTAAAAAATAATCCGATAAATTTTGTGATAAAAACAAAATCAAATAAAAAAATTTTAGGCATACCACTTAAAAAAATTCTTTATGAAACCTCACATCCTGATCCTGAGGGTCAATTCAAAAAATGGTTAAATAAAAAAGAGAAAAGAAGAAAAAGATTAGAAAATTGGATTACAGACAAACAAATATTGGCCTTAAACAACTATGCAGTTAAATTTAATAATTGGCTAAAAAAAACAGGAGAAGCTCCAGCAGTCTATGATAGCTTAGATGTTAAGATATCGAAAGATAATATAGTTCAATATTATAAAAATTTGGGATATTTTAATGTAGAGGTAGATTCAGAAACTGAAAAACTAAATAAAAAAAATCTGGTTTTAAAGTACATAATCAAACCTAAAAAGAGATATTTAATTGATTCAATTAAAGCATCCATTGAATCCCCAGAACTATATATTCTGTATAAAGAAAATTTGAAAGACCAAATTATTAAAATGGGAGACCCCTTTGAAATAAAAAAATTTGAGGATGAAAGAGAACGATTATTTACAATATTTCGCAACAATGGTGTATACAACTTTCAACAAAATAGTATTCAATTTATAGCTTCAATAGATAGTACAGGTAAGGATTTAAAAATTCCTATAAATATTAAGATTTCAAATATTCAAAAGCGCATAGAGGATTCTATAATCAGATTACCATATAAAAAACACAAAATAAAAGATGTTTCAATCTTTATAAATAATAAAAATCAAATTACAAATCTTGCAGAATATAACGACTCAATTACTTACAGAGGTTTTAATATATTTAGCAAAGGGAAATTAAAATATAATCCTAAAGCTATTACTTCTGGAATTACCTTAAAAAAGGGGAAATTTTATAGTGATTTAGACAGAAATTCAACCTATCGTTATTTCACAAGTTTAAAAAATTTTAAATATCCAAATATTAATTACACATTGCTTGAAGACAACGATACTGAACTTAATACAACAATTCTTCTGAATCCTAGAGAAAGATTTTCATTGGGTTTTGATTTGGATTTATCACATTCAAATATTCAAGATTTTGGTATAGGTGCAGGTGGAGGTTTGGGTATAAGAAATATTTTTCAAGGTGCAGAACTTTTAGAAATAAACATTAAAAATACTTTGGGGGCGTCAGGAGATATCTCAAGGACTGGTGATCAATTCTTTAATATTTTTGAATTAGGCGCTGACATAAAATTGAGTGTATCTAGATTACTTCTCCCAACTTTTAAAAATGATCTATTTCCAGCATCAATGTATCCAAAAACCGAGATTATTTTAGGATCAAGTCTTCAGGAAAATGTTGGTTTAGATAAACAATTTTTTAAAGTAAATTATCAATTTGATTGGAAACCAAATAATAAAAAAAGGATGCAGTTTAAACTAATTGATCTTGAATTTATAAATAATAGAAATATTTCGAATTACTTCAATGTCTATAGAAATTCTTACGATAGACTAAATACAATCGCAAAATATATCAGCTCAGATGAATCAATATTTGATATTGAAGGTAATCTAGGTATTCCAGATGGTGTAAATAATTTTATTTTTGATGTCCTGAATGGTGAAACTAATCTAACGTTAGAAGACGAAGAGTACAAAAGTGTTAACACTTTAAAAGAACGTTATGACAGATTAACTGCAAACAATTTAATATTAGGATCTTCCTTTAGTTTAAATATCAATAATCAAGAGAGTATTTTTGATGAAAACTTTTATCAATTCAGATGGAAAATTGATTGGGTTGGCAACATTTTGAAACTCTTTTTAAAAAGTATTAATGGGAAACAGAATGAATTAAATAATTATACACTTGGAGGAGTTAGTCCATCGCAATATATTAAAACAGAAGTAGATTATATTAAACATTGGTCATTCGGGAGGGAACGAATATTTGCATTTCATGCATTTTCAGGAATTGCAATTCCATATGGCAATTCATCAAATGTTCCTTTTGCTCGTTCATTTTTTTCTGGAGGCGCAAATGATAATAGGGCTTGGAGAGCATACGAATTAGGCCCGGGAAGCAGTAATAATATTAATGAATTCAATGAAGCTAATTTTAAATTAGCTTTCAACCTTGAATATCGGTTTCCCATAAGTGGACCATTAAACGGAGGATTTTTCATCGATATAGGAAATATTTGGAATTTGTTGGATGATGTTGACGATGATAGTATGAATTTTTCAAGTCTAAAGGACTTGGGTGAACTAGCAATTGGTTCTGGTTTTGGGTTTAGGTACGATTTTGACTTTTTTGTTTTTAGATTTGATACAGGTTTTAAAACTTACAATCCTGCTCTGGAAAATAACCAACGTTGGTTTTCAGAATTTAATATTAGAAATGCGGTACTTAATATTGGTATTAATTATCCTTTCTAAGAACAAATAATTTTATATTTGTAACAAACCAAACTGATGAATAATTCTATACCGTCAGGTGTAATTACCGGAGAAGATGTTCAAAAGATTTTTAGGCTTGCTAAAGAAAAAAGATTTGCAATTCCAGCTGTCAATGTTATTGGAAGTAATAGTATTAATGCAGTTCTCGAAACAGCTTCTAAACTTAAAAGTCCTGTAATTATTCAGTTTTCAAATGGTGGATCTCAATTTAATGCTGGAAAGGGTCTTGTAAATAACAATCAAAGTTCTGCCATAGCTGGCGCAATAAGCGGAGCAAAACATGTTCATGAACTTGCAAAACTATATAATGCCACTGTAATACTACATACGGACCATTGCGCTAAAAAATTATTGCCTTGGATAGATGGTCTATTAAATGCAAGTGAAATAAATTTTGAAGCATATAATAAACCATTGTTTAGCTCTCACATGATTGATTTATCAGAAGAACCGTTGGAAGAAAATATCAATATTTGTAAAGAATATTTAAAGCGAATGTCAAAAATGGGAATGACCCTTGAAATTGAACTTGGAGTTACTGGAGGCGAGGAAGACGGTGTAGACAATTCTGACATTGATGCTTCAAAACTTTACACACAACCACAAGAGGTTGCTTTTGCATTTGATGAATTAAGAAAAATAAGTTCTCAATTTACAGTAGCTGCTGCTTTTGGAAATGTTCATGGTGTTTATAAACCAGGAAATGTTAAATTAACACCAAAAATTTTAAAAAATTCTCAACAATATATTTCTGAAAAATTTAAAGTACCTAAAAATACTGTTGACTTTGTTTTTCATGGAGGATCTGGATCAAGTAAAAAGGAGATCATTGAAGCAATCAGCTATGGTGTAGTAAAAATGAATATTGACACTGATCTACAATTTGCATTTACAGAGGGTATAAGAGATTATATGAATGAGAAATATGAATATTTAAAAAATCAGATTGGAAATCCTGATGGTATAGATATCCCTAACAAAAAATATTATGATCCAAGAAAATGGTTACGCTTAGGTGAAGAAAGCTTTAAAAAACGCCTTGAAAAAGCTTTTCAAGACTTAAATAATATAAATACACTATAGATATACATAAATTATATATTTGATTAAATTGTACAAATGAGTTGGTTTAAAAGGAGTGAAAAAGGTATTCGTACCAAAACCGAAGAAAAAAAAGATATTCCCAAGGGACTTTGGTATCAAACTCCTACAGGTAAAATAATTGAGGCTAAAGAACTTGCCGATAATAAATATGTTAGTCCTGAAGATGATTATCATGTTCATATAGGTAGTAAAGAATATTTCGAAATATTATTTGATGACAATGAATTCAAAGAATTTGATGTTGATTTAAAATCTAAAGATTTTTTAAAATTCGAAGATTCAAAAAAATATATAAATCGTCTAAAAGAGGCTCACAAAAAAACAGGCCTTTATGACGCTATTAGAACTGCAGTTGGAAACTCAAAGGGTAAGAAAATAGTAATCGCTTGTATGGACTTCAGGTTTATTGGTGGTTCAATGGGGTCAGTAGTTGGAGAAAAAATTTCAAGAGCAACTGACTATTGCCTTAAAAACAGTCTGCCTTTATTGATTATTTCAAAATCGGGAGGAGCTAGAATGATGGAATCAGCAACCTCATTAATGCAAATGGCAAAAACTGCAGCAAAATTAGCTCAACTTGCAGAGGCTAAAATACCATATATTTCCCTTTGCACAGACCCTACAACTGGAGGTACAACAGCATCATATGCTATGTTAGGTGATATTAATATTGCAGAACCTAAAGCTCTAATTGCTTTTGCCGGACCACGTGTTGTTAAAGACACTACTGGTAAAGATTTACCGGAAGGTTTTCAGACAAGTGAGTTTCAATTACAAAAGGGATTTTTAGATTTTATATCACACAGAAGCCAATTAAAGAAAAACATAAACTTATACATAGACTTAATTTTAAATCAAGAAATAAGGATATAAAACGTAAATAACTCATTTTAATTTTGATTGAAATTGTTGGTTTAAATTAGATTACTCGTATATTTGCGGCTTAATTATTTCGTACATAAAAACTATTAACATTAATATTGGCATGTATAACACAAAGAAAATTAAAGAAGATATTTTCAAAAAATTTGGAAATTCAAAAACAAACACTGGATCACCCGAAGGCCAAATAGCACTTTTTACTTACAGAATACACCACCTTTCTAATCACCTTAAATCTAACAGAAAAGACTTCAATACTGAAAGATCATTAGTTCGGTTAGTAGGTAAACGCAGAAGTCTCCTCGACTATTTAAAGTCTAAGGATATCGAACGGTATAGAAATATTGTAAAAGAATTAGGCCTACGTAAATAGTGATATTAATCAGACATTCTGTTTTTCATTGGTTAAAGCGACACACAACAATTAAAGTTATAATCTAAAAATGAAAAATGATTCCTAAAATTATATCTGAAGAAATCCATCTTGAAGATGGAAGAAAAATTATTCTAGAAACCGGAAAGCTCGCAAAACAAGCGGACGGTTCGGTAGTTGTTAAAATGGGTAAATGTATGCTTTTAGCGACTGTTGTTTCCTCGAGAACTCCAAGTCCAGTTGACTTTTTACCTTTGACGGTAGATTACCGAGAGAAGTTTGCTGCCGCTGGAAGGTTTCCAGGTGGTTTTTTTAAACGAGAAGCTCGGCCAAATGACCAAGAAATTCTAACAATGAGATTGGTTGATCGAGTGCTACGCCCACTATTTCCAAATGATTATCACGCGGAAACTCAAGTTATGATTCAGCTTATGTCACATGACGAAGATGTAATGCCTGACGCACTTGCAGGTCTAGCTGCCTCTGCAGCAATCCAACTCTCTGATATACCGTTTGAATATCCAATATCTGAAGTGCGTGTAGGTAGAGTGGATGGAATGTTTGTCATTAACCCTAGTAAAAAACAGTTACTCTTATCCGATATTGATATTATCATAGGAGCTAGTGATAACTCAATTGCGATGGTTGAGGGTGAATTTGATGAAATTACTGAAGAAGAAATGCTTGATGCGATATCATATGGACAGTCTGCTATTAAGGATCAAATAAATGCTCAAGTTGCTTTGGCTAAGTCATTTGGGAAAAAGAATATAAGGTCTTATGAAAATGAGGAATCAGATGATGAATTAGAAAAACAAATTATTGACACTACTTATCAAAATTTTTATGATGTAGCGAAAAAGGGTTTATCTAAAGGAGAAAGGTCTGAACAATTTTCGGAGATTAAAGAAAAAGTTTTGGAAAAATTTTCTGAGGAAGAAAAAGATGAAAAATCAGATTTAATCTCACGATATTTGAAAGAGTCACAAAAAAAAGCTGTTCGAGATCTAGTTTTAAATGAAGGCACTCGTCTTGATGGGAGGAAGACATCAGAAATTCGCCCCATTTGGTGTGAAGTTGATTATCTTCCATCCGCACATGGATCAGCAATTTTTACAAGGGGTGAAACACAAGCCCTCGCAACGGCCACTTTAGGAACATCAAAAGAGGCAAATGTTATTGATTTACCAACCGAACAGGATGAAGAGAGATTTTATTTGCACTACAACTTCCCACCATTTTCAACTGGAGAAGCAAGACCACTTCGTGGTACCTCAAGGCGAGAAATAGGCCATGGAAATTTGGCTCAAAGAGCGCTAAAAAATGTAATCCCAACTGATTGTCCATATACAGTTAGAATCGTTTCTGAAGTTTTAGAATCTAATGGTTCTTCATCTATGGCTACTGTTTGTGCTGGCACTATGGCTCTAATGGATGCTGGAATTAAGATTAAAAAGCCAGTATCTGGAATAGCTATGGGGCTAATAGGCGAAAAGGATAAATTTGCTATTCTATCTGATATTTTAGGCGATGAAGATCACCTTGGCGATATGGATTTTAAAGTAACCGGAACATCAGATGGGATAACTGCCTGTCAAATGGACATCAAAATCAAAGGACTAAGTTTCGATATAATGACTAAAGCACTTGAACAAGCCAGAAAAGGAAGGTTAGAGATATTAGAGCATATTACCAAAACAATTTCTTCTCCAAATGATGGTGTGAAAGACCATGCACCAAAGATGGTATATCGAAGAATTCCAAATGATTTTATTGGAGCACTGATTGGTCCTGGAGGTAAAGTTATTCAAGAACTACAGAAAGAATCAGGTTGTACAATCGTTGTTAATGAAGATCCAAAAACTGAAGAAGGCATCATTGAAATTTTAGGAACATCAACCGAAGGAATAGCTATGGTTGAATCTAAAATTGATTCTATAACATTTAAACCCAAAGTAGGTGAAAAGTATGAAGTAAAAGTTATCAAAATATTAGATTTCGGAGCTGTAGTTGAATACACTAAAGCCCCTGGGAACGAAGTACTTCTTCATGTAAGCGAACTTGCTTGGGAAAGAACTGAAAATGTAACTGACGTAGTTAAAATGGGAGATGTACTCGAGGTTAAATATTTTGGAATTGATTCAAGGACACGAAAAGAGAAAATTTCACGAAAAGCTTTGTTTCCACGACCAGAAAGAAAAGAATAAATTTTAAAACTTTTGAAACATTTTAACATTTTTTACGTATAACAAATAATACTTAATTTTTATTAGAAATGAGGCAACTTAAAATAACTAAGCAAGTTACGAACCGTGAAACAGCTTCACTTGATAAATATCTACAAGAAATTGGTAAAGTTGACCTAATAACTGCCGAAGAAGAAGTTGAGTTAGCTCAAAGAATAAAGGCTGGCGATCAGATTGCCCTTGAAAAACTTACCAAAGCAAATTTAAGATTTGTGGTATCTGTTGCAAAACAGTATCAAAACCAAGGATTGACTCTTCCAGATTTAATTAATGAAGGTAACTTGGGGTTAATAAAAGCAGCCCAAAGATTTGACGAAACCAGAGGTTTTAAATTTATATCTTATGCGGTTTGGTGGATTCGCCAATCAATTTTGCAAGCTTTGGCAGAGCAATCTAGAATAGTCCGACTTCCTTTAAATAAAATTGGCTCCATAAATAAAATTAATAAAACCTATGCTTTTTTAGAGCAAGCACATGAGAGGGCCCCTTCTGCAGAAGAAATTGCTAAAGAATTAGACATGACTATTAATGATGTAAAAGAATCGTTAAAGAATTCTGGGCGTCACGTATCAATGGACGCACCTTTAGTTGAAGGAGAAGATTCAAACTTATATGACGTGCTAAACAGCGGTGAATCTCCTAATCCAGATAAAACATTATTACATGAATCACTTAGGACTGAAATTGAAAGGGCACTTGAAACATTAACTCCAAGAGAGGCAGACGTTGTTCGTCTATACTTTGGATTAGCAAATCAACATGCTATGACTCTAGAAGAAATTGGTGAAACATTTGATTTAACAAGAGAGCGCGTTAGACAGATTAAGGAAAAGGCTATTCGAAGGTTAAAACATACTTCACGAAGTAAAATTCTAAAAACATATTTAGGTTAAATTTTTCTAATTTAATCATAAAACTTTATTAGAAAAATGTCTGTTAAAATTGCACCTTCAATTCTTGCAGCTGATTTCAGCAACTTAGAACGAGATATTAAATACATAAATGAATCAAAAGCAGATTGGTTTCATTTGGATATAATGGATGGAGTATTCGTTCCAAATATTTCTTTTGGAATGCCTATTGTGGATACTATCTCAAAACTTGCTTTAAAACCACTTGATGTTCATTTGATGATCGTGGAACCAGATCGTTACATTGAAATATTTTCAAAACTAGGTTCAAAAATTCTAACAGTACATTATGAAGCTTGTAATCATTTACACCGAACTATTCAAAAAATTAAGAGCTTAGGCATGAAAGCTGGAGTAGCACTTAATCCACACTCAAACATAAATTTATTAATTGACGTAATAGAAGATATTGACCTAGTATGTTTAATGAGTGTTAATCCTGGCTTTGGAGGACAAACTTTTATAGAGAATACTTACAAGAAAATTAGTCAATTAAAAGAAATAATTGAAAATAAAAATATTAAGTGCCTAATTGAAATTGATGGAGGAGTAAATGATGTAAATGCAAATAAATTAATTTCATGCGGCGCAAATGTTCTGGTAGCAGGGAGTTATGTTTTTAAATCGGGAAATCCTGCATTCAATATTGAAAAATTAAAAAGGTTTTAATTTGATTTAAACTGAACTCTTCTATTTACCGCTCTTCCCTCGGAACTTTCATTATCCTCGAGAGGATTTTCCTCGCCATAGCCCTTTACTTCAAGTCTTTCAGCAGCAACACCAAGTTTGATTAAATAATCCCTTACAGCTTGTGCCCTTTTTAATGATAACTGAACATTATATTGTTCATCTCCATCTGACGAAGCGTAACCTTCTATTATTAGGTTACCATCAATATTCTCGTCTAAAAGCTTTTTAATATTTATTAGGTTTTCAATGGTTTTACGTCCAATTATTTGGAAACTGTTGGCTGGGAAGTTAATTCGTGATCCAAACTCATTAAGTGTTTTTACAATTTCCTCTGAGAGTTCAGGACATCCATTATTCTCTAGAGTTCCTTTTTCGTCCTTACACAAATCTTCATTATCATTTACACCATCCCCATCAGTATCAGGCCATGGACAACCTTCATTTTCTTTTGGTCCTGATTTATCAATACATTTATCAATATTATCAGGAACACTATCACCGTCAGAGTCAGGGCAACCATTCATTTCATTGTTTCCTTTTTTGTTAGGGCATGCATCTTCAGGATCAGGAATTCCATCACTGTCAGAATCTAAACACCCATTAAATTCTTTTAATCCTTTGACCTCAGGGCATTTGTCATCTTTGTCAATAATTCCGTCACCATCAGTATCAGGACAACCTTCATATTCTTTTAATCCAGGTACTGTCGGACACTTATCCTTCTTATCAGATACTCCATCTTTATCTGAATCATTTGAACCAAAGCCTAAGCTTATACCGAAATTGTGCTGTAAGTGATCAAAACCATCGTTTTCATTCATTGAACGATAAGTTGATTGTAGATTTATAGCTAATTTATTACTTAAATAAATTGAAAATCCAAGCCCTCCAAACACCGTCCTACTTGTCTCAGTTGAAGGAAAAAATCCTTCTCTTTCTAAACCATCAGCAAATTGAGAGAAACCATAACCACCTATTAAATTTGGAATAAATTTACCTTGACTTAAATTAATTTTAACAAAACCATCTAATGATCTATAACTATATGATGTTGAAAAGTTTTCTACATCTGCAATTGAAGTTTGAGCTCCAATTGAAATACCCCCACCCAAATGACGACTAAAACTTATTGCTGGTAAACCAAAATTTATTCCTTTCTCATTAAGATCGCCCTGGAGATTAATAATAGATGCGTTAACAGAAAAAACCCATGGATTTTCTTGTGTTTGGGCAATAAGTTGGTTAAGAAAAAGTAATAAAAATAATATTATTGTGCCTCTAAAAAATTTCATGTACAATGAATATATTTATCAAAATGGATGATCAATTGTTTATGTGATTGTTTCTTAAATGATTTAGGGATAAACAAACTATTTGTCGAGGTCTTTGCTTCCCTTGAAAATTTTCGGAAATCTTCTTTCAATCCAATCCGGAATATAATTTTGATTTTCATCTTCTTCTAATCCAGTTGCAGTCGAAATCACAGCATATAAAATCACCCCACCTACTATAATAACTGCACCGATAAGAACAATAACTAACTCACTCATTATTTACTCTTTTGTTAATCTAAGTTACAAAAAAAATTAATTCTTTCAATTAAAGACATTTTAATCATTTTAACATGAAGTCCTCATTAATAATTTTAGAAAAAAGTTTTAAAAAAAATTTTGCATTATCTATTGAAAAAATAAGAGGGGGTTTAATTTTTATAACATTTTTATCTGGTCCATCAGTACTTAAAAGAATACCAAAAAATTTCATTCTGTCGACTACATAGTTGGCTTTATCAGCATTGGGTAATAGATTTTCATCAACAAATTCAATTCCAAGAAAAAGGCCTTGACCTCTTACATTAAAATAATTACTTGAATTTTGAATCAATTTTTTAATTCCTTTTTTTAAAAAATTTCCAACTTTAAAAGCATTTTGTTGAAGTTTCTCATTCTGTATAATTTCTAAAACCTTATTTGCTATTGCACATGAAACAGGATTTCCACCGAATGTGTTAAAAAATTCCATCCCATTGTTGAATTTATTTGCAATTTCATTTGTACAAACAACCGCTGCAACTGGATGGCCATTCCCGAGTGGTTTTCCAATTGTTACTATATCAGGAATGACACTATGCAATTGAAAGCCCCAAAAATGAGAACCTACTCTACCACAACCTGTTTGAACTTCATCAATAACGCATATTCCTTCCTCCTTTTTTACTAGATCAAATGCTTTAGATAAAAATCCTGTAGGCAACTCTACCTGTCCACCACAAGATATTATAGGCTCTATAATTAATCCACCTAACTTTTTATTTTTCTTTTTTAGCATTTTTATTTGATCTTCTATCTCTTTTACGTAGCTATCAGCAGTATTTTCTCCACGATAAACCCCTCTAAATGGGTCAGGTATAGGAAAAACATTTGTACTGTTTGGCTTGCCTTCTCCTCCTTTTCCATCGAATTTGTATGAACTAATGTTAATACAGCTTTTAGTGTTTCCATGATAGCCGTATTTTGATACTAAAATTTCATCTGATCCTGTGACTGTTTTTATCATTCTTAGAGCAAGTTCATTTGCTTCACTTCCAGAATTAACAAAATGAACGATACTAAGATCTGAGGGAAAAGTAGCTATTAATCTCTTTGCTAATCGCGTAATATTAGGATGTAAATAGCGGGAATTTGTATTAAGCTGACCCATTTGTAATTGTCCTGCCTTTACAACATCTGGATGTTCGTGTCCTACATGAGCAACATTATTTATCATGTCCATATAATTTCTCCCATTCTTATCAATTAAAAATATCCCTTCACCTCTTACAATATGGAGTGGATTTTTATATTGAAGAGATAATCCTTTGCCTAAAGTATTTTTTCTATCGGTAATTATTTTTTTTGAGCTATGATATGAGAATGTTGTTGAGATATCTTCTATAAAAATTAAATCTGGGTCTGGACATATTGACTTCCAGGATTTTATATGCTTTTGATAACCTACACCAGGAAAATTCTTACCTATATCTAGAAGGGAAAGTAATATTTGAAAATGAAGATGTGGTACCCAGTTACCATTTTCATGTGAATCTCCGATCCAACCCAAAAAATCTCCCTTTTTTAATTTATTTCCTACTCGAATTTTAGTTAATGATTTTGCACTTAAATGACCATAAAGAGTGTAAAAAGAAAAATTTTTATTTGTATGTTTAACAATTACCATTGGACCAAAAGCCTTTTCCCCAACATCATTTGATACTATTTTAATTTCACCATCATAAGGTAAATGTATTGGTGTATTTGATGGAACCCAAAAATCTAGACCAAGATGAAGACATCTTTTTTCAGTTCCTTCATTGCCAATTCTATCATATTCTCTTGAGGTATATATTGGTCTACTTTCTAAATATCCACCCGCGATAATTTTATCAGCGTACTTTTTTTGAATCAATGCTATTTTATGTTGAAAAATATCTAAATCATTGAACTCTTCTTTTCTCCCTAACCATGTGCTATCAAAACTTAAATTTAGGTTTTGCACTTTTGTTTTAGATATAGAAGGAAAAAGTATTAACAAAGATGTCCTGTTATTCTTATTCCATTTTAAAAAATTTATGTAATTGGAGTGCGGCTCAAAACCACATGCCTCACGAAACCTACAGTGTGCAAATTCTGAATTTACTGCTGCCCATTTTTTTAGTAATCCCCATGCGGACTCTTCACTTATCCATAGATAATCATTAAAGGGCATTTCGTTTCTAGAAATCATTGATTTGGTTACTGAAATTATTAACCTTAGACCAATAAGATTGTATAAATATTTTAAATCATTTTTGTCAAGTGGATTTCTAAGATGATAACCTTTTACGATTGGAATAGCCGCATCAAGTGGATCTTCAACATTCATAACTGCATATGCGCATGTAATTGCTAAATCATTAATTATTTGTGTATATATAGCATCTCCATAATCAATAAGTGAAACTACTTTTGGATTTAAATAATCATAATTAACAACAATGTTATAATCATTTACGTCATTGTGTACCACACTTTTTTTTAGATTTTTGTACTCTTCATAGTTTTTATTAAAATGATCTAAAAAAAAATTTATTATTACTTTTTTTTCACCATTGAACTTTCTTATGTGCTCTTTAACCCAATTAGATTGTGCCAGATCCCATTCAAATTTTCTTTTTGAAAAAGGATGATTAAATGACAATAATTTTTGAGTTACGCTTCCGCAACATACTCCCAATTTATATCTTAATTCTTCAGTTTTTGGATTTATATTTTGCCATATTCTACCGGAAATCCAATTAAGTAATCGTAAACATAATCTTTTTCCATTGCTATTTAAAAAAACATATGGTTTGCCTTCGACACTTTTTATATGAATAGGAGCATTAAATCCATTCAGATGCGTTAAAAGTTTATCTTGAAAATCAAAAAAATTATTATCAGAAAAATTATTATTTATCTTAAACACATAACAATGTGTTTCTGTATCAACCTTAAAATTTTGTTCTATTTCGCCAGGCAAGGAGCTAATTTGTCCATCAATATTATAATGAATTTCAAGTAATTTCTTTGCCTCCTTAATTTCAATTTGATGTAAATCTTTCAATGAATTAAATTAATTATTATTTAAAAATTAATAGATTTTAAAATTAATCCAAGCTTATTAAAAAATTAAAATTTATTAAGTGACCCAGGGAGGATTCGAACCCCCAACCCTCAGAGCCGAAATCTGATATTCTATCCAGTTGAACTACTGGGCCTTATAGTCTAACAATATGTCTTTTATAACATTAAATTAAAATACAAATATTTTAAAAAACTATTTAGTTGATTATGGCTTCTATAGAAATAAATCTATTCCGAAAGTTCCTTTTTCACAAGAGAAGCAATTAGTTTTCCTTCAGCTTTACCACTAACTTTTTTATTTATCATCCCTATAGTTTTGCCCATATCCTTTATGCCTGTTGCATCTATTTCTGAAATTGTTTCTCTAACAACTTTGAGCAACTCGCTCTCTGATAATTGTTCGGGTAAATAAGAACTTATAATTTCAGCCTGTAACTCTTCCGGTTCAGCCAAGTCACCACGATTTTGATCCCTATATATTTGAGCACTTTCTTTACGTTGTTTTACAAGTCGTTGTAAAAGTTTAACGATTTCCACATCTTCTAAAGATCCACTGGAATTCTTTGCCGTTTGGGCTAAAAGAACAGCTGACTTAATTGCTCGCAACGAATCAAGCTTTAAACTATCTTTAGTTTTTATTGCATTTTTTAATTCATTGTCTAAATTATCTAACATTCCCATAGTTAGTCTACGTTATCGTGCAAAAAAGAATTATTTGATCTTATTTGCAAATCATCATTACTGTCGTTATCAAGAGAAAGCCTTGAAGGAAATTGTTCAGACGAGCTTTCAATTTTAAGACCTTTTCGTTTATATGCTGGTTCTTTTTCTAAATCTTCAATTTTACTATACTGATTTGAAAATTTATGGTTAAATTTTTCCAGATGAGACTTTCTTTTACTAGATTCAGATGATTCTGTTTCATCGATTGTTTTTACAAATGATATATTTTCTTGTGTTTCAATAGTCGATTCATCGTCACTTTTAACTTCAAATTTTACATCTGATGTTGTTTTATTAAAATCTATTTTTTTAGATATTTTTTCTGAAAAATTTTGTTTATCGTATTTATTTTCAGGAATAGGTGTATTAAAATCAATTTCAACTTGATCTATAAAATCAACTATTTCGTGATCAATAACATCCATGTTCAAAACTGATTCGTCTAAATTATTGAATATATATTCATTTTGAGTCTTATTGTCATCATGAGAATCTGTTGTTAAAATATTCTCTTTAATTTGGGGTTCTACTTTTTCTTCAACTACAGAATCAAAATGAGGTTCAAAAAGACTTTCTTGTTGTTTAGTATTTGTAGATTTAATAGTAGTTGTTAAAGAATCATATAAATCAATATTTTGATCAATAAATGGCAACAAAACCTCAGCATCAATTTCGATATCGTATAAAATTGAATTCATTGGAATTAATGGCTCTGAATTTATTTCTTTTTTTTCTTCAGTTTCCATTGCATTTATCTGATTGTTTATATTTTCTTCATTTATTTGATTGTATTTTTCATCGCTAAGGTTGTGTACAATTTTTTGGTCGTCTTCCAATGAGTGGATTATTTTTTTTGCCTCAGTATTTGATATTTCATTTTGTTGCTCTTGAGCAAAACCTGTCGCTATTACCGTCACGGAGATTTCGTTACCTAAGTTTTCATCCTCACCTACACCCATTATGATATTTGTTTGATTTCCTGCCTCTGTTTGAATATAATCATTTATTTCGCCTATTTCATCAATTGTAATTTCGTCAGTGCCCGATACAATCAATAACAAAACGTTTTTAGATCCATTAATTTTATTGTCATTTAATAATGGTGAATCAAGAGCTTTAATAATAGCTTCCTGAGCTCTATTACTTCCTGATGCACAGGCGGATCCCATTATAGCCGTCCCTGAATTAGTAAGTACTGTTTTTGCATCTTTCAAATCAATATTTTGGGTAAAGTGATGAGTAATTACCTCTGCTATACCTCTCGCTGCAGTAGCTAAAACTTCGTCTGCCTTTGCAAATCCAGACTTAAAACCAAGATTTCCATATACCTCTCTTAATTTATTGTTATTTATAACTATCAAAGCATCAACTGTTTCTTTTAACTTTTCAAGTCCTTTTTGCGCCTGGTCTAATCTTAATCTACCCTCAAAGTGAAAAGGCATTGTTACTATACCCACAGTAAGAATATCCATTCCTTTTGCCATCTGAGCAATTACGGGTGCTGCACCGGTTCCTGTTCCACCACCCATTCCTGCAGTAATAAATATCATTTTAGTTTGTGTAGATAAAATGCTTGTTATTTGATCTTCACTTTCTTTAGCTGCCATTGCCCCAATCTCAGGATTAGCTCCTGCCCCTAATCCTTCTGTTAAGGTTGCCCCTAACTGAACTTTTATAGGCACTCCACTTTCAGAAAGTGCTTGGGCATCTGTGTTAGTTATAACAAAATCTACACCCTTAATACCCTGCTGAAACATATAATTTATTGCATTACTTCCCCCTCCACCTACACCAATTACTTTAATAACGTTACTCTGATTTTTTGGTAAATCAAAGTTTATCCCTTTTGTTTCGTCGTTATACATATTATAAATTATTATGCGTTGTCTAAAAATTCTTTTAATTTTTCCCCGAAACGATCTAAAATTGATTTCCGTTTTTTTGAAAATTTATTATCTGTTTGATCATTTTCTATATTAGGAGTTTTACCTTGATCATAATTATCAATATTTTCCGGAGAGATTTCGTCAAGTGCATTCATCAATAAGCCAACCGAAGTAGCAAAAAGTGGACTAGAAACTGAATCTATAGTATTCCCAGCCAAATGTTCGCTTGGATATCCAACTCGAGTATCCATACCTGTCACATATTCTACAAGTTGCTTAAGATGTTTAAGCTGACTTCCCCCTCCTGTTAAAACAATTCCAGCTATAAGCTTCTTTTTCTGATCTGTATGCCCGTAATTCTTTATTTCCAAAAAGACTTGTTCAATAATCTCTACAACACGAGCATTAATAATTTTTGAAAGGGTCTTTAAAGAAATTTCTTTTGGATCACGTCCCTGTAATCCTGGTATTGAAACAATTTCTGTATCACGATTTTCTCCTGGCCACGCAGAACCAAATTTTATTTTCAATAATTCAGCTTGTTTTTCAATAATTGAACATCCCTCTTTTATATCCTCCGTTATGACGTTTCCACCATATGGTATTACCGCTGTATGCCTTATAATACCATCTTTAAAAATTGCTAGGTCTGTCGTTCCTCCTCCTATATCGATAAGGGCAACACCAGCTTCTTTTTCTTCAAAACTAAGTACTGCTTCTGAAGATGCTAATGGTTCGAGAGTTATACCGGCCATAACTAAACCAGCGCTTTTAATGCATCTTCCAATATTTTTTATTGATGTGACCTGTCCAACAACTACATGAAAATTAGCCTCAAGTCTACCCCCGTGCATGCCAATAGGCTCTTTTATTTCGCTCTGGCCATCAACTTTATATTCTTGGGGTAATACATGAATTATTTCCTCACCAGGTAACATCACTAATTTATAAACTTGCTGAATCAATGTTTGAATGTCTTCTTCATTGATTACTGATTCAGGATTTTCTCTAGTGATATAGTCACTGTGTTGAATACTTCTTATGTGCTGCCCAGCGATACCTACAACTACGTCTTTAATAATAAGTGCTGAATTAGAATTAGCATTTTCAACAGCCTGTTGAATAGACTGTATCGTCTGGGTTATATTATTAACAACCCCACGATGTACTCCTAAGCTTTTGGATTTTCCTACACCAAGGATTTCAACCTTATTAAATTCATTTTTTTTTCCTACTAATGCAACAATTTTAGTAGTACCAATATCTAGTCCGACTGAAAAGTTTAATTGTTCCATAAATATCTATGATGTTGAAGCTACAATCTGATTATCATAGCTTAGATTAATTTTTGTGTAACTATGTGCACTATCCTTTACCTTTGTAAATGCACAAAATACTTTGAGCTTTTTAATTTTTTTCTTTACACTTGTTGGTCTGCCAAAAATTATTTTAAAATCATAAGATTTTAATTTTATTTCGTATTTGTTATTCTTCAAAAAAATTGTTTCAAGCTCATTATTCAAAAATATATCAGCTTTTAAATTTTTTATGAATTTTGCGCTAGTACTCAACGATAGTGTGGAAGAACTAGTTTTAAAAGAAGGAATATCTGAAGAAAGAAGCGTTTTATATTTAAAAAGAATCCCATTTGAGTCAGAAAAATATGGTGGTGAGGATTCTACTTTAAAAAGTGGTTTCCGCTCCGTAATACTTAAAAACAACTTTCTTTCAAGGTCTACATAGAATTCAACATTTTCTACTTCAGGAATGCTATTCATTTGATTCTCTAGCATATTCAAATCTAAATCATCTTTCTTCAGGAGTAACTTACCCGGTAGATTTTGTGTTAACAATTTATTAACCATAGAATCATTTAATATCAATGGCTTTTCTAAATATAATATTTGAAGGTTTAGATCATTTTTAGAGTTATGTCTATTGTGCGAAATATACACGCACGTTACAAAAAGAAAAATAATTATTAATAAAAATAGAATTGATCTGCTACTTTTCATAATCCAATTTTTTTAAGATTTAACTTTTTAATTTCTAGGCCAATATCTCCAGCCCCAAGAATAGCAAAAATTTTAGCATCGCTTTCTTCAAGTGCTGTTCTAATTTTTGTTTTGTTTATAGAACGTTTTTTTCTTTGTGAAATATTATTCAATAAAATTTTTGAATTTATGCCCTCAATTGGCATTTCTCTTGCAGGATAAATATCTAGTAGTATGACCTCATCAAACATGCTTAGTACAATTGAAAATTCTTTCATAAAATCCCTAGTTCTTGAGTATAAATGAGGTTGAAAGACAACACAATTTTTACGTAAAGGGTAAAAATTTCTTATAGCATTATATACACTATGGATTTCTGAGGGGTGGTGTGCATAATCATCAATTACTATAGATTCGTTCCACTTGTAAACATTCATTCTTCGATAAACACCAGGAAAATTTTCCAAAGTATGTAAGAACTCACAAGCATTTAACCCAGATTGTTCAGCTATTGCAATTGCAGCAAGAGCATTTGAAACATTATGTCTTCCAATTAAATTTAGGTAAACATTTTTATATGTTTCATTGGGAGTTTTTAAATCAAATCTATATCCGTTTTTTATTTTTTTTAGCTTTTTTGCTTGATAATCAGAAGAAACATCTATTCCAAATGTTATACCCTTGAAGGGGAGTCCATGAGAAACAATCAGCTCTTTTTCAACTTGACTTGAAAATTGAATGAAAGCTTTTAAAAATTCTTTTTTAGTTTTATATATATCTAGATGGTCAGGTTCTATTGATGTTATACAAGCTAAAGTTGGATACAATTGTAAAAAAGATCTGTCGTATTCATCAGCCTCAACTATAAATGCATCTGATCCTGTTTTAATAAGGTTAGACTTATTACCATTAATAAAACCTCCTATTAAAGATGTAAATAATTGCTTTGTCTCTGAAAAAAAATGAGTTAAAATTAAAGAGGTTGTAGTTTTCCCGTGGGTTCCAGCTATGGCTAAGGTTTTTTTATTGTTACACAGTGATGCAAGAAATTCTGAACGTTTCATTACTATATTTCCCTGCTGCAAATAGAAAGATAACAACGAGTGATTAAATTCTATAGCAGCAGAATAAACTACTTTTATATCTTCAGAAAGTAAAAATTTTGGTAGTGTGTTTAATGAATCTTTATAAAAAATTTGAATGCCTTCACATATGAGTGCATTTGTTATATCTGAACGGGTTTTATCATGTCCATAAACCTTGTGACCCGAATGAAGGCAATATCTTGCAAGGGCTGACATTCCAACACCACCAATGCCAATAAAAAAATAAGTGTTTATTGAATTACTTTTCATAAAAGATCTTTTATTTCTTCGACAATTTTTTTTGTAGCATTGGGTAAAGCAAAGCTTTTTAAATTCTTTTTAAGTTCATTCTGTTTTTTTTTATCTGACACAAGTTGTAAGAAAAGGCTTCTAAATTTTTTATTAAGTTCTTCTTCTTTGATCAACAAAACAGCATTTTTTTTGGCTAGAACATTTGCATTATGCCATTGGTGATTTTCAGAAACATTTGGAGAAGGGATAAGAAGTGATGGCTTTGCTACACAACTAAGTTCAGAGATACTTCCTGCACCAGCACGAGAGATTATAAAATCAGCAACACAATATAAATGTTTCATTTCGTCAATATAAGGTTTGATAAAAACAACTTTTGAGTTTAATCTCTTCAGACTTTTGTAATAAATTGTCCCACATTGCCAAATTATTTGGAGTCCAAAGCTCATTATATACTCTAATTCAGACTTTATTAAATTATTAATGCTTTTTGAGCCTAAACTACCACCAATAACTACTAAAGTTTTCTTATTTTGATCCAAATCAAAAAATTGTCTAGAAGCTCTATTTGGTTTTAAATTAATCAAATAATTTCTCACAGGGTTGCCTGTAATTTTAATTTTTGATTTTGGAAAAAATTTTTCCATATTGTCAAATGCTACACAAATACGATCTACCTTTTTACTTAAAATACGGTTGGTTATTCCTGGATAAGAGTTTTGTTCTTGAATAAGAGTTGGATAATTAAGCCATGTAGCAACTTGTAAAAGGGGTCCGCTTGCAAATCCGCCTGTTCCAATCACTACATGTGGTTTAAATCTTAGAATAATAAGAAAAGAATGAAACAAGCTAACTATTAATTTTAAGGGAAATAATAAATTAGAAAATGATGGCGATCTTTTAAACCCGCTTATCCAAAGACCTTTTATTGGAAATCCTTCTTTAGGTATTCTATCCATTTCCATTTTCCCTCTGGCTCCAACAAATAATATCTCAGAATTTTTGTAATTATCCTTTATCCCAGAAGCAATAGCTAACGCTGGATAGATATGGCCACCAGTACCCCCTCCAGATATTATAAATTTAATAGATCTCACTTAAAACATTTAAAGGATTATTATTTTCTGTACTTAAATCATTATCTGATTCGATTTTGGAACTAACACTTAAAATAATTCCCATAGCTATACAGGTTACCCACGCAGATGTTCCACCACTACTTATCATCGGAAGGTTTTGACCAGTAACTGGTATTACTTCGAGTGCCACACCAATATTAACAAATGCTTGAGTTACAACAGGTATTCCTAATCCTATTACAGTTAATTTACCAAATGAACTTTTAGTTCTATAAGAAATTACTACGATCCTGTATAACAATAAAATATAAAGTAAAATTAGCGCCACACCTCCAATGAGTCCAAATTCTTCAACTATAATTGCATAAATAAAATCAGAAGAGCTCTGGGGTAGAAAATTTTTCATTCTACTTTTACCAGCTCCTAATCCAAGAAGCTTACCACTTACTATTGCCGTTTTTGCTCTAGATAATTGATAATTACCATCTGAGCTTTTGCCTGTTTTAAAATTTTCAATTCTATTAATCCAAGTATCAATTCTGTTTGGAAAAATTTCGGGGTAAGTTCTAGCAAGGCTTATGAAAATTAATAGTGATATAAAACCTAAAATTATTATACTAATTAGATATTTTAATGGATAACTAGCTATAAAAGCTAGCATTAAAACATTACCAAATAAAAGAAAAGCAGTCGATAAATTTGAAGGTAAAATCAAAAGCACAATTACAAACACAGGCAGCCAAAAATGTAATAATGAATTTTTAAGATCAAAATTTAAAGTTTGCAATTTTGATAAATATTTCGCAGAGTAAACCATCAAAACTATAGATGCAAGTGTAGAAGTTTGAAAGCTTATCCCTACAATTGGAATTTTAATCCATCTGCTTGCATTAGCTCCAGAAATTATTGTACCCTGGGATAGAGTATGTATAAGCAAAAGAATTACAATTGGAAGCATAAGAATTGAAATCCCCTTAAAATATTTAAATGGAATTTTATGGATTGAAAACATCAAAAGGAATCCTATACTTAGTATAATAAAATGTTTAAAGAAATATCCCCAGGGAGTCCCTTTACCAACAACATATACTAAATTTGTACTCGAACTAAAAATTGGTAAAAAAGAAAATATGGCTAATAATGCTATAATGCCCCATAAAACCTTATCACCCTTTAATGAATCTAACATTAATTATAAATTTCTTACCGCTTCTTTGAATTGATTACCCCTGTCTTCATAATTCTTAAATAAATCAAAACTTGCACAAGCTGGTGAAAGAAGAACAGTTTCTTTAGCTAATGCTATCTTATTTGAAATTTTCACTGCTTCACTCATTGATTGAGTTTCCACCAAAATTTTAACTACATTTTGAAAAGTATTGCACAATTTTTCATTATTTATCCCTAAACATATGATTGCTTTAACTTTTTTTCTAACTAGAGGCAAAAGAGACTTATAATTGTTTCCTTTGTCTACTCCTCCAGCAATCCAAACTATAGGCGTATCGATGCTATCAAGGGCAAAAAATGTGGCATTGGTATTTGTTGCTTTAGAATCATCTATATATTTAACTCTTTGTATTGTTAGGACTTTTTCCATCCTGTGAGGAGCCCCCTTAAAATGGGTTAAGCTTTCTCTAATAGAGTCTTTACTAATATCTAATATACTGGCTATTGTAGATGCAGCCATTGCGTTTAGTAAATTATGTCGCCCTGATAAAGTAAAATTTGTAAAGTTTATCATAGTTGTTTTGTTTTTTAGTTTAACAATAAAATTTTTATTTTTTGTATACACCCCCTCATTTATAGGTGCTTCTGAAATTGGAATCTTTCTTGCTTTAATATTTGTATGTTCTAATGCATTCATTATTGTCCGATCATTAGAGTTAAAAAGAAAAAAATCTTTTCTAGATTGATTCTTTAGGATTTTCAATTTGGCTTCTACATAATTTTCAAAATTAAAATTGTAGCGGTCCAGGTGATCATCAGTTATATTTGTAATTACTGCTATATGGGGTGAAAATCTATGTATATCGTCTAGCTGAAAACTACTTATTTCAAGCACATATATATCAAAATCCATTTTGGCTACTTGTAATGAAAAACTATTTCCTATATTTCCTGCAATTCCAACATTAAGTCCAGCATCCTTCAATATTTGATAAGTTAAAAGCGTAGTTGTAGTTTTCCCATTTGTACCTGTAATACCAATCAAAATTGCAGATGTATGTAATGCAGCAAATTCAATTTCAGAAATTACATTTTTACCCTTTTCTTTTAATAATTTAATTAACTGCGTATTAGAAGGGATTCCAGGACTTTTTACTACGTAATCAGCTGAAATTAAATTTTCTATTGAATGTCTACCTGATTCCCACTTAATTCCCTCTGCAGATAGCATTTTTTTAAGTTTAGTATCAATTTTTTTCTTCTCAGAAACAAAAACTTCGTAACCATTTTTCTTTCCTAAAATAGCTGCGCCAACTCCACTTTCACCTGCACCCAAAACTGCTAACTTTTTATACATCACCTAATTTTTAAGGTTACAATTGTTATAACTGCAAGTACGATACCTATAATCCAGAATCTCGCAACTATTTTACTCTCATGAAAACCTAACTTTTGGTAATGGTGATGTAATGGGGCCATTTTGAAAATTCGTCTTCCAACTCCTGTCTTTGATCTCGAGTATTTGAAATAACTTACTTGAAAAATTACAGATAGTGTTTCTATAAAAAATACACCACAAAGAATTGGAATTAGTAATTCTTTTCTAATAATAATTGAAATGACTGAAATAACAGCTCCGATCGTAAGACTACCGGTATCACCCATAAAAATTTCTGCCGGATAGGTATTAAACCATAAAAAGCCAATTAGTGCTCCTAAAAATGCAGATATAAAAACAACTATCTCACCTATGTTCGGTATGTACATGATATTTAAATAGGAAGCGAAATTTATATTACCTGATACAAATGAAAATATTGCCAATACAAATACAATTATAGCAGAGCTTCCAGCTGCCAATCCATCAATGCCATCAGTCAGATTTGCCCCATTTGAAACTGCTGTAATTATGAATATTACAATTGGAATGAAGATTATCCAAGTATATTTTCTATTAATACCTGACCATTTAATTAAGTTGTAATAATCAAATTGATTATTTTTAAATAAAGGGATGGTAGTTAAACTAGCTTTGACATTTTTCTCAACAGTACTAGTCCCACTGGTTACAATTTTATTAATACTTGATTTTGCCTTAGTTCTCAATGTCACCTCTGGATGAAAAAAAAGAACCGTTCCTACAAAAGCACCTAATAGGATTTGACCAAAAACTTTAAATTTCCCTTTTAATCCTTTTTTATTTTTTTTGAAAATCTTTATGTAATCATCAAGCCATCCGATAAAACCAATCCACAAAACAGTTAAAATCAATAAAACAATATAAATATTATGGAGTTTTGCTAATAAAAAAACTGGTATAAGAGTTCCAAAAATAATAATTAAACCTCCCATTGAAGGAGTTCCCTGTTTTTCAATTTGCCCCTTTAAACCAAGATCTCTTATATTTTCACCTATTTGTTTTTTCCTTAAAA
This sequence comes from uncultured Bacteroidota bacterium, assembly GCA_902618245.1. Classification (GTDB taxonomy): domain Bacteria; phylum Bacteroidota; class Bacteroidia; order Flavobacteriales; family Flavobacteriaceae; genus MS024-2A. The sequence goes on along the minus strand of CACMZR010000004.1, from coordinate 50,337 downwards.
ATTTTATGAATCTTTTGCCAAAAAGCATTGAGAAACTTGTTGAAAATATTACCGCTATTGATGCTCTGAAGGAAATATATTGAAATAAACTAGCTCCTGTAAGATTATATTGTTTTTCAAGAAATTCAAATAAGTAATATAACATACTAACCTATCTTAAAATATTTTTTTGCAATGTTTAAATCATTAAAAGGATAAAGTTTTCCATCAATTTCTTGATAGGATTCGTGCCCCTTTCCAGCTATAAGGACAATATCACCTTTTTTTACTAATTGTTTTGACATCATAATTGCCTCTTCTCTTAGTAAAATTTTGAGTGTTTTTTTGTAGTTTTCAGCCGCGACACCTTCCATCATTTCAGAAATTATTTTAGAAGGATCCTCGTTTCTAGGATTATCTGAGGTGAATATCACCTTGTCGCATAATTCGGAAGCAATTTTTCCCATCATTGATCTTTTTTCACGATCACGATTACCGCCACAACCAATTAGAACTATAAATGTTTCATTCCTTGTTCTAATTTTATTTATAGTTTCTAAAATATTTTCTAGAGCTTTTGGTGTATGCGCATAATCAATTATAACAGTAATATCATCTTTTGAGGTAAATGTTTGAAAACGACCATCGGCAGATTTTAATAGACTAATATTTTTTAGAATATTTAGTTTAGGAATCTCTGATATATCTGCTACTGCAAAAGCAGCTAAAAGATTTTGACTATTATAATTACCAACCAAATTAGTCCATACCTCCTGGTCTTCAATTTTCAACAACATCCCCGAAAATTGACACTCTATAATTTTTAAATTATAGTCTGAGTTTTGGTTTGTTGAATATGTATATTTTTTTGCTTTAGTGTTTTGGATCATAAATGGTCCATTTTTGTCATCAAGATTTGTTAATGCAAAAGCATTTTTGGGAAGAATATCAAAAAAATGTTTTTTTACATCCCTGTAATGTGCGAAAGTACCGTGGTAGTCAAGATGGTCGTGAGTGATATTTGTAAACACCCCACCTGAAAAATTTAGACCCTCAATTCGATGTTGTGAAATCCCGTGAGAAGAAACCTCCATAAAACAATATTTTATACCTAAATCAACCATTTGCCTTAAATAATGATTTATAGATATTGAATCAGGTGTTGTGTAATTGTTTTCGAACTCATTGTTAGAAAATTTAACTTTAACTGTAGAAATCAAACCACTCATTAAACCCAAACTAGAAAATAATTCATATAATAACCATACTACCGACGTTTTACCATTTGTGCCAGTAATACCAACTAAACATAGTTCTTTAGATGGGTTAGAATAAAAATTTGATGAAATTATTCCCAAAGCCAAAGATGCATTCTTAACTAATATAAACGTCACATCAACATCTAGTAAACTTGGTATTGATTCACATACGATTGCTGTCGCCCCATTTTCAATCGCTTTGGAAATAAATTGATTCCCGTCAAATTGATTGCCTTTTTGAGCAATAAACAAACAATTTTTTTTAATTTTTCTACTATCAAAGCTTATGGAAGATATTTTGATTTTTGGATTTCCAAAAATTCCTTCAATAGGCACTTTATATAATATGTCTTGTAATTGTTTCAAGTTAACACAAGTATTATTTTTTGATTGATTTGTATCTTTGTTCCTGGTTTTATTGATTGTGATTTTACTTTTCCTTTTCCTCTAACTTCTACTCTTAAACCAATTTTTTTGAGAACTTTTATTGCATCTTCATTTGAAAGACCAGCAACATCAGGTACTTCATTTTTTATTTTTAATCTGCTATTAATTTTATCAAGATTATAAACCGATTCTGAACTTATCCTAATTTCAAAAGGAATATTATTGTATATTTTTTTTGCAATTGATTTAAATACTGGTGCAGCGACTGTAGCACCATAGTAACCCATAGATTTATTAGGTCTATGAATTACAACTATACAAGAATATTTTGGCTTGTCTGCTGGATAATACCCAACGAAACTAGAGATATATTGAATATCATTTTTATGATAGTCTACCTGACAAGTTCCTGTTTTACCAGCCATTTTAAGTATCGAATCTTTAATTTTATATGCCGTTCCCCACTTTTTTTCAACCACGTTCAACATCATTTTTTTAACCTTTTTCAAAGTTTCTTTGGAGCAAATTGAGGGGTTTAAAATTTGTTTTTTAAATATTTTTGCAGGTGAATTTCCTTTGTTACTAATTTTACTTAAAAAACGAGGTTTTACTAACTCACCATTATTTGCAATTGCATTATAGAATGCTAAAATCTGTAATGGAGTAAAGCTGACACCATAGCCATATGCCATCCAAGGTAGGTCTAGGCCATCCCAATCAGAATCAGAAGGGTGTGGTATTTTAGGTATTCCCTCACCAAGTATTGGGAGTTTGAGACCTTTGTTCAAGCCCATATTATAAAGTCTATCTACAAATTTTTCAGGATTATTTTTGTAATTATCATAAATAATTTTCACTAATCCTACATTTGAAGAAACCTCGAAAGCTTTTGCTGCAGTTATAGGACCATAACCTCCTTTTTTAGAATCCTTAACCTTATATTTTTTGAAAAAAGTCAATTCGCCTTTACCAGTATCTACAATTGTGTTTTCGTCAATTACATTATCTTCTAAAGCAGCAATAATAGCCATTAGTTTAAATGTTGACCCTGGTTCATTTGTTTCTCCCACTGCATAGTTTAATTTTTCAAAGTATTTTCCTTCGTGGGTTCTTCCAAGGTTTGCGATAGCTTTTATTGCACCACTTTTAACTTCCATCAGAATAGCTGTTCCATGTTCAGCATTGTACTTTTCAAGTTGAGAAAGAAGTGCATTATGAACAATATCCTGGAATTTTACATCTAAGGTTGTGTGTAAATCATAGCCTTCTGTCGGTTCTTTTTCATTGGAATCACTAATTGGTTTCCATTGTCCATTAGCAATTTTTTGTTTCAATCTTAGCCCAGGGTTACCGCTCAAAAATTCAGAAAAAGCTCCTTCTAGACCAACTCTAAAAAAAGAACCATTTTTACCTTTTATTTCATAACCTATTGTTCTCTCAGCTAATTTACCAAGCGGATTTTCTCTCTTAATATCTTGTTCAACAATTAATCCACCACGATAAAGACTTTGATTAAAAATGGGAAAGGATTTAAACCTTTCGTATTCAGAAAAACTTAATCCTCTCGCAATAAGTAGATATCTATTTTTTTGTTTTCTGGCGCTTTCGAGTTTATTTATGATTATTTCACTTGGCATCTCTTTAAAAGCTGATATAGAATCTGCCAAATCATTTTTTTGTGTGTTGAATAAATATTGTGAAGGAATTATTGCATCCCAATATAAATCAAAGCGAGGAATTGAAGTTGCTAAAATATTTCCGTCTGCTGAAAAAATGTCTCCTCTACTTGGTTCTAAGACCACATTCTTCACAAGAGTATTAGGTTGAATGTCTAGGCCTTCATTATCTTGATAAAATTGAATATAAACTAACTTTCCTATTAATAGAAAAGAAAAAAATATAAGTAATGATATAAAAAAGTAAAACCTTAACATTAATCGTTTTAAAAAATTTTGTTTATCATTCATCCGATACAATAATTTTGATTGGTGGAATGGATGCTGGTACAATGCCTCTAGATAATAATTTTTGGCTCACAGATGATTCTTTTTTTAAAATCAAAAGCTCTTGTTTGACTTGTATGAAATCACTTTTTAAAGATTTTATACTAGTGTTCAGTGACGAAATTTTAAAAATCTTTTTGTCTGCACTGTGGCCACTTGAAATCATAATAACGGCCAACATTGAAATAAAAAGAATCATTTTCCAGTTTTTTGAAGAATTATCTTTAACCAAGAAATCAATGTTTAAAAAAGATTTTAAGTTTTTCATTTTTTTTGAGCGATTCTAAGTTTAGCACTTCTAGACCTTGGATTTAATTTAATCTCCTCACTAGATGGGATAATTAATCTTCCGACTCTATTAAGAACTTTTAGTGGGTTACCAAAAAAATCTTTATCCTCTCGCTTATCGAAATTTCCATTTTGAAAAAAATGTTTTACACAACGATCTTCTAAGGAATGATAAGATATGCAAACCAAACGCCCACCTGATTTTAGTAAACTGGAAGATTGTTTTAACAATGATTTTAAAACCTCAAGTTCATTATTTACTTCAATACGAATTGCTTGAAAAATTTGTGCTAAAAACTTATTTTTCAGTCTCTTTGGAGTAAGTGGTTTCAAAACATCGATCAAATCAAAAGTTGTACATATATCATTTTTCCTTCTAGAGTCAAGAATATTCTGCGTAATTTTTTTTGCGCTTTTTAATTCACCATATCTTCTGAATATTTGATTCAATGATTTCTCATCGTAAGAATTAATTACTTTATGAGCATCCAAACTTTGGGTTTTATTCATACGCATATCTAATCTGCCAGATTTTCTAATTGAAAAACCCCTTAATTGTTGATCAAATTGATGTGATGAAACACCCAAATCAGCAAGTATTCCATCTACAGAATTAATTTGATAATATTTTAAATATTGCGTCAAGAAAGAAAAATTTGCAACTATCAATTCAAAACGGTTATCATCTATTGTGTTTATAGCAGAATCAGGATCTTGATCAAAACCAAATAATTTTCCATTTTTATTTAACTTTTTTAAAATTTCTCTTGAATGACCACCACCACCATATGTAGCATCAACATAAACACCACTTGGGTAAATTTTTAGTCCTTTTAATACCTCTTCCGTTAAAACTGATTTATGATATGCTTCCATAATTTTTGTCACCCATTACTTCTTCAGCTAATACTCCAAAATCCAAAGTAGCCTCATTAATTACTTCCTCATATGTTGATTTATTCCAAATTTCTAGAATATTCACTGATGACGATAGTACAATTTCTTTATCTATGGAAGCGTATTTGATTAAATCTTTGGAAATTAGGAATCGTCCAGAATTATCCATTTCAACTGATTTAACACCAGCAGTAAACCGACGAATGAAGTCGTTATTTTTTTTGTTGAACCTATTTAAGCCATTTAACTTGTCCATAAGTTTAGACCACTCACTTACAGGATACATTTCAATGCAATGGTTAAATACAGATCTTTTCAAAACAAAACCTTCATTAATTAATTTTGAAAGTTGTTTTTTTAAAGCAATTGGCATCATTACACGGCCTTTAGTATCAACTTTACATTCGTATGTACCGATAAGATGTTCCACTCAACTTTATGATTTGTATCAAATATAAATTTTATTTACCACATTTTACCACATTTCACCACATTGTTAATAAGTTTTGACACTTTTAAATCATATCAATCATATTTTTTGGATTGAAATAAAAAGTATCAGCTATGTTGTAAATGTCTATATTTGAATTTAAATTTTGTAGGATTTAGGAATAATGAATAACATAATTCAAAAACATAAATTCCGTTATGTGGAATCTGGAGCTGGACAACCAATCATTATTCTTCACGGCCTAATGGGTGGATTAAGTAATTTTTCAGGTGTGATGAATTATTTCCCAGGTAAAAAATATCATGTAATTATACCAGAACTTCCAGTTTATTCAATGCCAATTCTTGATACTTCAGTAAAATCACTTTCAGATTACCTTCACAAGTTTATATCATTTAGAAAGCTAAGTGATATTATTTTGCTCGGTAATTCTTTAGGTGGTCATGTAGGTCTTCTTTTTATAAAAAGCTATCCTAAGTTAGTTAAAGGTCTAGTTTTAACTGGTAGTTCAGGTTTGTATGAAAATAATATGGGTGATGGATATCCTAAACGAGGAGATTATGAATATATAAAGAAGAAAAGTGAGGCTGTATTTTTTGATCCTAAAATCGCAAGTAAAGAAATCGTAGATAGAGTGTTTGAATCAGTCAATGACAGAAATAAGTTGTTACGTACTTTAGCACTTGCGAAAAGCGCAATTAGACATAATATGGCAAATGAATTACCAAAAATAAAAACTCCTACTGCAATAATCTGGGGTAAACAGGATACTGTAACACCTCCTAATGTGGCTAAAGAATTTCATGAATTGCTTCCTGATTCGAATTTGTATTGGATTGATAGATGTGGACATGCCCCTATGATGGAACATCCACAAAAATTTAATACAATTTTAGAGAATTGGCTAGAGGCTAGAAATTTCTGAAAAACCATGCAAGTCAAATCAAGCCGCTTTATTATTAGTAACACTGATGTAGAAATGTGCCCAAAAAATGATTTACCAGAATACGCTTTCATCGGAAGATCTAATGTCGGTAAGTCGTCGTTAATAAATTCAATTTGTAATAAAAAAAATTTAGCCAAAACATCTTCTACCCCCGGAAAAACAATATTAATTAATCATTATCTTATCAATGATAGCTGGCACTTAGTAGATCTTCCTGGTTATGGGTACGCTAGATTATCTAAGATTAAAAAAAATAAAATTAAAACACTCATAAAAAACTACTTTAAAAAAAGAAAACAATTAATAAATGCTTTTTTGTTGGTTGACATTCGTCATCAGCCACAAAACTTTGATCTTGAATTTATGTCATGGCTAAATAAAAATTTAATTTCTTTTTCAATAATTTTCACGAAGTCTGATAAGCTGAAAATAAATTTAATTGAAAAAAATATTCTTGAATACAAAAACAAAATGTGTCAGAGTAATTGGGAATCTATTCCTCCCATTTTTGTAACATCTTCTAAAAAAAATACAGGGAAAGAAAAAATTTTAAACTACATCAAAATACTCAATTCTGAGTTTTATAAATATAAGAAAAATTAATTTTTTTTTAAATTAAAAACTTCTGCGTAATAATCACAGAAGTCTCTTATTGTTTGAGTCATCTTCTCGTCATTAGTTGCTTTATAAAATGTGTCACTCATGGACACAAACGTCTGATGAAAAAATAATTTCATCTGATCCAATGGCATATCTTTAACCCATAAATCCATTTTAAGTGTTTCTTGATTTTCTGAATCCCAAAACGAAAGTAATATGGCCTTTGATTCCATTTTTGAAATACCACCATCTTTAGCTGACCAAATTATTTTTTCAGGTATTTTATTTTCATCTAAGTTAACATCAATTGTAATTTGAGTTTTTTTGTTTGTTGACATTATTTTTTTGGTTTATATTTTGAATGATTAAAAAGATCTTGTGAAGAAAGATTTAGAAGTTCTATTATTGATGTCTCTGGGTTTTGTTTACAATAGCTTCTGACTATTTGCCAACCTAGCCAAACACCTATTTTACCTGGGGATTCATTGTCAATTTGTAAATAAAATTTAGAAAATGGTGCCGGTTCTAAGAAACGCCCCACTAAATCTGAATCCGTTTTAAATAAAATTTGTTTTTCTACAAAATACTGCCAAATTAAACGTTCATTTTCTTTTGCCCATTTAATTTCTTCTTCGGTGTAAGCAATCTTTATATTATCCTTTAAGTGAGATAGAAATATATCTTTCAAATACATTTTTTTACCCTCATACAACATTTTGGCAAGAAAAGTTCTTTCATTTGGAGGAGGGAGACTATAAATTGCAAATTTATCTACAATTTGGGATGTAATATATTTTCTATCTAATTCTTTTTTAATATAACTTGGAATCCCTTTATAAAGAACATGACTAGGGCCCAAGAAAGTATCTAGTGAAATCAAAAGTATGCTGTCAGCAAACACAGTCTTTAACTGATAGTCAACATTATTAGTTAAAAATATAACTCTTGATAGATTAATGTCAGGAAATTGAAATTTTATTTTTTCAAATAAATCTGTTATATCACCTTCAACATCCAATAAATCTGGAAACTCATTTTGAACAGCATTTTGGAGAATTAATTGTAAACTATCTTTTTGTCTATTTTCCCAGATACTATCCGAAAATTGTTTTGGAAATAAAAAAGAATAATCTTTTTTTAGTTTTGGAATTACATTTGGTGGTTGATTATAAAACTTTAAATCAAACCGTTCAAAACTCAATGAAATAGGTTTTCTTTTTTCATTATTATTTCGATCATTACATGAGTAAAAAATAATAAATAAAACAAAAATAGTCAGGTAGAAGTGAGAAATAGAAAAAAAAACTTTAAGTACCGTCTTAAGATTTGCTATCATATTAACAAAAATGTAATTTTGTACAAATTTATTTTTTTTAATAATTAAAAAATGAAATCAGGAGAAAAAGTAGAAAGACATATTATAAAATGGTTAAAGGATTATTTAAATAAATCTAAAATGCAAGGCTTTGTTGTAGGCGTTTCTGGAGGAATTGACTCTGCAGTAACCTCTACACTTTGTGCAAAAACAGGTTTTAAATTACTTTGTTTAGAAATGCCAATTAAGCAAGAATCATCCCAAGATTCTAGAGCTTCAGATCACATAAACTGGTTAAAAAAAAATTTCAAAAATGTATCGTCATCAAGAATATCTCTTGATAAAGTCTTCTCCTCTTTTAAAGAAATAATTCCTGAGACAAAAAATCATGATGCACAATTTCATAGCTTAGCCAATACCCGTGCTAGACTAAGAATGACAAGCTTATATTATTTTGCTGCACTAAACAATTATTTAGTTGCGGGGACAGGAAATAAAGTTGAGGACTTTGGAGTTGGGTTTTACACAAAATACGGGGATGGAGGTGTTGACATTAGCCCTATAGCCGATTTAAACAAAACTCAGGTTTTTTCATTGGCAGAACATCTAAATATATTAGATTCTATACAAAAAGCTTCGCCAACTGACGGACTCTGGGAAGATAATCGAACTGATGAAGATCAAATAGGAGCAAGTTATCCTGAGCTTGAATGGGCTATGGAAGCTCATAAAAATAAATTAACCAAATCTAATTTTACAACACGAGAAACTGAAGTATTCGATATATATCTAAATTTCAATAGAAAAAATCAACACAAAATGAATCCCATTCCAGTATGTTTTATACCAAAAAACTTTCTTTAAGTACTGTATAAAAATTAAATAAAATTTTTAAAAGTTGTTCTCCTTGATCCTTAACAGAAGGTTTTGAAAGGAATAAAAATTTATGGCAGTAAAGGTAAATTCATCAAAATTTATTTGATCTTTATGTCATAAAAAGATCTTTTGATATTCCTGAAGAAGAGAAAATTGGTAGAATTTGTGATAATTTAGAAATAAACACTTTAAAGTACTCTATTTAATTTTTGGGAAAGTAATTTTTTTAAGTTTTGATACTGAATTACTTCTTCCAAAAATTCCACTTCATTGTAATTGCCCACTTGATTTTCAGCCATTTTTATAATATTTTGAATTTTTTGGTCAACCAGATGTCTTCTAAAGGTTAAAATAGTTTCACTCACAAGCTGTCCTACAACACTTTTTCGGTCTTTGACAAAGATATTTTTCTTTTCCCAAGCGTGAAGCTGATGTTCTTCGTCAGATAATAATATATCTGTGAGTAATTTTACTGTATTGATATCTTTTTGTTGAACTATTTTTTCAGTTATTATTTTACCCTCTCTTTGATAAGAATCTATTATCTGTGTATATAAGGATTGATATTCAGGTTGAATCATCTCTATCTCATCCTGCTGTAAATCTAAAAAAACTTTTTCATAAACTTTTGATTGCACTACTTTAGATTCTTCAACTAAATTTCCATCTGAGTCAGAGAAAATCAGTACTTCATCAAAAAAAGCTTCATAACTTCCATAATGAATAAGTATACTTAAAATCTGTTTCTCAAGATTTAAAATAGGATTATATAAATTTGGTTTTCTTTTTTCAGTTGCAAATGAATCATTTTTGGTCTCAGGAATAATCATTTTATTTTTGACCAGCTTATTTTTTTTGCTTTTTTCTTGGGCAAGGGCATCAAACAAAACTTGTTCTGAAACTTCCATTGCAAGAGCACATTCTTTTATATAAATCTCTCGTTTAATCGCATCAGGTATTTTAGATATACTGGAAACTATATCTCTAACAGTCTGAGCTTTTTTAATTGGATCGCTGCCAGACTCTTTAAGAAGAAGTTCTATTTTAAATTGAATAAAGTCATTTGCTTGTTCTGAAAGGTATGTTTTTACTTTTTCAAGTTCGTTTCCTTTAACAAAGCTGTCTGGGTCTTCTCCATTAGGGAAAAAACAAACTTTTACATTCATGCCTTCCTGTAAAACTAGATTTATTCCTCTTAATGCTGCCCTTTGTCCCGCTAAATCGCCATCAAACAAAATAACTATATTCGAAGTTAATCTTCTTATCAATCTAATTTGCTCAAGGGTAAGTGCGGTTCCAGACGAAGAGACTACATTTTCAATTCCCTTTTGATACATTTGGATAACATCAGTATATCCTTCAACTAAATAGCATGAATCTTCCCTTGCAATTGCTTTTTTTGCCTCATGTAAACCATATAAAACTTCTCCTTTGCTATATGCATCACTTTCTGGTGAATTAATATACTTGGCTACTTTAGTTTCAGAAATAAGTGTCCTTCCTCCAAATCCAAGAATTCTTCCCGCCATGCTTTTAATTGGAAAAACAACCCTACCTCTAAAGCGGTCAATATATCCTTTATCATTTTTAATAACTAAACCTGTTTCCAATAGGTATTTGTTATCGTAGCCATGCCCCAATGACTCACGGTACAAATTGTCAATTTTTTTTAGTGAATATCCCAATCCAAAAAACCGTATTGTATTTTCATCAAATCCTCTTTCCTTAAAATAACTTAGACCAATTGACTTACCTTCGGATGATTCCCACAAATTTTTTGAAAAGTTTTCTTGGGCAAATTGATTTACCAAATAGAGACTTTCTAAATGATTCCGTTTTTCTTTTTCCTCTTCATTAGTTGATGTTTCCTCAACTTCAATATTATACTTGTTTGCTAAATATTTTATAGCCTCAGGATAGCTAAAATGTTCATGCTCCATTAAAAATGCTACAATATTCCCACCTTTTCCGCTACTAAAATCTTTCCAAATTTGTTTGACTGGTGACACTATGAAACTTGGCGTGCGTTCTTGTGAGAAAGGACTAAGTCCTTTGAAATTTGCACCTGATTTTTTTAATGTAACAAAGTCTCCTACAACCTCTTCTACTCTAGCTGTTTGAAATACTTGATCTATTGTTTTTCTCGATATCAAACTGATATTTTTATAAATTTATCAATTTATTACCAAACTTAAAGAAGAAAAAATTTGTTAAACGTTTCTTTCTATAACGTAGTTTAGCATTAGTTCAAGTGAATCACGATAATCATTCTTTGGAAATTCATGTAGTATTTTGATTGCATTTTGACGGTAAAAATTCATTTTTTTTTCAGCATATTCTATACCTCCTTTTTCCTTGACTAAATGAATTAACTTATTAACTTTAATTTTATTTTTATTACTGTTTTTTATGGTATTAATTATAAATCTTTTTTCAGATTTACTAGATTTATTTAGAACGTGAATTAGTGGTAAAGTCATTTTCTTTTCTTTTATATCAATACCAACAGGTTTTCCAATTTTCTTTTTACCATAATCAAATAGGTCATCTTTGATTTGAAATGCCATACCGGTTAATTCACCTAACTTGTACATTTTCTGGACTTCTTTTTTATTACAGTTTACGGCCTTCGCACCAATTGCGCAACATGAAGCTAGCAAGGTTGCAGTTTTTTGACGTATAATTTCAAAATAGGTATCCAATGTAATATCTAATGATCTTGATTTTTCAATTTGTAATAATTCGCCCTGACTCATTTCTCTAACAGCTACCGATATAATTTTTAATATGTCAAAATCTTCATTCTCAATAGACAATAATAACCCTTTTGACAAAAGATAGTCACCAACTAATACTGCAATCTTATTTTTCCATAATGCGTTTATTGAAAAAAAACCTCTTCGTTTGTAACTTTCATCAACCACATCGTCATGGACCAGAGTTGCAGTATGAATCAATTCAATTACAGCTGCTCCCCTGTAAGTTCGCTCATTCACCTTACCATTTCCAAACATTTTAGATACCAGAAAAACAAACATTGGCCGCATTTGTTTACCTTTCCTATTTACTATAAAATGAGTTATTCTATTGAGTAACGAAACATTTGATGACATGGAATCTCTGAATTTCTTTTCAAAGGCTTCCATCTCATCATAAATTGGTTTTTTGATTTTTTCAACAACTTTCACTTATATTAATGTATAATTCTCCAAAAATCATAAAATTCAAATAAAGTTATCAGTTTGAGATTAATTTATTTGCTAATTGACCGCATGCTGCATCTATATCTTTACCTCGAGATTTTCTGTATGTTACTTTTATGTTAGAAAAACTAAGTGCTTCAATATAAGCATTTATGATATCTTGGCTAGCCTCGCGTATTTTAAAATTATCTACAGGATTATATTGGATTAAATTTACTTTAGAAGGAATTTTTTTACAAAATTCAACTAAAGCCTTTATATCAGTTGCTTTGTCATTTATTCCTTCCCAAATAATATACTCAATAGTTACAACACTTTTTGTTTTAGTGTACCAATACAGAAGTGAATCTAACAGTTCGTCCAATTTAAATTTATTCGCAAAAGGCATAATTCTTTCTCTAACATTTTGTACCGCACTGTGCAATGAAACCGCAAGTCTAAATTTTACCTTTTCGTCAGCAATCTTCCTAATAATCTTGGGAATACCTGAGGTTGAGAGTGTAATTCTTCTTGGTGACATTCCTAATCCTTCATTACTTGTCAACTTTTGAATTGCTTTTAAAACATTATTATAATTCATAAGAGGTTCGCCCATACCCATAAATACAATGTTAGATATAGGTCTTTTAAAATTCAATAAGCTTTCTTGGTTCATCAAAAAAACTTGATCAAAAATTTCATCTACATTTAAATTACGCATCCGTTTTAAAATTGAAGTTGCACAGAAAACGCAATCTAAACTACATCCAACTTGTGAAGAAATACATGCTGTTATTCTTTTTGAAACAGGAATTAATACTGATTCAACTGCTAAATTATCATGAAGAACAAGAGAATATTTTATAGTTCTATCATTGCTGTATTGTTTATTATTTATTCTTACACACCTTATTTGAAAGTTTTTTCTCAATAATAATCTATGGGATAATGAAAGATTTGTCATTTCATCAAAATTATGAATTCCTTTTTCCCAAAGCCATTTATAAACCTGAGTTCCTTTATATGGTGAAATTTTATTTGAAAGAAAAAAGTTCTGTAATTCAAGTTTGCTGATACTCCTAATGTCTTTTTTGAAATTCTTCACAAATAAAAATAAAAACGAAAATTTAATATTATAAGTTTATATTATAAACATTGCATCTCCATATGAATAGAAGTTATATTTTTCTTTAATTGCAGTTTTATATGCATACTTTATAAAGTCTTTTCCGGCAAATGCAGAGACCATCATCATTAGTGTAGACTTAGGTGTATGGAAATTCGTAATCATGCAATTTGCAATAGAAAAGTCATAAGGTGGAAAAATAAATTTATGAGTCCATCCTTCATATTGATTTAACATTCCCGAAGAAGATACAGAACTCTCAAGGCCTCTCATAACTGTTGTCCCAACTGCACAAATTTTTTTTCGTTTTAGTTTTGCATTATTAACTTTTTCAACAGCTAAATTGTCGATAATTAACTCTTCTGAATCCATTTTATGTTTAGATAAATCTTCTACTTCTACTGGACTAAAAGTTCCTAGTCCAACATGCAGAGTGAGTTCTGCAATGTTAATACCTTTTATCTCCAAACGTTTAAGTAAATGTTTTGAAAAATGAAGTCCTGCTGTTGGTGCCGCAACCGCACCTTCATGCTTTGCATAAATTGTTTGATAGCGTTCTTTATCCTCCTCTTCCAAGGGTCTTTTTATATATTTTGGCAAAGGTGTCTGACCTAGCTCCTTTAGCTTTATTCTAAATTGTTCATAACTTCCATCAAAAAGAAAACGAAGAGTTCTTCCCCTTGAAGTAGTATTATCAATAACCTCAGCAACTAAACTATCGTCATCTCCAAAATAAAGCTTATTACCAATTCTAATTTTTCTCGCAGGGTCAACTAATACATCCCAAAGTCTTTGTTCCTTATTCAATTCTCTAAGTAAAAAAACTTCAATTCGTGCTCCAGTTTTTTCTTTGTTTCCAAACAGACGAGCAGGAAAGACTTTTGTATTATTTAATACCATTACATCATCTTCATCAAAAAAGTTGATGATATCCTTAAATGTATGGTGCTCAATTTTTTCTTCTTTTCTATTTAGGACCATCAACCTGGATTCGTCTCTATCTTGAGAAGGCCTCTGTGCTAAAAGTTTACTAGGGAGTTCAAATTGAAAATCAGAAAGCTTCATTGGGTTTTTTGTTTGCAAATATACCACCTTGATTAAGACGTTGTCAAGTAAAATTGCAATTATCTATTTTTAACATCAAAGTTTAATTGAATAAGATCGTTCCAAAAATCAGGATAAGATTTTGAAACAACCGATGGGTCTTGAATGGATAATGGAACTTTGAGTGATAACGGAGCAAAAGACATTGCCATTCTATGATCATCATAAGTTGAAATAGAACAATTATTAATAAATGATCCGTTAGATGACAAATAAAGACTATTATTAGTAACTATAATATTAGCACCCAATTTTTTTAACTCAGTGTAAAGTGCAAAAAGTCTATCTGTTTCTTTTAATTTTAAAGTATGCAATCCAACTAATTCACATTCTATACCCAACCCAAAACAGGTTACGGTAATTGTCTGAGCTATGTCTGGTGAATTTGATAAATCGTAATATATTTTTTTTGGTAGTTTGCAGTTCTCCTTTTTTAATAAAAGGTCATTACCATTGAAAAAAGATGACACACCAAGTTTTTTGTAAATTTTTAGTATAACAGAGTCTCCCTGTAAACTTTTAGGCTTAAAAGTTTTTAATAAAATTTCGGACTCTTTAGAAAGTGCAACAATACTAAAAATGTATGATGCTGAACTCCAGTCAGATTCAACTATTTGATCTATTTTTTTTGGGCTATTATTAAATTCAACCTTTATCGTTTGCCCTTCAAATTTAGTTTGTATTCCAAATCTTTTTAACAAAAATAGAGTCATTTTAATATATGGCTTTGAAGTAATTTCTCCAGTCAATTTCAACTCAATACCTTTTTCTACAAATGGACCAAGCATAATCAAAGCTGAGATAAATTGACTGCTTATATTCGCTGGAAGAGTTATTAAGCCACCCTCTAGCTTTTTACCTTTAATTCGCAACGGAGGATAACCATTCTTTTTGTCATATCTAATATCAGCACCGATCGAATTTAAAGCGTCAACAAGAATTTTAATTGGTCTTTCTTGCATTCTTTTTGAGCCGGTAATTAAAACTTCTCGCCCATCAATTTGAGAAAAATAGGCCGTAAGAAAACGCATTGCAGTCCCGGCATGATTTACATTAATAATTTCATCCTTTGACCTGAGGGCAGCACTCATTAACTTGCTGTCTTCTGAGTTGGATTTATTTTTTATTTTAAATCCTGGGATAAATGCTTGTAATAGTAATAATCTATTTGTTTCACTTTTTGAGCCGGTAATATTTAGTTTGCCTCTACATTCTTTGGTGATATGCTTAATATCAAGATGCATTGATGAACTAAGAATTTAACTTTGGATTGTTATGATGGCGTTGATGGTCACGTATTTTCTTTATGTCTAGTTTTTTTTCAAAAGCCTCGCTAAGATTTATTCCAGTTTGGTTAGCAAGACAAATTACAACAAAAATAACATCTGCTAATTCCTCTCCAAGATCCTTATCTTTATCTGATTTTTTATTAGACTGTTCCCCATATTGTCTTGAAATTATTCGAGCAACTTCACCAACTTCTTCACTAAGTTGAGCCATATTTGTTAATTCAGAAAAATATCTTACCCCGTGTGATTTGATCCAATCATCAACTTCCTTTTGAGCCCCTGTTAAATCCATTTTCAAAAATAAGCATTATAGTTGGCATTCTACAAATAATATATTTCATTCGAAAATTTGTTTTATATCTTTTAAAGAATATCTGATAGTACAACTCTTATGTTCAGGTTCATTGTGTGAATTAAAATGTAATGCTTGCATTCCCAGTTTCAATGCTCCTTTAATATCAGCTTCAAAACTATCACCTATCATTAGTGAAGAATAAGGAGTGGAGCCAGCATTATTCATTGCAGTTTCAAAAATTTTGGGGTGCGGTTTTTTGAAACCAACTTTTTCTGCTGTAAATATGAAATTGAAGTAAGGCCTAAGTCCAGAATTTTTTATCTTAAAGTTCTGGACTTTATGAAATCCATTAGTTATTATATGTAATCTGTAATTTTTCTTTAGATGTTTTAACAAATCATTTGCTCCTTCAAATAAATTAGTAAACTTGGAAAGGTTTTCAATGTACAGGTTTGATATCTCTTTTAACTTTTTCTCTTTAATCTGAATATTCATAGAATTGAAAGTTTGAATTAATCTTTGTAATCGCAATTCTTTTTCACTTATTTTATTTTCTCTATATAATTTCCAACAGCTTTGATTAATCGGATTGTAATTAGCTAGAAATTTTTCGACTTCTACTTTGCAATTTAATTTATTGAAAATTAATTCAAATGTGAGTGCTGAATTTTTTTCAAAATCCCAAAGGGTGTGATCTAAATCAAAAAAAATATCTGTAATTCGATTTACATTAATCACTAATAAAATTTAATAGACCTTTTTGTAAGTTATTATTTTTCAAATTGGGATCCAAAAAAGCATTTGTTAAAACTATAGTGAGAATTGAGGAATTCAATGGAAGCATTTCGTAGGCTGCTCTCAACTTTTCAACAGGGAAAGGATTATTTATTCTTTTTAATGACTCTTCTGTTGCAAAAATAGGTGTTAATTTTAATGAAAGTTGAGATTCCCTTGAAAAATCATAAAAATAATATGGGGTTGCAGTACCAGCACGAAAGCCAATTTGATCCAAATAGCCCATGCTATAGTCATTTTTAAATTCATTTTCATAGAGCATTTCATAATCTTTTCTTAAGTTTAAAATTCCATTACTTAGTCGGACATCAAATATTGATCTATTGGTCAATTTTTGGAAATCATTTTTTTCTCTTAGGATTTGTTTTTTTGAATCAATTTGAGCTCTAATTGAAGTTAGTAGACCTAAAGAAAAAAAATCACCAGTTTTTTTAATAATTTTTTTAAATCTAAGATTAAAAATTGAAGTCGTAACTTGATAAGATGAGCTTTGAGAAAAAAGAAAGAATACCTGGGGTTTAATTGAACTCTTTTCAAACCATTCTTTCCAAAAATCAAAAGTGTCAAATGGGTCATTTTTAAATCGGATCAATACTAAAATTTGGAAAATCAGTTGTTTAAAATTTAACTTCCATATCGAAGAAATAAAGTCCTCTAAATTTTCAAGAAATGAACGATTAGAATATCTAAATGCTAGAGGAACTTCTAATAAAATTTTTTTAGATGCCTTGTGATTTCTTTTCTTTACTATTTGTTGGAAATTTGAAGCTAATTTTTCTTGAAACTTAGATACCCATAAATCAATAATTGGTAATTCTAAAAAATCAAATTTCATTGAAATACTTTGAGATGGATCAAAGTACCCCAAATTTGTTTTCAAATATGGCATACACTCTTCATAACGGCTCAAAAGAAAAAAACTAGCAGCAAATATGTCAAAAGGACAATTGCCTTCCGTATTTGTTAAAAAAAAGATTGGAAGTTCATCCCAAAAATCAAGTTTTAACTTTTGTGTTGTTATTCCCTGCTCAAATAATAACAAATGTGATTTTACAAAAAATTCATCCCCTAAGGGTTTATTTGAATAACTAAGTTTTGGACCTGAATGTGCAACAAAAATTTCGACTTTTGTGGTTAGATCAAAATTGATCATTAGCATGTTTTCAAATATATGTTTGAAAATATATCTTATTCGAGGAGTAATTTTATGAGTGTAAACTAAAAACATCTAAAACTTTCAAATAATCTTCAAAAATAAGACGGTAAAAGTAATTTTTAAAAAAATTAAAATTTCCTAATATGTGATTTAATTACTTCCCAATCTATACCACCAAAATTTCCAGAGCTCATAAAAACTAATACATGTTTAACATAATTTTTATCAACTAAATAATTCATTAGAGCATTTTTATCCGTGAATAATTTTAGAGTTGAGTGCTCGAAAGCCTTTTTAATGTAATCCTCTGAAATTGGTTTTCTGTTTTTATTTTTTAAAACAACCGGGTCATAAAAAATAATTGAATTACTTGTTTTTTTTAGAGTATCAGCATATTGATTTAGGAACTCCAAATCTAAACTACTAAATGTGTGCAACTCAAGGCAAAATGTAATTTCAAAATTAAAAAACTGTTTATCAATTGCTTCCACAGTCGCTTTAACTTTACTCGGAGCATGGGCAAAGTCATTAAAAAGAAATGAGGTTTTACCTTTTGCCAGGCATTCTAAACGCTTTGATGCTCCCCTAAAAGTAGGAATAGCTTCATAAAAATCAGAAGAATTTACACCCATCATTTGTGAAATCCACATAGCCCCGGATAGATTTGATAGGTTATGATTCCCGAAAATAGATAAGGGGATTTTTCCTTCTGATGTCTCGAGATAGGTTATACCCTCATCAATAAAAAAATTAGAAATTCTGTATGGAATTTTTTTAATGAGATTTGAATTTTTTTCAACCAGTTCTTTAAGTACTTTATCTTCCTCATTAAAAATTAAAACACCACCAGGTCGAATCGATGAAATGAATCTATTAAATTGCTCTATATATTTATCAAATACTGGGTATACATTAATGTGGTCCCAAGCAATTCCACTAATTAAGGCAATTTCAGGTTTGTACCACAAAAATTTTGGCTTACTGTCAATAGGTGAAGACAAATATTCGTCTCCTTCAATCAAAATAAAATTATTTTTTTCTGAAACTACAAATGTTTCATTAACATTTACTTGAGGGGCACCAACCATGAAATCTATATCAACACCATGGTATTTTAGAACATGAATAATCATTGAGGTGATAGTTGTCTTTCCATGACTACCTGCTATAACTACTTTTGTTTTATTCTTTGATATTTCTGATAAAAACTCCGGATAAGATTGAATATTTAATCCTATATTTTGAGCTTTTAATAATTCAGGATTATCTTTTTTAGAATGCATTCCTAAAATCACAATGTCGATTTCTAAATTTATTTTCTTAGGAAACCAACCCAAACTTGATGGTAGTAATCCAGCATTTTTTAAATTACTTTTCGATGGCTCAAAAATAGAATCATCGCTTCCACTAACTTTATGTCCAAGACGATCCATTGCGATAGCCAAACTATGCATTGCACTTCCACCTATTGCTATAAAATGTAAGTTCATTGTTGGATCAATCCATTAATTAAATTAGAAATTGAGGGATAGTCATTTTCATATGGTTTGACTTTGGAAATAAAAATTTTCATTCGCGATATATCACCTTGTATTTTTTCTAATTTCGCAATATGGTAATAAACCCAAGGCAAAGGAATTGAATCACGAAGAATATGTCTTTCTTCATAAAATGAAAGTGCACAAATACCCCACTCTGGTTCTAATTGATAGTCGGATGCAATCCTACCAATATCATAGGCTAAATTTCTTCTGTTCCTTTTCAAATAATCTAAAAAAGAATCCGAACAACCGTTAAAGGTTGATAACAAATTATTAAATAATTTATTGTAAGTTTCAGCTGCTTCTTCAATATCATTCGTTTTTTCATAAAAAAGCCCCTCAGCGACTAGACCTTCTATTGGATTTAATTCTTTGATTCTGTTAATGTAATTTTTCGCTTCTTGAATGCTTCCGCCAAAAATTGATGGTATTGAAACAAGAACATCAACTTGAGCGATTAAAAAAAGTATATTTTTTGGTTCGAGATTAACGGCTTGTTGAAATGCTCTCTTCATGATTTTGATATATTTTGTTGATGAAAATATTGATACCTCTAGCGATCTGAACCCTGAAGCAGCACCAAGTAAAAAAAAGTTTTTTGAGTTTGGTTTGATCTTTAAACTCATTTGCAAAAATTTTATTGAATTTTCCCAATCTTTATAAGTAAAAGATAGTTGTGCAATAGAATCTATTAGCTTTTTATCTTTTGTTTTATTGTAAGATGTTTTTAAATTATTTAGTGTTTTCTGATAATTAAGATCTGATTTAAATGAATAAAATACTTTAGGTGTTGAGTCTTGGGATCGCGCAAAACTAACAAAAAAAAGAAATAAAAAAACTTTAATATTAATATCCATATTACTTATTTAACACTTTCCATAGAAGGTCTTTCAATTCATTTAAATTATGTCGTGTTATACTTGAAACAATTAGATGAGGAACATCTTTAAATATTGATTTCATTTCTTCAGTATACTCCTTTTCTAATTCTAAATCAAGAAGGTCAGACTTTGAAAGAATAACTACATAATCTTTGTCTAGCAATTCCAGATTGTAAGTCTTAAGCTCATTTAAAAGAATATTATATTCTTCTTTAAGGTTTTTTGTGTCTGACGGAATGACAAAAAGTAAAATAGAGTTTCTCTCGATATGCCTAAGGAAATAATGCCCCAAACCTCTCCCGCTAGAAGCCCCTTTTATAATTCCTGGAATATCAGCAATTACGAAAGATTGAAAATCATAATTTTGAACAATACCCAGATTTGGTTTCAACGTAGTAAATTCATAGTCTGCAATTTTTGGTTTGGCAGAAGTTATAGATGCAAGAAGTGTAGATTTCCCCGCATTTGGTAAACCTACTAAACCTACATCAGCAAGTAATTTTAATTCTAAAGTAATCTGCAAACTCTTGCCTCCCAGACCAGGTTGCGCATATCGTGGTGTTTGTCTTACAGACGACTTATAATGCCAATTTCCTTTTCCTCCCAGACCACCTTCAAGAAGAATCTTTTCTTGGTTATTATCCGTTATTTCGAAAATGATTTTATTTGTTTTTGTGTCTCTCACAACAGTTCCTAGTGGAACTTCAATAATGCAGTCATGTCCTTGGGACCCACTTTTTCGATTTTTGCTACCATGTTCTCCATTACCTGCTGAAAAATGTTTTTTAAATTTATATTTATAGAGAGTCCACATTTGATGATTAGCACTAATTATGATGTGACCCCCACGGCCACCATCTCCTCCATCTGGCCCTCCTTTATCGATATATTTTTCTCTATGAAGATGAATTGAACCTTTGCCTCCATTTCCTGAGCGAACAAATAGCTTTACATAATCAACAAAATTACCCTCAGTCATTTTTAGATTTATAAACTGTCTATAACCTCAACTAAACGATTGGTTATAGTATCTATACTGCCAATACCACTTACAGTATAAAATTTATTTTGGTCATTATAATATGCCTTTAATGGAGCTGTTTTCTCATTGTATTCTTTGAAACGATTTATAATTTTTGATTCATTTTGATCATCAATTCTTCCACTTGATTTGCCACGCTCTAATAGTCTTTTTATTAAAACATCATTGTTGGCTTCCAATGAAATTGTTGCACTAATTTCCATTTTGTTTTTATCTAAAAAATTATCTAATGCTTCAGCTTGGGATTTAGTTCTAGGAAATCCATCGAACAGAAATCCTTTTGCATTTGTATTTCTCTTTACTTCTTCTTCTAACATTTTAATTGTTACCTTATCGGGAACCAAATCTCCTTTATCTATAAATGATTTTGCCAGTTTCCCTAATTCAGTTTTATTTTTAATATTATAACGAAATAAATCTCCCGTAGAAATGTGGATTAGACTGTATTTTTTTTTTAGAAAATTAGCTTGAGTCCCTTTTCCGGCTCCGGGCTTACCAAATAAAACTATATTGACCATAAAGACAATTTTGTT
This sequence comes from uncultured Bacteroidota bacterium, assembly GCA_902618245.1. Classification (GTDB taxonomy): domain Bacteria; phylum Bacteroidota; class Bacteroidia; order Flavobacteriales; family Flavobacteriaceae; genus MS024-2A. Next base: position 28,392 of record CACMZR010000004.1, on the reverse strand, counting down.
TAAATATACCTATTTTGCATGGCTTTTTTCCTATCCAAAAAACTTATCCGTATTTTTGACAAAAGTAGATGATGAGTTTCTTTTCAGGAAAGCAAAAAATTGGAATTTTGGGGGGTGGACAGTTGGGTAAAATGCTACTTAATGCCACAACGAAATGGGATATATATACAAAAGTAATGGACCCGAATATGGAAGCACCTTCTAAAACGTCATGCAACGAGTTTGTTAAAGGAGATTTAATGGACTATGAGGATGTATTCAGATTCGGTAAAAGTGTTGATATTGTTACAATCGAAATTGAAAATGTAAATACTCATGCACTAAGTGATTTAGAAAAAGAGGGAATAAAAGTATATCCTCAACCAAACATAATTAAAACTATACAGAATAAGTGTAGTCAAAAGAAATTTTACAAGAAAAATAAAATTCCAACTGCTCAGTTTAAATTATTTGATTCAAAAGAAAAATTAAAAGATGAAGTTGCTCGTGGTCTTGTTTCTTTTCCATTTGTTTGGAAATCAGAATCAATGGGATATGATGGATTTGGAGTTAAAATTGTTAGATCAAATCAAGACCTTGAGGAAGTAAGCCCAGGAGCTTGTCTTGCTGAAGAGTTAGTAAATATTGACAAAGAGTTAGGAATTATTGTGTGTAGAAGTCCCAAGGGCGAAACTAAATTTTATCCATCTGTTGAAATGGAATTTCATCCTCAAGCAAATCAATTAGAATATGTTTTGAGCCCAGCTCGAATACCAAAAAGCATATCAAAAAAAGCTGAAAAAATCGCACTTGCTGTTTCCAAGTCATTTAATCATGTAGGCATACTAGCTGTTGAGTTATTTCTAACTTCAGATGGAGACATATTAGTAAATGAAGTCGCTCCAAGACCCCACAACAGTGGTCACTACACTATTGAAGCGGCATACACATCTCAGTTTGAACAACACATAAGAGCAATTCTTGACTTACCACTCGGAGAAACTTCGAACAAAGTAGCTGGTGTAATGGTTAATTTGGTTGGAAAAGAGGGTTATTCTGGATTAGTGAAATTCAAAAATATTGAACACATTTTAGCTATTGAAGGTGTAAATCCGCACATTTATGGTAAGAAAAAAACACGTCCCTACAGAAAAATGGGACATATAACGGTTATAAATAAAGATTTAAATACAGCACGTAAGATTGCGGAAGAAGTAAAACAGACAATTGAAGTAATTACAAAAAGATATGACAGAAGTTAGTATAATTATGGGAAGTCAATCAGACCTCCATGTGATGAATGAAGCAATAGAAATTCTTAATGAATTCAAAATAAAAGTTGAAGTAGATATAGTCTCAGCCCATCGGACGCCTGAAAAAATGTCATTATTTGGAAGTGAGGCACACAAAAGGGGTATTAAAGTTATTATAGCTGGAGCTGGTGGTGCAGCACATTTACCTGGTATGATAGCATCCCTATCCCCGGTTCCTGTTATTGGAGTACCAATTAAATCAAAAAATTCATTAGAAGGTTGGGACTCAATTCTATCAATATTGCAAATGCCTGGTGGTGTACCTGTAGCAACAGTTGCTTTAAATGGAGCTAAAAATGCTGGCATTCTTGCCGCACAAATACTAGGAATTGAAAATAAGGAAATTCAAAAGAAAATCTTAAAGTATAAAAACAGTATGAAAGAAAAGGTTATTCAAAGTGGAAGAGAAATTAAAAACAATAACCTTGAGTAATCCTTTACTATCCCATTTCAAAACTGATTTTGAGTCAATCCCTTTCGATAAAATAAAATCGAAACATTTTATTCCAGCTATCAAAAAAGGTATAAATCTAGTTCTAGATAATATTCGCGTAATTTGTAACAACGTTGACAAACCAACTTTCGAAAATACAAATCTAGCATTAGAGTCATGCGGAAGTATTTTGGGCAGAAATAGCTCTATATTATTCAACTTGAATAGTGCAGAAACTACAGATGAAATTCAACTTATTACCAGTCAAGCTGCTCCGTTGTTAACAAAATTTCAAAATGATATTAATCTTAATGAAGTTTTATTTGATAGGATTCGCTATGTATATGAAAATAACGACCAAAAAAATTTAAATTCTGAACAGAAAACTCTTCTGGAAAAACAATACAAGGGTTTTGTTAGAAATGGAGCATTACTTGGTAAGAGTGAGAAGAAAAAACTACGGATAATCGATGCTAAATTGGCTAAATTATCTTTGTCTTTTGGCCAAAATATTTTAGCAGAAACTCAAGCATATGAACTCCATATTAAAGATGAAAAAAAACTTAGAGGTTTACCAGAGTCACTAGTTGAAATGACAAAATCAATAGCCGATAAAAAAGGTAAAAAAGGATGGATTGTTACTCTTGATTATCCTATATATATTCCTTTTATAACATATTCAGAAGAAAGAGAACTTAGAAAAGAAATTACTCTCGCTTTTGGGAAAAGAGGTTATCAAAAAAACAAAAACAATAATACTGAGATAATTATCGAAATCATTTCACTCAGAAAAGAAAGGGCAAAACTCTTGGGATACAATTCACATGCTGAGTTTATTTTAGAGGAAAGAATGGCTAGCTCTATTTCAGAAGTGAAAAAATTTTTAGAAGAGTTAGCAATAAAAGCATTCCCTGCCGCTGAAAAAGAATGGAAGGCTATGAATACTTATGCTAAAAGCAAATTAAACTTGAAAAAAATTGAGAAATGGGACAGTGCCTTTGTAAGTGAAAAAATGAAAAAAGCTGAACTTGACTTAGATGAACTGGAATTAAAACCATTTTTTTCTCTCGATAATGTCTTAAGTGGAATATTTGAGATCCTTAAAAAACTTTATGATCTCGAGTTTAAGGAAAATTATGATATTCAAAGATATAATAATGAGGTTCGAGTTTTTGAAGTGTATAAAAATACCAAATTCTATGCCCTTCTGTATGCAGACTTTTTTCCAAGACCTGGTAAAAGGGATGGAGCGTGGATGACGAGTTTTCGCTCTCAGAAAAAAAACCAAAGGCCTCATGTTTCAATTGTTTGTAATTTTTCGAGACCTACAAAAACCAAGCCTTCACTATTAACATTTCAAGAGGTTACTACTTTATTTCATGAATTCGGACATGCACTTCATGGAATTTTAGCGAATACGAGCTATAGTAGTTTAAGTGGTACAAATGTTTACTGGGATTTTGTAGAGCTTCCAAGCCAAATAATGGAAAACTGGTGTTATGAAAAGGAAGCAATTTTAATTTATGCAAAACATTACAAGACCGGAAAAGCACTGCCTCGAAAATTTGTTGAAAAGATAAAGAAAATTAAAAATTTTCAACAAGGGCTACATACTCTACGCCAGCTAAGTTTGGGATATCTTGATATGTCCTACCACACAAAAAATTCAAATAAGATAAAAAATGTAAAAAAACACGAAAAAAGTGTAATTGAAAGATTTCAATTCATAAAAGATATTGATGAAAATTGTTTAAGTACTTCCTTTTCGCATATCTTCCAGGGAGGATATGCAGCAGGATATTATAGCTACAAATGGGCAGAAGTTATAGAAGCACATGCATTTGAACTTTTTTTGGAAAATGGAATTTTTGACAAAAAAACCTCAGCCAAGTTTCAAGATAATATACTTTCTAAAGGAGGAACTGAACACCCTATGATTTTATATAAAAAGTTTAGAGGTAAAGTGCCTAATTCGTCAGCACTTTTGAAAAGAGCTGGATTGATATAGTATATTAATATTTTATTCTTATTTGATAAAAAATACTAAAAGTTAATTGTCATTAAATATACTTTTTTCTACCAAGAAAGATATCCTCCTTTAAGATCATATATTTCTTTAAACCCTAGTGAATCAAAGATTTTGGAAGCTTTAGCACTTCTTCCTCCAGCAGAACAATAAAGAAGTACAGGTTTACTTTTATCAAGCTTTGAGATTTGTGATAAAAAATCCTCTGATTTAAAATTTATATTTTCTGCATTAGCAATAAAACCGTTTCCATATTCATTTGGAGTTCTTACGTCTATTAATTGTACCTCTTTATTTAACAATATTTGAAAATCTTCTTTTTCTACAATATGAATATTAGAGTTTTTTTGTGAGCAAGATAAAAATATAAGTATTATAAATATTTTTTTCATTTTATAATTTATTAAATTATTTAGTTAACATTTTCTCCACTGCTATAATACAATGGAGGGTATTTTAGATGATGATTAGTAATTTTTTGAAAGAAGTTAGCAAATTCAAGAATTTTTTCTTCCTGATACAAGTTGCCTAAAAAACTTATGCTAGTAGGATGATTTTCAGAATCAAAACCTGTTGGTACGCATACGACTGGATGGCCCGTTAAATTTGTAATCATTAATTGGTTTCCACCTGTTGTTGGACTAATTAAGACATCAATTTCTTCCATTATCGAATGCATCTCTTCGATTAATTTAGATCTAAATCTATTTGCTTGTATATATTCAACAGCCGGAATAAAGCGTGATTGTCTTAGGCTATTAGCTCTAGATTTCTGATTTTGTTGAACCATATTATCTACTTTACCACTTCTAACTAATTCATCAAAATGTGCTCCTGATTCAGATCTTAAGATTATATCAAAAACCTTAAAAGGGTAATTTTTTGGCAGATTTATTGGCAACAGACTTATCCCATTTTGTTTTAATAATTTGATTACATCGCGAATGTTGTCACCACTATCTGTTGTATCTTTTTCAATTAGATCCTTCAAATATCCAATTTTATATTTCTCAGGTTTTGATTTTATATTGAAAAAATAAGAAGCATCAACAGATGTAGGATCTAAAGGATCTTTGCCGTAAATAGCTTCAAAAACGATAGCACACCCAATAGCGGAGCGACACATTGGTCCAACTTTATCCATAGACCAAGAAAGGCTCATTACTCCATTCCTGCTTACTCTCCCATAAGTGGGTCTTAATCCAGTTATACCATTACGGGTACTTGGTGAAACTATAGAGCCAAGGGTCTCTGTTCCAATTGAAAATCCTACCAATCCAGCTGCAGTTGCTGAACCCGAACCAGCAGAGGAACCACTTGCCCCTTGTTTGGTATCCCAAGGATTTCGCGTCATACCTCCGAACCAAACATCTCCTCTTGCTAATGAACCAGAAACTAATTTAGCTACGAGTACAGCACCAGATCTCTCTAGCTCCCTAGCAATTGTTGCGGTTTTGTTAATTCTTTGATTTTTATACGGATAAGCACCCCAAGTTGTAGGATAACCCTCTACTGAAATAAGATCCTTCAAGCCATAAGGTATTCCGTGTAATGGCCCCAATATAATTCCATTTTTAAGAAGACTATCCGCTCTTTTTGCTTGCTTAAGGGCTAAGTCTTCCGTTAAATTTATTACACAAAAAAGTGAAGAGTTGTGCTGTTTAAGTCGCTTTATGTATAGTTTAGTTAGTTCTAAGGATGTTATCTTTTTAGACTTAATAAGAGCATGAAGTTGTGGTACTGTATAAAACGCTATCTCATCTAAATTTTTTGGAAGTCTCACTTTTTCAATACTACCAAAATTTGATTTTATTTCTTTGCTTTTTGGTATCTTAAATTTAATTGGATGCGGATTAAACAATAGGCTAGGTATCTGATCGTAGCTTAATGAAAAATTTCTCATGCCCTCATATCCAGCTCTGTTACGCTGTAAATATGGATATAATGTATCCAATTTCTTCTTATTAAATTTAACACCTATTAAAGATTGACTTTTTTTTATATCCCTTTTAGAAAAGAATTTATCTCCTGCAGATTTACACGAAAGAAAAATAAAAATTATAAATAATAGGCAACAACGTTTTTGAATAAAAGAAAGATTATAAAACAATTATTTTCAAATTTTACATAGTCATATTAAAGTTAAGTAAATAGTAGATAACACTCCAAAAAATAGGTATTGATTCAACCCAAAAACTAGTTAGATATTTTGAATGCGTAGGAGTGACAATATAAAGCAACAAGATTAATGATAAAAAACTAATGGCGGAACTTAAACTAAATGCAGAAAAAACTCCAAATGAAAAAAATGTAAAAATTAGATTTATTATCAAAAGAAGATAGCCCAATAATTTTACATTAGATATTCCCAAAATTTGAGCTATAGTCAAAGCATTAGGTTGATCCTGGTCTAAATCCCTAATTTCAAATGGTATCGTAGCAACGAAAATATAAATTCCTTGAATCATTAAAAGCTGAAAAAATAAATCAATATCAAATTTTTGAGCCATCGAAATTGGAACTCCAACAACAAGTGATAACCAGCCAATAACTACAAGAAAAATTTTAAAACCCCTAACGTCTCTTAAATTTTTATTGTTCTTCAAAGGGATAGTGTATAATAGTACTATGATAGCTCCAAAAAAAACAAAAATTTTTGTTACAAGTTTTAAGTTAAAAAATTGTTGAGCAGCTAATAAAATGCATCCTATCGATATAAATAAAATAAGTTTTAAGCGAAATTTTTTTTTTTATTTAAAACGACAGGGAAAAACTTTATGAAATTGTATGAAAAACAGGCGCAACAAAAAATAAATATTAACAATAAAGGAGTTGCGTTTTTATAACTTAGAGCAATAGATAAGTATGATAATGAAACAACTGATAAGGCTACGTGAATACTGGAGTTTATATAAAAATCAAAAAGCTTTTTTAGAAAATTTTTCACACGCAAATATCGAAACTTTCGAACAAGTCAAATAATTTTTCATAAAATTTTTAAAATAAGAAAAAATCCATCTTTAAAATGTTGCATGGAAAATGTAAATTTACTGATGAAAAAGATGATATATGAAAAGAGAAATGTTTGTAAATAGACATTTGGGTCCAGATGAAAATCAAATAAAAAAAATTCTATCTAAAATTGGAGTAAAATCAATTGAGAATCTTCTCGATGAAACAATACCAGATTCAATACGTTTAAAAAAACCATTAGATTTACCAGATGGAATAAGTGAAGCAGAATTTACAAAACACATCAATTCTTTAGGAAGAGACAACAAGGTATTTAAGACATATATTGGGTTGGGGTACCATGATACAGTAACTCCCGCAGTTATTCAGAGAAACATTCTTGAAAATCCAAGCTGGTATACTGCTTACACTCCATATCAAGCAGAAATTGCTCAAGGTAGATTAGAGGCTCTGTTTAATTTTCAAACTATTATATGTGAATTAACCGGAATGGAACTAGCTAACGCATCGCTCTTAGATGAAAGTACAGCTGCTGCAGAAGCCATGACAATGCTTTTTGGATCACAAACTAAAGAACAAAAAAAACACGAGGCTTTTAAATTTTTTGTAGATGAAAACGTACTACCCCAGACACTTTCAGTTTTAAAAACAAGGAGTGCTCCACTTGGAATAAACCTTGTAGTTGGTGATGCTAATAAACTTGAATATGACTCTACTTTTTTTGGCTCACTATTTCAATACCCCGGAGTAAAAGGAGAAATTCCAAATCTAAAGAGTTGGATTAACAATGCGAAAGATAATCATGTTTGCTCAGTTGTTGCTGCTGACATAATGAGTCTTGTAATGTTAGAAAGTCCTGGTACTTTTGGAGCAGATGTTGTGGTTGGTACAACACAAAGATTTGGGATTCCGATGGGTTATGGTGGCCCCCACGCAGCTTTTTTTGCAACTCGTGATAAGTATAAACGAAATATACCTGGAAGAATTATAGGTAAAACAAAAGACCTTAATGAAAATCCAGCTTTACGCATGGCATTGCAAACCAGAGAACAACATATAAAAAGAGATCGTGCTACCTCAAATATATGTACTGCACAAGTTCTTCTAGCTGTTATGGCAGGAATGTATGTCGTTTATCATGGTCCCAAGGGTTTATACAACATTTCCAACTCAATACATCAAAAAGCTGTTGATCTAAATTTAAAACTTTCCGAACTAGGGTTTAAACAAATAAATAAACATTTTTTTGATACACTACAAGTTAAGACAAACGTTGTAAATATTAAAAAGAAAGCTGAGCTAAATAAGGTCAACTTTTATTATCCAGACGGGAATACGATTTGTATTTCGCTAAATGAAGCTGTCACAGATAAAGATATTGATAAAATAGTATCAATATTTAAAAGTTCATCTAACTCTATTAAAAAAATTAGTGAATCAAAGACTGAAGAGAGTTATATTCCAAAATCACTAATTAAGTCAGGTGAAATTTTAACACATAAAATTTTTAACAGTTATCACTCTGAAACTGCATTGATGAGATATATTAAATATTTAGAGAGAAAAGATTTAGCTCTAAATCATTCGATGATCTCGCTAGGTTCATGCACAATGAAATTGAATGCTGCTGCAGAAATGCTACCACTTAGTGATTCAAATTGGGGTAGCATTCATCCCTTTGTACCCTCAGACCAAGTTATCGGGTATCAGAAAATGCTCAATGAATTAAAATTACAATTAACAAAAATCACTGGTTTTGCAGATACATCACTCCAACCAAACTCTGGAGCACAGGGAGAATATGCAGGATTAATGGTTATTCGTGCTTATCATGAGAATCAAAACCAAAAAAAACGAAATATTTGTTTGATACCAGCTTCAGCTCACGGAACAAATCCAGCTTCTGCAGTTATGGCTGGAATGGAAGTAGTGGTTATAAATACAGATACAAAAGGAAATATTGATTGGAATGATATCAACGAAAAAGCACAAATTCACAAAGACAATTTAGCAGCTTTGATGATAACCTATCCAAGTACCCATGGAGTTTTTGAAACCAGAATTAAAGATATAACAAAACTTATTCACGATTGTGGTGGTCAAGTATATATGGATGGAGCTAATATGAATGCACAAGTGGGTTTGACAAGTCCTGCTCAAATTGGAGCTGACGTTTGCCACTTGAATCTACATAAAACTTTTGCAATTCCACATGGTGGTGGAGGACCAGGAGTAGGCCCTATATCAGTTGCATCTCATCTGAAACCCTTTTTACCTGGAAATCCAGTGGTAAAGACCGGAGGTCTAAATGCAATAACATCGATATCTGGAGCTCCATATGGATCTGCTTTAGCATGTCTCATTTCCTATGGGTACATTAAAATGCTGGGTGGTGACGGACTTCGAAAAGCTACAGAGGTAGCAATTTTAAATGCAAACTATATTCAAAAACGCTTAGACGGAGCATATGATATTCTTTATTCAGGTGAAAAAGGCCGCTCTGCCCATGAGCTAATTATTGACTGTAGACCATTTAAGAACAAAGGAATTGAAGTCGTTGATATTGCCAAACGTTTAATGGATTATGGCTTTCACGCACCAACAGTGTCTTTTCCTGTAGCGGGAACTATGATGATAGAACCAACAGAAAGTGAAAATCTAGAAGAAATAGATCGCTTTTGTGATTCAATGATTTCTATTAGGATGGAAATTGCCTCAGACAATGAAAATGATACTGCTATATTAAAAAATGCACCTCATACGCTTGAAATGGTTACTTCAGATGTTTGGGAATTTCCATATTCAAGGCAAAAAGCTGCATTTCCTTTAGAGTTTGTTTCTAAAAATAAATTTTGGCCCTCTGTTAGACGTGTCGATGAAGCTTATGGCGATCGTAATCTAGTTTGCACATGTGACCCCATAGAGTCGTATGTAGGCATCTCATTATCAGATATTTAAATTTTTATATAAAAAATTAATTTAACACTTTAAAAGGCTTAGACTTCGTAGCACTTTCAAGACCTTTCACATTTTGGCTCTTTATTGAATTACTTTTGTGTAACTATCATGAACATAAAAATTACAGGTACTGGCAGTGTAATCCCTTCAAAAGTAGAGCAAAATAAAAGTTTTTCTAATCACCAATTTTTCGACAGTAATGGTGACTCAATTAAAAATTCGAACGAGGTAATTATTGAAAAGTTTAAGTCAATTACAGGCATCGAACAAAGGAGATATATTGAAGATAACCAAACTGTGACTGACATTGCCATTGAAGCAGCCAACAAATCAATTGATAATGCTAAAATTAATCGTGAATCAATTGATTATATAATAGTTGCGCATAATGTAGGGGACATAACTTTTGAATCAAATCAAATAGATACTCTCCCATGTCTCGCATCAAAGGTAAAAGCTGGATTGGAAATTAAAAATCCAAACTGTGTTGCTTATGATATTTTATTTGGTTGTCCTGGATGGGTTGAAGGCGTTATACAAGCAACAGCATTTATTAAAGCGGGAATGGCTGAAAAATGTCTTGTAATAGGGGCAGACACTTTATCAAGGGTGTTGGATCACACAGACAGAGACTCTATGATATATGCTGACGGAGCTGGAGCAACAATAATTGAAAAATCAAATGAGGAAGGAGGAATATTATCTCATAAAACAGTAACATATACAAGTGAAGGTGAAGCAGATTTTATATTTTATGGTACCGCAAATGATAAAGTTGGAAATTCAAAATATATTAAAATGCACGGAAGAAAAGTTTATGAATTTGCCCTAAGTAAAGTACCACTAGCATTAAAAAGTTGTTTGGAATCATCAGGAAGATCGTTAAGTGAACTTAAAAAAATATTTTTACACCAAGCAAACTTAAAAATGGATGAAGCTATAATTAATAGATTTTATGGTCTTTACAACAAAAAAATGCCAGAAAATATATTGCCAATGAATATTCAAGAATTTGGAAATAGTTCTGTAGCTACAGTACCTACTTTATTCGATCTAGTAATAAATAGAAACTATTGCGGACATAGTTTAAGGAAAAATGATCTAATACTTTTTGCTTCAGTTGGTGCGGGAATGAACATAAACGCAATCACCTATCAAATTTAGTTTAGTGTTTAAATTCAATTTTTTTAACTTAAGTTTTTGCTTAAAATTAATAACTTTGATAGGGTATGAGAGTCATTTCAAACATAGGAAAATATTTCTTGATGCTTCAAAATGTGTTTGGAAAATTCACTAAATGGAAAGTACTCAGACAGCTTATATTTAAGGATATAGAATCTTTAATAATTGGATCACTTGGTATTGTTTCATTTATATCGTTTTTTGTTGGAGGTGTTGTTTCAATTCAAACAGCTTTAAATCTTGAAAATCCGTTTTTACCAAAAGACTTAATCGGTTTTGCTACTCGGCAGTCGATAATTTTGGAATTTGCTCCAACTTTTATTTCAATTATAATGGCCGGAAAAGTTGGTTCTTATATCACCTCAAGTATTGGAACCATGAGAGTAACAGAACAAATTGATGCACTTGAAGTAATGGGAATCAATACATATAACTACCTTATCTTCCCAAAAATTATCGCGCTTTTACTTTATCCTTTGGTCATATGCATATCTATGTTCTTAGGAATTTTTGGTGGTTATATAGCATGTGTTTATGGAGGATTTTCAACCAGCGGCGAATTTATTCAAGGTATACAATTAGATTTTACACCTTTCCATGTTACTTATGCATTCATAAAAACTGCTTTTTTTTCATTCATTCTTGCAACAATTCCTTCATTTCATGGATATTTTATGACAGGAGGAGCTTTAGAAGTTGGAAAGGCTAGTACGGTTTCATTTGTTTGGACTAGTGTAGTGATTATTTTGCTTAATTACCTTATAACTCAACTTTTATTAACATAGATGATAAAGGTAAAAAACATATCCAAAGAATTTGATAAATCACCTGTTCTTAAAGGAATATCAACAATCTTTGAAAAAGGTAAAACCAATTTAATAATTGGACAAAGTGGATCTGGAAAAACAGTTTTCTTAAAATGTTTGTTGGGTCTTTTTGAAACTAACTCAGGACAAATCTTTTTTGAAAACAGTCCCATAAATCTAATGACTACAAAAGAGCGTACTGTACTTAGACAAGAGATAGGAATGGTTTTTCAGGGTAGTGCGCTGTTTGATTCAATGACAGTTGAGGAAAATATAATGTTTCCCATGCAAATGTTCACAAAAAAAGATGATGATGAAGTTCGTGAAAGGGCAAATCAAGTAATTAAAAGAGTTAATTTAATCAATGCTAATGAAAAGTATCCTGATGAAATATCTGGAGGAATGAAAAAAAGGGTTGCTATAGCAAGGTCTATAGTTATGAATCCCAAATATCTTTTTTGTGATGAGCCCAACTCAGGCTTGGATCCTAAAACAGCAATTCTTATAGACAATTTAATACAAGAAATCACAGAAGAGTATAACATAACGACTGTAATCAATACTCATGATATGAATTCAGTAATGGAAATTGGAGAAAAAATAGTTTTTTTACTAAATGGTAAAAAGGCTTGGGAGGGATCTAATAAAGATATTTTCAACACAGATAATGAAGCTGTTTCCAACTTCGTATACTCTTCAGATTTATTTAAAGAAGTGAGAAAAATGTATCTGAAAAAAAATAAGTCATAAACTTCGTATTACCTCGATTTGAGGACTAAAAAGATAAATTCTATTAGAACTCACTTCTCTGCATTCATAAAGTTTTCGTCGCTTATTCAATTTAATGAACTTTCTACCAGATTTTATTCTAAAGCTCTGACCTTTTTCTATTTCAAGAATGAGTGAGTAATTTTCTTTTTTATCATATTTTCTTAATGCCATAAAAAGATTTAAATCTCTATCTGTACTTGCTTTTGGGTTTCTTATATAATGTGCTAAACACCTGCATATTTGATCTGGGAAAATTTGGTTATTTAAAAATGGGAGTAATATTTTTCTGTATGCTAATTTCCATTCCGGTCCATGAGGTTTTGATATATTCGAGTATTTCTTGTAAACGATATAATGTGCTATTTCATGAAGTAAGGTGATCAAAAAGCGATATGGGTTTGTTGACTCGTTTATTGTAATAAAAAAGTCTCCATTTGCTTTTTTTCTAAAGTCCCCATGTTTGGAAATCCTTTTTTTTGTAACTCTAACAATTACAGGTTCTAAGTGTAAAAGACTAACTACTTTTTTTTTTGATTTTTCTGGAATTAATTTTAAAAAGTTTTCCATTAAACTCTTATGGTGTTGTTGAAGATACAGGTATAATTTTGCCATTAAAAAATTTCTGTCCCTGCAAAGAAAAATCTAATATAAAATCAGCAATTTCTTTTGCTGATATTGGTGCTTTAAGACCAGGAAATGCTTCTTCCAACATTTCAGTTTGAACAGCTCCAAAGGCAAGAGCATTGAATGATGGTCCTTTTTCTTTGTATTCTTCAGCTAATAATTCAGTTAAAATATTTACAGCTCCCTTGCTGCTACTGTAAGCACTTAACCCAGTAAATTTTGCGGCTCCATTAATTCCACCCATACTGGTTATATTAACAATATGCCCTTTGCTATCTATTATTGGCAAAACCTTACGTGTAATTGAAGACAGTCCAAAAACATTAACTTGAAAAATATATTCAAACTCTTTTTTTGAAATTTTTTCGAAGGGTTTGTTTAAAAAGGCACCAGCATTATTAATAAGTGCATCTACCTTCACACCATCATTTTTAACTTCCAAAGAAAATTTATCAATAGAATCTTCATTAGCTAAATCAACTTGTCTTGGATATTTAAAAGAGTAATCTTTGAGTGCTTTTATATTCCTTGAAATAGAATATACCCTGTGGCCTTTTTTTTCTGCAATTTTTACAATTTCGTGACCAATTCCTCTACTAGCCCCTGTTACGATAATAGTTTTTGACATTTTAATTTACATAATGATCAAACAAGAATATACGACTATAAGATCATTTTTAATGGATTTTCAATGTAATCTTTTAGCGTTTGTAAAAATTGAGCTCCCATGGCCCCATCAACTACTCTATGATCGCATGCTAAAGTTAGTTTTAACGTATTTCCTACAACTATTTTATCATCTTTAACTACAGGCTTTTTAACTATTGCACCAACTGATAAAATTGCACCATTAGGTTGATTAATGATAGATGTAAATTCTTGTATTCCAAACATTCCAAGATTAGAAATTGTAAATGTACTAGCATCCATTTCTTCAGGTTTCAATTTTTTCTCCCTGGCACGTAAAGCAAAGTCCTTAACTATTGATCCTATTTGAGGAAGATTTTGCTCATCAGCAAACTTAACAACCGGAACTAATAATCCTTCATCAACAGCTACTGCAACACCAATGTGCACGTGGTGGTGTTGAGTTATTTGATCATCTTCCCATTTAGCATTTACTTCAGGATGATGTTTTAGTGATAGCGCACAGGCTTTAATTATGATATCATTAAAAGATATTTTAGTATCAGGTAATGAATTAAACTGATTTCTAAAAGAAATTGTATTATCCATATCGAATTCTACACCAAGATAGTAGTGAGGTGCAGAAAATTTAGAACTAGATAAACGCTTTGCAATTGTCTTTCTCATTTGAGAATTTGCAATCTTAGTAATAGATTCCTTGCCAAGTGATGCATTAGGTTTTAAAAGATTACTTCCTAAAGCTTTTGATTTAAAGTTGTCTATATCTCGTTTAATAATCCTTCCAAACTCTCCTGAGCCTTTCACAGAGTTTAAGTTAATTCCCTTTTCCTCAGCTAACTTTTTTGCTAAAGGTGAGGCAATAATTCTACCATTTGAATTTACTTTCGTTTCAATCAATTGAGGTTTAGATTCTTGCTCAACAACGGTCAAATTCTGTTCAGTATTGTCTTTAATTTCAGGAGATATTAGTTGTGACGATTCACTTATTGAGTTTTGATTATTATTCAATGAAGAAATTATCTTATTTATGTCAGTCCCTGTTTTTCCGATAATTGCTAAGAGACTGTCAACCGCAGCTGACTGTCCTTCTTCAAGCCCAATGTGGAGAAGTTCACCTTGATAAAATGATTCAAATTCCATTGTTGCTTTATCAGTTTCTATTTCAGCTAAAATGTCTCCTTCATTAACCTTATCACCAACTTTTTTAAACCATTTCGCAACAGTTCCTTCTTCCATAGTATCACTTAACCTTGGCATATTTATTATTTCTACTTCATCAGGTATAACAGTTTTGGAATCATCTTCTGAAACTGTTTTTGTTGTTTCAGAAATATTATCATTTTCTTCTTTTTCCCTAGAATCTCCATTAATTATATTAGAAATATCTTCTCCTTTTTCTCCAATTATTGCCAAAAGAGTATCCACTGGTGCCGTTCCACCCTCTTGAATTCCAATATGAAGTAACTCTCCCTCATTGAAAGATTCAAATTCCATTGTTGCTTTATCAGTTTCAATTTCAGCTAATATATCTCCCTCATTAATCTGATCACCAACTTTTTTGAACCATTTTGCGACAGTACCTTCTTCCATAGTGTCACTCAACCTTGGCATATTTATAATTTCAGCCATAAACTACAATTTATGTTTTATAAATGGATAATCGTTATCTTCATAAACAGCGTCATACATCAAACTTTTTTCTGGATAAGGAGAAGATTCAGCAAATTTTTCACACTCACTTACATGTTCTTTAACGGAAGCATCAATTGAATCTAAATGTTTTTGAGTCGCATATTTATTTTTTAGAATAATCTCCTTTACTTGAGTTATTGGATCAATTTTTCTATACTCTTCTACCTCATCTTTAGTTCTATAGTGCTGAGCATCCGACATTGAGTGTCCGCGGTATCTATAGGTTTTCATTTCTAAAAATGAGGGTCCTCCTCCTTTACGAGCAAGATTAATTGCTTTATCCATAGTTTTGGCTACAGCAACAGGATCCATTCCATCACATGGCTCACAAGGCATATCATATCCTAAGCCTAGCTTCCAGATTTCTACATGCGAAGCTGTGCGTGCTACTGATGTTCCCATGGCGTATCCATTATTTTCGACAACAAAAACAACTGGAAGTTGCCAAAGTGTTGCCAGGTTCAGAGTCTCATGAAGAGATCCTTGCCTAACAGCTCCATCGCCCATAAAACAGAGAGTCACATTGTCACGATTGAAATATTTATCACCAAAAGCCATTCCAGCACCAAGAGGAATCTGACCTCCAACGATTCCATGTCCTCCATGAAACTTGTGTTCTTTAGAAAAAATATGCATTGACCCACCAAGTCCTTGAGATGTACCTGTAGCCTTACCATATAGTTCTGCCATTACATGCTTTGGATCAACACCCATACCAATAGGTTGAACATGATTTCGATACGCAGTTATCATTCGGTCTTTACCAATTTCCATAGCATGAAGCGAGCCTGCGAGAACTGCTTCCTGTCCATTATATAAGTGTAGAAAGCCTCTTACCTTTTGTTGAATGTAAACTCCAGCAAGCTTGTCCTCAAACTTTCTCCAAAAAAGCATGTTCTCATACCAATCTAAATAAGTTTGCTTTGTTATTTTCTTCATAAAATCCTAAAATACATCCATTAATCAAATATAAAATTACTTAATTCTTATTTAAATTGAGCCATTAATTATTCTATTTATTCAAATTAGTCTTCAATATCAACATTACTCATATTCTCATCAGATGTTTGAGAAGAAGATTGGTCTAGATTGATTGATAATGAAAAACGGATCGTATTTTCTAACGGGTTTCTAACTCGAGATGTTGAAAATAAATAGGAAAGATCAATTTCAAAAAGATTGAGATTAAAGCCAGCTCCCATTGTTAAATATCGCCGAGAGCCTTTATTTTGACTTTCGTTGAAAAATCCAGTTCTTATTGAAAGAGAATCTTGAAAGCAATATTCCAATCCTATCGCTGCTGTTATCTCACTTAATTCCTCGGATAAACCTCCCGGTGAGTCAGTAAAAGATTTGAAAATCCCATTTATAAAATCTATATCTGGTTGCTTATATCCTATCAGATTTTGATCCGAATCGAAAACTGCGGTTGGGGTTGGTACTAAAAGTTTATTAAACTCAGTGTAAAATCCTAATTTATTATCATTATCAAAAAAGATATCTAGACCTGCACCTAATCTCAAGTTGGTTGGAATAAAACTTTTTTGAGCACCTGATTCATAATTCAATCTTGGTCCAATATTAGAAATGTTAATTCCAGATCTGACAAGCGCAGAGTTTGATTTCAATTTAAAAATTTCACTTTGATAAAAGGCTGATATGTCAATCCCTAATGAACTTGCTGATGATGTGTCAGCATCTATAGCGACTTTTAAATCTGAATAAATAAATCTTCCCGCTACAGACATAGAGAATTCACTACTTAATTTTAGTGCATATGATAAATCTAATGTCAATTCAGATGGTCTTTGAATTCCTTGATCTACAATTGAACCAGCAATAAATTCATTAAACTGAATCTCCCCAAGGCTAAAATATCTTAATCCTGTTGCCCACGAACTTCTGTCATCAATTTTTTTAAAAAAAAGTATGTTGCCAAGAAAAATATCATCAACTAACTTGCTCAAATAAGGGGTGTAGCTGAGCCCAATGCCTTTATTGTTTGATGCGAAAGCATATTTTGCAGGATTCCAATATTGAGAATAATTGTCCGCTGATGTAGCAACTCCTAATTCTCCCATTCCTGCAGCACGTGCGTCAGCTGTAATCATAAGGAAAGGCACTCCAGTTGTGACTACACGATTAGAATTTTGTGAAAAATTCTTGTGAATTCCCAAATAAATAGTAAACACTAAAAATAAAAGCACTCTCATTTTTTAGTTTTTCACTTTAAAAACGTTTTGTATTGAAAATTCTTGTCCTTAAAATCAAAAAATTAAATCAATATTAAACTAAAAGCAATATTTTTTGAGATTAGTCGTTTAGTCTTATAAATTAGATTATTTCATTTTTGTAAATAGAACAAAAATTGATTATTTGTATATTGCAGAATGTTTTTAAATTAATTCAATACTAATATGAGCTTTAGTAATTTAAAACAGTTAATTGTAGCAATCCTAGGTTCACTTTTAATAATTGGTTGTGGTGGTGGAAATACATCTCGTGGAACCGGTTGGGATATAAACTCTAAGAAAGGTGGATTTCAATACAACACAGAATTTAATGATCAAGAAACTGGCCCAGGTTTAGTTTTTATCGAAGGGGGAACATACACAAAAGGTCAAGTACAAGACGACGTTATGCATGATTGGAACAATTCTCCTACAAAACAACATGTTATGTCTTTTTATATTGATGAAACAGAGGTGACAAATTTAATGTATATGGAATATCTAGATTGGCTTGAGTATGTATTTCCAACTGAAGAGCCCCGATACAGACAAATATATGAGGGTGCCCTTCCCGATACTCTCGTATGGAGAAATCAACTAGGTTATGTTGAAGAGTTAACGACAAATTATCTTCGTCATCCTGCATATGCTGAATATCCCGTTGTTGGGGTTAATTGGCTTCAGGCTGTACAGTTTGCAGAATGGAGGACTGACAGAGTTAATGAATTTATTCTTGAGAGAGAAGCATTTGTTCAAAAAGATGTTAGATACAACGAAGTAGAAACCAATAGCACATTCAACACAGAAGCATATATGAAAAGACCTGAAACTGCTTATGCTGGTAAAATGGATAGTTTAGTTGGAAAAAGAGGTGAAGAGAAAAAAGGTGACTCCATAGTTAAAGTTTATGCAGGTGTAGAGAAGGGAGTTCTTCTTCCATCATACAGATTACCAACTGAAGCAGAATGGGAATATGCTGCTTTGGCACTTGTGGGAGACCGTGAATATAATAATTACAGAGGAAAAAAGAAATATCCTTGGTCTGGAGAATATACTAGATCTAGTGATCGGAGAACTGAAGGTGACCAACTAGCAAATTTTAAACTTGGAAAGGGAGATTATGGAGGAATAGCCGGATGGTCTGATGACGGGGCTGACATTACTATTCAAGTAAAACAATATCCACCTAATGACTTTGGAGTATACGATATGGCGGGTAATGTAGCTGAATGGGTCTCCGATGTTTACAGACCAATAGTTGATGATGAAGCAAATGATTTTAACTACTATCGTGGTAATGTATACACAAAATCTGTAATAGGTGAAGACGGCAAAGCAGAAATTGTTGCAGCAGATCAATTGATATTTGACACATTACCAAACGGTAAAGTTTTACTTAAGCGTCTACCTGGAGAGCTTCAGCAAGTTGCCATCGACGAAAATGAAACCTTTTTAAGAGAAAACTTTTCTGAAAGTGATAATCGTAACTTTAGAGATGGTGATACTGAATCTACAAGAAACTTTGCATCCGGTAAACCTGAGGAAGGAGTTGATCAAAAACCTGAGACCACGCAAATGTATGACGCTCCAACACCTCCAAAAGTTACTTTAAATGCTGATGGAGAATTAGTTCGAGAATACGATAAAAACCCTAATAGAACTACATTAATTACAGATGAAGTAAGAGTTTATAAGGGAGGTTCATGGAAAGATAGAGCATATTGGCTTGATCCAGCGCAAAGAAGGTATCTACCACAATATATTGCTACAGACTACATAGGCTTTAGGTGTGCTATGTCTAGATTAGGTTCAAAAAGCCAAAACAAGAAAAGGGCTCGCCATAAAAGGAAAGGATAAAATTTAAAAACAAGCATCTTTAACTTAGATGCTTTTTTTTTTACAATGGAAAATTCAAACCAAATTTATAATGCTTACCTAGAATCTTCTGGTGTAAGTATTGATTCTCGCTCGATAAAAAAAGGGTCACTTTTTTTTGCACTGAAAGGACCTAATTTTGATGGTAATCAATTTGCAAACGATGCCTTAAAAAAAGGAGCTTCATATGTTGTAGTTGATGATCCAAATTCTGTAGAAATCAATGACAAGATTTTTTTGGTTGAGGATTCACTAAATGCACTTCAAAAACTAGCTCTATACCACCGAAAGCAACTGAAAATTCCCATTATAGCAATTACAGGTAGTAATGGAAAGACAACAACTAAAGAATTGATTCGCGAAGTTTTGTCTCAAAAATTTTTTGTCCATTCAACAAAGGGTAACATGAATAATCACATTGGTGTTCCAATCACTATACTTCAAATTTCAAAAAATCACGAAGTTGCAATTATTGAGATGGGGGCTAATCATTTAAAAGAAATTGAAAAATTATGCTCAATAGCTCTCCCAAATTGGGGCTACATAACAAATTTTGGTAAAGCGCATCTTGAGGGTTTTGGGTCTGAACAGGGAGTAATAACTGGTAAATCCGAATTGTACGAGTATCTTGGAAAAAGCAATGGAAAAATTCTAGTTAACAAAGATGACCAAATACAAGTTGAAAAAACAAGAAAATACAAGAGATCTATATTTGGTAGTAAAAGTGATTGTGATATTATAGTAAATTACCTTGAATCAAAAAATGGCCTCTCGATAGGTTTTAAAAAACATGTTTTTAAAAGTCCTATTTATGGAAATTACAATTTAGTAAATATTGCAGCAGCACTATCATTTGGTATTTTATTTGAAGTTGATATAGACAAGATTCAAAAAGCAATAGCTTCTTACGATTCAAAAAATAATCGTTCAGAAAAAATCATAATTAATAAAACTCGTTTTATTCTAGATGCCTACAATGCTAATCCAACAAGTATGGGTGTTGCTCTTGACTCATTTTGTGATAAATATTCTACAAATAATTTAGTTATTCTTGGAGACATGTTTGAATTGGGAAAACAAACTTTCACTGAACATGAAAATATTCTAAAAAAGTGCTTAAATTTAGATATTTCAAACATTTTTACTATTGGTTCTAACTTTATGAGTACAAAAGTAAATAATAAAAGAATCGAAAAATTTGATAGTATTCAACAGTTTATAGTTTCATTTACAAAATTTAAGATCCATTTTGAATCTGTATTAATTAAAGGATCTCGTTCAATGAAATTGGAAAAACTAATACCCTTTTTTAAGTCACTTTAAAATTTACTGTGATTCTAGATATTGGCTCCTTCTATAATTTCTTCAACCACATCTGGATTTAGAAGTGTTGAGGTATCTCCTAAATTTGAAAAATCTTTACTTGCAACCTTTCTTAAAATACGCCTCATTATTTTTCCTGATCTTGTTTTAGGAAGCCCAGATACTATTTGAACTTTATCCGGTTTTGCTATTGGTCCTATAATTTTACTGACAGTAGCGATAATTTCTTTAATCAAATCTGATTCAGCCTGGTCATTTATGCTACAAATCACATAAGCATAAATCCCTTGACCCTTAATCTCGTGGGGGTACCCAACTACTGCCGACTCAATTACACCTGAGTGCTCATTTATTGCATTTTCCACCTCAGCAGTTCCCAATCGATGTCCAGAGACATTCATTACATCATCAACACGCCCTAATATTCTTAAATATCCATCGTGATCTCTTTTAACACCATCGCCAGTAAAATACGTCCCTGGATAAGTAGAAAAATAGGTGTCTTTACACCTTTTGTGATCTCCATAAGTTGTTCTTATCATTGAAGGCCAAGGAAATTTGATGCATAAGTTTCCTTCTACGTTATTCCCTTTCAATTCGTTACCCTCAGCATCCAAAATTACTGGTTGTACTCCAGGTAAGGGTAACGACGCGTGAGCTGGTTTGTTTGGCGTAATTCCAGCTAATGGTGATATCATTATACCTCCAGTCTCAGTTTGCCACCAAGTATCAACTAGTGGGCAATTCCCTTTCCCTATATTATCATGATACCAATGCCATGCTTCTTCATTTATCGGTTCTCCAACTGATCCTATAACTTTTAACGAATCTAGCTTGTATGGTAAAATAGGTTCTAAACCCTTAGCCTGCAGTGCTCTTATAGCTGTTGGTGCAGTATAAAATTGATTGACTTTATACTTGTCAACTATTTCCCAAAAACGTCCCGGATGAGGATAAGTGGGCACTCCCTCAAACATAATTGTAGTTGCGCCGGTCAATAAGGGCCCATAAATTATGTAAGAATGTCCTGTTATCCATCCAATATCAGCTGTACACCAATAAATATCATCATGTTCATATTGAAATACATTTAAAAAAGAATATTGTGCATAAACCATATAACCAGCTGTGGTGTGAACAACACCTTTAGGTTTACCTGTTGATCCAGATGTATAAAGTATGAATAACAAGTCTTCTGAATCCAGTGAAGCTGCTTTATGCTGTAAGCTTTGGTTTTTTATTACATCATGCCACCATAAATCTCTACCCGTTTTCATCTGTACCTTAGAGCCAGTTCTTTTGCATACAATTACCTTTCCAACAGTATTTGTTTTTTCTAAAGCTTCATCAACAACTGCTTTTACTTCAATATTTTTCGCTCCTCTATAATTTCCATCTGAGGTAAGTACCATTTTTGCTTGACAATCATTGATTCTGTCTGCTAGAGCAGATGATGAAAAACCAGCAAAAACTACAGAATGTACAGCGCCAATCCTCGCAGAAGCTAGCATCGCAATAGCAGCCTCAGGTATCATTGGCATATAAATTATTATCCGATCACCTTTTTTAATCCCATTAGCTTCTAACGCATTAGAAAATTGACAAGTTTTTTCAAAAAGCTCTTTGTATGATATGTGAATAGATTTTTCATTGGGATCATTAGGCTCCCATATTATTGCTGTTTTTTCAGAATGAGTGTGAAGATTTCTTTCAAAAATATTTTCAGTTATATTTAGTTTAGCATTTTCAAACCATTTCACGTCAGGTCCATTGAAATTCCATGAAAATGTATTGTCCCATGTCTTTTGCCATTGGAAAGTTTTTGCAATTTCAGACCAAAAATTTTCAGGATCTTCTATGCTGTTTTCATATTCTTTAAAATAAGCTGAAAGAGAATTAATTTTTTCCATCATTTTACTAAAATCTTAAATTAATGAATTAATGTAATGAATTTTTTGGGGTTATTGATCCTCTTGGAGTTCTAATGCTTTCTGTTAATTCTTGAACATCTTTAGGTGGCTTAGTTGTTAATCGAGAAACTGAAATTGCAACAACAAAATTGATTAACATACCTAAAGTACCTATTCCTTCTGGTGAAATACCCCACCAAAAATCATCCGGAATGCCAGTGCCTCCAAGCTGAGGTTTAAAGTGAATTATATAAGAGGCTGTGAACAAAATTCCTGTTATCATTCCTGATATTGCCCCTTCTCTATTCATTCTTTTATCAAAAATCCCTAAAATTATTGCTGGAAAAAAAGAAGAGGCTGCTAATCCAAATGCCAATGCAACTACTTGTGCTACAAATCCGGGTGGATTTAATCCCGCAAGTCCAGCTGCAACTACTGCCACTGCAATAGCAATTCTCGCTGCGTAAAGTTCCCCTTTTTCAGTTATGTCAGGACGTAAATAATTTTTCAATAAATCATGTGAGATAGAAGTTGATATAACAAGAAGTAAGCCTGCTGCTGTTGATAGTGCAGCTGCTAATCCACCTGCTACAACCAACCCAATAACCCAGGGAGGTAAATTAGCAATTTCAGGATTTGCAAGAACAATAATATCTTGGTCTACTTTAAGCTCATTTAGATTTGCATCTGCAACATATTGGATTTTACCGTCATTATTTTTATCCTCAAAAGTTAACAAACCTGTTTTCTCCCAATTTTTAAACCAGCTCGGAGCGTCTTCATATTTTGCATTAGATAGAGTATTAATTAGATTAGTTCTTGCAAATACTGCTACTGCTGGGGCAGTTGTGTATAGTATAGCTATAAATAGAAGTGCCCAACCTGCTGAAATACGAGCATCTTTTACTCGAGGTACAGTGAAAAAACGGACTATCACGTGAGGTAAGCCAGCTGTTCCAAACATCAAAGCTCCAGTTATAAAAAACATATTAACTAGGTTGTCTTTATTTACTGAGGTATAGGCATCAAATCCTAAATCCACCGATAACTGATTTAGTTTTTCTAAAAGAAAAACACCATCATTACCCTTTGATCCAAAACCGATTTGGGGAACAGGATTTCCAGTCATTTGCAATGAGATAAATATGGCTGGTACGGTAAAGGCGAAAATAAGAACACAAAACTGTGCTACTTGGGTGTAAGTAATTCCTTTCATTCCTCCCAATACTGCATAAAAAAAAACAATTCCGATTCCAATTAAAACTCCTGTATCAAATGGGACATTTAAGAATCGAGCAAAAGCTACTCCTACTCCTTTCATCTGCCCAACTACGTAAGTGAATGAAACAAATAAAGCGCATATTAAAGCTACAAGTCTTGCATTTTTTGAATAGTAGCGTTCACCAATAAAATCAGGCACCGTAAATTTTCCAAATTTTCTTAAGTAAGGGGCTAATAAGAGTGCTAAAAGTACATATCCGCCTGTCCATCCCATCAAATACTGTCCCCCAGAAAAACCCATAAAAGCAATAAGACCCGCCATTGACAAAAAAGATGCTGCAGACATCCAATCTGCGGCTGTAGCCATTCCATTAGCAATCGGATTGACACCACCACCTGCTACATAAAATTCTTTTGTTGATCCAGCTCGGGACACAATCGCAATTAGTATGTAAATAAAAAAAGTAAAGCCTACAAGAAGATAGGTCCAAATTTGAGCACTCATATAATTTGCAAAGCCTTAATTTTCATCAACATCAAATTTTTTATCAAGTTTGTTCATTAAAAAAACATAAACAAAAATTAAAATAACAAAAGTGTAAATAGATCCTTGGTGAGCAAACCAAAAACCAAGTGGAAAGCCTGCTATATTAAACTGATTTAGAGATTCAGCAAAAGCAATTCCAAAGAGAAAGGAAACTAAAAACCAAATTGAGAGTAAAATTGCTAAGTATTTTAGGTTTACTTTCCAATACGATTGTGCCTTTTTACTCATCAGCTAAATATAACTAATATTAATAGTAATGAAAAAATGTAATAAAAGGATTTTTTAATTAGTGTAAGGAATGTTCGATCTAAATGACCTATTAAACCAATTATAGGATCTTCGAAGAAAAACTTCTTTGGTAGCTTTAGAGTCATACGGATTTGCCTTTACCAGATAATTAATGGGAAGAACAGCACCTTTATCATTTTGAATAATAACTGTAAATTCAACCTGTTTATTAATATTTTGTTTTTTCTCCAACACTTCCTCTATATCTTTTATAATATTTCTAATCATAAGCGTTGCTTCTAGATGATAGTAATCGTTGTCACTAGATGTTTGAAAAGGAATATCTGAATTGTAATTGAGAAAAACTGATTCTTTTTGAGCAAATAGATTTAACGCAAATAGCATTATTAATAAAGTAAAAGTTAAATTTTGATTCATGGTTATATGCATAATTTATATCTCTAATATATACTATTAAAGTTATTTAACCTCTTGAATTATTCTCAAATATATTGATACATTTTGTTCTTGTTCATAACAATAAATGTATTTTATTGATATTCATTTACTTTGCTTTTTTTTTATATAGTTTTACATTGCAATCAGTTAAATATTTCGTAATTATAACCATAACAAATTTGTTTTGAGGTTTATCAGATTTTTTTTGGTAATTGTTTTGTTTTCGAACAAAATTTTTGCCCAAGTAGTTACCAATGGTTTGGTTCTTTATGTTGATGCTAGAAACTCAAGTTCTTACTCTGGATCAGGAAATACATGGAATGATTTAAGTGGACAGGGAAATAATGGTACTATTACTGGAGCAACTTACAACAATTCTGGCTGGTTTAATTTTGATGGATCAAATGACCGCATTAATTTCTCAGCCCTTTTAGCTGCAGGAGATGACACCTATACTTTAGAGGCATATTTTAATGCTGATACAAGAAAAACTCAAGTTATTGTAGAGCAAAATTCGTCTAATTCACAAACTCACAAACGCGGCTGTATGATACTTATTAGCGATGGAGATGGTGGATTTAATGGACAAAGTAACGACAGACATGACCACATCCCTTACGCTACAAATGCCTGGGAACATTGGGTTATTGCTGTAAATGCCCCAAGTAATCTAAAAATGTATAGAAATGGGAATCTTGTTTACAATGGGTCGTTTGCAAACGGAGGGGCTTTAAACATTGGAAACGCAGGATTATCCATAGGGTATAAGTTGTCTAACAATAGTGAGTATTTTGATGGACAAATCAGGTTTGTGAGGGTTTATAATAGAACTCTTTCAGAAAACGAAGCCTCACAAAATTATGCAGCATTAAATAATTATAGTCTAAATAGTGCTCCCACAGATATTACTTTATCGGCAACTGCCTTTAATGAAAATATATCTAGCGGTACAAATATTGCATCACTCACCGCAACAGATTCAAACAATGGTGACAGCCATACTTTCACCCTAACAACTGGTAATGGAACTAACGATGCTGACAATAATTATTTTGCAATTCAAGGGGCATCACTTGTAACAAGTGGTACCTTTGATTTTGAAACCAAATCCTCGTATAATGTCTACATAAATGCTAATGACGGAACGGATAACTATGCTAAAGCCTTTACATTATCTGTAAATGATGTAAACGATAGTGCTCCAACAGACCTAGCCATATCTTCCAGCACCTTTTTAGAAAGTACTACCTCTGGTACCGGTGTGGCAACCATTACAACAACCGATGCAGATACCTCAGCTGTAAATTCTTTTACCTATAGTTTAATATCGGGTGACGGAACTAATGATGCTGATAACAGTAGTTTTGCTATAAGCGGATCCTCACTGGTTACAAGTGGAACATTTAACTATGAGACCAAATCCTCACTAAAAGTATACCTTCAAGTTAGTGATGGGGTAGCCTCGTATGCTAAAGCACTTAGCCTTACGGTTTCTGATGTAAATGAAACACCAACCGATATATCTTTAACAAGCATATCGGTGGTTGAAAATATAGCGATTGGCACTCAGGTAGGAGTCCTATCTACTACAGATCCAGATTCTGGCAACACCTTTACCTACAGTTTGGTTAGTAGCAACGATGCAAGAGATGATGATAACGGAAGCTTTACAATAAGTGGAACCAGCTTAGTTACTAGTGGTGTGATTGACTACGAGACCAAGTCGTCAATGAATATTTATGTGAATGTAAACGATGGAGTAAACGATTATGCTAAGGCATTTACCATATCAGTATCGAATACACTAGAACCCATAACTGATCTAGGATTTGAAGTTTCAAGTATAGTAACTGAGGGCCTTATTTTACATCTTGATGCTGGAGATTCAAATTCCTATTCAGGATCTGGAAATACATGGTACGATATAAGTGGTAATAATAATCACGGCACCTTAAATGGTCCATCTTTTGCAAACACTGGGTTAAAGCATTTTGTTTTTAATGGATCGGATGATGTTGCATCCCTTAATTTATCAAATTATCCTAATCTTACCTTTGAATTTTGGTTTTATGACAATAGAACATCAGGACAAAGAGATTTACTTACTTATAACGGTAACTCAGGTAGCTTTACATTTAATAACATGAATCATTTCAGAACAGATGGAAATGGTCTTCATGCTGCTAAGTTCCCCACTTCTTTAATTTCAAATCAATGGGTAAGATTTGTATATGTCAAAAACACTAAAATTTATATAAATAATACTGTAACAAACATTCAACAAGGAAGTGATCGTACATATGGTCAGTTAAGGATTGGTGATGCAAGAAGTCATGTAGGACAACACTGGAATGGAAAAATTGCCGTAGTTAGAATTTATAATAGAAATTTAACTGATCTAGAAATTTCAAAAAACTACGAGGTTTTTGATAAAGTAGTAAATAATAATCAGCAGTTAGGCACCTCTACCTCAACAGTAAGTGTAGATGAAGAAGTAGCAGTAGGTACTTTAGTAGCTAACCTTACAGCTACTGATTCTGATACCACAAGTTTTACTTTCAGTCTTGTTAGTGGTAATGGGACTAATGATAGGAATAACTCCTCTTTTACTATCTCAGGTACCCAGCTTTTAGTAGGTGGTAATATAGACTATGAAACAACCCCATCACTTAACATTTATGTTCAAGCTAGTGATGGAACTAATACTTTCTCAAAAGCACTCACTGTTAATGTCAATGATATTAATGAGCCTCCTACTATAAGCTCTAGCTCTATAGCCTCTGATAATACTTCTGTTTCGGTTATCTTCTCCGAGGCAGTCTTTGGAGGTACTGCCCAATCAACAGCTACTCTAGCTGCAAATGACTTTAGTCTAGCCCTTACAGGAGGCACCGCTACCCTATCCTCCACTACTCCATCTAGTATTAGTGTAAATGGAACTACTGTTCAGCTTGGTCTGCCTCTCTCAGGTACACCTAACGGTAGTGAGGTCATAACTATAAGTCCTGTATCTAATGCTATTTTTGATGTCCAAGGTCTGACGGCTTCTTCCACTCAATCAAATAATACAGTAAATGCTAATGCTGACTCTGATGGTGATGGAATTACTGATCCTCTTGATCTGTGTTCTGGTACTCCCCAAGGGGCAACAGTTGACTCTGAAGGTTGTGCCGAGAGTCAAAAAGATCCTGAT
>CACMZR010000003.1 GCA_902618245.1 uncultured Bacteroidota bacterium | reverse complement strand
TTATTATATAATTCTTCATTATTTAAAAGCAAACCTGCTGATCCTTTTCCTGAATTAATTCGCTTAATAATTTCTTTTAATTCAGTTGAGGTTGATTCAAAGTTTTCTACAGTAGAATTCAGAGGCATTTGATTTAGTGAATCTGTAAGCTTATTCAAATTACTAGTCATTTGTCCAAGATTACTAATTGTACTTTTAAGACCTTTTTCATTAGTTTCAAGAATTCGGATCACGCTTGATGATAATTTATTAATATTATTAATTGAAGCATCTAATCCCTCAAGTATTGCTTTAAGATTACTTTGTGTCTCATAATTCATAACATTGCTCACGCCAGCAAATAATGAATCTGCAGAAGTTAATAAACCTTCTATTTTGTCTTGTAAAGGAGCTATTTGCTGATTGACTAGTTCTGTAAGACCTGGTTTAATTTCAGAATTTAGAATATCACCGTCTTTAACTATATTTTTAGAATCATAAACAGGTAATATTGCAATGGCTTTACCACCAATTAATCCTGCCTCATATAATTGGGCTATACTGTTTTTTGAAAATGCTAAATCTTGTCTTACACTAAAAGTTACTTTAATCTTATCGTAATTTTCATTGAAATCAATCATTTTAACTTTTCCAACATTTAATCCGTTGATGGTTACATTAGCCCCAATGACTAGACCTTCAACATCATCATAAAGAGTATGAACAATTTTGTCATTATCAAAAAAAGAAGAGCCCTTGAGATAATTAAACCCGACTATGAAAACAAGAATACAACCTAAAATTAAAAATGCTGTTTTTACTTCGCGAGTTAGCTTCAAAATATGATCTTTTTGAGTATTAAACAAATTTAGAAATAATTTCTATAAAAGCACTATTTAGAAAGCCTTAGTGCTTCGCTAATTGTAATTTTACTATTTCCCAAAAAGGGTACAATAAATGCATTCTTATAACCTTGTTTTTTTGCAAATTGGACTAACTTTTTTGCTTTTTCATAACTTGTTGTTGAACCATAATAATATCTAAATAATCTTTCATTTTTAATTCTAGAAATAGACTTTAAACCCTTAAAGTTGTATGGTTTTAAATCAAGCTTTTTTTTACTCGCAGCAATTTGAACTTTAAAAACTAATTGTTCATTTAATTTATTTGATTTTTCAACTTTATTTGATTCTTCCATTAATGAGGTGTTTTGAAAACTTGCATTTCGATTATCTCGATAATTAATAATTGCTTTAGCTAGGGCATCAGCCATGTTTGTCTGACCTTTTGATGAATTGAGATATGCACCTTCTGATGAATTTGTAAGAAATCCCGTCTCAACCAAAACACTTGGCATATAAGTATATTTTAAAACAACAAAACCTGCCTGCTTGACGGTTCTATCTTTTCTCTTTAAGTTACTAACAAAACTTTTTTGAATAGAATTTGCTGCAATTATGCTTTGGTCTAAATAAGTTTGTTGCATTAACAGTAAACTGATTACAGACTCAGGGTCATTCGGGTTAAAACCATCATAATTTTTCTCATAATTTTCCTCTAAAAAAATTACTGAATTTTCTTTTTGGGCAACTTTAAAATTTCTTTCATTTTCGTGTAGCCCAAGAACAAAGGTTCCTGCTCCAAAAACTTTTGATGAAGTAAATGCATCACAATGAATAGATATAAAAAGGTCTGCATTTGCTTTATTTGCGATGTTAGCTCTTTGAATCAGTTCTACAAAAACATCTGATTTGCGAGTGTATATAACATTAAATCCTTTGATTTTTTCTAATTTTTTACCAATTTTTAGAGCGATATTGAGGGCAATTTTTTTTTCATAATACCCATTCCCTCTATTTCCAGAATCATGACCTCCATGACCAGCATCTAATACAACTGTAAAAGAATCCTCTTGAGCAAAAATGAAATCAAGTCCAAAGAAGAGAAAGTTAAATGTTAAAAAAAAAAGGAGAGTTTTTCTATTTATAAAAGTGTGAGACTTAATATATGATATAAATACTTGATGCATCCTTAAAAATATCATTAATTTTGGAAGATTAAACCATATAGACAAATTTAGGGTTTATCGATTTGCAAACAAAGTTTTACAATATTGCTTATATATTTTTTTTCATTGGTTCTCTAGTATCCGTTGGACAGGAATCAGAAAATGAAATGTATCAGCAAAAAAATTTAGACAGCCTTAATAAACCTGCGAAAAAACCATTACTACTATCAGAAGTAAAATACACAGCAAAGGATTGCGTAAGGATTAACAGAAAAGAAAATAAACTTATACTGTATAATGAGGCTGAGCTTTATTATCAGGATATTGAATTAAGAGCTGGTATTATTATTTTGGATTACAGAACAAGTGAAGTCAACGCAGGAAGGATAGAAATAGATTCTGTTCTAGTTCAATATCCTTTTTTTAAACAAGCAAATAATGAAGTAAATCCTGATTCAATTAGATTTAACTTTGATACACAAAAAGCATTGATTTGGAATTCAAAATCAGGTCAAAATGGAATGGATGTTTTTGCTGCTCTGACAAAAAAACAGAACGATTCTGTGTATTTCATAAAAGATGCCAGAGTTTCTACAGCAGGAGAACTAATTGGGGGAGACGAAGGTGAAGGCATAGATTATTATTTTAAAGTACGTAAGGGGAAAATTATACCTGGTGGGAAAATAGTAACTGGATTTACAAACATGTTTATTGCAGATGTTCCAACACCTGTTGGTCTGCCTTTTGCATTTTTTCCTACAAGTCAAGACAAAGAATCTGGTTTTATTATTCCATCTGTAAATCAAAGTAATCTAAGAGGCTATGCTGTTCAAAATGGTGGTTACTATTTGGCCCTTTCAGATTACTTTGATCTTGCTTTAATTGGTGATTATTATACAAATGGCAGTTATGGATTCCGTGGGGATTCTCAGTATAGAAAACGATATAAATACAATGGTAAATTCAGTTTTAGATATGAAAATTTAATTGATGGTGCTAGGGGTCTTCCCGAGTATTCTAGATCTACAGTTTTCAATGTAAGATGGAATCACTCAAAAGATCCTAAATCAAGTCCCAATTCATCATTTTCGGCATCAGTGAATTTTGGAAGTAGCGATTATTTCAGACAGTCGGTTAATCAGTTAAACACACCCAATTTTCTTAACAATAATTTGAGTTCTTCTATCAGTTATTCAAAATCATTTCCTGAATATCCAAGAGTAAATGTCTCATTGACTACAGCTATGTCTCAAAATTCTCAAACTAGATCTGTCAATTTAACATTACCAACTTTTCAAGCAACAATGGAAAGAATTTTTCCGTTTGCACCGAAAAATGGTGCTAAAAAAGGTTTTTTTCAGAACATAAATTTTCAGTATGCAGGCCGCGCAGAAAATAGAATTATTACAACTGAGGATGAACTTTTTGGACCAAAAATGTTTGATAATGCTAAAACAGGAATGAACCATAAAATTCCATTAAATACAAATTTTAAAGTGTTTAAATTTTTTAGTGTAAGTACTGGGATAAACTTCGAGGAAGTGTGGACTCAGAATACACTTAGATACAATGATTTCAATGTTGAAACAAATTCTGTTGTAATAGATACAATTAGAAAAGTCGGAGCATTTAGACAATACAGTCTAAATGCATCAGTAGGTACTACAATATATGGAACAGTAAATTTTAAAGAAGGAAGTAAAATCCAATCAATTAGACATACAGTCCGACCAAGTATAGCATACTCGAATCGTCCAAGTTTTGAGAAATATTATGATACATACATAATCGATGCTGAAGGTAACACAGCAGAATATACACGTTTTCAAAATAGCCTTTTCGGTATCCCTTCAAGAGGTGTTGCGAATGCAATGTCAATTAGTCTTGGAAATAATTTTGAGGCTAAAGTAAGAGATGATACTGACACCATATCAACTGAACCAAAAAAAATAGTGTTATTGAATAATCTAAATATATCCACATCTCATAATTTTGCTGCCGATTCACTCAGATGGAGCCCTGTCAGAATGGGGACTATGTTTTCTTTACTCAAAAATAAGATGAAAATTAATGTTGGTACAACTCTAGACCCTTACACACTTAATGATAATAATATTAGAGTAAATAAATATCACATTACAAATGGTGGTGGACTATTTAGAATGACAAGTGCTAATTTAAATTTGAACTATAGATTTTCTAGCAAAGAGTTAGAGGGTAAAAAAGAGCAAAACGAACTAAATGAAATGGAATCTACCTCCAGTGGAGGAAGAGACGATGACTTGTTTGGTATGGCTGAGGATTTTTCTGATAGAAGGATGAATCAAGAAGATCAAGGAGAAACAGCAAAATACCCTAGTTATAGAAGTAAAATACCTTGGGACTTAAAAATCGCTTATTCATTAACCTACAATAATAATAGAGGTCAGAGGGATTTAAGCAATAATTCTTTAATGTTTTCAGGAAATTTAGAGCTTACTCCAAAATGGAAAGTAGGAGTGTCCTCTGGATATGATTTTAGAGGAAAAGGGTTCACATATACCCAACTTCGTTTTGATCGTGACCTTAACAGTTGGAGATTAAATTTTAGCTGGGTTCCATTCAGTGAAAGGGCCTCATGGAATTTTTTTATTGGTATAAAATCCGGTTTGCTGAGTGACATTAAATATGAAAAACAGAGTCTACCTAATAGATCTTATTAACATTAAATTAAATTAATATCCAAAAAATGAAAGAAATAATAAAAACTAAAAATGCACCTGCCCCAATAGGACCCTATAATCAGGCAATTAAAGCAGGTAACACACTCTACATATCTGGACAAAT
Source organism: uncultured Bacteroidota bacterium (assembly GCA_902618245.1). Classification (GTDB taxonomy): domain Bacteria; phylum Bacteroidota; class Bacteroidia; order Flavobacteriales; family Flavobacteriaceae; genus MS024-2A. The sequence continues at coordinate 197,330 of CACMZR010000003.1, read as the reverse complement.
ACCTTTGATCCCCTCAACTATGGAGCTTTTAAAAGGTACAATACAAGAAGAAACTGAGCTAGTTATGGAAAGTCTAAAGTCAATTTTAAAAGAAGCTGGAATGACTTTTGAAAATGTTGTAAAAACAACGATTTTTATAGATGATATGAACAATTTTCAACATGTTAATGAAGTTTACGGAAAGTACTTTAAAGATGAAAGCGCACCCGCAAGAGAAACTGTTGCAGTTAAAACACTACCAAAATCAGTTCGGATTGAAATTTCTATGGTAGCAGTAGTATAGGACTATAATTTATTTCCAATAAGTCTTTTATGATATTTGACTAATTCGTCTATTGGTCTTTGAACAATCCTACCCATTGAAAGCTTTTTCTTACTCAAAGCTTTTTTTATTTCATCTTTTAAATAAAAAGAAATCGAACCGATAAAATGAATGGGAACTTGGTCTGCGTTTTTGAACTGAAGTATCTGATGATTTATAAAACGCTTCAATCCTATTTTAATAATTTTTTGAAATTCTAAATTTGATTTATGTTCAATTAAAAATTTTGAAAAAGAAGCTAAGTATGCATTTGGATTTTCTCTTCTATAAATATTTTCTTTTATTTCATCAGCTTTTAAATTATATTCTGATGCAAATTTTACCGCTAAGTCTATTGGCATTGAATTAAAATAATAACTTCTTAATAATTGTTTTCCATAATAATTCCCACTTGCTTCATCCATTAGTACATAGCCAAGAGAATCAACTCGTTGTTCTATTTCCTTACCATCAAAATAAGTACAATTTGAACCTGTGCCTAATATACATACTATACATTTTTCTCCAGGTTTTGATGCAGCATATACTGCAGCATATGTATCCTCTTTTATTGTTATTTTACTTTTTGTAAAAATTTCTTTGAAGACTTTTCGAATTCTTAGCTGCGGTGATTCCACCCCACATCCTGCTCCATAAAAATATAAGTGAGTTACCTTTTTTCTATTTTGATAGAGGTCAAAGTTATTAATTATCCTTTCTTTTAAAATAGCACTTGAAAGAACCTGAGGGTTGAGCCCAAGAGTTTGAGTTGAAAATAACTCGTCACCATTTTGGTTTACAGAAATCCAATCTGTTTTTGTTGATCCACTATCTACAACTAAAATCATGCTTTTTATGTTTAGTTATAGTTGATTAATGTATTTAGCTAAATCAATTAATTTATTAGAGTATCCACATTCATTATCATACCAAGATATGACCTTAAAAAAACCTGAATTAAGTTCCATTCCTGCATTTGCATCAAAAATTGATGTTCTCGTGTCACCAATAAAATCTTGGGAAACAACAGGTTCGTCAGTATATCCAAGTATGTTTTTCAAATCAGTTTCCGAGTGTTTTTTCATGACCGCTTTTATTTCATCATATGAGGTATTATTTATCAAAGAAACAGTCAAATCTACAACTGAAACGTTAGCAGTAGGGACACGAAATGCCATCCCTGTTAGCTTTCCTTCAAGAGAAGGAATAACTTTGGTTACTGCCTTTGCTGCTCCTGTTGAAGCAGGGATTATGTTTAATAGAGAACTTCTACCTCCCCTATAGTCTTTTTTTGACGGACCGTCAACAGTAAACTGTGTTGCTGTTGTTGCATGAACTGTTGTCATTAAGCCCTCTTTTATTCCAAAATTATCATTTAAGACCTTCGATATTGGGGCAAGACAATTGGTCGTACAAGAAGCATTAGATACAATCAATTGATCATCCTTAACTTCATTATGGTTAACTCCCATTACAAACATTGGGGCGTCAGCTGAGGGGGCAGATACTACAACTTTTTTTGCACCTCCATCAATATGAAGTTTTGCTTTTTCAAGTGTTGTAAAAATCCCAGTACACTCAGCAACTACATCTGTATTCAACGAACCCCAGCCAATTGCCAATGGATCACGTTCAGCTGAAATCTTAATTTTTTTGCCGTCTACAACCAAATCATTTTGCTCTACTTTTATTGATCCTTCGAAATTACCATGCACCGAATCATACTTCAATAAATATGCTAGATGGTTTACATCTAACAAATCATTTATTCCTACTATAGTAACGTCATCTTGATTGATTGCGGCTCGAAAAACTAATCTGCCTATTCTTCCAAAACCGTTTATTCCAATTCTAATTGCCATTTTAATTTATTTATTTAATTCTACAAAGAAAGTATATCTGATACTCTTACTAAATCTTTATTTATTTCTGATTTTCCTTTTATTGCTTTTTCAAGTGGTGTCAATATAATTTCATCTTCTTTTAATCCAACCATAGCATTTGATTTTCCTTCATTTAGAGATTCAACTGCCTTTACACCCATCCTTGAAGCTAATACTCTGTCAAAACATGTTGGTCTACCTCCACGTTGCATGTGTCCTAAAACTGATACGCGAACATCATAATTAGGCATGTTTTTTTCTATATATTCTGCAATATCAAAAACATTTTTACCGGTTTTGTCACCTTCAGCAATTACAACTATACTCGAGGATTTTCCTGATTTTTCACTCCTGCTGAGAGATTCTAATAAACGTTCTAGTCCCATATTTTCTTCTGGAATCAATATTTCTTCAGCACCAGCTCCAATCCCGGTATTCAACGCGATGTGGCCAGCGTCCCTACCCATAACTTCAACAAAAAATAAGCGATTATGAGATATGGCTGTATCTCTTATTTTATCTATTGCGTCAATAACTGTATTAAGCGCAGTGTCATATCCAATCGTATGTGAAGTACCAAAAATATCATTATCAATAGTTCCAGGAATACCTATAACGGGGATTTTAAATTCAGATTGAAAGATCATCGCTCCAGTAAATGAACCATCACCACCTATTATTATTAAAGAATCTATCTTATGTTTTTTGATTGTTTCAAATGCCTTTTTTCTTCCCTCAATACTATGAAATTCAGAACACCTTGCAGATTTTAAAATTGTCCCACCTTTATTAATAATATTGTTAACACTTCTAGGGTTCATAATCTGAGTTTTATCGTCAATTAGACCTTGATAGCCTTGATAAATCGCAACAGACTCCAATTTTAAAAAAGCTGCGGTGCGAACCACGGCTCTAACGGCTGCGTTCATTCCAGGTGCATCTCCCCCAGATGTTAAAACTCCAATACGTTTTACTGATGACATAGTTTTTTGGGTTCTTCACAAATTTAATTATTAAATTAAGAGTACAATAACAAGCAATAATAATTTATAATAATCTCAATAAATTCTAATAAACTAATTCTTTTTTATAAAGTTGATCAATTCATTAGTATTATCTTGTTTTATTTCATTTTCATTTTTTGAAAAGTATGATTGACTTCTTATTTTGTTAATCAACTGTTTAAATGTATTAAAATCTACATCGTATGATAATCCTAGACCTTGCGTATATCCTAACTCATCTCCTATGTAACGAAACTCGTTCTCTTTATTAAATATTTTAGCTTTAAGTGAACCTTCCTCATTTAAAATAAAATCAATTTGAACATTACCAACAATTAACGTTTGCTCTAGACCACCCACTGGTACTCCAATTTTTCCATTTAATAAAATCTTTTCACTAATTTTTGTTGATAATGTAAAGCCTAATCTGTCTTCAGTTGCAATATCTATCAAAGCACTTTTGTCTCCTTGTAAATAGTCAATCCCAACTTTAAGTTTGTCATTATCCTTCTCACCTATTAAATTAGCAACTATATCTGAGGCTTTTTGATATAAATTATTAGTAATTCCTTGCATAGAAACACTTACCTCGTTTATAAAAATACCCTGCGACAGAAGTGATATTGCCTGAAGTTGGCTCCTTTGAGGATCTGCTAGTCTGTAATTAATTTCAGAAGCCAAAGTGCCACTTGTGTTAGGAAATTCTATTTCAAAAATAGGATTGTCAGGCTTAAGCAAATTACCTTCTAATTTAATAATCACATCAGTGGGTATATTTTTATTAAAATTTGGATTATCGAGTAAAAAAGCTGGATTTGCTCCTCCTGGCACTTCGTAAACAGCTTGAATATTCATTCTGGCTTCCAAAGGATCTCCCTCCCAGATAATATTTCCCCCAGGTTTTAAATTAAATTTTTTGTCAATTAATCCTGAATTTCTAAAGTTATAAACTCCAGTATCTGTTATGAAATCACCCCACATATTGAACTTACCATTAGTATTAATTTCCATGAGAAGATTTCCTGAACCATTTCCGCTAAGTGAGCTTCCAGTCTCTTGGTCGATAACAATTTCGATATTAGCTAAATTATTAATATCTAGTTCAAAATCTAATTCTAATCCTTTAACCTCCTCTATCCTTTTTGTTCTGTTTTTAGTATCTAAATTCTTTTTTTCATTTTTATCAATAAAGTCTACAAAAGAGAAATTAGAAACTCCTAAATCCTCAGACAAAGGAATTTTAATTGAAGTGCCTTTTTCAGTAGATCCATCTAAAGAAATTTTTAAGTTTTTAGTTGGTCCATTTAAGTTTACTTTCCCATTCAAATAGCCTTCTCCGAAAAATAGTGATTCAGGTTTATTGTCGGTATCAAGGAGTAACATCCTCTCTGATATTACTGTTAGGTCAGTTGTCCAATTAGAGAAGTTATTGTGTGATAGATTACCACTAAAATTTGCATAGGTTCCCTTTGAAAGGTCACTAATTACAGTTTTTTTGAAAACAAAATTTTGTTCATCTAAATCTACTTTAGTGTCTTCAACAGAATACACTAAATTTAGAAAAGGAATGGAAAATTCTCCACCTTTTAACGCTAAAAATCCATCATGAGCATAATTTTTATAATTCCCATATAAATTAACTTGACCATCAACAATACCTTTAAAATTATTGATTGCCTTTTTACCTAAAGGTGAAAGAAAATTAATGCTCAAATTATTTATATCAATACCTAAATTAAAATTTGAACTCGCCGAACCTCCCAAGAAACCGTTTATGTCTAAAGTTTTTTTATCTCTGTTAAATAATTTAATGTCAGTTAAAAAAATATTTTTTTGATTCCCCCTTTCCGTCTTAAAATACAAATTGCCTAGGGGTTGATTATTAATTACAAGATCAGTAACATTTCCATCAATTTCTAATTCATTCTGATTTATATTTCTGATAATCCTAGCATTGATTTTGGTCAAACCATCCATCTCAAAAGATGTCAAGGGTGGGATAATATTTCGCAGCATTGTATTCTGGAGATTCAATTCCAATTTATAATCATTAAAATCATTAAAACTACCTAAAAGAGAAATAAACTGATTGCCAGAATATGCTGTTAACTCACTTAGTTTTATTTTGTTTTTTTTAGGGTAAAAGCTTAAGATTTGATTATTTAAGTTTTCGGGATTAACCACCCAATCATTCTGCCCCAATGGAATTGTTGATTTTTTTATTGCAAAATGAGAGTTTTTGAATTTATCTTGGGTATGATAAATATTTATTTGGTACATACCACTATCATCATTGGCCTCAAATTCAGATTTAAAGTAGAGAGAATCAGATATTTTCTTCGATGTCAATTTGAAATCAGATAATTTAAAATATTTATTTGATATGTTTCTAACTGATAAAAGGCTGTTATAATCTGGATTTGTAGTATTTGCTTCAAAATGAATTTGATTAAATTTAATCTCATTGTATTCAAATAAAGGCGCATCTATAATTAATTTTCCAAAATTATTTTTTGAATCAATAAGTCCTTCAATAATTATATTTTGTGGAATTAAGGAATTTGGGTAGAAAGCGTTCAAAATCTTTTTCTTGATATTTAATCTTAGACTTGCTTCTTGATTACCATTAATTTTCTTATATGGGACGAAGGGATACACTTGATGAAAAGTATTTTGAAAAAGACTTGCAATTTTAGATAAAAGAAATTCACCTCTTAATTCGCCCTCTATGAAATCTGTATTTTGAATTTCTATAAAAGTTTTTTTGTCTGTAAATCCTTTTTTAAGAACAATCGGATTAAAATTTATTGTTTCAAATTCATTTTTTATTGATGCGGATGAAATTTTTAAATTTCCTTTTAAATCATCTAAATTATTTCCAATTGTGTTTAAGAGAATGACACCACCAAATTCGAGTTTTTTTGATCCGGATTTTAGTCCAAAACTTTTAAAATCAATTTTATCAATATTGGCAAGCAAAGTTGTTTTGGTTTTTTTTTGATTCAAATCTGCTAAAAAATCACTTTTAAGAATAAGTAAATTTGAATCAATGTTTAAATTATTCCTTAATTCTAGTTTCTCAATTCTTCCATTTAGATTTATTTTATCAACAATAATATTCTTATTCTCTAAAGTCATATTATTTAATTTCCAATAAAGATTTGGGGTGTTTAGATTTTTAAAATTTCCGTTTAAACTATATTCTGTTGAGAGCTTAAATTTTTGATTTTCGTTTGTTAAGTGTGATAAATTAAAATTTTTAATCCTCCCATGAACTTTAAAACTTTTATTTCGTTTATTCTTGTTTAAAATCCCTAAACCTAGCTTGCCTTTTGTCGAAAAATCACCCCATTTATTTTTTGAAAATAGATCAAAATCAAAATCATTCAAACTGAATGTGCCTGTTCCTTTCAAATTAAGATTCGAAATTTTTAAAAAATTTTTTTTTACTTGGCGAGGTAAAGAATAAATTTTTCTTAACTCATCAATATTTATATTGAGTGAATCAGTAAACATTTTTATTTTTAAATCCTCTGCCTTAAATAGATTTTTGACATTTAAATTTGCGAAGAATTTCAAAAATGGATTTGAAACTTTAAGATCTTGTAATTCAAATTCAGAAATAAATCCGTTTGCTGAAAATGATGTCTTTAACGGGGGTATATCATTAAAATATTCATTTTTTGGAAATATAGAAATTAAGTCAACTTTACAATTATCTACTATCATGTTAATATTTCCATTTGATTTGAAATTATTTAAATTACCATTGTTCCCTGATAATTCAATTTTACCATTTAGGTAATTTGGACCAGATGATAACCGTAATTTGTTCATGCTTAGAAATCCAGGTTTGTAAGATATTAATGCACTTGTATTTATAGATTTAATAAAACTATTATCTAAAATACCTTCAAAATTTTCAATATTAACTTTTAGTTGGTTTTTAATAAAAATAAGCTCACTTGCTATAATTTTCCCTGAATTTAGTTTTACTGGTTTTGATTTGCGATTGTTTTCATTTTCTAGTAGAAATGTTATCTCATTGAGATCTACTTTTTCCACTTTGAATTTAATCTTACGATTTCGTTTTTTATTTTTTTTAAGTTTTTTTAAAAGAATATTTAGTGAGTGAGTTTTTTCACCTTCATAATGTTTTAATTTCAAATAAACGTCATCTCCATTCAAATAGTTTAGCTCAATATTTCCAGTATATAAACCTTTAAAATTAATCAAGGAACTTTCTAAAGATTTTACAAAGATCAATGTGTCTTTGTGATGGTCCTCAATAAAAAAATCTGTAAAAATCATTTTACCATTCCACCGTAACTTAAGGTTTTCAAAAAGGATTTTTTGATTAGTTTTTTTAGTGAAGCTTTCCGTAAGACTTTTTATAATTTTTGTTTGAACAATTGAAGAGGATAATATATAATAAAAGCAAAGGCCTAGGAATAATAATGTCCCTAAAAGTATTGACGCTATTTTATACTTTTTATTAATTGTATCTATTATTTTTGTTTAATTATTACTACTTATTTCATTTACTAGAGCAATATGCTATTAGCTATTGAAACTTCATGCGATGACACGGCTGCAGCTGTTTTGGATGACCGAAAAGTTCTTTCAAATTGCATAGCAAATCAAAATTTAATTCATAAGGCATATGGGGGAATAGTACCAGAACTAGCCTCAAGGGCACACCAATCAAAAATAGTTCCAGTAATTTCGCAGGCCTTAGTTGAAGCAAATATCGATAAAAAACAATTAACTGCAATTGCTTACACACAAGGTCCTGGGCTCTTAGGTTCCTTACTTGTAGGAGGATCATTCGCTAAGTCAATGGCATTAGCTTTAGATTTACCACTTATTCCTGTAAATCATATGCATGCCCATCTTCTTGTGCATTTTATAGAAGGTAATCCTAATCCAGAATTTCCTTTTTTAGGGATAACACTATCTGGAGGACACACACAACTTATTTTGGTCAGAAGCTATTTTAATTTTGAATTAATTGGAACAACACTTGATGATGCAATAGGTGAGGCATTTGACAAATGTGGAAAGGTTATGGGTCTTTCATACCCAGCAGGACAAGAAATAGATAAACTTGCAAAAAATGGTGATAAACAAAAGTTCAGCTTTCCAATAGCTAACCCAAAAGGATATAATGTGAGCTACAGTGGAATTAAAACTGCTTTTATAAATTTTATTAAAAATGAAGAAACTAAAAATCCTAAATTCATAAAAAAAAATCTTAATGATTTGTGCGCAAGTTTGCAAAACTCATTAATTCAGACAATCATAAATAAAATAAAGATAGCATCCAATGATTTTGGATTAAAAAGAATAGTTATTGGAGGTGGGGTTGCAGCTAATTCAGAAATTTGTATTGAGTTGAAAAAGCAAAAAATAAAAAACGCATGGGAATTATTTATTCCTCCAATTGAATACACAACTGATAACGCAGCTATGATTGGAATTGGAGGATACTTCAAATTAAATAAAAAAAAATATGGTAATCTTTCTGATGAATCTAAATCACGTTTGCAAATTTAGATATGACATTATTTTTTGATTCTCATATTACAATTAATACTAAAAGTTTCGAGTTAGATCCATCAGAAAGTAAACATATATCGAAGATTTTAAGAAAAAAGGCGGGAGACGAGGTAACTTTCACAAACGGAAAAGGTCTTGAGTGGAATGGAAAATTAAGTTATAATAAAAAGAATAAACTAATTGCAACTAAGCAAAATGCCTTAGAACACAAAAAAGAGCATAGTAAAATCCAAATTGCAATTGCACCAACCAAAAGCAACCATAGAATGGAATGGTTGGTTGAAAAACTTACTGAAATTGGCGTTGATAGAATAACCCCTGTATTATGTGAAAGATCTGAAAGGAAGGCTTTAAAGATTGAGCGTTTAATAAAAATATCAATATCAGCACTAAAGCAATCAAATAATTTTTTCCTACCAAAAATTGATGATATAATAAAATTTGATAAATTTTTAGAAAATAATCAAAATCCAATTTTAATTGCCCATTGCTCGCCAAGACCAAGTAAGCTATTGGTAAACTATAAGCTCAATTTCAAAAAAATATGTCTTTTAATTGGCCCTGAGGGTGATTTTAGCAACGAGGAAATCGAAAAAGTTATTACTTTAGGGCACACAGCTATAAGTCTAGGAGATCAAAGATACAGAACCGAAACTGCAGGAGTTTTGGGATGTCATTTACTGCATATTCAACAACAACAAAATAAAATTTGAAACTTTTCTATCTTTGCATATGAATTCCAGAGAAATCACTACAGGAGTTTTTTGGGCCATAATTAGACTTTTAGGTCTATGTATCGTTGCTTGGTTACTGTTTCAACTTAAATCACTTATAATTTATATGTTGATTGCGGGAGTTGTAAGTTTAATTGGACGTCCAATAAGTCAATTCCTATCTGAAAAAGTGAAACTAAATTCAATTTTAGCATCAACAATAAGTATAATATTTTTATTAAGTATTTTAATTAGTATTTTTTCTCTTTTTGTCCCTTTATTTATCAAACAAGTAGAAAACCTAGCTTTACTAAATATCGATACATTAAAGATAAATATCGAGACTTTGGTAAATGAAATTAGTATTTATTTTCAGCTTGATAACAGCTTTTGGAAGCAGCAACTTTCAGTAGATAATTTATTTAAAAATGTAAATTTTGGACTTCTTCCTGAATTAATCAATCAAACATTGGAACTATTTGGTGGTTTTACCGTGGGTTTATTCTCAATAGTATTCATATTATTCTTTTTTTTAAAAGATAGTTTTATTCAAAAGAGAATAATTTTAGCCATAGTTGAGGATAAAATATCAGACAAAGTAGAAAAATCTATCAATAAGATCAAAAACTTACTATCTCGTTATTTTTTAGGTCTTTTGATGCAAATTAGTATTTTACTAATCATTTACAGTATAGTACTTGCTATTTTGGATGTTCAAAATGCATTTGTAATCGCTTTTCTGTGTGCACTTCTTAATTTAATTCCATATTTAGGGCCTATAATAGGTGCATTCCTAATTTCAGTTTTAACTATGAGTAGTTTTATAGGCTCAGATTTTAGTACTATTATTATGCCCAAAACGTTATTTGTTTTAGTTGGGTTTTTAATTGGGCAAATAATTGATAATTTTTTTAGCCAACCTTTTATCTTCTCAAATAGTGTGAAATCCCATCCTTTGGAAATTTTTATCCTCATACTTGCAGCTGGAACACTTACAGGTCCTGTAGGAATGATCTTTGCAATACCACTTTACACCTCTTTAAAAGTAATAGGTCAAGAATTTTTCCCAAAAAATAAAATTATTAAATCGCTAACTAAAAATTTTTAAAAGTCTGATTCTAATGTAAAAGAAATTAAAAAAAGCATTTATAATTTTCTTTTTGTTTTAATAAAGCTTTTTCAAATTCCACTTTTAATTGACTAATCAGCTCAGCCACGGGTTTTACATCACTTATTGAAGTAACACCTTGACCTGCAGACCAAATTGTCTTCCATGCCTTTGCCTCTTCTTTAGCATGATCTAATTCACTTCCAAAATCAATTTTTTTTGTTTGCTTCCATAAATCCTCAGTGATACCCATAGCTTCTAAACTTGGTCTCAAAAAACTCGCATTAACTCCTGAAACAGCAGCTGTATAAATTATATCCTCAGCCTTGCTATCCATTATCATTTTTTGATATGAATTATCAGCCATGCTTTCATTTACGTTTATAAATCGTGTACCCATGTAAGCTAAATCAGCTCCCATTTGTAGGGCAGATGCAATGTCATTACCGTTACTTATACAACCTGAAAGTAAAATTGTTTTATTGAAAAAAGTTTTAACCTCATTAATTAATGCCAAAGGATTAATTGTCCCACCATGTCCACCAGCTCCAGCTGCAACTAATATCAACCCATCAACCCCAGCTTCTGTAGCTTTTTCAGCGTGTCTTCTTTTAATAATATCATGAAATACAAGTCCACCATAGTTGTGAACAGCATCTACAAGATCAGATACTGCCCCAAGAGAAGTGATAACTATAGGAACTCTGTGTTTAATACAAATTTGCAAGTCAGGCATTACTCTTGGATTTGTTGGATGAACGATAAGGTTTACTCCGAAGGGTGCAGTCTTTTTACCAGTTTCTTTTTCATATTCACTCAAAGCTTCTTTAATTTCAATAATCCATTCTTCAAAACCCTCAGTAGTTTTTTGGTTTAGTGCAGGAAGTGTTCCTACAACACCATTTTTACAACATTCAATTACAAGCTTTGGACAAGAAATTAAAAACATAGGTGCAGCAACAGCAGGTATAGATAGGTCTTTAAAAAATGATGGTCTCATAGAATTTATTTTAGTAAAAGGGTCCATTCAAAATCGAAGGTTGATACAATATCACCTTCTTTATCAACACCTTTTGCTTGAAGCCATAAGGTTTGAGATTTATTTGTTTTTAACAATTTAGTGAATGTTTTATCAACAGCTTCTCCATCATCACATGAAAAAACAATTTGTCCTTTCGCTTTTTTTGTGAAAGTTGCTTTGTTATTAATCACAAGCATTGAAATATCACATTTAAAACTTTTTGATGCCTTCATTATCAAAGCCCCTGTAGAAAGCTCTGCGGCCATTCCCTGAATAGCCCAAAAAATTGATTTAAAAGGGTTTTTATTAATCCAATTCAAATTTACTTTTGTACTACAATGTTTACTTGAAATTTTTTTTACTCTTACACCACACCACCATGCAGAAGGTAAATTAAAAAAAGTGTAAAGGTTGATGCCAAACGGAGTAAATTCCATACCCTTAAATTAGTGATTCAACTTCAGTGAAATCCAAATCAAATGCCTCAGCCACTTGTTTATAAACAACTTTTCCATTCATTATATTTAAGCCTTTAGCAAGGGAAGAATTTTCTTGACATGCTTTTTTCCAGCCTTTGTTTGCAAGTTCAATAATGTAATTTAAAGTCGAATTAGTTAATGCTATAGTTGAAGTATTTGGAACTGCTCCTGGCATATTGGTTACTGCATAATGGATAATTCCTTCTTTTATAACAATTGGATTTTGGTGTGTTGTGGGTTCACTTGTTTCAAAGCATCCCCCTTGATCAATAGCCACATCAACTAAAACTGTTCCATGCATCATTTTTGATAACATTTTTTTGTCAATTAATTTTGGAGTCTTAGATCCAGGTATTAAAACAGTACCTATTATCAAATGTGATCTTCGGATTTCAAGTTCTATATTAAGTTGATTTGAAAAAATAGGAGTAACGTTGTCAGGCATTATTTTGTCTAAATCACGTAATCGTTCCAAATTATTGTCAAATATTGAAACGTTTGCTCCTAAGCCGGCTGCCATTAATGCCGCCTCAGTTCCAGCAACTCCACCTCCGATAATCATTACGTTTGCGGGTCTTACACCGGTAACTCCGCCCAAAAGGATACCAAAGCCTCCAAAAGGTTTTCCAAGATATTTAGCTCCCTCTTGAGTAGCCATTCTTCCTGCAACTTCAGACATTGGAATCAATAATGGTAACTTGCCATTTTCTTCAACTGTCTCATATGCTAAACAAACTGAATTTGAAGCTATCATGGCTTCAGTTAATTTTTTGCTTGAAGCAAAATGAAAAAAGGTAAAAATCAATTGATTAGGCATTATTAGATTGTACTCCTGTTCAATCGGTTCTTTAACTTTAACTATCATTTCAGCAAAATTGTATATGTCTTCAATTTTACTTACGATTTTACAACCTACTTTATGATATTCCTTGTCATCAAATCCACTTAATAAACCAGCATTTTTTTGGATGCAAACTTGGTGTCCTTCACTCACAAGGTGTAATGCACCTGCTGGGGTAAGCCCTACCCTAGCTTCTTGGGGTTTGATCTCTTTAGGTATACCTATTTTCATTTAACTTTTAGGAGAATGAATTTTAAGATTATAAATTTTAAATTTAAATTACTAAGATTAATTAAAATAAGGGTCATTACAATCAAATAGAATTAAATCTTTTCCACTAAATAAATCAGCTTCTTCTTTTTTAAAAATCTCGAGGTCATACTCATCTGGAAGTGGAGTATTCATTATTGCTCTTTCATCTGAAATATGTGCTGCATTAAGGACATCATGCCCAAATTCGTGCCACATTAATATTAATCTTCTATTAAAAGAGTATTCAGCCCAATAATCAGCATTAATGGCTATTTTGATAATTCCTTCTTTACATGATCCATGAGCAATACCAGCTGCATCATCCCTGTTACTGTCGGAGCTTGCAATTGTTAAATCAGTAAATATCTCTACCTCTTGTTCTCCAAAGTCATATCCATATTGTGTTTCACCGATGGTTTTAAATGCAATCCAATAATCATCTAAATTTCTAATCTTACCATATATGGAGTCAGCTTTGTATTCTTCATCTCTGAGTTGTGATTCAGTTTTTATTATTACTGGTAACATTATCTCTCCCGTCGTCTCATTTGATTCATCTCTTGAGCATTTTAATAGAAAGAAAGTTGTCATTAAAAAAATTGAAATATTTTTAATCAGACATGACATTTTATAATTTTTTCTTATTTCATCTAAAAACAATAAAGAAAACCCTTTATTTAAAGGGTTTTAAACTTCTTTTAAAGTGATCGCGATAGGATTCGAACCTATGACCGTCTGCTTAGAAGGCAGATGCTCTATCCAGCTGAGCTACGCGACCATTGCACTTTTTAAAAGGGCTTGCAGGGGTTTTACTCATTTAAATTTATTCTCTTGACTAAAAATCACAATATCTAAAGAGTATGCTACTCTAAAAACCCTTAAAATAGGCAAGCAAATATAATTAAAAGGACATAATCGATAACCCTCTCTTATCCCCTTTATTATGTACTAAGATTTTTCTCTAAAAAAGAATATATAATCTGACTAATTAATGAACCCTACCAGAATAACACTTCTACTGTCTAAGGTAGTTCGATTCTAGGTGTGTAATGTTTCTAACTTACTGATTATCAAAATATTTTTTTAATTAAGTTGGTTTGTTTTTTAAAAAACTAGTTAGGTAAATTTTTTTGCAAAAATAAAATTCCGTTTTTGGATAATATTTTCTCTATATCATTATCTGAATAGCCTTTTCTATTTAAAATATATCCTAGTTTTTGTAAATCAGCAATTGTATCCAAATCTTCTGGGCATTGCTCTTTTCCAAAACCACCATCTAGATCTGACCCAATCATCACGTGATTTGTATTTCCCGAAATTTGGCAAATATGGTCAATGTGATCTACAATTGATTCAATTAAGAGCCCTGTATCAGTCGGTTTGGTTTTTCCTCTTTCCCAATTTGGAGTCATCATCCATGCATCAAATGCCATTCCAATAACTGCATTGTGATCAATTAAAATTCTGATTTGAGAATCATCGAACTGTCTTTCATTATTAACTAATTTTCTGCAATTACTATGACTTGCCCAAATCGGACCTTGATAAAATTCAAGAGTTTCCCAAAAACTTAAATCGCACAGATGTGTTACATCCAAAATAAGTTTGAGCTCTTCAATTTTTTTTAACAATAATTTCCCTTTTTCTCCGATTCCTCCACTAGAATCAGTTCCATAAGCATAAATCCCTGGTCCATAATGTGCTGGCCCTATAGCTCTTAATCCCACATTATACATCCGCTCTAAATGATCCATAGATATAATTGAGTCTGCTCCCTCGAGACTTAAAACATAACCTAAAGGTGTACTAATTGGGTTTGATTTCCACTGATTTAAATGTTTTTTTAAGCTAGATTTTGAATTTATTTGAACTAACTCCTTTTGAGATTCCATTTCCTTGTACCAAGCTAATTGCCCTTGGGTGTGAGCCCAGGCTTGTTCTTGAGAATTCCAACCTGGTAAAGGGTTTTTGGGTTTAACGTATCTTGCTATAAGAGTGCCAACACATAATCCTATGTTGCCATTCCGTAAATCAGGAAAAGAGACAGTTGAAAGTTCTCGGCCTGGCAAATCATTCATTCCTTTTTCAAGTTTACGAATTGAATTTGTTTTCAAACGATAATCTCGATTCCATTCAGTTGCATTCATTGATAGGTCAAGATGGGCGTCAAAAATAAATTCCATAATTCTCTAAACAGATAATTGATAATCTCTTGCCTGGATATCCCATAAAGACTGAATTTCTCCATTGATTACAACATAAGATTTATTGTATTTTGCGACTGTAGGACAAATATGGTATGGAATTGCATAAAACAGGTCACCAATATTTAAATTTTTATGGTATTTATATTCAATTACAAGATGCTCTTCACTCTGAGATTTATGAGATGCTCCCTCCAAACCAAAAATTTCCATTCTTGGTAATGGCATCTCAGAAGAAACTGCCTTGTGTCCTAAATCAAAACAATAGATATTTGGAGCTGGCTTGCTAATTAATCGAGTTACCAAAACAGCAGCATGTAGAAATGGTGACTCTTTCCATATTTTCTGATATCCTAAGTCCCAAAGAAGAGTTGTTCCTGGACTCAATAAATTTGTTTTTCGCAATGAATGAGGGTAAAAACTAGGCGTACCTCCTGTAATAATTTGTGGCAACGTTCCGATTTTATTTTTTATTTGCGCTACTAATTGTTCAACTTTTTCAAAATCTAAATTACATTGATTTAATCTTTTACTTAGGGAGGAATGTCGAATGTGACCGTCATAGACGTGGAGACCATTAAATTTTAGATTTTGATCCTCAAATAATTCTAAACAAAGACCTAACGCCTTATCTGGAATTATTCCTGTTCTATTCATTCCATTATTTATGTCCAACCATAAATTCATCTTAATACCAGCAGATTTTGATAGATTTGAAAACAATTTTAAAGAATCAATATTGTCCACAAGTGTAGAAAACTTAATTTTTGGATATTTTTTTTGAAGATTCAAAAATCGAATTGCTTTTTCCTTTGTAGGCTGTATTGCCAGTAATATATGATTCACCTTACATGAAATTAGCATTTCTATTTCTCCAAAAGTTGCACATTTAAATTCTTTTATACCATAGTCCATTTGAAGTTTAACAACTGAGGGCATTTTGTAAGTTTTAACATGGGGAATCAACCGATTTACGTCACCAGAAATAGAAATCATAGATTTAATGTTATGCTCTATTCTTTCAGGATAAATAATTAATCCAGGAGTTAAAATTTTACTTTCATCATTAACCTTAAACCACTTATTTATTGACATCTATATTATTCGATTAAAAAAGCAGCTTCAACCTCAACTGGTATATTATTTGGAAGATTCATACCAACAGCACTTCTTACACCAATTCCATTTTTTTCTCCAAAAACTTCTGAAAAAAGTTCACTAAATCCATTTATAACAAAAGGATGATGTTTAAAATCTGGAGTTGCATTTACCATTCCTAATACTTTTATAACACGCTTAATCTTTAAGGATTCTGAAGTGTGTGTTATAATGGTGGAAAGCATTGTTAGGCCAACCTGTCTAGCAGCAACTTTCCCTTCATCTTTATTCAGCTCAGATCCTAACTTTCCATACATAAGACTCCCGTCGGATAAAACAGGTCCTTGACCAGAAACATATAAATGATTCTCAACTATTAAAATTGGTCGGTATACACCCGAGGGTTCGGGTGCGGGAGGTAAATCAAGACTCATAGCTTTGATTCGATCTTTTAAATGTATACTCATTTTATATTAGTTGGTTTAAAATTAAAACTCCAATAAGTCCTGAAATTCCTATGCTTGTTTCCATAATTGTCCAAGTGGAAAGTGTTTCTTTAACGGTTAAATTAAAATATTCTTTAAATAACCAAAACCCACTATCATTAACATGCGATAACATAAGGCTTCCCGATCCAATAGATAATACCATTAATTCAGGACTCACATTTGTATTTTGAACTAAAGGTAAAACTATTCCAGCAGTTGTAAGGCCTGCAACTGTAGCAGAACCGACAGAAAAACGAATAAGTGTTGCAATTATCCAGCCTATTAATAAAGGAGACATTGAAGATATTTCAAGTATTCCACCAATATAATCACTAACCCCGCTGTCAATTAAAATTTGCTTTAGGGCACCAGCACCTGATATAACTAAAAGAACCATTGTAATTCCTGATACTGCATCTGCATAGGTTTTCATTATTTGATTCATTGTTTTACCTCTTGAAATACCTAACGTGTATGTCCCTAAAAGAAGTGTTAATAGTAGAGCAATAACTGGATTTCCAATAAAGTTTATACACTTTGATAAAATACTCTCCTCTTGAATTAAAAGTGAGATCAAAGTAGAAAAACCAATCAATAATACTGGCAATAAAGCTGTGGATAGACTATTAAATAAGCTAGGGAGTTCGTCTTGCTTAAATACTGTTGTGGTCATAAACTCTTTAAGGGGCTTTGCTTCTACTTTAGGTAAGAAACGAGTTAATAAAGGTCCTGAAATTAAAATTGCAGGTATAGAAAGCAAGACACCGTAGATAAGAGTTTTTCCAATATCAGCTTCAAACATTACTGATAATGCTGAAGGGGCAGGATGTGGTGGTAAAAATCCGTGAGTAACCGATAATGATGCTAGCATAGGTAATCCTACTCCAATCAATGAAAGACCAGTTGCTTTTGCTACAGTAAAAACTAAGGGAACTAAAATTACAAAACCGACTGAGTAAAACATTGTGATTCCAACTATGAAACCAGTTAACATTACTGCTACTTTAGTATAATTAACTCCAAAAATTTTAATTAAACCGTTAGTTATTTGCTGAGCCGCACCACTTTCAGCAACAAGTTTTCCTAACATAGCTCCAAATCCTAAAATCATAACAAGGAATCCTAATGTATTTCCAATACCATTTTCTATGGAATCAACTATATAATTTAATTGCATTCCTTGGGCTATTCCAATTCCTATTGCTACCAATATAAAAGAAATAAATCCGTTAAATTTAAAAAGGGTTATTAGGAGAAATAAAAATAAAATTCCAATAAAAACAATTACTAAAGGCATATTTATAATTTGAAATTATTTGTTTTCTAAATTCAAATATTAAAAAACCCTCCGAATTGGAGGGTTAAAGATTTAAAAATTAACTTACCAAACTTTAATATTTGACATTGTTACTGAACCCAAAAATGTTGAGTATTTTGAAGTTGCCTTCTGAAATTTTAAAAACGCTTGTTGTTCGGCTTGGGTTTTGGGACCCCAACCTAATGCTCCTGAATAATCTTTATGAGTCATGTATACATAGTGTGATTCCCCGTCCTGTCCAATTCCGTGGGTAATTTGACCTAACGAAAGATAACCTAATTGAGTGAAAGCTTTTATTAGAGTTGTAAATTCAGACGCAAAACTCGCTGGATCATCAACTCTCCACCTCCATACCTGAGAAATAGGTTGATTTCCTTTGTCTAAATTCATTCTCATTAAACTTGTTCCACCACTTGTAGAAATTATATCTGCATGCCTTAACATGTTTGAATTGTACAATGAATATTTATCACCTCCTCTAATTTCTCTTAGTTTTGCAAGTCCTTCAATTGATCCCGTAAAAGTTAAATAGTGAGTAGCTTCTATATCTTGAGGTCTAAAATTTAAATATGAAAGCCTAATATTAACACCTTCAGGCTTTTCAATATTACCATAAAAATCGTTAAAAAGATTAAGAACATGAGCAGAGCTCCCTGGCTTAACCTTTATAGCCACCTGTTCAAATGCAATGTTTTGTGAAAAAATTAAACTTGAACTGGCAAATAGAAGTAAAAAAATTATTTTTTTCATTTTGATTGGTTTATAATTATTTGATTATCTAAATTATGAAAAAAGATATAGACTTTGTTTTTATTCAATAACTTGCACTATTTTATTTTAAAAATTGTTCCATAGACTACACATAGTATCGATAATTCTATTTAGTTCATTTAATTATTCTCAGGAAAAATTTATTCCAAATAAAATCGATGAGGGTCAAATTATAATAGATGGTATTATATCTGAAAAAGAATGGAAAAACGCTATCAATGTCGATCTTGATTACGAAGTAAATCCAGGAAATAATATTATCCCGAAAGAAAAAACCAAGACATATATTTTGTATTCTGACACACATCTATATATTGGTTTTTATGCATATGCAAAGCCAAGTGAAATTAGAGCTTCAGTAAGATCTAGAGATGACTTAGGGATGATTAGCGACGATGTTGTTTGGATTGCTTTTGATACTTACGGAGATAGCAGAAATAATTATATTCTCGTATCAAATCCCTTTGGTAGTCAATTGGATGCTAGAGCAATTAATGCTCTTACTGATGAAGATAGGTATGATATAAATTTTAATGTAGATCACGAAACAAGTGGGACAATTGTATCAGAAGGCTACCAAGTTGAATTTAAAATACCATTTGCATCATTACCTTTTCCAAATGGGAACAATCAAAAATGGAATTTTAATTTAAGAAGAAATACTTTTAGAGACGGTATACCAATAGAGCTAAGAAGCCAAACATATGATAGAACTGCACCCTGTCAAATATGTCAAACTACTGATAAACTAATATTAAACGATATCAAAATTGACAAAAGAGTTGAGTTTTTGCCTTACCTCGCAGGAAATATCACTGGTAGTAAATCCAATTTATTTGATGATATAAAATATCAAAAACTAAAACCTAACTTTGGACTAGGTCTTAATGTCGATTTAAATAAGAACAGTACTCTTGAGGTGACTTTGAATCCTGATTTTTCTCAAGTAGAGGCCGATGTAACGCAAATTGATGTAAATTCTGCGGTGGCCTTAGAATATCCAGAAAGAAGACCTTATTTTAATCGTGGAACTGATATCGTTCAGTACGTAAGCGGAGCATTTTACTCAAGATCAATAAATAATCCATTAATATCAACAAAGCTAATTAGTCAGGGAAAAAAAGAACGTTTGTTTTTTCTAACCGCACTTGATCAAAATTCAATATATCAAATTGCAGGTGAAGATCGATCTTATTTGGGTGAAGGAGAAGAATCTTTTGTCAATGTTTTAAGATATCAACGTCTTCTTAATAAAAATGCACGCATTGGTTTTTTATCTACAAACAGATATTATAAAAATGGAGGCTACGGGAATTTATTTGGTACAGACGGTTGGTTTTTATTATCAAAAAACTTAAGGTTTACTTATGAATTATTTCTCAATTTAAACAAAGAGCCGGTTGCAGACTGGATAGAGTCTGAAGATAATATTTTCGCCAGGTCAGTAGTATTGGATAGCCAAAATTTTAATGGCAAATCTCTTTACTTTCAGCTTTATAGAAACACCCAAAAATGGAGATCTTATCTAACTTTTAGAGACTTTTCACCAAATTTCCAAGCAGATGTTGGGTTTGTTGTAAAAAATAATAGGAGATGGGCAACTCTTTATCATGCTTACCAAGTATTTCCAAATAAACCTGCTCTCCAATTTTTAAGTTTTGGAACAAAAGCAGATATAGTATATACCTACGAAGACTACCTAAAAACAATTAGTGTAGATGCTATTTTAAGTGTAAAAACTTTATTCAATACTGAAATAACTTATACCCTTGACTTTGATGCTTTTAAAAACTTTCTTGGTCGAAATTATAGAAATTTGGAAAGCAATCGATTTGTAATTCGAAGTAGCCCTAGTGAATCTCTTTCACTCAATTTAAATTTAACCGTGGGTAGAGATTTAACTTATAATGAAGCTATCCCAGAAAAAGGAAAAGAATTAACTTTTAACTTTATTCCATTAATACAACTAAGTAATAAATTGAGAATTTCGCCTTCAATTAGATATGCAAGGTTAAAACATTTAGATAATGATAACTTTTATTACAATGGATCCATCTCAAGATTTTCTGTCCGATATCAGTTCAATAATTTTTTTAATATCAGAATAATTTCTGAGTATAATACATTTTCTGAAAAATTTTTTATTCAACCCTTAATTCAATGGAATCCAAATCCATCAACTGTTTTTTATATAGGTGGCAATCAAAACTCATTAAGTGAATTTAATGATGACATGTATTCACTTTTTAGAGTAGACCAAACTCAATTGTTTTTAAAATTTCAATACTTGTTAGGCATTTAAAAAGATGAAATGAATATAAACAAAAAACCCTCCAAAGGTGGAGGGTTAATTAATAGTTTTGGTAATATTAAAAATCAGCTACCCTAACAAGCATTGTAGTATTTACTACTTTTCTTATGCCGGCGACTTTCTTTGCAAATTCAGCAAATGCTGGGTCAGAATACATCTTCTTTGTATTTGAAAGTGCAGTTTTTATATCAGGAGATCCAATCCATGCAAAATGAGAAAAATCAGCGTTTTTACCAATTATTGGTATAGCTAAACCATATGAATTTTCTTCATACCCTAGTTTTTTTGCAATTTTCTGAGAAAAACTTTTAAACTCTTTAAGATACATTGAAGGATTTGAAACGTCCATTTGATAAATCATAAAAACATTATCCTCAGCCCAATCTTCCCCATTATACCAAATAGGCATGTTTAGAGATTGAGATACATCAACTGAATAGTCTGCAAGCTTTCCCTCAAAAAGTAATTGCGCCAGTAAAGATTGTCCATAGCTCATAAATGCGGCTTCAAAAGCAGCTTCATTAGGAAAACAGAATTGAATTGAATGAGTCGATTCAATAGTACCATTAGGGAGGTAGGCGAAAAGAGATTTTGTTGCCTGCATATTTTTTGCCCACTCAGTATTCATCGCTGCTGTAAGTGCTGACACGACCATTTCAGGTTCTTCAGCTTTAATATCAATAAATAAACAGTATTGTGCATTTATTGATATAGTTGAAAATGTTAGTATACTAAAAAATAATTTTTTCATTTTAAAAATATTTATGGTTAAATTCAAAAAAACAATGTACAAATAAAATTGATAAAGAATGTTTTGTATATCAATTTAATGTTAATTGCTTTTGTGTAATTTTTTCAAATTTCAGACTTAGCTCTTTAAATCTATTATAAGCATCTTTACCTAAAACTTGGTCTGCTTCAGTTACCATATTATAAAGATATTTAAACTGGTCAATTAGCATTGGCTGCATGTAATCACCTTCTTTAGTTTCTAATTTTTCTAAAATTGTTTCAAGGTCTTGTAACTTATTTTTCTTTAAATTTTTTGATAGTTTCAATGACTTGATCTCATTTAAAATTCTTGTTGCCTCCCTGATCTTGTTGATTAATTTTAATTGAAATTGTTCAACTTCAACAAAGACATCCTGGGAAATTTCTGTATTTGGATCTTTTTCGACTGAAAATTCAGATGAAATTTTATTGGTATTGTCAAGTGTTACTTCAACTACATATTTACCAGGTTTAACAAATGGTCCCACGATATTTTTTTCTTCATCATCATCGTATATTCCTCGATGTCTTAGGTTCCATCTAAAACGATTGAAGCCTTTTTTGGTTGTTACTTTATAAGATGCATCAGATGAAAAGTCACTAAGTTGCATATTGTAGTTAGTTGACTCTTTAGCTTCACTCGAAATTGAATTAAAAGAGTCAATTATTTTCCCTTTTTCATCTAAGATCGAAATCAAAACATTTTGATATTTATCACTATTCAGATAATAGTCAATAAAAACACCTGCTTGTAAATAGTCATTGATTTTTATATCAGGAATGTTATATTGATAACGAATCGCCTCGGAAGGATTTATAACTTTGGGTTTTGAACCATCCAAATCAGATCTTAAAAAATTAATATCATCCATAATCCAAAATGATCTTCCCATTGTTGATAAGACAAGGTCGTCTCGATGTATTTTAAGATCAGTTATTGGAGTAATTGGTAAATTTTTTTGAAATTTTACCCAGTTCCTTCCATCATTTTGTGAAACAAAAATTCCAAATTCAGTGCCTGCAAAAAGTAATCCTTTTTTTAATGGATCTTCCCTAACAACTCTCACTGGAAAGTCATCAGGTATGCCATCGACAATTAATTCCCAAGATTTTCCATAGTTTTTTGTTTTATAAATATAAGGTGACCAATCTCCTAATTGATATCTTAAAATTGTGATATAGGCTGTAGATGGATCATGGCTTGATGGCTCTACTGAGTCCACTCGACCTCCTTTTAATAAATTTTTGGGAGTGACATTTTTCCAGTTTTTACCTCCATCAACTGTTAAATGAACCAACCCATCATTCGAACCTACCCAAATTAAATCTTTCTGTAAGATTGACTCTCTAACAGAGTATATTGTACTATAAAACTCTTCACCTGTAATATCCCTAGTTATTGGAGATCCTGAAATAACTTGTTTTGATTTGTCAAATTCTGTTAAATCAGGTGAAATTATCTCCCAACTAATCCCTCCATCGATAGTTTTATGAAGAAATTGAGAACCGTGGTATATAACATTTTCGTCATGTGGAGAAATATGTATCGGAGATACTCTTTGAAATCTAAACTTCAAATCTTTTGGATTATGCCCATACATGTTTTGGGCTCCAACATAATATTGCTTTTCCTGTCCAGTCTCTTTGTTATATATACTAAATCTTCCCTTGCAATTTGAGTAAACAATATTCGGATTACTTGGTTTTGGAACAGCTGGACCAGTTTCACAGCCACCGGTTGAAAGTATCCACGCATTTGGTCCGGCCTGAATTGGATACGGAGGTTGGCTTGGTACAGAAACTGTGGTGTAATTATCTTGCTGACCTCCGTATAGCCAATAGGGAAACTGTTGATCTACTTCAACTTGATAAATCTCTGCAGTAGGCTGATTAAATTGGGTAGTCCAAGTTTTTCCAGAATTAAAAGTTACGTTTCCCCCTCCATCATTTGATTGAATCCATATGTTATCATGATTAGGATTTATCCATATGTCATGATTATCCCCATGAGGTGTTTCTCTTATATCCCAAGTTTTACCTGCATCAATAGAAACCATAAACTTATTGGCACTTGAATAAATCACATCTGCATTTTTTGGGTGAGCATAAATATTGCAATAATAAAAGGGTCTATTTACCAATTCTTTTCTATGACTCATTACCTTGAAACTTGATCCTTTATCATAAGAAACATAAACGCCTCCCTGACCTTCTCCTGCCTCGATAAGTGCGTAAAGTCTATTTGTATCGGCGGGTGAAGTCGCCAAATCAATTTTCCCAATATTACCTTTTGGTAATCCTTTAAAAAGCTTAGTCCAACTTTGGCCTCCATCAACTGATTTGTATATACCTCCATCTTTTGATCCGCTCATTATTGTCCATGGTTTTCGATTAACCTCCCATGATGCAGCGTAAATTGTGTTGGGATCATCAGGAGAAAATTCCATATCTACAATTCCAATTTTATCAGATATGTAAAGAATTTTTTTCCAATTTTTACCTCCGTCTATTGATTTAAATAATCCTCTTTCTGTATTTTGTTTAAATGGTTGACCGATTGCAGCAGCATAAACTATGTCAGGATTTTTAGGATGAACCTTAATTGCGCCTATTTGACCTGCACTCTTTAGTCCTATAAATTTCCAGCTCTTACCCGCATCTAATGATTTGTATACACCTTTACCTACAATCACATTTGAACGTATTCCATCAGAACCCGTTCCAACATATATAATATCAGGATTTGATTGAAATACATCAATTGACCCAATTGAAGGAGATTCAAAATACCCATCACTAATATTATTCCAACTTAGTCCACCATCGATAGTCTTCCACAAACCGCCTCCAGAGGTTCCCATATAGAATGTGAATTGGTTTTTAATAACACCACACACAGAAGTTGATCTTCCGCCTCTTGTTGGTCCTACATTTCTATACTTAATGTCTTCAAAATTTATTTTTTGAACTTCTTGGCAATATGAAAGGTTGCAAGTTAAAGTTAAAACAGCTAGAAGTAATTTATTTTTAAATTGATTAAACATTTGCGAGAGATTTAAATATTAAAGAGTTAATTTATGAAAACTTAAAATTTATACTATCCTTTTTTATAAATTAATCTAATAAAAGTATTTACTGTTCTAATTATGAGTAATCCTGTTTATGTTCTTCTTATGCTTTGTCTTATGATAATTTTATCATTATATGTAGGCAGGACAAAATTAGGAAAGCAGTTAGGTTCAGCTCTTTTGGTGATATTGTTTACAGCAATAATTGCTAATCTGAAACTAATTCCGTCTGCTTCAAACAGTATTGAATTGTATTCTATAATTTTTGAATATATAGCTCCGATATCAATATTTTTTTTGCTCTTGAATGTGAATCTTGTTTCAATAAAAAAAGCAGGTTTACCAATGATCACATTGTTTGTAGTTGGATCACTATCAACAACACTAGGAATTCTAATCTCATGGATAATTATTTCTCCTGAAAATGTATTAGGCTCAGATGCGAACGTAATTGCTGGAATGTTGACTGGGACCTACACAGGAGGCAGTGTCAACTTTAATGCAGTGGCATTAGAATATGGTTTTCAAAAAAAAGGAATTTTATATGCAGGAACAGTTGCTGTTGATAATGTTGTAACAACAATTTGGATATTAGCTACTTTGACATTTCCACTAATCTTATCAAAAATATGGAAGGGTAAAGTATTATTAAAACAACCTAGTTCTATTGAAAAAAATTTTGATGAAGATAAAATGAATTTATTTTCTTTAGCAAGTTTGATCTTCCTTGGAATTTCAGCTTTTTATATTTCTGAAATTTTGGCTAAGAAATTTAATAGTATTCCATCCATTTTAATCCTTTCAACAATAGGTATTCTTCTGGCTCAAACCAACTTTATTAGTAAATTAAAGGGAGGTCATAATTTAGGTTTATATCTAGTTCATTTATTTTTAGCTGTTATAGGAGCATATTGTGAAATAAGTGCTGTCTATGAGCTCAAAGAGATAGGAATTACTCTTTTTTTGTTCACAAGTGTTTCAGTGTTAATACATGGTATATTAATAATCATTATGGGTGGTCTATTTTATCGCGATTGGCAAATGGTAGCAATTGCAAGCCAAACAAATGTAGGTGGAGGAGCTTCCGCAATTGCACTTGCAGAGACTTTCAAAAGAAATGAACTGATTTTACCCTCAATTTTAATGGGCACACTAGGAAATGCTATTGGAACTTACCTTGGATTTTTTGTAATATATATTTTAAACAATATTTGAGATCCTTATATTGGTTATAAGCGTCATAAATTCAAATATTGATCCAATAAGTTATTTTCAAATTTATTGTTCTAAAATTAGGTACTAAACCGTTTTCAAGATAATTTGAATTGTCAGTATATACCAAAAATAAGTCTGATAAAGGAGCAAAACGCCACTGAAGCCTAGAATTAATACCCAGTGTATTTGAAAAATTCGAAAACTGGATAAAACTGGCCCAAAAAATATTTTTAGTAAATGTGAAATCTAATTTTGGACTAACTAAAATTAAACCTACAGATTTTTGAGGTTCAGGCAGATTGATTTTATCATAGCTTAATTTTAGACTTGCTTGCAAAAGTTTATCTATCCTAAAATTGAAATTATTGCTAATTGAAAACTTTTCACCACTGAAATATCCTCCAAAACTAATTTCAGAGTTAAATCTAAATTTTGTTCTATTTGTTGAGGTATATCCAAATTCAAATTGAGAGGTGTCATAAGCACCTTCAGTTATTGGAGAATCGTCATTTATACCTGTTGGATCAAAAGGGTTTTCTAAATATATGTAAGTGTTAACGATTGCTAAATCAATTCTAGATCTGTTTTTAAAATTTACTGAAAGATTAGCATTCAATCTTCTATCAGTAACTAAGTTATTTTCTTCAGGTTTGTCAACATAATACAACTCAGGACCTATTGCAATACTTTGAATTAATTCAGATTTCGGAAAAAAAAATCTATCATATTTTGTGTAATTTTTTTTAAACCCTTTTCTTCTTGAAAACCCTAGATCGCTTGTAAAATTTGGAGTTGTTCTTGTAAACACAGTCCTGAATCTATTTTTTATGTCATTGTAATTAAATCTGAAACCAGTTGATAAACCCTCATTTTCTTCTGAAGGCGAAAATGTATTATAAAAAAAGACCTTGCCTCTAATTTTATCATTTTTTGAAATAAAATTATAGTCAAAACCTAATAAACGATTATAACGTTCTTGTTCTGATTCAAATCTATCCTGAGCTGTTTTTTCTCTATTAACGAACAAAAATTTTAAATTCGATTTAGAGAAAAAATTCTGTTGAAATGACAATACTGTATTGTTGTTAGATGGTATTAGATTCATCTCATCTTTTGCTGTTTGCATATTCAATAATCCAACTCTAAGACGTTTGGTGAGTTTTCCACTTAATCTTACACCAGCGTGAATTTTATTTTGAATTGTGTTTCCGTTTAGATCCTTTGTTACTCCAATACGCCTTGTGAAAAATGGTCTATTCTCATAGAAATCACCAAAGCCACTAAAAAGATCATTATTCTGAATAAAAAACTGTCTTTTTTCTGGTAGAGCAACAGCAAATCGTGTTAAGTTGATAATTTGGTCATCAACTTCAATTTGTGAAAAATCAGGGTTGATTGTAAAATCTAAATTAAGACCTGTTCCAATAAATACTCTTCCATCTCCGCCATATTCAAGATTATTAGTTTTTTCATCATTATCAAAAATCTTTGATTTTAACAAATTAACATAAGGAATTATTGTTACCGGAGTTTTAGATTTACCCAAAGGTTTCTCAAAAACGAGTGGTTCAGTAAATGAAAGGTTTATAAATGATTGTTCTTGAGGAACCCTAAAAAGGGTAGAAAATTCATTAGCAATAATTCTTCTTCTCGATACATTATATCTCCAGGACCTACTATTATTTGCAAATCTTATTGAACTTAATGGTATTCTAATTTCAGCAGTATAAAAATTTTCGTAAACCTGAGTTTCTAAATCAAATTTTGCATCCCAATCCCAATTTGAGTCTTCTCCAAGTGTTCTTCCACCATTAAATAAGATTTCATCTTTTTTTACACCAACAGAATTTCCTCCAAAAGCATAAGCATTTGTTAAATCATTGAAAGTGTCCAATGTAAAAAGAAAAAAATCGGAGAACCTGCCCATGTCTCTTCTAAGACTCGATATAATACTTTCATCTTTACTTTCATAGCACTTAACAAATGCGTAAATATTATTTGAATCATACAAAAATTTTATTTCCGTTTGTTTTAGAGCCTTTATAGTATCTGTCGGAAACCATTGCCAAAAGTTGGATCTTGATTCTGCTTTATCCCAGTCTGATTCATCATCAATACCATTGATTACAATTTTTTGATTTGTAAGTTTGACGTAAGTAGAATCAGTGAATTTTTGAGCAAATATTAAATCAAAACACGTGCAAAAAATCAAAACAAAAAGAATTTTTTTTGACATGTTTTTAATTTATCTCAAAGGATACTAATTTTGTTTCGAGTCGTTAAAGTATTTAATATTACGCTTTGCTTGTAAATGATGTCTGTCAATATGATATCGAAGAAATTCAAGCCTTTGATGAAAGTCTAATTCTCCAGAAATAGGATGTGCGTGGGCAATAACACGTAACATATCATCAGTTAGTTTATTTCCGAATTCAAATAAAATTTTTTCAAGACTACTAAATGAAGTCATCCAAAATTTAAATGACCCCCTAACTCGTGGAGCTGCAATGTCAGGAACCTGTTCCTTTTCTTTCCATGTTAAATCAATTACCTTTTCTATTGACAGTCCTTTATTTTTTGAGTCATATTTAAGCTCTTTTTTACCCTCTAAAATTTCATTTAAAACTTTTGCCATAACTGCAACTCCCAAAAATTCTGCCCAATAAAGGTGTTCTGTTATCTCAATAATATTCCAAGAATATTCATTTTTTTTGAATTCTATATTATCCTTAGACAGTCTTTGTACTGTATTTAAATAGCTAACTCGTGATTTTTCTACAGAATTTATTAGAAGCTCAACCTGTGACATTATAAAATATTTAATGTTTTATTATTTGATTAAATATAGAAAGAAAGTTTTGATGTAATTTTATTAATATAGTTTTTAAAAGTGAGTCATATACTCAAGAGAGTTGAAAATTAATATAAAACACATACTTGTAATTATAAATAACCCTGATCTTTAAAAGATGACAAAAAAAAATATTAGAGAAAAGTCTTTTTTTGAAAGAGTACCACATGCAATAACAATAGTTTTTTCTATAATTCTTTTAGTTACAATGATGACATACATACTTCCTGCTGGCACATATGAAAGAATAAATTTGGATGGAAGAAGTAGTGTAGTGCCCGGTTCATACAAAGTAATCGATTCAACCCCGATAGGAGTTTTACAAATGTTTAAAGCTATACCACTTGGTTTTAAGTCTGCATCGGAAATAATTTTTATTGTACTTGCTGGAGGAATTATGTTTGGATTTATGGAAAAATCTAAAGCAATAGAAAATGCAATAGGAACTCTAATAAAAAAAATGGGATTAAAAAGGAAATACTTGATTGTTGTCATTATGACATTCACATATGGCCTTTTGGGCGTTTCAGTTGGACTTGAAAATAATATCGCTTTAATACCTGTTGCTGCTGTTTTAAGTTTAGCTTTAGGTGGTGATTTAATTCTTGCTGCCGGCATATCAGTTGGGGCTATGACTATCGGCTTTGGACTATCCCCAATAAATCCATATACTATTGGTACTGGTCACAAAATAGCTGAGCTTCCAATGTTTTCTGGAGCATTTTTAAGAACCGTTCTGTGTTCTATTGGACTTTTTGTAATGGCATTCTACAATGTCAGGTATTTTAAAAAAATAATTTTAGATGATCAGGAAAGTTTAGCAATAGGTTTAAACACAAAAAATTTAACTCTATCTAAACCAATTAAAGATTATTCATTGAGTGTAACTAATTGGTCGATTATTGGAATTTTTATTTTTGGCCTAATTTTAATTGTATATGGTGTTTTTAATTTAGATTGGCATATAAATGAGTTGTCTGCTGTTTTTTTGATAATTGCTTTTTTAACTGGCTTATTCTCAAAAATGGGAGGTAATTCAATGAGTAAAATTGTTCTTGAATCAGTTGCTGTAGCAGCTCCTGGAGCATTTATGGTTGGTTTCGCAACAACTATTAAAGTTTTAATGGAAATGGGAAATATTGGAGATACAATTTCATATCAACTTTCAATTATTTTGGAAGGTCTTCCTCTTTATCTTTCGGCTATCTGCATGTCTATCTCTCAATCATTTATTAATTTCTTTATCCCATCTGGAAGTGGACAAGCACTTGCTACACTCCCAGTAATGATTCCATTAGGCGAATCTCTTGGCCTAAACAGACAAATTACTATTTTAGCATTTCAAGTTGGAGACGGTCTAACAAACCTTATAAACCCAACGCTTGGTGGTTTAATTGCAATGCTTAGTATGAGTAGAGTACCCATCGATAGATGGATAAGATTTATTTTTCCGGTTTTAATTGTACTAATTATAATTGCTTTTTTGGCATTAATTGTTGCAGTAGCTATAGACTATAATTAATTTATGATGAATGTAGAAGAGATTTTAGCAAAACTAGTTTCATTTCCAATTCTTGGTGGTGAAAGTAATATGACAATACTAAACTGGATAAAAGAATATCTAGAATCTTATAAAGTAGAAGTTAATTTATTGCCAAACAAAAATGAAAATAAAGCTTCATTACATTGCAGAATTGGACCACCCAAAGAGGGGGGGGTTATTTTATCTGGACATATGGACGTTGTTCCAGTAGAGGGGCAAAAATGGACTTCAAATCCTTTTACTTTAACTGATAAAGGTGATGGAAAACTTTATGGAAGAGGTTCAGCAGATATGAAAGGTTTTTTAGCTTGCTGTTTGGCTACTTTACCAGAAATGGTAGATGCAGATTTAAAAAAGCCTATATATTTTGCATTTAGCTATGATGAGGAAGTAGGATGCCTTGCAGCACCAGATCTTACAAAAGCATTAAAAAATTTTTATGAAGAAACACCAAAATTTGCAATAATCGGAGAACCATCAATGATGGAGCCTATTATTGGTCAAAAAGCAATCTATATAATGGATACTTATGTTAATGGCTCTGCTGGTCATAGTAGCAGAATCAAACAGGAAGTCAGTGCTATTCATGAGGCCATGCGTCTAATTTTATGGCTTGAAAATAAAATGAACTCTTTAATAGAAGAAGGTCGTATCGATAAAAGATTTAATCCACCTCATTCTTCTATCCACATAGGAGTTATAAATGGAGGTATAGCTCCAAATGTAATAGCTGATAAGGTGCATTTTTCTTGGGATTTGAGGACAATTCCGAGAGATAATATTTTTTCAATTATATCTGAATTTGAGGAATATTGTAAAGAAAGAGAAGATCAATTGCGTAGAATTTATCCAGATTTTAGAATAAAAAACATTGAGAACCATCCTGTAGTACCACATTTAGATACTTCAGAAAACGATGACATATTGTCACTTATTAAAAAAATTTCAGGAAATTCAAATTGGGATACAGTTTCCTTTGCTGCCGAAGCAGGTCACTTTGCTAACCAAGGGTTTAATACAGCAATTTGTGGTCCAGGCGATATTGCCCAAGCCCATAGAGGAGATGAATTTATATCTAAGGATCAACTAAATAAAGGGGTTGGAATGATTCAAAACTTAATTAAAGAATTTTCTTGAACCAACAATAAATAATTTATGTAAACATATAAATTAAAGGCATTATTAGATATTGTTTTAACTCTCTTTGTGTTATCTATTTAAAATGAAAAAATGTTTTGCAAACATATTAGTTCTTTCAACTATATTTTGTTGTACCACAGAAAAAGAAATTTTTTCACCTTCAACTGATGAAACAACTGAAAATTACGAGGACCCTATAAATCAAATTATAAACTCATTTGATGAATATAACAATGACGAAAGACATTTATCTGACTATATATATGATCAAGATAAACTGCATAGATTTGATATTTATATAACAGAAAAAAACTTAGATAAAATTGATAGAAATCCAGCAGCAGAGAAATATGTTGAAGGCCATTTAGTTTTTGAAAACAAAATAATTAAAAATATAGGTGTTAGATATAAAGGTTCTATTGGTGCATGGGTAGGTTGTCTGTCAAATGAGGATTGGGCTAACCCCAGTGGATATAAAACATGTCCAAAACTCTCCATGAAAATTAAATTTAATTGGAGAGGAAATAAAAAGTTTTATAATCTAAAAAAACTGCAATTTCATTCTCAAAACCTCGATCCATCAAAAATGCATGAAAGATTGGGATATTATATGTTCAGAAAATTTGGCATTATTGCTCCAAGATCAAATCATGCCTTAATTTATATAAATGGAGAGTTCAACGGAATTTTTGCAAACACAGAAAATGTAGATGGTCCTTTCACAAATAAACATTTTGAAAAACCAGATGGTAATTTATATAAAGAAGTTTGGCCAGTTAATAGCTCTGGTAATTCTCAAACTGAAGATTATTTTATTGGAGGATTAAAAACAAATGAAGAAGCATCAGATGTGTCGAAAATGAAACGATTTTCAGATTTATTGGGTGCAACAGATTTTTACGGTTCAAAAGCTATCGTTAATCAATGGATTAATCAGGATCTTTTTTTGAAAACTCTAGTTGTTGATAGAAGAATTGCTAATGATGACGGATTCTTACATTTTTATCACCAGGAAAATGAAATTTTTGAGAATCACAATTACTATTGGTATGAAGATCCAACTGAAGACAATCTACAGCTAATTCCATGGGACTTAGACAATTCTTTCGAAAATTTGATTCAAAATTTAAATCCAGTGACTCCGATTAGGGATAAATGGTATAATACTTCTAATGAATGTAATGGATTCAGATACGGTTCATTTAATTTATTACAAAAGTCAGCAGCTTGTGATAAAATTATCAGTTCTTACAAAGACTTTAAAGATAGATACTATGAACTAGATACAATTTTTAAAAATGAGTTGTTTAATATGTCTAACATCAATTTACTTCTAAACAAATGGTCATCTCAAATAGAAACTGAAGTTGAAAGAGCCAACCAAATTTTTGGTGAGAAAGAGCCAAATCTTAAATTATGGCAGGAAAGTGTGAATTATTTGAAATATTCAATAAGTGAGTCATTAAAACAATAAAAAATATTATTCTCTTTTAGTCCCTTCTGGAAAATATTTATCTATAATAAATTTTGGCTGCCATTGATCTAAAGTTTGAACTAACTTTTTATAATCATATTCTTTACTCTGAATTTTCAAAGGTTTAAGATTTATAGTATCATCTGTAGCGTCTCTGTGATAACTTAAGAGTTTCATCATTTTATCAACTTTGATCTGATTTTCAGAATTTTTAGCTAGATTATTTAGTTCATGGGGATCATTTTTAAGATTATATAATTGAGTATAATTAATTTTAGGATAATAAATTAATTTCCAATCCTTTTCTCTAACCGCTCTTATTGAATTTCTATATGCGGTATAAAGGGAATTCCTTACATCTTTTTGTTTATTTTGGATGATGTTCATCAATGATAAACCGTCAATATTGTTGGGCTTTTGTAATTTTAAATATTCAGTTACAGTTGGAAAAAGATCAAATAAATAAACTAATGCCTTGGAAGTTTGGCCTTTTGGGATACCTGGACCTGATATTATTAATGGAACCTTAGTACTATGTTCATATAAGTTTTGTTTCCCTAGAAGACCGTGACTACCTAGAGCCAAACCATTATCAGAAGCATATATTATAAGAGTATTATCGAATAAATCATATTCCTTGAGACGTTTGATAATATCCCCTACTCTATCATCAATATGCTGTATCAAAGAATAATACTCAGCAATTGAAGATTGAATAATTTTTTCAGTACGCGGCCAAGGGGCAAGAGTTTCATCTCTTTCATTCATATTGTCAAATTTAAAAGGATGTACAGGTTTAAAATTTGATGGGACAGGAATCAAATCATCTTTATAAATATTTGAATAATTTGGGGCTGGAGAACGGGGATCATGAGGTGCCGTTAATGCAACATAACAAAAGAAAGGTTTCTGTTTTTCTGATTTGTTGTACTTATCAATGTAATTTAATGCAGAGTCTACAAATAAATCAGTTGAAAATCCACTAATATTTAAGTTATTAAGTTTTCCGTTTATATCTAAACTTTTTACTGGCACTTTAAAATGATCACTCATACCTCCCAACATGATATTGGATCCCTCTTCAAAGTTTGCTTCAAAGCTTGGTGCTCCATTGTGCCATTTCCCGGTTGCAAATGTTTGATAACCTCGATCATTTAGATAATTTGGAAGAGTTTCAATACCATCTAAACGATCGTAAACATGGAAAAGACTTTTACCACTTAGCAACATTGCCCTGCTTGGTGCACAAATTGCACCATGGTGACCCCCCATTACATAAGAATTTTGGAAAAAAATTCCAGACTTTGCAAGATTATCAATGTTTGGGGTTTTAATGTGAGGGTTTGGAGCTATACCTAGTGCATCAGCTCTTTGATCATCAGTAAAAATTAAAAGTATATTAGGTTGACTTATTTTATTTGAATTAGATATTCTGTTACATGAGATAATGGAATATTTTGAGATTATCAAAAGAAAAAATAAAAAAAAGTATATCATGTTCTTAAATGTGTGCATATTTCAAATATTTAATTAAAACTTATTTCTCCTTCTGAAATTTTTCTGTCAAGATTAAGAGTCTTCCTCATCCCATTTGCGATTATAAATACAATGTTTGTTTGAGAATCAAAACTTTCAGTCAAAAATTGATTCTTTATTTTAATTGAATCAATTTTGGGAATATTAGAAGCTTCAAGCTTACATATTATTAAGTCCTCTTCGACTCGCTCGGTATTTTCGAGTTTCTGCTCTACAAAGCTCATATTAATTAGCTTTTCATTAACTATTATTGAGAGTTTTGAAAAAATATATTTTTCGATATGTTGTTTTGCATTTTTGTTAGGTGATTTTTTTAATATCCCTAAACCAAACCCATTTTCATCTACAAATGTTTTTTCTAAGTCATTAGCAAATAACTTTATCCTAATGGACAAATTTTGTTTTTCTGCATTATGCCGAATTGATGTTACACTTACATAAAAGTCGTGCTTAACATCTTGGGTTTTTAGAAAAAAAGA
The DNA here is from genome assembly GCA_902618245.1 of uncultured Bacteroidota bacterium. Classification (GTDB taxonomy): domain Bacteria; phylum Bacteroidota; class Bacteroidia; order Flavobacteriales; family Flavobacteriaceae; genus MS024-2A. Next base: position 161,902 of record CACMZR010000003.1, on the reverse strand, counting down.
AGATAATAGCACTAAAGCTATCTTGGATATCATTATTTTAAAATTTACAAACCATATTTGTCAATTAAATAAATTAAGCTAGCGATGGATGCGGTTCCTAATTCAAGCTCACGAGGATGTACAGAATCAAATGAATCATTATCCGAATGATGAATGTCAAACATACGCTGAGAATCTGGAATAAATCCGATTGTGGGAGTACCTAATAATCTATTTAATGGGTTAATATCTACACCTCCACCTCCTTTTTTAAAATAACTAATAGTGTTGCGATCAAAATAAGGCAACCATGATCTGAACTTTTTAATAGTAGATGTTTCAGCTGTGACTCCAAAGCCTCTTGGTGTAAAAGCACCTGCGTCACTTTCTAGAGCAATTAGGTGATTTTCATTGTTTTTCTTTGCTAATTCAGCATATTTTAATCCACCACGAGTTCCATTCTCTTCATTCATAAACATAACAGCTCGTATAGTTCTTTTAGGTTTAATTCCCAATTTTTGGAAAAGGCGAAGAACTTGAATTGATTGCATACAACCTGCACCATCATCATGAGCCCCTTGACCAACATCCCAAGAATCAAGATGACCTCCTATGGTTATGATTTCATTAGGAAACTCATTTCCAATTAGTTCGCCAACCACGTTATGTGAGGGTGCATCTTCTAGAGTCTCGCAATTCATTTTAATGAATAGCTTTACGTTTGGATTGTTTTTTAAAGCTAGTGTTAGTTTATCGGCTGATTTAACTCCTAATGCAGCAGCAGGTATTTTCTTTATTCCTTCAACGTACCTTGTAACACCGGTATGAGGTACATCATCAAATGCCGTACCAATAGACCTAATAACAACTGCAACGGCTCCATATTTTGCTGCCTCAGTAGGTCCGGCAGTTCTTTGATCAACCGCACCACCATATGCAGATCCAGTGGAAATTAAGCGTTGATCAGTTGGTCGATTGAAAAAAACAATTTTACCTTTTATTTTATCTCTTCCTAAGACCTCTATATCTTCAATACCCTGAACTTCAACAACTTTTGCAGAAATACCCTTTTTTGGAGTTGAAACAGACATACCAAGAGCAAGAACATTTAGTTCTTCATCCTTTTGTCCTATAATTTTTACTTCTTCTTTATCCCCTCGTTTCCAATTAGGAACAAAAAGATCTTGTTTATATATTTTATCAAAGCTATAACTATTCATTATCATCTCTGTCCACTCTACAGCCTTTGATGCACCTATTGATCCACTTAATCTATGTCCAATTTTGTTACAAAGATGATCCAATAGTTTATAGGTGTCGCGACTTGTCAAAGACTCATCATAAATTCCTTTTATGACTTTTACATCTTCTTTATTAAGTCCGCTTGTTTGTGCTTTTATAGAAAAGAAACTATGAATAAATAAATAAGTAAAAAAAATTACTTTTAGAATATTAAATTTTGCGTTTTTCATATTTGGGTCAAGTTGATTATTTTTCGAATATAGGTATATTAAGCTAAGTTTGGTTCATTCAGCTTTTAGTTTATAAATGGGAGTTATAATATTTTCTTTTTTTACATATTTACCCTCAGAAGCCCATCTAAATCCTCTCATTTGAATATTCATCACCTCTGGCAAATTAAAATCATTAAGACTATGCCCAATTGAGGAGTAAAATATTCTTCCCTTACCATAATTTTTTTTCCAAACAACAGGCATAACACTTCCTTTAATTTGATTTTCAAAATCGATATCTAAATAATTGATTTGTTCCAATTTCAAATTGATTGGTTTTTGATAGGTCTCATCTGTAAATTCAGTAACAGCGAGTACCCTAATATTAGGATCAATAAGCATATAATACTGTTCTGAGTTTTTAACTTCAAAATCCCCTATATCCTTAGTGATTAAATCTGTAGAATCAATAATTTTAACTTTAAAATTAGTAATACCCCCTGGATGCGAGACAAATTGGCCTCCAACCATAAATTGATATCGTTGATTAACTGTATTTGACGATCCCAGTCCACCGTGCCACCCTGAAAAACCAGTACCATTAAGAATCGCTATCTGTAATCCTTTAAATTGTTCATCATTCATTCTATTTTCAACAGGTGTAAAAAAATCTGTGAATGCCTGAATAATTAGATCAGTTTCATTCATTAAATTTTGATCTTCGTAAACAGTGAAACTGTCAAATACTTGAACTTTTGCTCCCTCTGCTTCTAAAATAGGTACGAAAAGATCAGCACTTTCTTTTGGACTATGAATTGATCCACCATAAACAAAAATGATATTTTTCCCTTTTAATGTAGGTAGACTATTTTGAGAGTAACAGAAAATTGATACAAGAAAAAAAATTGTCAATGAAAAAGGAATCAATTTAAAATATTTCATTGTTTTAAATTTTTAATTCGTATGGCTTTCTGTATTGTTTCCCCCTTCTAAGGTTCGCTTCAAAATCATCTATAAATTCCTCTTTGATAGGATCCCAATTTAAAGGTCTTCTAAATTCATATGCTAAATTTGCGATATGACAAATCGTTGCTGTTCTATGACCAACTTCAACATCACAAATAGGTTTTGAGTCCTCTTTTGCAGAAGTTACCCAATCATTTTCATGGCTTTCAGATACATAAAGTTTTGTATCAGTTGGCTTAAATTTGACATTCAATAAATCTTTAGGGTTAGTCTCAAGAAAACTTCGGCTTATGTCAAGTGTCCCCTTAGATCCAAAAAAACGAACTGCAAATCCACGTCCAAAATTTCTATGTTCTACTTCAACACCGTCATCATAATGCATAACTAGACCACGTGATGCAGTCGGTTCCATTGGAGCTTCATATTTAATAGGTCCTGTATGATCCTTATCAAGAGCCCATTGAACTATATCAAACATGTGAGCTCCCCAATCAGAAAGAATACCACCTCCATACTCTCTATACCACCTCCAATTTGGAAACCAACCCTTTTCTACAATTATATCATGGTAAGAACGTAAAGGTGCGGGTCCTAACCACCTGTCCCAATTTAAATAATCTGGTGTTTCTTGGAATGGAAGATTGCACTCAGCTGAAGGGTTGCCTACTTCAATCCAAACTTTTTCAATTTTACCAATGTATCCATTTCGAACTAATTCGCAGGCCTTTCTAAAATCAGCCCTTGAGCGCTGCATACTACCCGTTTGTAGAATGCAATTGTATTTTCTAGCTATCTTTTCCATAGCCCTCCCTTCTTGAATAGTATGAGACATCGGTTTTTCACAATAAACATGCTTTCCGGCTTTCATTGCATTTATTGAGGGTATGGCGTGCCAATGATCGGGTGTACTGACAACTATCCCGTCAATATCTGAGTTTTCAATCAGTTTATCGAAATCTTCATATGTTTTAGCGACGCCCTTTATTTTATATTTCCTGTATTCGGTATCTATTAGTTTACGAAATCTGTTTAATCTTTTTTGATGAACATCACATCCTGCGATAATTCTAGCGTCAGAAATTTTAGACATTCTTTCAATAAGACCACCACTTTGAGCTCCCAAGCCAATAACTCCTATATTAAATCTGTCGCTAGGAGCTATAAAACCCTTACCGATTACATTCCTCGGAATTATTGTTATCCCAAGGGCTAAGGACGGAAAATTTTTTACAAATTTTCTTCTACTATTTTTCATAATATGGTTGTTGCTTCTGACAAATTTAAATTATAAATAATTTTTTGTTTAGTGGTCTTTAAAAATCACATATTATTTTATCAATAATAAATTGAAAAAGATTTTTTCCCATACATAACACTTTTTTTCATTTTTACTTAGTCTTGAAATAGAGTTTTTTATATTAGTGGATAGTTAATTATAAATCAATTTAAAATGAGAAAATTAATACTACTTTTTTTATTACTAACAATATCATTTGCAAATTCACAAGATAAAGGATATTGGGTATGTTTTAATGTTAATGTTAATCCTGAAGGTCAGGAAGCATTTGTTGATGCTCTAGATGGTGTTTTTGAATCTGAAATTGGTTCTCAATTCCCGTTCACAGTAACACTAAATGAAATAATGTTTGCTAGTCGTGAAAATAAAATGACACACCAACTTTGTTTTTTGGCTCCAAATGCAGAAGTTATGGATTCCTGGGGTAGTGGTCCTCCACCCAATGCAGAGGGTAAGTTAATTCAAATGCTTTTTGAGCAATATGTCGATTTTGAAGATTCTATTTTAGGTTCCCCACTTATTTTTGACCCTTCTATTGCACTAAATATGGATTATTTCACTGTATGGCAGCTAGCAGTTCAAGATCCGGCAACAGTTGCATCAGCATTTGTTCAATTTGATAAGGATACTAAAAAAATGGGGACAGGAGTTTTTGGTCTCCATGAAGCTATAGCTGGAATGAGAGGCGGAGTAACCCATTATTTTGTGGCCAGAGCTCCAAAGATGTCAGAATTTTTAATTTCACGAGAAAAAATTATCAATTCAAAGGCTTTTGTGAATTATGTTTCTAAAACTAGACCTGTATCTGATATAGTAGGAAATTTTAGCGGTAAAATAATTAAAAGATATAATATGCCTAAATAATAATTTTTGTAGCTAAATATTTAAATACCTCTTTAGCAAATTCTAGAGAGGTTTTTTGTTAGTTAGTAATTTTGAAAAAAGTTTAAGCTTAGGAAGTTTCTATGCAATCATATTTTGAGTGACCTTAGGCACAGATAACTTTATAATTAGCTTATTGATAAAACCTTGAGTTGTTAAAAATATTCTCTCTTCCAATTTTTAAGATTTTAACCAAAATCAGGTCGTAACCTTTCAGATAATGATTTTTTTACAAATTATAGAAATAGCAAAACCCTCACTAATAGCAAGGGTTTTTTAGATAGCAATGCGGAGAGACAGGGATTCGAACCCTGGCAACACTTGCGCGTTGACAGATTAGCAATCTGCTCCATTACCACTCTGGCACCTCTCCAAATTAGGAAGCAAAAATAGTAGATCCAGTAAACAAATCAATATTTTAATCAAAATTATTCTGGATATTCAATTCTAAGTTGGTAGACATTAATAAGTTTTTTGTACAAAACTTTTTTAACAATTTCGATCTCAGAAAAGGTAATGTTGGATGAATTAAATTGCTTTTCAGACATCTTTCCATCAATTATTTTATCAATAAAAAATTTTAAATCATTCAAACTTGGGGATTTTAAGCTCTTTGATGCAGCTTCAACTGAGTCCGCCATCATTAAGATAGCTGTCTCCTTGGAAAATGGTTTAGGTCCCGGGTATTTAAATTTTTCAACATCAATATCTTCAGGTGTAATTTCTTGTTGCTTTTTGTAAAAATAGTAAACCAAAGAAGTTCCGTGGTGCGTCCTTATAAAATCGATAATTCTGTCAGGAATTTTATATTTTTCAGCGATAGTGATTCCTTCTAAAACGTGATCAATTATAATTTTAGCACTTTTCAAAGGGCTGAGCTCATCATGAGGAGAAACACTGGCTGTCTGGTTTTCTGAAAAGTAAGATGGTGATTTTAATTTTCCAATATCATGATACAAGGCGCCAACTCTAACTAATAAAGTATTTGCTCCAATTTCATATGCAGCAGCTTCAGCTAGATTTGCAACTTGTAGAGAATGGTTAAATGTCCCAGGGGCTTTATCCGAAAGCTTTTTCAGTAGTATTGAATTTGTATCTGACAATTCTAATAGAGATACATCTGAAACTAAACCAAAAATTCGTTCATATATATATATTAGTGGCTGAACAAAGAGCATTAATAAGCCATTTAACATAAATAATGCTATCGGAGCTAGATTTAATTTTAAAAGACTTCCTTCTTGAATACTAGTAAACGCTATATACCCTATTATGTAAACTAGGACAATCTGCCCAACAGATATGAATAAATTTGCTCTTCTATATAATTGTTCAACAGACTGAATTGTAATTACTCCTGCTGTTATTTGTAAAAAAACAAATTCAAAACTATTTGGTACAATAAATCCTATCAGTAAGATCGTAAGAACGTGTGTAAATAAACCAAGTCTTGCGTCAAAAAAAGCCTTAATTATTAATGGAAGAATACAAATTGGCACGGCAAAAACATAACTTGTATCATAATTTATAATTGCTGTTACTGCTACTATGACAATAAGAATATTAAAGAAAATGAATGTTAGCTTTCTATTGTCCTCATAAATTCCAAACCTGTATGCATATAAAAATAATAGTAAAAGTGTAAATGTCAGTACAATTAAAATACTGTATCCGAAAATTATCCAAAGCGAGTTTTGTTCACCTTGTTTTGATATAAATTCACTTCTTAGTGAGTCAAGAATTTTATATGTTTCATCGTCCACTAATTCTCCTTCAGCAACAATAAAATCTCCTGAGGCAATAAATCCTTTAGATTTAGATATATTTTGAAGAGATTGTTCTTTTTGTTTTTCAAAAAATTCATTTTCTAAAGTTATGTTTGGAGTTATGATTTCAAAAAAAAGATCCTTAAATAAATCCTCATATTCGTTGTAAGGAGAATTAATTAGTTTTTTATTTAAAAAATCAAAAATAGCTTCGGAGCGAAACAACTGATTTATGTTAATCGAGATTTCAGTTTGTTCTTGAATAAGAAAAATTGATTGATTCCCCTTGTGCGTGTAATTTGGTGGTAGAACTCCAAACTTGTAAATTTCATTTAGTTGTTGGATTCCAAAATTATAAAGACTATCAGCTTGAATCGTTAAATTTTCTTTATCAAAAAAATTATAAAATTCTACGGAGTAATTTTTGAAAACTTGATCTCTTAAAATAATATCCGATCTTAAATAGGGTTTTAAACTTTTTAAGACTTCTTCTTTATCATTATTTATTTCTTCATCAGTTTTTAAAATTGAAAAATCAAATGGTGAATAAAAATCTGAATATTGCCAGGCTCTTCCTTTTTGAAATTCATATTTAAACTGTCCTCCAAATGGGAATATGTACAAAATTAGTAATGAACTAGCTAGTATTAATAATGACTTATAAAATAAGCCTTGTTTAGATATAATATATTTCCAGAAAGATTTCAAATATTTTTTTATTTCAAATCTACATAATCTTGTAATGAATATATATATTTTAGATTCTACTTGACATTTAAGAAATTAAAATTTTTATTTTTACTCCAGTGTAAACATCAATTTTAAATAGTTTTGGAATACGGAATATGTAATTTAAGCATAGTACCGATTAGAAGCAACAATTCACATAAAAGTGAACTTATTTCTCAACTCCTTTATGGCGACTGCTTTAAATTATTAGCAGAAGAAAAAGATTGGATTAAAATAATAACACTCAGCGATGAATATACAGGGTGGATTGATAAAAAACAATTTGTAGATATTAGAAAAGATATTGCAGAAGAAATTAGCTTTAACATAAATAGTTATAGCAACAGATTAATTAATTATATTGAAACATCTGAAAATAAATTAGCATGCTTGTTGTTAGGAAGTAATGTTGGAGCATGTAAATATCTAGGACATAAATTTGATGGTCCTTTTCAATCAAAATCTAATAAAAAATCAGATCTACTCAAAACTGCTTCTCTATATTTAAATTCTCCATATTTATGGGGTGGTAAAACACCCATAGGTATAGATTGTTCTGGTCTTACTCAAATGACATACAGAATTAATGGTCATTTTATACCTAGAGATGCCAGTCTACAATCTGAAATAGGAGAAACTCTAAGTTTTATTGACGAAAGTCATGCAGGCGATCTCGCTTTCTTTGATGATGATGAAGGAAAGATTATTCACGTTGGAATTTTGCTTGAAAACAATTATATTCTACACTCACACGGTAAAGTTAGAATTGACAGAATAGATCAAACAGGAATATATAACTTAGAAACAAAAAAGCATAGCCACAAACTAAGAATTATAAAAAAGATTTTCTGAAATAGAATACCATCTCTTAGGTCATCTCTTTTATATCGAGGTAAACTTTTAAACATACATTTTATATAAAAGTATATAGTAGCTACTTTACTAAATCCTTCATTTTCTTAAAACCTTCAGTATTTCCTAATGTACCATATATATTCATAAGTGTTTTTACAGCTTCTTGATTTTGATTTATGTTTACAAGCTTTTCTAAGATTGGCACACACTCCTTGTAAAGGTTTTCTCTTTCAGTTTTTAGCTCATCATATCTGGCGTTGTCAGCTCTTGAGGTACCTAAGCCATTCATTTCCTCTACAATTGAGCTTTCACCTTGTAAAATCAGAGATACAAGATTTAAGTATCCTGACTCAAAATTTGGATCTAGCTCAATAGTTTTTTTGTAATATTTTATTGCATCTGTTTTGTTTCCTTTTTGTGCATTGACAACACCAATGTTAAAATAAAGTACTGCATTTTCAGGATCTTGTTCAATAGCTTCTTTCATTAGCTCTTCAAAACGGTCGTTTTCGTTAAGCTGAATATAGAGGTTGGCTTCTGTAAGAATAAGGTTTAAATCTTTAGGATCGGCTTCCCTTGCTAGTTTGACCGCTTCCATCGCTTTGTCATTATCACCTTTTTGAGCATAAATCAGTGCAATATTTTTTATAATCTCAGGATATCTTGACTCAGAGGTTTCTTCTCTAAAATCGGTATACTGTTTTGTCTTTTTGTAAACATTATACTCGGACTCTGAAAATTCGACCTCTTCTTCCTCACCAGCTGGTTTCGCAAAGTATCTAGTCGAAATTCCTTCATACTTCATCTCCTTTAATAGATTGTAATATGTTAAAGCTGTATCAAAATCTTGCCCACTAATTGAATTTCCTGCCGCGTAATAGAGATAATCTTGATTGGTTTCTGGGTTTATAGAATAAGCTAAGTAAAGTTTAGGCGCAGAATCGGAATAACGATTTTCGGCATTATCTTCTATGGCACTGTTTACCAGGTCAGAGGTGAGTTTGATTATTTGGTCGTCATATCCAATATCTTTTCCACCTAAAGAAGCATATTGCTTATACTTATCATATGCAGATTGAAATTTACCGTTTGCCTGATCAATTTTTCCCTCAAGATATATTTTCTGTAGTAAAACTTTTTGGTCAGCCGACTCGAATAGACTTTTGTTATTTATAAGTAAATCAGAAGCACCTTTGACATCACCAGATTCGAAAAGCTTTTCAGCTTTTTTAATTTCCTTTTTTTGACCAATAATAATATTAATAAATAAGATTAATGTTAGTATAAGATATTTATTCATTGTTTTTTGTTTATTAATTTTACTCAATAATAGTGCCATCGTTTACTTCAAGATCATTTATGTCCTCTATTTTATCATCGTCTTTCATAACTTTTGCAACAGCAGCAATTCTATCATCTGCTTTTAAGTTTATTAGTTTAACTCCTTGGGTTGCTCGACCCATAACCCTTAGTCCACTAACTTCCATTCTGATAGCGATACCTGATTTGTTTATGATCATTAAGTCATCTTGGTCGTTAACGTTTTTAATAGCAACAAGTTTTCCTGTTTTTTCTGTAACTGATATAGTTTTTACTCCTTTACCCCCTCTATTTGTGACCCTATAATCGTCGAGGCTTGACCTCTTACCATAACCATTTTCTGAAACTACTAGGATGTTTGCATCCATGTCATTTACAGCAACCATGCCTACTACCTCATCATTATCGTTATTGAGAGTAATTCCTCTAACACCCGAGGCACCACGTCCCATCGGTCGTGTTTTACTCTCCTCAAACCTAATTGCTTTCCCAGATTTTACAGCTAACATCACGTGGCTATTACCTGTAGTTAATTTTGCTTCCAAAAGGACATCTCCCTCTCTAATGTTAATTGCATTAATCCCATTAGTTCTTGGACGTGAATATTGTTCTAATGAGGTTTTTTTCACTTGGCCTTTTCTAGTGGCCATTATTACATAATGATTATTAATATAATCTTGATCTTTCAGATCCTGAGTACAAATAAAAGCTTCAACCTTATCATCTTGTTCTATATTGATTAAGTTTTGTATAGCTCTACCTTTAGAAGTTTTTGATCCCTCAGGAATCTCAAATACACGCATCCAAAAACATTTTCCCTTTTGGGTAAAAAACAGCATATACTGGTGATTAGTCCCTACAAACAGGTCTTGAAGAAAGTCTTCATCTCTTGTGGTAGAGGCTTTTTGTCCAACTCCCCCTCTATTTTGGGTCTTATACTCTACTAAAGGAGTTCTTTTAATATAACCTGCATGAGAAATAGTAATTACAACTTTTTCGTTTGGAATCATATCCTCCATGCTAAAATCCCCTCCGGCATATTCAATTTTTGAACGACGTTCATCTCCATATTTATCTTTAACCTCAATAAGTTCGTCCTTGATAATTGACATTCGTCGGTCTTTTTTTTCAAGAATATTTTTAAGGTCTGCAATTGTTTTTACTAGACTATCGTATTCTGATCTTAGTTTATCTTGTTCTAGTCCAGTTAATTGTCTGAGTCGCATCTCGACTATGGCTTTGGCTTGAGTATCTGTAAGCTCAAAACGTTTAACTAAATTTTTCTTTGCTTCCTCTGTATTTTGGGAAGCTCTGACTATTTTAATTACCTCGTCAATATTGTCAGACGCTTTAATTAAACCCTCTAAAATATGAGCTCTTTCTTCAGCTTTTTTTAATTCAAATTTAGTTCTACGTACAACTACATCATGACGGTGCTCTACAAAATAATGAATCATTTCTTTTAGATTCAACATCTGAGGTTTACCACCTACTAAAGCTATGTTGTTTACACTGAATGATGATTGTAATGAGGTATATTTGTAAAGTTTGTTTAAAACTATATTGGGAATTGCGTCTCTCTTTAGAACATAAACAATTCTCATTCCGTTGCGGTCAGACTCATCTCTTATTGTACTAATCCCATCAATTTTTTTATCGTTAACCAATTCGGCTGTTTTACGAATCATTTCAGCTTTATTTACTTGATAAGGAATTTCATCTACAATTATGCATTCTCTTCCTTTTATTTGTTCAATATTTGCTTTGCCTCTTAATACAACTCGACCTCTTCCTGTAAGAAAAGCTTCCCTTACCCCATCATATCCATAAATTATTCCTCCTGTTGGAAAATCTGGAGCTTTTATTGTTTGAATTAAATCTTCAATAGAAATGTCATTGTTATCGATGTATTGTATAGTACCTTCGACAACTTCGCTTAAATTATGTGGAGGCATATTTGTTGCCATACCAACAGCGATTCCTGATGCACCATTAATGAGCAGGTTTGGAACTCTTGTAGGAAGAACTGTGGGCTCATTTAAAGTATCATCAAAGTTCAATTGCAAGTCCACTGTTTCTTTTTCAATATCTGCCATTAGATCCTCCGACATTTTTTTCATTCGAGCTTCGGTATATCGCATTGCAGCAGGACTATCTCCGTCAATCGAACCGAAATTTCCTTGTCCATCAACCAAAAGATATCTCAAGCTCCAATCTTGTGCCATACGAACCATTGTGTCATAAACTGAACTGTCTCCATGCGGATGATATTTTCCTAAAACTTCTCCAACAATACGGGCTGATTTTTTGTAGGCTGTATTAGATCTAATTCCGAGTTCATGCATTCCGAAAAGTACACGCCTGTGAACTGGTTTAAGTCCATCTCTGACATCAGGAAGTGCGCGTGACACAATGACAGACATTGAATAATCAATGTAAGCTGACTTCATCTCATCTTCAATCTTGATTGGAATTAATTTATCTTCTTGATTCATTTGCCATATGTTTATTATAGTAAAAGTACATAAACAGAGCACAATAAAGGATTGTTGTGTGTAGTAAATACCTAAAATTATTAACATATTTAGAGGCAGTTTTGGTGGTAAATAATACCCCACCTTTTTTTGAATTCTTAATAATTTTTTGTCAATTAGCAGTGTAATGAGTTTTTGGTCTATTTTTTGACATATATTTTATAAACAATATGCTATGGATGATAATTTTTCACCGCGTGTAAAGGATGTAATTGCTTTCAGTAAAGAAGAGGCTTTAAGACTTGGGCACAACTTTATTGGCACTGAACATCTTATGCTCGGTATTTTAAGAGATGGGGGAGGAAAAGCTATTGCTATTTTGAATTCTATTGAAATCAACTTAGAAGAACTTAGACGCAAGGTTGAGATCTTAAATCCTGCCACTATTGATGATAATCAAAAATTAAATGATAAGAAAAACCTTCATTTAACTCGCCAAGCTGAAAGGGCTTTAAAAACTACTTTTCTCGAAGCAAAATTATTCCAAAGTGAATTAATCAATACTGTTCACTTATTACTTTGCATTCTTCGTAATGAGAACGATCCAACGACTAAGCTTCTTTCACAATTAAACGTCGACTACGACATTGTTAAAGAACAATTCAAGTTAATGCTTGCAAATGACTCTGACACATATGAAGAACTTCCATCTTCTTCTTTCCCTGATGAAAAAGAAAATGGTGGAGATAGTAAAGAAAATCCATTTATACCAACTTCTGAGACAAAAACAAATAAAAAATCGAAAACCCCAGTTTTGGATAATTTTGGTAGAGACATAACTGCGTTAGCCGAACAAGAAAAACTTGACCCAGTTGTTGGAAGAGAGAAAGAGATAGAAAGAGTATCGCAAATTTTAAGTAGGAGAAAAAAGAATAATCCACTACTTATTGGTGAACCTGGAGTTGGAAAATCTGCTATTGCAGAAGGACTTGCATTGAGAATAATTCAGAAAAGAGTGTCTAGAGTTTTATACAACAAGAGAGTAGTTGGACTTGACTTAGCCAGTTTGGTTGCTGGAACAAAATACAGAGGTCAATTTGAAGAACGAATGAAAGCACTCATGAATGAGCTTGAAAAAAATGATGATATAATCCTATTTATAGATGAAATACACACTATAGTTGGAGCTGGTGGTGCTACAGGAAGCTTAGACGCTTCAAATATGTTCAAGCCAGCATTGGCAAGAGGCGAGATACAGTGTATTGGTGCAACTACCCTTGATGAATATCGTCAGAATATTGAAAAAGATGGTGCATTGGAAAGAAGATTTCAGAAAATATTAGTAGAACAAACTACACCTGAAGAAACACTTGAAATTCTTAAAAATATAAAAGAACGATATGAAAATCACCACAATGTAAATTATACTGATGAAGCTTTGAGTGCATGTGTTGACCTGACTAACCGATACATGTCAGACCGATACTTACCAGATAAAGCAATAGATGCTCTTGATGAAGCTGGTTCTAGAGTCCACATCAACAATATGAGTGTTCCTAAAGAAATTATTGAACTTGAAAGCCAACTAGATCAGGTACGTGATCTGAAAAATACAGTTGTAAAGAGACAAAAATACGAAGAGGCTGCCAAACTTCGAGATGATGAAAAGCGTGTTGAAAAATCACTTTTAGAAGCCCAAGAAAAGTGGCAGGAGGAATCTAGACAAAATAGGATTACAGTTAACGATAACGACATAGCTGATGTTGTTTCAATGATGACCAATGTCCCGGTAAACAAAATCGTTAAATCTGAAAAAAGTAAACTCTCAAAGCTAAAGAAATTGATACAGTCTAAATTAATCGGTCAGGATGAAGCAGTTGAAAAAGTTGTTAGGGCAATTCAACGTAATAGAGCTGGATTAAAAGCTCCTGATAAACCAATTGGATCGTTTATTTTTTTAGGTCAAACTGGAGTTGGAAAGACCCAATTGGCTAAAATATTAGCCTCAGAAATTTTTGATTCAGAAGAAAACTTAGTTCGTGTGGATATGAGTGAATATATGGAGAAATTCGCAATATCAAGGTTAATCGGTTCACCTCCTGGTTATGTTGGATACGAAGAAGGTGGGCAGTTAACTGAAAAGGTACGAACAAGGCCATATTCTGTAATATTGCTTGATGAAGTTGAAAAAGCTCATCCTGATATATTTAATATGCTTTTGCAAGTTCTTGACGATGGATTTTTAACAGATAGTCTTGGAAGAAAAATCAATTTTCAAAATACAATAATTATAATGACGTCAAATATTGGTGCTCGCCAAGTTAAAGATTTTGGAAATGGTTTAGGATTCGAGACTTCTTCACAAAGGGCTCAATCAAGTGAAATTGAAAAAGGGGTTATTCAAAAGGAATTAAAGAAAACTTTTTCACCTGAATTCTTAAATAGAGTAGATGATATTGTAATCTTCAACAACCTTGAAAAGAAACATATTAGAAAAATAGTTGATATAGAGCTAATAAAACTAATTAATAGAATCATTAAGCTAGGTTATAAAATTGAAATATCAAATTCAGCTAGGGATTACATAACTGAAAAAGGGTATGATTCCAAATATGGTGCAAGACCACTTAACAGGGCGATTCAGAAATATGTTGAAGATTTAGTTGCTGAAAATGTTGTAAACAATTCAATAGCTGAGGGTGACAAAATTCTTATAGATAAAAATAAAAAAGAAGATAATCTAGAATTAATTGTAAAAGAAAAAGTCGAAAACTAATATTAAATTCTTTTAAAACTTTTAATAATTCTAAACGTTTTTCACCAAATTGTATTTTGCCAAACAATAAATGTTATTTTTGCGCTTATTGTTAAAAGTAAGTTTAAAAATATATCAACTATTGTATGAAAGTTGTTAAGTTTGGAGGTACTTCTGTAGCAAATCCAGATAGCCTTTCCTTGGTAATTGACATCATTAAGAGGAGTGATCAAAAGCAATTAGTTGTCGTATCTGCATTAAGTGGCATTACAGATCTTCTATCTGCTATGGCTAAAAGTGCCAGCAATTCAGAAATAAATTATAAAGAGTTCTTAAATATCATAGAAAAAAGACACATGGTATTAATTAATCATTTTATACCAGTCACAAAGCAAAGTGAAATAATAAGTTTTTTAAAAGCAAAGATTAATGAACTTGAGGAGATTTTAGACTCTCTTTTTAAATTAAATGAACTTACATCAAAAAGTAATTCTAAAATTTTAAGTTTTGGAGAAATTTTGTCAAGTAATATTATTTTTAAAATTCTAAAGCACAATGTAAATGACATTACTTTTAAAGACTCACGTGAAATAATTTTTAAAAAAACTGTTAATAACCGCGAAGTTGTTGATGATTTTCTAAGTAAGAAGAAAACTATCTCTTTTCTTAAGAAAAATAAATATAAAATTGCCTTATTTCCTGGGTTTGTAGCAAGTGATGTTGAAGGAAACACATTGACCTTAGGCCGGGGGGGATCAGATTTAACAGCCTCATTACTAGCTAATTATTCTGATGCAAGTCAATTAGAAATATGGTCTGATGTTAGTGGTATGTTCACAGCGAATCCAAAACTAGTATCTCAAGCAACACCTATAAAAAAACTCTCTTACCAGGAAGCAATGGAGCTTTCACATTTTGGTGCTAAAGTTATTTATCCACCAACTCTTCAGCCACTTATAAAAAAAGGTATACCTATATATATCAAAAATACATTTGATTCGAACGCTCGGGGAACTAGAATAGACAGTAAAGGTTCAAAAAAGTCTGGTGGTCAAATTGTTAAAGGAGTTAGTCATATTGAAAATGTCGCCTTAGTAAGTTTAGAGGGTAGTGGAATGATTGGAATACCAGGTTTTTCAAAGAGATTATTCCAAACTTTGTCCGATAAGCAGATTAATATAATTATGATTACTCAAGCCTCTTCTGAACATTCAATTTGTATAGGGGTTAAGTTAGAAGATGCCGATTTATCAAAAAAACTAATTGATGAAAACTTTGCACTTGAAATAAATCTCCAGAAAGTAGAGCCTGCGAAAATTGAAAAAAATATGACTAATATTGCTATCGTTGGAGACAAAATGAAGGAACACCAGGGTATTAGTGGAAAATTATTTAGTAGTCTAGGAGCAAACAATATTAATATCAGAGCAATTGCACAGGGAGCTTCTGAAAGAAACATTTCAATACTGATAGACAAAATAAATACTCAAAAAGCACTAAACACAATTCATGAAAGCTTTTTTGAAGAGCAAATCAAAGAACTGAATTTGTTTGTAACTGGAGTAGGAAACGTTGGGGGCAAGTTACTCGAACAACTATTTGGTCAACAAGATTACCTTTTAAAAAACTTGAGATTAAAAATTCGTGTGATATCCATATCTAATTCAAGTAAAATGATTCTTTCTGAAAATCCAATAAATTTGGAAACATGGAAAGATGATTTAGAAAAAATTGGTATTAAGGCAGATAGAGAAAAATTTTTCAATCATATTAAAAAACTTAATTTACGCAACAGTATTTTTATTGATAATACTGCTAGCGAGGAAATAGCAGAAGAATATGTGAGTTATCTAAAAAATAGTATTGGGGTAGTTACGTGTAACAAAATTGCATGTGCTAGCAGCCTTAAAAACTACAACAATCTAAAAAACACAGCAAGACGATTTGTAACGCCTTTTCTTTTTGAAACTAATGTTGGCGCTGCTCTTCCAATTATTGATACTCTTAACAATCTTATTGCATCTGGAGATAAAATTTTAGAGATTCAAGCTATTTTATCTGGAAGCCTAAACTATATATTTAATAATTATAAACTTAATACTAGTTTTAAAAATATTGTTCAAAAAGCACAAAAAGAGGGCTTTACTGAACCTGATCCTAAGATAGATTTAAGCGGAATTGATGTGGCTAGAAAAATATTAATCCTTGGAAGGGAAAGCGGATTTAAACTTGAACTGGACGATATTACAAATAATAGTTTTATACCAGAGGAAGTCTTAAAAAGTGACAACAATGATGAACTTTACAAATCTATTGATAGATATGAAAGTCACTTTAGATCAATATTAGAAAGTGCTATCAAAAAAAATAAACGCTTAAAATATGTTGCTGAGCTTAAAAACGGCAAAGCCTCTGTTGGCCTGAGAGAAATTGATGAAAATCATAGTTTTTATAATTTAAAAGGAAGTGATAACATAATTCTCTTTTACACTTCAAGATACAAAGAACAACCGCTTATAGTTAAGGGTGCTGGTGCAGGAGCTGATGTTACAGCAGGAGGTATTTTTGGAGATATTATAAGAATAGGTAAATCAAAATGATTAGTGAGATCAAAGTTTTTGCTCCTGCAAGTGTAGCCAATGTGTCATGTGGATTTGATGTCCTTGGATTTTGCCTAGACCCTATTGGCGACACGATTCATGTTGAAATGACTGAAAAGCCTGGGGTTCACATTGGTAATATTAAAGGCTACAAGATACCTGAAAACCCATTAAAGAACGTAGCTAGTGTTGCAGTAAGTGCTTTATTAAAATCTCATCCTACAAAAAATGGATTTATTATAAATATTGAAAAAAAAATAAAACCTGGTAGTGGAATCGGAAGTAGTGCAGCAAGTTCAGCTGGAGCAGTATTTGCTGTAAATGAATTACTTGGAAGACCATTCAAAAATAACAAATTACTAGATTTTGCAATGTTTGGTGAGGCATTAGCAAGTGGTGAGCAGCATGCTGACAATCTAGCACCAGTTCTCTTTGGAGGATTCACTTTAGTTCGAAGTATTAATCCAACAGATATTGTTAGTTTACCTTGTCCACCAGAGTTAATTGTAACAATAATACACCCTAAAATTGAATTAAAAACAATCCATTCAAGGGCTATTTTAAAAGATGATGTTCCATTAAAAAAAGCAATAAAACAGTGGGGAAATTTAGGTGCACTTATTAGTGCACTTTATACAAATGATTATAACCTTTTATCAAGAAGTTTAAAAGATGAATTGATTGAACCTGCAAGATCAATTTTAATTCCAAAATTCGAGGAAGTTAAAAATGAAGCTATGAATCATGGTGCATTAGGTAGCGGTATTTCTGGTTCAGGACCATCAATATTTGCATTATCAAAAGGAATGGGAACTGCAAAAAAAGTAGGCAATGCAATGGCAAAAATCTACAAAAGCTTAGGTTTAGAATACGACATATATTTATCTGCTGTAAACAAAGTAGGGATAAAAATTTTATAATAATTTGAAATATTTCAGCCTAAATAATAACTCGAAAGATGTAGGCTTTATAGAAGCTATAAAAAGGGGGCTAGCTCCAGACCGAGGTCTATATTTTCCAAGTGAAATACCAGAACTTAGTAATTATTTTATCAAAAATATAAAGAAATATTCTGACCATGAGATTGCATTTCGAGTGATAAAACCTTTTGTTGGAAACGAAATCCCTAATGATGTCCTTATAGGAATTGTAAAAAAAACATTAATATTTAATTTCCCAATTGTAAATATTTCAAAAAATATTGCAAGTCTTGAACTATTTCACGGACCAACCCTAGCATTTAAAGATGTTGGTGCAAGATTTATGGCAAATTGTCTTTCCTATGCAAATCCAAAAGAGAAAGAAAATAAAAAAATTACGGTATTGGTTGCAACCTCAGGAGATACTGGCGGTGCAGTGGCAAATGGATTTTATAAATCCAAAAATATCGATGTTGTAATTCTTTTTCCTAAGGGTAAAGTAAGTGAAATTCAAGAGTATCAATTAACTACCTTAGGGAAAAATATTACAGCATTAGAAGTTGAAGGTAGCTTTGACGACTGTCAAAAATTTGTTAAGAACGCTTTTATTGATCCTGAGTTAATCAAAAAAATTAATTTAACTTCTGCAAATTCTATAAATGTAGGAAGATGGTTAGCACAAATGTTTTATTATTTTATTGCTTATAGAGACCGTCCTAATCCCCAAAAAGAGCTAATAGTTTCAGTACCAAGTGGAAATTTTGGAAATATCTGTGCTGGTCTTGTTTCAAAAAAGATGGGACTACCAATAAGTCATTTTATTGCAAGTACAAATTCTAATGATACAATACCAAGGTTTCTTAATACAGGAATATACAAACCAAAAAAATCCATACAAACTATTTCTAATGCAATGGACGTTGCAAATCCAAGTAATTTTCTAAGAATTCAAAAATTATTTAATAATGATCTGTTTGGTTTAAAAAAATCATTTACTGCATATAGTTATTCAGATAAACAAACTGAAAAAGCCATAAATAAAATATATAGGCTTAAAAATTATATTACCGATCCGCACGGTGCTATTGGATATCTAGGTTTAATCGATTTTTTGAATTCCAAAAAAGAACCTGAAAATTATCAAGGTTTGTTTTTAGAAACTGCTCACCCTATTAAATTTTCAAAAACAGTTGAAAATATTATTAAAGAAAAAATTGAAATTCCAAATGAGATCAAAAATATCCTTAAAAGAAAAAAAGAAAGCACACCAATAAAGGATTATAATGATTTAAAATCTATACTATTTTCAAAATAAACTTAAATACTCTCCAATTTGAAAAAAACACCTTTTTACAATTTACATGTATCCTTAAATGCAAAAATGACCTCTTTTGGAGGTTATATGATGCCTATTCAATATGATAGCTTGATTGAAGAACATATTACAGTTCGAAAAAATTTAGGTGTTTTTGATGTTTCTCACATGGGGGAATTTAAAATATCTGGATCAAATGCCATCGATCTTCTTCAATATATTTGTAGTAATGATATTTCTAAAATTCCTGTCGGAAAAGCTCAATACAACTATTTTCCCAACGAAACAGGAGGAATTATTGATGATTTGATTGTTTATAGATTAGATGATAAGGATTATATGCTTGTAGTTAATGCTTCTAATATAAAGAAAGATTGGGAACATGTAAGGAAAAAAAATGAATCATTTGGTGCTAAAATAAAGGATGATTCAGATCAAATTGCATTACTTTCGATTCAAGGCCCCAAAGCGTTACAAGCTATGCAATCGCTTACTGATTTGAATTTAAATTCTCTACCCTACTATGGGCACACATTTGCTTCCTTTGCCGGATTTCAAAATACAATAATTGCAACTACAGGATATACTGGTGCAGGGGGACTTGAAATTTATTTTAAATCAGAACAAGGGGAAAAAATTTGGGATTCGGTACTTGAGGCAGGTTCATCTTTAGGTATTAAACCAATAGGGCTTGGTGCACGTGATTCACTGAGAACTGAAATGGGATATTGTTTGTATGGCAATGAAATCAACGAGACTACATCTCCTATAGCCGCAGGTTTGGGTTGGATAAGTAAGCCCGAAACTAAATGTATAAATTTTGAAAACATTCATAGACAAAAATCGAATGGTACAGAATATAAATTAATTGGTTTTATTATTGATGGAAGAGCCATACCAAGAAATGGTTATAATCTTGTTGATAAGTATAATAATAAAATTGGCAGAGTTACCTCTGGTACTAGATCACCTATACTTGAGAAAGGAATAGGTTTAGGCTATATTAAAACGAGTTTTTCCTCTCCACAGACTAAAATTGGAGTAATTATTAGAGATAAATTTTGGTCTGCGAAAATAGTAAAAACACCATTTATTTAATTTGAAAGTGTCAAGACCTATTCTTATACTTGGAGGAAGCGGTTTTATTGGCAATGCGATATATAAAGAGCTTTCAGCCTATTTTTACACGTTAGGAACTTATAACAGTAATACTGGCTTCAAAAATAATTCTAATTTTATTCGTTTTAATCATCAAAAAGATGAACTATCCACCATTTTAAAAAAATTTAATCCAAAATTAATTATATCCTCTCTAAGAGGGGATATTTATTCTCAAGTAGAAACACATATTTATCTGAAAGAACATGTTCAAAAAAACGATTGTAGAATAATGTTTATTTCTTCGGCAAACGTTTTTGATTCCTTTAGACATTACCCATCTTATGAATACGATAAAACACTTTCAAAAAGCCTCTATGGACATTTTAAAATTAAAATTGAAAATCAACTTTTGAATTTAAAAACAGGTAAATATATTATACTTCGCTTACCTATGATTTTTGGACTTAACTCACCTAGAACAGTAAAAATCGATAGAGCTTTAAAAGATAATTCTCCTATAGAAGTATTCCCAAATACAGTTATTAACGTAAATAGTGATGTTCGTCTAAGCCAACAGATTCATTACATAATAAACCATAAAAAAACAGGAATTTTTCACTTGGGAAGCACTGATTTAATTTCACATTTTGATTTTATTAAGGCACTAGTAGAAAAAAGATATAATAAATCATGGTTTTATAAGCAAGTATTTACTTCCAATACGACCAGGTATCTAGCAGTACTACCAAAAAAAAATAAACTACCACATTATATTCAACCATCTTACGAAGATGTTCTCAGTGACATAACACTCCAGCATAATGAAAAATAAAATTTAAAAAATCAACTTATAGTTTACATATATTTATAAATAAAAAATCAATGGGTAGGGCTTTTGAATTTAGAAAGGCAAGAAAATTAAAGCGTTGGTCAACAATGGCTAAGATATTTACTCGCTTGGGAAAAGATATTTCTATGTGTGTGAAAGAAGGAGGATCTGATCCTGAAAATAACTCACGATTAAGAGCACTAATTCAAAATGCAAAGGCAGCTAATATGCCAAAAGAGAATATTGAAAGAGCTATTAAAAAAGCAACTGAAAAAAATACTGTAAACTATAAAGAAATTATTTTTGAAGGTTATGCACCTTATGGAATTGCAATTTTAGTTGAAACAGCAACAGACAATAACAATCGAACTGTTGCAAATATTCGTTCATATTTTAATAAAGCAGGAGGAAGCTTAGGGACTTCTGGTTCAGTGGAATTTATGTTTACACATTTTTGTAACTTCAGATTTGATCAAAAAAATTTAGATATTGAAAAAATAGAGTTAGAATTTATTGATTTTGGAGTTGAAGAGGTTTTTGTTGCTGATAACGAAATAAATTTGTATGCTTCGTTTGAACACTACGGAAAAATTCAAAAAGAACTTGAAAATCGTAATTTGGAAATTCTTTCCTCTGGCTTTGAAAGAATACCTCAAATAGTAAAAACTTTAGAATATGAACAAAAAATTGAAGTTCTTGAACTAATTGAAAAAATTGAGGAAGATGATGATGTCCAAAACGTATACCACACACTAGATATCAAAAATATTTAAAAACTTTTTTCTTTAGAAAAACCTACAAACCCTTTAAATAGAACTTCTAATTTTTTTAAATCTCTAGATTCATTATTTGTTGTATAAAAACTTGGATGTATTATAATTTTTTTACTTCTATAATCAAAGCTAACTGGTACAATTGGTATTTTCAATTGTTTAGCTATGTGATAATAACCGGTTTTAAGCTTTTGGACTTTTTGGCGTGTTCCTTCAGGTGCTAAAGCAATCCTAAATTTTTTATTTTCTCTAAAAATTTTTACTATTGATTCAACTGAACCACCAGGTCCATAACGATCTATTGGAGTACCTCCTAAAAGTCTAAAAAACCATCCTAAAAAGGGAGTAAATAATTCTTTTTTACCAATAAAATTTATCTGCTCACCTGAGATACTTCTAACCATTAAACCGACGAAAAAATCTATCCAGCTCGTATGCGGAACTACTGCGATAATGTATTTTGATAGTTTAGGAAAACTACCTTGAATATTCCAACCCAGCACTCTAAGAAAAATAACTTTGGAAAATAAACGAAACATACTTATAGTTTTAGATATTGAAATCTTCGTCCGTAAAGCCCATCAAATATAATTTTTTTGTAGCACGTGTAATTGCGGTATATAGCCATCTCAAATATTCTTTACTTAAACCATGAGGTAAAAATGGCTTTTCAATAAAAACATTTTCCCATTGACCCCCTTGAGATTTATGGCATGTAATTGCATATGAATACTTTACCTGTAAAGCGTTAAAAAATTTATTTTCTTTAACTTTTATATGTCTTTTAAACTTAGACTTTTCATCAACATAGTCTTCCATTATATTTTTGTAAAGCCGATTTGCTTCTTCAAATGACAATGAAGCTGTCTTGATTTCAAGTGTATCAATTAATAAAATGGTTTCAAATGGTAATTCTTCAGGATAATCTACCAAAATGACCTGAACTTCAGCAAAAGAAAAACCATAAATTTGTTTTTTTGATTTTATTTTGATTATTTCAATAATATCTCCGTTGGCTATAAAACCTGGTTTGGATGCATGATGAAGCCAAAAGTAATTATTTTTTAAAACCATAAGTCGATCTCCAATTGATAATTCTTCCTCAAGATTCAATATTTCTTGCCTTATTTGTTTATTAAATAAATAAGCTCGCTTATTTGATCTTACTATAAATACAGTTTCATCAATTCCAGAAATATTATATGCTGACTCCACTACCTCAAAAATTTTATTTCTTTCATTCAAATTTTGAATATCATTACATCCACTTATATTGAATCTAAACTGATCGTAAATATTTTGATTAAGTTGTTTTCTAATTGCAGTTGCATTGTTTAAAATTCCTGAGTTTTGTTTTTGTCGAACAACAATAGTTAATTCTACTATGAATACTTTATCAAAATAGAATTCTTTCAATAGTTCCGAGTCTAATGCTGGACTTATATTTAAATTAATTGGAGGAAGTTGTGCCGGGTCACCAACCATTAAAAGCTTACAGTTTTTTCCATCTCTAACATATTTTACTAAATCATTTAAAAGTGAGTTATTTTTATAAAATTCAGTTTGGATGATTTCGTTCCCAATCATTGAGGCTTCGTCAACTATAAAGATTGTATTTTTATTGGTATTTTTTTTTAAACGAAAAATAATATTACCTGTTTCTTCGGATTTAGTATTATAAATTTGCTTATGTATAGTGTGTGCAGGATGATTTGAATATGCTGACATTACTTTTGCGGCTCTTCCTGTTGGTGCAATCAATATAGCTTTATGATTTATTGTATTTAGCTGATCAACTAAAGATCCTAATAATGTCGTTTTCCCAGAACCAGCATAACCTTTCAATATAAAAACCGAATTCAAATTCTTAGATAATAAAAAACTTGATATTTCAGAAAACCAGATAAGCTGCGATTGAGTTGGTTTAAAATCTAATTTTTTTTTAAGTTGTAAGGCAAAACTGTTAGGGTGCATCAAATCAATCTATTCGCTAAATATAATTTTTTTTAAAAACTTTTGTGATACAAAAAAAATTGTAGATTTGTTTTAAAGAAAGTATAATATGAAACTAGGTATCCAAGCAGCTTTATGGATTTTATCGGTTTTCTTTGCTTATAAGATATATGATGCCATTAGTGGTCCGATAAAATTTAATAAAGTAAAAAATGAAAGATTTGCAGTTGTAATTGACAGGTTAAAAGATATAAGAACAGCGCAAATAGCACATAAAGATGTGAAGGGTCAATTTTCAAATAATTTCGATAGTCTTGTTAAGTTTATAGATGAAGGAATTTTTACACTAATAGAAAAACGAGATTCATCATATTTGCAATATGACCGCACATATAGGATTGACATGCTAAAAGAGGTGATAGTCGTGGACACATTGGGCTTTGTTTCAGTCAAGGATTCACTCTTCAAAAACAATAATTCTTATAAAAAAATGGCTTACCTGCCAATCAACGGTTTAGAAGATAGCACTTTTCAAATAAAAGCTGAAATAATTAATAAAAATGGTTATAAAGTCCCAGTTTTTGAAGTTAAAGTTTCTAAAGATATTTTGCTGTATGATCAGAATAAAGATCTTGTGAAGCAGGAAAACGAAACTATTTCAGTTGACGGTGTCAATGGCCCAGAGATTATTCTTGGATCGCTAAGTAAAGTAAGTACAAACGGTAATTGGCCAACAATATTTGATGCTAAGCGAGAATAATATTCTTCAAAATAAAAGCTTTTCAATTCACTTTTTTAAAAATGGTTTTTCATTTTGTACTGACGATAATACCAATTATTTTTCTCACCCTAATGATACAACTGAATTTGAAAATTCAATCAAAAATTTTTTAAACAACAACCAGAAAAACTTTGAATATTTTAGTATAATTTTTTTTCAACAGCCCTCTACACTAATACCCACAATTTTTTTTGATGAAACCAGATTGGATGATTATTTAAGTTTTTATTTTAAAAAATCTGAAACTGAAATTATAATGTATGATGAACTGAAAAAAGAGGATAGTACTAATGTTTACTCCATCCCAAAGAAAGTTTATAATGTAATTGAAAAACTAGATGTAAATTTTAATGTTTTTCACTATACTTCAATACTCATTAAAAAGGTTTTGACTTTGTGCTCAACTGAAAAATTTTCAAAACAACTTTTTATTCATTTACATTTTGATGCAATGGATATATTTCTAGTAGAAAATAATAAGTTGATTTTTTACAATCGCTTTGTTGTTAAAAATCAAAATGACTTTATGTATTATCTTTTTTTTGTTGTTGAACAGTTTGATCTTGGTCCTAATGATTTTGAGATACAATTTTTAGGAAGAATAGATGCCTTTGAGAGTTATTATGAAATTGTAAAAAATTACCATTATTATATTACTTTTTCAACTCATGGCCTGTCGTCAAAAATTGAGTTTTCAAAACATCACGCACCTTATCTGTCTTCTTATTTTTACTAATGAGAATTATATCTGGGAAATATAAGGGAAGAAAAATTTGTCCTCCAAAAAATCTACCGACAAGACCAACAACGGACCGTTTAAAAGAGGGGCTATTCAATATTTTACAAAATAGGTTAGACTTTAGAAGTATCAAAGTCTTAGATCTTTATTCGGGCACTGGTAATATAAGCTATGAACTTGCTTCTAGGGGGGCATTAAATATTACATCCGTAGATCAGAATAGACTATGTACAGATTTTATAAAAAAAACATCCCTTTTGTTAAACACTGAAATCAACGTAGTTAAGTCAGATAGTATCAACTTTCTAAGAAAAAATAATAGCCAATTTCATTTAATCTTTGCCGATCCACCCTACGAAAATCAGCAAAAGATATATAAAATCATTATAGATTTAAGCGTTGGTAAACTCTTAACTAATGGTATGTTAATTATTGAACATAACAAAAAAATTGATCTAGTTAAAGAACCTGGCTATTATATGAGTCGAAAGTACGGTGACAGTGTTATTTCTTTTTTTAATTCAAATTTTGAAAAAGCAGGCCTGTAAGCCGGATTCTGTCTAGTCTTATCATTTATCTGGGTGTAAAATTACTTCAACACTCTAGCCGCCTACCCTTCTACTTTGAACGAGCCATTCTTATGTAGATTTACTTGGCGTTGCACCACATAGAGTTTACATGATTTCACTACAGCCTGACTGTACATACTTTCTGTTGCACTTTTCCTCTTCTTCTGAAGGACGGGTATTACCCGTTATGCTGCTCTTTGGTGTCCGGACTTTCCTCTTCTAAATTTTAGAAGCGATAAGATAGCCTGCGCTACAAATTTAATCATTTGTTAATAATTATAAATGAATATAGTCAAGAGTGTTTAATAAAAACTTTTTTAGATTTATATATTTGTTTTCATGGATCAATTTATAGTTTCAGCTTTAAAAAATAGACCAAAATCATTTGAGGAGGTAATTGGGCAAGACAGTATTACCCATACTTTAGAAAATAGTTTAAGAACAAACCAACTTCCACAGGCATTACTTTTTTCTGGACCAAGAGGAGTTGGAAAAACCTCTTGTGCACGAATTCTAGCAAAACAAATAAATAATTTAGAATCAAAAAATTCTGAAGATTTTTCTTTTAATATTTTTGAATTAGATGCTGCATCAAATAATTCAGTTGAAGATATTCGTAAAATTAATGAACAGGTTAGAATACCCCCTCAAATAGGAAAATATAAAGTTTATATCATTGATGAAGCACACATGCTATCACCCCAAGCATTCAATGCGTTTTTAAAAACACTCGAAGAACCACCGAAACACATTATTTTTATTCTTGCGACAACTGAAAAAAATAAAATTCTACCAACTATACTATCGAGATGTCAAATTTATGATTTCAAACGTATTACAGTAATAGAAATTCAATCTTATTTAAAAAAAATTGCAGTTGAAAGCAAATATAAATTTGAAGAAAATGCATTGTTCCTTATCGCACAAAAAGCAGACGGATCTCTAAGAGATGCTTTATCAATTTATGACAGAATGATCAGTTTTACAAAAGGAGATCTAAATGAAAAATCAGTAGCTGACAATTTAAATCTTTTAGATAATGAGACATATTGCAGATTAGGAAAAATTATTTTTAATAATAACATACCCGAATTAATCAAAAGCTATGACCTTTTAATAAAAAGAGGAATAGAAAATATTCAATTTATCAATGGTCTTGGAGATTTTTTCAGAAACTTAATTTTAGCAAAAGATCCCAAAACTCTAGAATTACTTGAGGTTGGGAAAGAATTAAAATCCGAATATATACAAATAACAGAAAAACTTTTGCACACAAAGCTACTAGAAGCAATAGAACTAATAAATAAAAGTGAAATAAACTTTAAGAATGTAAAAAATAAGAGAGTTCATGTAGAACTCATCTTAATGCAATTAGCTTCCATCCATTTCGATAGAGAAAAAAAAAATAGTTTAATTGTAGAATCTCACAAACCCTCGTCATCAAATAAAGAAGTTGAAAAGTTACATCCTGACATTGATTTTAAAAAAAACAACTTAAATAATTTTCCCAAAAATTTTGTCAAAAAAGAGAAAAATGAGTACTCTATCAAAAACTCAAAGGAAATTGAGTTGCTAGAGAATGAAAAAGAAAAAATTCATAATAATAATTTAATAAAAAATGAAAATCATACTAAAGTTTCAAGCTATTCACTTTCAAGTGTAGAATTGAAAAAGACAGTATCTAATTCTAATAAAAGAAAAGAAAATGAAAATATACTATCAGAAGATAAATTTGAATTTAAAGATCTTGAAAAAAATCTAAGAGAATATATTGAGCAATTAAAAAAAGAGGGGAAACAAAATATTATCTCGATTCTTAATATGAATCCTGTCAAATTAGATGACAACAATAATGTAATATTTACTGTAGCAAACGAAATGAACAGGGTGGAAATAAATATCGAAAAAGAAAAACTTCTTCCATTTCTTCATAAAAAATTAAATAACTTTAAAATTAACATAAAAGTTAATGTTGATGAAGTGGAAAAGGATGAGATTATTTTTTCACCAAAAGAAAAATACCAACATCTTTTAAAAATTAATCCTTCGTTAGAAATTTTAAGAAAAAAGTTTGACCTTGAATATTAAATTATTTTCTATATGTTGGGTTTAAAGTTGCCTTCGGACCCCCGCTGGGCAAATATTGCGAAAAATAATTTGCAAGAAATACTGACCGACCACGCCTATTGCGAACAGAAAGCAGCAAACTCTGCGATTTCTCTTGTAATTTCATTCCCAGAAAAATCAGAATTAGTTTCTGTAATGCTGGATATTGCTAAAGAGGAAATTAGTCATTTTCAAATGGTTCACAAATTAATTTTAGAGATGGGTTTTTCCTTTGGTAGAGAAAGAAAGGACGAATATGTTATTAAATTAAAATCATTTTTTCCTAAAGGTGGAAAAAGAAATGATCATCTTGTGAATAGATTATTATATGGTGCACTAATTGAGGCTAGAAGCTGTGAAAGATTTAAGATTTTGTCTGAAGAATTGGAAGGAAAAAAATTGAAATTATTTTATAAAAAGTTAATGATTAGTGAAGCTAATCACTATAAAATATTTTTAAAGTTAGCTCATAAATATGCCGATACTAAAGAGGAAGTAAATCAAAAATGGAATTCACTATTAGAACACGAAAAAAATCTCATGAGGGAATTAAAAAATAATAAATCTATTCATGGTTAGTAATTAGTCTGGTGTTTTTGTATAATTCTTTGATCATACCATCTGAAAGTCCAACTCTTGGAACATAAACCACTTTTGCTCCACTCCAGTCAAAGATTTTAAGAAATAATTCTGTTGCAGGAATTATTACATCTGATCTATCTTGATTAAGCGCAAATTTAATTATACGCTCTTCATATGATAAAGAATTAAGATTTGTATAAATTTTTTTTAATTCATTATAGGTTAGAGGTTGATTCTCTTTATTTTTTGAAATTTTATGAAGTTTATTAATATTTCCTCCTGTTCCTAAAAGAAAAATATTTTTATAAGGTTTTGTGGAAGTTATCACCCACTCTTTTGCTTTAACCCATGTTTTGTTATCAACTCCATCTTCTAATAAACGTACAGTACCAATTTTTAATGAAATTGATTTTAAAACTTTCTTATTTCTTATAATACTTAATTCAGTACTACCACCCCCTACGTCTATATATAAAATTGTTTTTTTTGAATCAATTCCTTCGAAAACATTACTATTAGAAATTATTTTAGCTTCTTTTTTACCATTAATAATTTGAATATTTATTCCAGATTTTTTCTTAACTCTATCAACTACATCTTTACCATTTTTAGCCTCCCTTAGTGCGGCAGTGGCAAAAGCTAAATAATTTTTAACATTATGAACTTTCATAAGATTTTGAAAAGCCTTCATCGCTATGATTATTTGCTTAATATTATTTCTCGAAATTATTCCAGTCGTAAATGCATCTTCACCCAATCTTATTGGTACCCTAACCAAACTATTTTTAAGTGTGATAGTTTCTTTCTTATACTCTATAACATTCGATATTAATAAACGTAAAGCATTAGAACCAATATCTATTGCGGCGTATTTAGTAATCTTCATAAATTGATATTTTTTCTGTAATACTCGTAAATATCAATTTGTGAACGAACTGGAGGCTTATTATTTTTAATAAATTTATTTTGGGTCTTGCCATTGATTCTTCTTGCTTTTACATTATCATTCCAGATAATATCAAAAACATCAATAATTTGTTGTTGAAGATTATAGTCATATATTGGTGTAGCTACCTCAACTCTATTTTCGATGTTTCGGGTCATGAAATCTGCTGAAGAAATGTAGATTTTAGGTTTATCAAGATTTGTAAAATGATATACTCTAGGATGCTCCAAAAACTTATCTACTACACTAATTACCTCAATATTTTCACTCATACCTTTTACCCCTGGTATAAGGCAACAAATTCCTCGAATAATCATTTTAATTGGAACTCCAGCATTACTTGCCTCATAGAGTTTTTCTATCATTGCGAAGTTTGTTATCGCATTTAACTTTAATTTTATGCCACTCGCCAATCCGGATAAAGCATTTTCAATCTCATTGTCAATCATCTTTACGATGACAGTATGGGTATAATGTGGTGAGACTATTAGGTGTTTATATTTTTTTAGTTTATAATGTACCTGAAGAAAATTAAAAACTTTATTTACTTCTCTTAATACTTTTTGATTTGCCGTAAGAAGAGTGTAATCGGTGTAAATCTTTGCTGTATCCTCATTAAGATTACCAGTACTAATAAAGCCGTAGCGTTTATTTTTATTATTAATCTTTTTTTCTATGATACATATTTTTGAGTGGACTTTTAGTCCCGGAATTCCAAAGATTAACTCTACACCAGCAGCTCGCATCTGCTCAGCATAAGTAATATTATTTGTCTCGTCAAAACGTGCTTGGAGTTCAATTTGAACCAAGACTTTTTTTCCATTTTTGGCAGCATTGATCAGCGACCTCGCAACATTAGAAATTTTGGATAAGCGGTATATTGTAATTTTTATAGTTAAGACTTCAGGATCTAAAGCAGCTTCACGAAGGAACTTAACAAGGAAAGAAAAACTATGATAAGGAGTATATAATAAATAATCTTTAGCTTCTATAGCTTTGAATATACTCTTTTCTAAAGAAAGGCCTTTAATTGGTAAGGGTTCTTTATATTCGTATTGCAAATCATTTCTATCTAATTTAGGAAAGTTCATATAATCACGGCGATGATGATATCGACCTCCAGGAATTAAACTATCATTCGTACCAACTCCTAAAAGATCTTTAATTACTTCTAATGTGTCAGGAGCTATTTCCTTGTCGTAAAC
Source organism: uncultured Bacteroidota bacterium (assembly GCA_902618245.1). Classification (GTDB taxonomy): domain Bacteria; phylum Bacteroidota; class Bacteroidia; order Flavobacteriales; family Flavobacteriaceae; genus MS024-2A. The sequence goes on along the minus strand of CACMZR010000003.1, from coordinate 131,006 downwards.
AAGTCTAACTGGTTCTGCTAAAAAACGATCTCTAACACTTTCAATTATCTTATTAATATAGCTTTTAGAAACATCACCTTCCATATCTAATTCGGCATCTCGTGTAACTTTTATCATATGTGACTCAATTTTAATAAAATCAAAAAAATTGAAAATGAGATGAAAATGATACCGTATCAAATCATCAAGAAACATGACATATTGTTTTTTCCCTATTTTGGGTAAAACAATGAATCTCTCCAAATCTCTAGGTATCTCAATAAGTGCAAATTGCTTTTTTTCTATACCCTTAGATTCAAAGCCTAATTTTACAGCCAAAAAAGCTAAATTATCAGAGAAGTCTTGATCAGAATTTTCTCTTACTATAATAGTCATTAGTGCAGGACTAACTTTCTGTATAAAATACTCTTTCAAAAAAGATTTTTGTTCATCTAAAACTTGATTTTCATTAATAAAATAAATATGCTCATTTTTTAATTTACTTTCGATTTCTGAAAGTATTTCCATACTCTCCTTCTGTTGATAAATAACTTTTTCAGTTATTGTTTTTAGGAGCTCTGATGCGCTCTTACCTCCAAAAACCTTTTTTCCAGTTTTTTCAGATTGTGCAATTCTTTGGACAGTTGAAAAGCGAACTTGAAAAAATTCATCCAAATTATTTGAAAAAATTCCAATGAATCTTAATCTTTCCAAAAGAGGTACGTCTTGATCAGCTGCCTCTTGTAATACCCTTGCGTTGAAATCTAGCCAGCTTAATTCTCTATTTATATACCTTGTTTTATTAAACATATTATCTTAAAATTTCTTTTGGCATTCCAAGTTTTAATTTCCCATTTGATATGTTTTTCCATTTTGTTTGAGAAAAAATTAGTTGAGCCCACGCAGATGTTGGTAAATGTAAAAAATCAGTTTTTGATAAATATGATATAGCTTCTGTAAATGCTGGGTTATGACCTACGCAAATTACTGAGTTATAATCCTCGGAAATGTTAAATATAAAATCTAGTAATTTGGACAATTCAAAAGTATAAAGCTCTTTTTTTAAAACAATTTTATCGAAACCCAACCCTAAAGAGCTTATCATAATACAAGAAGTATGTGTCGCACGATTAGCTGGGCTTGTGAAAATTAAATCTGCTGATGATAAAATGTTTGAACTATGAGCAGAAATCATTTTAATACGATTAATTCCCTTTTCGGTTAATGGCCTGTCTTTATCAGAAACATTCAAATCCCATGAGGATTTAGCGTGACGAAGTAAAATTAACTTCTTCATCTTAAGGAGCTAGTCTTTTAATATCCCAAGAATTCTTAATCAAAGTGCACAATATCCTGTCATGCAATCTATTAGGTCTTCCTTGCCAAAACTCAATAGATTTTGGCCTAACAACATATCCTCCCCAGTTAGTAGGTCTCTTAATATCTTTTCTAACATATTTTTTTTTCATCATGTCCATTTTTTTCTCAAGAATTTCTCTACTCTTTATTACTTTACTTTGCTCTGATACTAAAGCACCAATTTGACTTCCCTTAGGACGGGATGAAAAATAATTATCAGAATCTTCAGGAGAAATTTTATCTATTTCACCTTTGATTATGACTTGTCTCTCCAACGCAGGCCAAAAAAAAGATAATCCAACTTTTGAATGGTTAGCGATTGATACTCCCTTTTCACTTTTATAATTAGTATAAAAAATAAACCCTTCTTTTGTAAAGGACTTAAGTAAAACCACTCTTCCTTTTGGATAATTATCTAAACCAAGGGTTGTTAATGTCATAGCGTTTGCTTCTTCAATATTTTTATTATTAAGTGCATCATCAAACCATAACTTAAAAAAATCCATAGGTTGAAAATTAACATCTGCAAGACTTAATTTACTTTTATCATATGATTTCCTTAAGTAACCTATATCCTCATTTTCCATTTAAACGCAATTTACAATCCATTTGACTAAATTGAAAAACTTTTAAGATCTTCAGATAAAATTACGGATTTAAAAGTTTTAGTAGCCTCTAAATAAAAGTCCTCTTTATCACTATAACGATTTGAATAATGTCCAAGCATAAGTTTTTTCACACAAGCATCCCTTGCAATTATTGCTGCTTGAAGTGCGGTACTATGTTTTGTGATTTTTGCAAGTTCAGAGTGTTTTTCAAGAAAAGTTGATTCATGATAAAGCAAATCTACACCCTTAATTAATGGGATCAAATTAGGATTAAACGCAGTATCACTGCAATAAGCATATTTTTTTGGAGGATCAGGTTTTAAGGAAATATCCTCATTATTTAAGACTTTACCATCATTTAGTTTTATTGATTTGCCCTCTTGGATTTGACGATAATGATAATGTTCTAATTTGATTCCTTTGATTGCATTTAAATTAACTTTTCGTCTATTTGAACTAGTTATGAAAAGGAAACCGTTAGTATAAACTCGATGATCGAGAGGAATTGTTTTTACAGTCAAAAAATCATCTTTGTATATAATTTCACTTTTTGAAGACGCTAATTCGTGGAAAAAAAGAGGATATTCAGTCCATGATTTAGCTGATTTGAGTTGAAGGGTAATAATTTCTTTAATACCCCTAGGACCATAGATGTTTAGCTCATCTTCTCTCCCAAGTAATCTGAAAGTACTTATCAGACCAATTAAGCCATAAAAATGATCTCCATGTAAATGGGAAATAAAAATATGCTTTATCTTAGAAAATTTTACTTTTGCCTTGCGTAATTGAATTTGTGTTCCTTCACCACAGTCGATAAGAAAAAGATTTCCATTAATTTTTAATAATTGAGAACTAGTATGATAATTCTCTCTAGGTGTTGCGGAATGACAACCTAAAATAGTTAATTGCATAATATTTAGTCTAAGTCACGTTGTATCTGCTCAAAGTAAACAAAATCAAATGCTTCTTTTTTTGTTGGTACAAAATTGAAATTGTTGATGAACTTGTCCTGTATGCTGGATGAAATTATAACAACAAAACATTTAGTTATTTTTTTTTGGTGTTCAGCCAATTTAATAAGAAACGATTCTTTTGGAATAATTTTAGAACAATCAATTATAAGATCTAATTTTGCAATCATTAATTCTTCTAAAAGTTTGTTTTGTTCATTATTAAAACTACTAAAGTCTACGTAATTTATTTCTTTGTTTTGATTATTAAACATTGTTTTTTATATTCAATTTAGATCCCAAAAGATAAATTATAGCCATACGAATAGCTACACCATTTTGAACCTGATCTAAAATAATTGATTGATTGGAATCGGCTACATCACTTGATATTTCAACACCTCTATTAATTGGTCCAGGATGTAGAATAATAATTTTCTTTTTTAATTGTTTTAATCGATCCAAATTCAATCCAAAATTTTGACTGTATTCTCTATTAGAAGGAAAGTAGACCGTTCCCATCCTTTCGTTCTGAATTCGAAGTATATTTGCGGCATCGCACCAATTTAAAACTTGATTCAAATCTGAAGATGATGTAACTCCTAAACATTCAATATGTTTGGGAATCAATGATTTAGGACCACAAAGTTTCACTTCTGCACCCATCATTTTCAAAGCATAAATATTTGATAGAGCCACTCGAGAATGCTTAATATCACCTACAATTGCAATCCGTTTTCCCTTTAAATCACCAAATTTTTCAATAAGAGAATATACATCAAGTAAAGCCTGAGTTGGATGCTCATGAGTTCCATCTCCCGCATTTATAATACACGAGTTTAAATTTTTTGATAAAAAATGTGCTGCACCTGGATTAGGGTGTCTCAAGATGATCATATCAACTTTCATTGCTAATATGTTTTTTACTGTATCTGATAAAGTCTCTCCTTTAGAGACTGAAGATTGACTTGCAGAAAAATTAATTATATCGGCAGAAAGTCTTTTTTCGGCAAGCTCAAAAGATAGTTTTGTTCTAGTGCTATTTTCAAAAAATAAATTTGCAATAGTAATGTCCCTAAGACTTGGAACTTTCTTTATGGGACGATTAATAACTTCTTTAAATTGCGAAGCTGTTTCAAATATTAGATTAAAGTCCTCAGTGTTTAAATATTTTATTCCTAGTAGATGAGAGACACTTAACTTTTTCATTCATTACTCTTTTCAAGATAAACAATATTTTGATCTGACTTATTTGACCAGACTACTCTAACTCTATCACCCTGTAAAGCATCAATTTGAACACCCAAATAATCGGGTTGAATTGGTAAGTGACGACTAAAACGCCTATCAATAAGGACTAATAATTCAATTGAATTTGGTCTTCCATAAGTGTCAATTGCCGTTAGTGCTGATCTAATACTTCTCCCGGTGAAAAGAACATCATCAATGAAAACAATATTCATTCCTTCAACTGTTTCGTTCATTTCAGTTTTATTAGCACTTAGTGGGGTCTCACTTCTTCTATAATCATCTCGAAAAAAAGTTGTGTCTAGCTTTCCTAATTTTAAATTTTTAAAACCCTGTCTGTTAAGTATTTCTGATAGACGATCTAATAATAAAGTACCCCTTGGCTGAAGACCAACTAGTATGGTCCTAGAAAAATCACCATGCTTTTCCTTTAATTGATGACATAGTCTATTTAGAATAATTTCTAATTTTTTTTCACTTATTAGTATTTTGGAAGCCATTCATTTTTATTTATTAAAAATATTGTTTTCTTAAATTAAAAAAAACCCTTCTAATTAAGGGTTTTCTAACAATAAAATCAATAAGCATATATTTTTATTTATCATCCATTTTATCCTTCAGATTTGCCAAAGCATCTAGATCCCCTAATGTTGTTTTCTCAGGATTTGTAGAAGCGAGTTTAGCTGTAGATCTTTTAGTGTTTTTTAATTCTTGATCCTTAAAAGTTGAAGTATGTGAAGCGACAACTCTTTTAAAATCTTTATTAAATTCTATAATTTTTAGCGCTACTTTTTCACCTTTTTTGAGTTTGGACCCATCCTCTTTCTCCATATGCCTAAGAGGTATAAAAGCAGTGATATCTTCGTTAAATTGGATAGTAGCTCCTTTGTCTAAAACTTCAAAAATCTCACCTTCATGTGTAGTGTTTAAGGCAAAATCTTTCTCATACTTATCCCATGGATTTTCTTTAGTATGTTTGTGACCTAAACTAAGTTTACGCCCGTCTACATCTAATTCAAGAACAATAACATCAATTTTTTCTCCCAGTGTTAAAACTTCTGATGGATGTTTTACTTTTTTAGTCCAAGATAAATCTGAAATATATACCAACCCGTCAATTCCTTCTTCAAGTTCAATGAAAACTCCAAAATTCGTAAAGTTTCTTACTAATCCTGTATGTTTTGATCCTAGTGGATATTTTGATGTGATGTCTGTCCATGGATCTGGTGAAATCTGCTTTATTCCAAGAGACATTTTTCTTGATTCCCTATCAAGTGATAAAATAACAGCGTCGACTTCATCTCCCACTTTAACAAAATCTTGTGCAGAGCGCAAATGAGTAGACCAGGACATTTCGGAAACATGCACAAGTCCTTCAACTCCTTCCTCTATTTCGATGAAAGCACCGTAATCTGCAATAATTACAACTTTCCCTTTAACTTTATCTCCCTCTTTTAGATCTTTTGAAAGTTTATCCCATGGGTGATCACTTAATTGTTTGAGTCCTAATTGTATGCGAGATTTATTATCATCAAAATCAAGTATTACTACATTTAATTTTTGATCCAGCTCTAAAATTTCACTTGGGTGATTTATTCTGCTCCACGAAAGATCTGTTATATGGATTAATCCGTCAACGCCACCAAGATCAATAAATACTCCGTATGATGTTATATTTTTAACTATTCCCTCGAGTACTTGGCCTTTTTCTAATTGACCTATAATTTCTTTCTTTTGTTCTTCAATATCAGCTTCAATTAGCGCTTTATGAGAAACTACGACGTTTTTGAATTCGTGATTAATTTTTACCACTTTAAATTCCATTGTTTTATTCACATATTGATCATAATCTCTGATAGGTTTGACGTCAATTTGTGAACCAGGTAAAAAAGCTTCAATGCCAAATACATCAACAATCATTCCCCCTTTGGTCCTACATTTTACAAATCCACTAACAATTTCAGAATTATCATGGGCATTATTCACTCTATCCCAAGCTTTTATTACTCTGGCCTTCCTATGAGAAAGAACCAATTGACCTGTTCTGTCTTCACGTGTGTCGACAATAACCTCTACTTTGTCTCCAACCTTTAATTCAGGATTATATCTAAATTCATTAAGAGATATTACTCCCTCAGATTTAGCATTAATATCTATAATTGCCTCCCTGTCAGTCATATAAACTACTGTACCTTCTATAACATCCTCATCTGATGTATCAACAAAATTATCTTTGACTAATTTCTCAAACTCCTCAAGTTTTTTATTGTCAATAACCTCGATACCTTCTGCATAACTTTTCCAATTAAAGTTATCCAAAAACTCGGATTTTTTTTCTGTCCTAGATATTGAAGATTTTTCACTGTCTACATTTTTGGTTAATTCAGTCTCAGTATTCGTTTTCGAGTTTGATAATTCAACTGTTGTCTTTGTAGCAGAAGCAGCTTTAGTAGTTGTTTTTTTCGCTGTAGTTGACCTTGACGTTGTCTTCTTAGCAGATGCTGCTTTAGTAGTTGTTTTTTTCGCAGCAGTTTACTTAGCTGTTGTCTTCTTAGCAGATGTTACTTTAGTAGTTGTTTTTTTCGCAGCACTTGACTTTGATGTTGTCTTCTTAGCAGATGCTGCTTTAGTAGTTGTTTTTTTCGCTGAACTTGACTTTGATGTTGTCTTATTAGCAGATGCTGCTTTAGTAGTTGTTTTTTTCGCTGTAGTTGATTTTGCTGTTGTTTTCTCAACAGATATCGCTTTAGTAGTTGCTTTTTTCTCTGTAGCTGACTTTGCTGTTGTCTTTTTAACAGCCTTGTCTTCAATGGATTTCTTAGCCATTTCTATTTTTTTGTATCCTACCGTTGGGGAAACCTTAAATTACCAAGGTAGAAGAGGTTTTAAAAATTTTAACTGCTTTCGGTGTTCCGAACTAATTAAAAGCGTGCAAATATAACAGTAATGGTTCGAACTTCAAATAATATTTTTTTTTTTTTCATTTTAATACTATTTGATTTTTTTTATATGGGTCAATAACTTTTTGTAAACATCGTCCAATGTCATATTACTTACATCGATTTCTATAGCGTCAACTGCTTTTTTGAGAGGGCTATTTACTCTTTTCGTATCTAAGCCATCTCGCATTATTAAGTTATCTAGTACCATTTTATATGTCTGATTAATTCCTTGTTTTAATTGTTCTAAATATCTTCTTTTAGCTCTAACTTCAACTTTTGCAGTGAGAAAAAACTTACATTCTGCATTTGGAAAAACAATAGTACCAATATCTCTTCCATCCATAATAACTCCTTTATTTTTTCCAAATTCTTTCTGTTTATTTACCAAAAATGTGCGCAACTCTGGTATTTTTGCCACGTTACTCACCTCATTTGTTATGTAAGTCTTACGAATTTCATGACTAACATCTTCATTATTTAAAAATATTTTTTGTTCTTCATGATTTTTTTTAAAGTCGATTTTTATTTCAGATAAATATTTCACAAAAATATTTGGTCTTAATATTCTTTCGGGATCTAATCTTAATGCAAAAAGCGTAGCAGCTCGATACATTGAACCTGAGTCAATATGAATATATCCCAATTTATTTGACAAGCGTTTAGCAAGGGAACTTTTCCCTGTGGAGGCAGGACCATCAAGGGTAATTATAAATTTTTTAGGATTTGCCATAAAATTTATTTGCAACTAAATTGCTGTGAAATTTTTTGCTCCTCTCACCTTTTGACTAGTTATTGAAATTTCAATTACTTCTTTCATCTCTTTGACAAAATGAAATTTAAGTCCTTTTAAATAACTCTTATCAATTTCTTCGATGTCCTTTTTGTTTTCCTCACATATTATTATCTCTTTAATTTTAGATCTCTTAGCTGCAAGAATCTTTTCTTTTATTCCTCCAACTGGAAGGACTTTTCCTCTAAGTGTTATTTCACCAGTCATGGCTAAATTCTTTTTTACCCGTTTTTGAGTTAGTAAAGAAACTAGGGAAGTTAGCATTGTGATTCCTGCACTTGGACCATCTTTTGGGGTTGCACCTTCTGGGACATGAATATGGTAATTATAAATGTCAAAATTAAATTTTGAAATACCCAATTCACTCGCATTAGCTTTGATATATTCCATCGCTATTGTAGCCGATTCCTTCATAATTTTACCTAAGTTACCAGTTATTGTGAGATTACCTTTACCTAAGGATATAGCAGATTCAATGAAGAGTATATCTCCGCCCACAGCAGTCCAAGCGAGGCCGGTAACAACTCCTGCTACATGATTATTCTCGTAAAAATCTCTATGAACTTTCACAGGTCCTAAAATTTTGAATAAGTCTTTGATATCAGGATTTTTATTGTAATCTTGGTTCATGGCAAGAGACTTTGCAGCAAAACGAACAGCCTTAGCAACTTGTTTCTCTAATGCCCTTACTCCAGACTCTCTTGTATAACTTTCAGTGATTTTTTCTAAAACAGATCTTTTCAATTTTAAGTGTTTTTTTTCCATACCATGCTCCTTAAGTTGTTTAGGCAACAAGAATTTTTGAGCAATAGAAGTTTTTTCTTCAATGGTGTAACCACTCACATTAATCATTTCCATTCTATCTCTCAATGCACTACTGATTGGATCTAAGCTATTAGCAGTAGCAATAAACATTACTTTTGAAAGATCAAAACCCATTTCCAAAAAATTATCGTAAAAGTCTGTATTTTGTTCTGGATCTAGAACCTCAAGTAATGCCGAAGCAGGGTCACCCTGAAAGCTAGAAGATATTTTATCAATCTCATCTAAAACAAAAACTGGATTTGATGTTCCTGCTTTTTTTAAACTTTGTAAAATTCTTCCTGGAAGAGCACCTATATATGTTTTTCTATGTCCCCTAATTTCAGCTTCATCTCTCATGCCCCCAAGTGAGATACGAACATATTTTCTGCCAAGTGCTTCAGAAATTGACTTCCCTAAGGAAGTTTTACCTACACCAGGTGGTCCAAACAAACAAAGAATAGGTGATTTCATATCATTTCTAAGTTTTAGAACTGCCAAATATTCTATAACTCTTTTTTTGACTTGATCTAAACCAAAGTGGTCTCTATTAAGAATTTTTTCAGCACGGTTTAAATCAAAATTGTCTTCTGAAAATTCATTCCAAGGAAGGTCTAAAAATAAATCCAGATAATTTCTTTGAATTGAGTATTCAGCCACTTGAGGATTCATTCTCTGCATCTTAATTAATTCTTTATCAAAATGGTTTTTTACATCAATATTCCATTTTTTATTTTTGGCTTTATTTCTCATTTCCTCAACTTCTTCCTCATACGAAACACCTCCTAATTCCTCTTGAATAGTTTTCATTTGTTGATGCAAATAATATTCACGTTGCTGAGAATCTATTTCTGAACGAACCCGAGATTGAATGTCATTTTTCAAAGCCAACTTTTGATATTCTTGATTCATGTATTTTAAGCACATGGTTGCTCTTTGAAACAAATCTAATTCTGAAAGTATTTTTTGCTTGTCAGTAACATTAACATTCATATTGGATGCAACAAAATTTATCAAGAATGAAGGGGTTTGTATATTTTTTATTGCAAAAGAAGCTTCGGACGGAATATTCGGATTTTCATTAATAATTTGTAAAGCTAAGTCTTTAATTGAATCAATTGTTGCAGTAAATTTTTTGTCATTTTTTTTCAAGAAACTCTCCTTTATTGACTCAATAGAAGCTTTCATGTAAGGCTTCTCTTCTATAATACTTTTTATTTTAAAACGTTTCTTGCCTTGTATTATAATCGTTGTATTACCATCTGGCATTTTTAAAACTCTTAAAATCTGAGCAACAGTTCCTATCTTATGAATATCTTCTAAATTTGGATTTTCTATAGCCTCGTTTTGTTGTGCAACCACACCAATGATTTTGTTTGTAGCATTTGCGTCTTTTATTAGTTTTATAGATTTATCTCGTCCAGCAGTTATCGGTATTACAACTCCAGGAAATAATACCGTATTTCTCAAAGGTAAAATTGGAACAATTTCAGGTAATGATTCACTTTCTAACGCTTCTTCATCCTCTGTAGTCATTAGAGGTATTAAATCTGCTTCTGATTCAATATCACGAAGCGACAAATTGTCTAAGTTGCTAAAAAAAGATTGAGCCATCGGATAATATAAGTCATTTTGTCATATTTTGTTTGTCATTTCTGGATAAATATCCAATAACAAATAAATATTATGGTAATATTGTGATAGATATATATAGACAATAGTTATGCCATTTAAGTTTTTTTAGTAACTAAGTTCAGTGTTTAAATTTTAACAAAGTGAACGGTATAAAATTAAAATCTTTTGAAAGATCTCTTTTTTGTTTTTATTTTTAAAAAATTGACTTTATTTTTTTGGTATTCTAGCTAACATTAAAGCTCCTAGAAAGAAAAATGCAATAAAAAATAAAATTCCATTTCTCATGCTTCCTGATATTTGGTCAATCAATCCAAAACATAGCATTCCAATTACAATTCCAATTTTTTCTGTTACGTCATAAAAACTAAAAAATGAAGTTGTATCCAAAGTTTTCGGTAATAATTTTGAATAAGTGGATCTAGATAACGATTGTAATCCACCCATTACCATACCTACTAATCCTGCGATGGAATAAAATTGAGATGGTGTTTTTACATTATACGCAAGAATACAAAGGATAATCCAAATAATGTTTATTGCTATTAAAACTCTAATATTTCCAAATTTTTCGGAAGCTCTTGCAGTTAAGATTGCTCCAAAGATTGCAACAATTTGAATTAATAAAATACTTACAATTAAACCTATTGTTTTTTGATTTGAGTCTGCCCAAGATATCTCTTCTTCACCAAAATAAGCTGCTACCAATAAAACCGTCTGTAAGGCCATACTGTAAAGAAAAAAAGCGGGTAAAAATCGCCTTAATCTTGAAAGATTTTTTAGTTGGATAAAAACAGATTTAAGTTTTCTGTAACCATTTAATAATATGTGCTTCGTTATTTTTGACTTATGATTACTTTTCGGCAAAAAATAAAATGAATATTGACTAAATAAAGCCCACCAAATTCCTACAGAAACAAAAGAAAATTTCATCGCCTGAAGTGAGGCATCTGTTTTGTTTCCATCAATTCCAAATAAATTAGGCTGCATTATCATAGCTAAATTTGCAAGTAGTAAAATTACACTTCCTACATATCCGTAAGAAAAACCTCTGGCACTTGCTCTATCCTGCTGCTCGGGATATGCTATGTCAGGTAGGTAAGAATTATAGAAAACTAAGCTAGACCACAAGCCTATCATCGCCAAAAAATAAAAAAATAACCCTAAATAAATTGTTTCTAATTCAAACCAATATAATCCTATACAAGACAAGGAGCCTAAGTAAACAAAAATTTTCATGAATTTTTTTTTATTACCTATATAATCAGCAATACCAGATAAAATAGGTGATAAAGAAGCAATGATCAAAAAAGCAACAGCAGTCAAAAAACTTATAACTGCTGTATTTTTTATCTGATATCCTAAAATATTTATAGTGTTTATATCAGAAAAAATTGCACCGTAATATATTGGAAATATAGCAGATGATATCACAAGAGAATAAACTGAATTAGCCCAATCATAAAATGCCCAAGCATTTATAAGTTTACTACTCCCCTTTTTTAAAGGAGTTTTTGTAATCATCGATTTAGAATTTGATTTACCAAAGTAATAAAATACTGTTATACTGGATGAAGTATAATGATAAAGTTTAATTTCAAATTGTAATTTTTTTAACTAAAAAAAGTATTTTTGAACAAAAATTACTATGAGAATAATTCCAATTTTATTACTCTTAATATATTTAGTATCATGTAAAGTTAAATCTCAAAGTAAGAACAAACATGATAAAAAATACGATGTCAGCAAGACAGAGGACGAATGGAAATCAGAGTTATCAAAAATGTCATATTATGTTCTAAGAGAAGCAGGAACTGAGAGAGCATTTACAGGTATTTTAAACTACAATAAAAAAAAGGGTATATATGTTTGTGCGGGATGCAAAGCACCATTATATGATTCCAAATATAAATATGAATCAGGTTCCGGTTGGCCATCTTTTGATAGAGGAATTGAAGAAAATCTTGAATATGATGTTGATTATAAAATTGGTTATCCAAGATCAGAATTAAAATGTAACAAATGTGGAGGACATTTAGGGCACATGTTTAATGATGGTCCAAAAAATACAACTGGACAGAGACACTGTATAAATTCTGCTGCATTAATTTTTGTTCCTGCAAATGAGTAATCCTAAAAAATTTCCTATTTCAAAATCTGAAGCAGATTGGAAAAAGTTATTAAAACCTGATGAATTTCATATTTTAAGGGAAAAGGGAACTGAACGTCCTTTTAGTGGTAAATACAACAATCATTTTGAAAAGGGGATATACAAATGTAAAGGTTGTAGTGCACCTCTATACAGATCTGAAAATAAATTTGACAGTCACTGTGGTTGGCCAAGTTATGACATGGCTATACCTGGTGCTATTGAGTACATTAAAGATTCAAGCCACGGGATGCAGCGTATTGAGATAGTTTGTGCTCAATGTGGTGGTCACCAGGGACACATATTTAATGATGGTCCCACCCCATCTGGAAAAAGATATTGTGTTAATTCTGCTAGTATCAAGTTTTCTGACGAAAATAAATTTTAAAAATTTATTACCCATATTTTGTAAATTTATAAACGAATTTAAATGACATCTAATGACTGAATATGACATCATAATTATAGGTAGCGGTCCAGGAGGATATGTTACCGCAATTCGATCTTCACAATTAGGATTTAAAACTGCAATAGTAGAAAAAGAAAACCTTGGTGGTATTTGCCTGAATTGGGGTTGTATTCCAACAAAAGCTTTATTAAAATCAGCTCAAGTTTTCGATTATTTAAAACATGCCGAAAATTATGGGCTTACAATTAAAGAATTTGATAAAGACTTTAAATCAGTTATTAATCGGAGTAGAGAAGTTGCAGCAGGAATGAGTAAAGGGGTTCAATTTTTAATGAAAAAAAATAAGATTGATATTATTAATGGACATGGGAAAGTTCTCCCAGGAAAAAAAGTAAGTGTTTCTAACGGAAAAAAAACTAATGAATACTCGGCAAACCATATTATTATTGCAACTGGTGCAAGATCAAAAGAATTACCATCTATACCACAGGATGGCAAAAATGTTATTGGTTATCGAAAAGCAATGACTTTAGAAAAACAACCAAAAAAACTTATTGTTGTTGGTTCCGGAGCTATTGGCGTTGAATTTGCATATTTCTATAATGCTATGGGTACAGAAGTCGTGATTGTAGAATACCTTGATCGAATTTTACCAGTTGAAGATGAAGAAATATCAAAACAGCTAGAGCGCTCATTTAAAAAGAGTGGGATTAAAATTCACACAAATGCTGAAGTAAAAAAAGTTGAAACAAAGAATAAGTCTGTTGATGTTACAATAAAAACGAAAAGTAACGAGGAAATAATTAATGCTGACATTGTTCTCTCTGCTGTCGGAATTAAAACAAATATTGAAAATATAGGGCTCGAAGATGTTGGTATAGCAATTGACAATGACAAAATTATGGTTAATAATTTTTATCAAACAAACTTACCAGGTTATTATGCAATAGGTGATGTAACAAGAGGACAATCTTTAGCTCATGTTGCCTCTGCAGAGGGTATATTATGTGTTGAAAAAATTGCAGGACATAACCTGGAACCTTTGGATTACGGAAATATACCAGGTTGTACTTATTGTACTCCCGAAGTTGCGTCTGTTGGGATGACAGAAGTTCAGGCAAAAGATAAGGGCTATGAAATAAAGGTTGGGAAATTTCCTTTTTCCGCATCAGGTAAAGCTCAAGCAGGGGGTAATCCGGACGGATTTGTCAAAGTTATATTTGATGCAAAATATGGAGAATGGCTAGGTTGTCACATGATTGGTTCTGGTGTTACAGACATGATTGCTGAGGCAGTAATTGGAAGAAAACTTGAAACAACGGGACAAGAAGTCTTAAAAACTGTCCACCCACACCCTACTATGAGTGAAGCTGTTATGGAAGCTGTCGCAGACGCATACGATGAGGTAATTCATATATAAACGTAACATCTTATTTAATCTAAAATTTTACAATAGTTTTAGAATAATTTATTTGTTATTCGGAGATTTGTACTCATTGAATCTTTTATTATGAGACTAATTTCGTGTGTTTTATGCTTTTCATGTTTATATTTCAACTTTGCTTTTACTCAAGTCAAATTTGAAAAAGAATACCGTATTAAAGAGGATAATATTCCCGAAAATATCAAATCATATCTTAATCCAATTACTTTTAAAAATAGAATAAAATGGTACAAAGACGAAGCACTTAGTAAATACACTTATGAAGCAAAAACTTTTCATAATAATTTAAATTTTAGCATTGAATTTGATTCATTAGGAATAATTGAAGATGTAGAATTTAAAATTGAATGGAAAAGTATTCCTGAGTCTACAAAAAAAAATATAGACTTTTATCTCGATAGCATATATAAAAAAAAGAAAATTGTAAAAGTGCAGATTCAGTACACTGGAAAACCAGAAAATTTAATTAATATCTTAAAGGATATAAATCAGAATCAAAAACTAACAAGAAAATATGAAATCGTTTTAAAAGGGAAAGAAAATAAAAAATATCAAATGATGGAATATTTATTTTCTAATGAAGGAAGATTTGAACAAAAAGCGACTATCATGATCAAAAACACTGATAATCTTGAATACTAAGTTTGGACTATGGAGTTTAACTCTATTCTTATTATTTAATAACTTAATTTTTTCTCAAAACAAAACCCTTGGTGGTATTCCCCAGTTGAATATTAATAAAATTTTATCTGAAAAATGGCGTCTTAATCTAAAAATTGAATCACGAAATAAATTTTTTGAATTTGGTAAAGAATTTCAAAATTTAAACAAATTTCAACATATTAATACTGGTTATAGTATAATTTTTTCAAAACGAATAGGTCTAAGTAATTCTTTAGCAGGAGGACTATTATTACGTTCAGGTGATAAATATTTTAAGAGCAGATATATTCAACAGTTGACATTTGTCAATCAATATACTTTTTTTAGAATTGCTCAACGTTTATTGCTTGATCAAACGATAAGAGTAAATAAACCCTTTGAGATTAGATTTCGCTACAGGACTACATTTGAATTACCTATAAATGGTAGATCAATTGATAATGACGAATGGTATTTAAAACTAAATAATGAATTTGTAAATTGTTATAAAAACAAAAAGTATAATCTAGAATTCCGATCCTCTCCCCTTTTAGGATTTAAATTTTCAGATCAAAACAAATTTGAATTTGGTTTGGACTATAGAAATCAATCATTACTCCATCAAATATCAAAACATCAATTTTGGCTAAGCTTAAATTGGTTCATTATTTTGTAAGCTTGATGTTTTCATTTTTTAATTTAAAGCACTTTCAATAGCAATTCGATATGAATCAAGCCCAAAACCGACAATTAAACCCTTCGCAACTGGAGTAATATAGGACACATGTCTAAAATCATCTCTAGCAAAGGTGTTTGTGATGTGAATTTCGATAACTGATGAATCAATACTCTTAATGGCATCTCCTATGGCAACAGATGTATGGGTATAACCACCGGCATTAAGTAATATTAAGTCCGAAGTGAATCCAACTTCTTGCAAGCGATTTATCAACTCACCCTCAACATTAGATTGGAAATAATCGAATACAATATTTGAATATCTTTTTTTTAAGTTCAAATAATATTCATCAAATGTTTGATTACCATAAAAATTAGGTTCTCTCGTACCAATGAGATTTAAATTTGGTCCATTAATAATGCTGATTTTCATTTTTATTATTTTAGTAAATGTATATAAATTCAAATTATTGTCATAAAAATAAAAAATTATGAATTGGCAAAAAGCTCTCGATAATTTTAGAATGTATCTTAAAATAGAAAGAGGCCTTTCTCAAAATTCAATAGAAAACTATAGTTTAGATATTAAATCTTTTAAGGACTTTCTCTGCGATCAAAAAATTGATGAAACACCCTTAAACTGTAAACAAGAAACAGTAAAAAAATATATATATGAAACAGCTAAGATATTAAGCGAACATACTCAAGCTAGAAGAATTTCTGGACTTAGGAGTTTTTTTGATTATTTAATCTTTGAAAAATATAGGTCAACTAATCCTACTGATTTAGTAGAAGCCCCAAAATTAGGAAAAAAATTACCTGATGTTTTATCAATTAGTGAAATTGAATTAATCCTTAAAAATTTAGATTTGAGCCACCCTCAAGGACACAGAAATCGAGCAATTATTGAGACTCTTTATGGAAGTGGACTTAGAGTGTCAGAAATAGTAAATTTGAATTTATCTAATTTATTTTTCAAAGAATCACTTATACAAGTCACAGGCAAAGGAAATAAGCAGAGATTAGTTCCTATGGGTAGTGTTTCAAAAAAACACCTTGAAGTATATATTAAACAAGTTCGAAACTTTCAAAAAATAGATAATAAATATAAAGACCTTGTTTTCTTAAATAGAAATGGGAAGAAGTTAACAAGACAAATGATTTTTACATTGATTCGGACTTTGGGATCAAAAGCTAAGATTGATAAAAAAATTGGTCCACACACGTTTAGGCATTCTTTTGCAACACACCTTTTAGAAAATGGCGCAGATCTTAGAACAATACAAATTTTACTTGGACACGAAAGTATTACAACTACAGAGATCTATACTCATTTAGATACACAACACTTAAAACAAATTATCAGAAAATTTCACCCAAGAAGTGAAAACTAATTATTAATTACAAGACGAAAACCCTCACCATGAATATTTAAAATCTGAACTTTTTTGTCTCTAACAAGATACTTTCGAAGCTTTGCAATATATACATCCATACTTCTAGATGTAAAATAATTATCATCACGCCAAATTTTATTGAGTGCTGTTTCTCGAGGAAGTAAGTCATTTATATGGAGAACTAGTAGACGTAATAGCTGACTCTCTTTCGGTGAAAGTTTAATATCTTTCCCACCCTTATAAGTTAGGATGCGAAGCTTAGAATTAAAATTAAAGTCACTAAAGTCAAATTCAAAAATATCATTGTCAGGAGTAAAAGATTTTTTGTTACGATTTAATGTTGCTTTTATTTTTGCTAAAAGAACTTCTGAATCAAAGGGTTTAGTCATGTAATCATCACCTCCTATCTTAAAGCCCTTTAAAACGTCTTCTTTTAAATGTTTGGCAGTGAGAAAAAAAATTGGAACTTCATCATTTTTCTCTCTTATTTCCTTGGCTAGGGTGAAGCCGTCTTTATAAGGCATCATAATATCTAGAATGCATAAGTCAAAATCAGATTTATTAAACTTTTCAAAGCCTTCAATACCATTCTTGGCAAGAACAATTTCATAATCGTTGAGAGTTAAATATTCTTTTAAAATTTTACCAAAGTTAGGATCATCTTCTACTATTAAGATTTTCTTAGTCTGATTTTTCATTACAATTTATTTATCGGATTTAATTAATAGTTACTTGGTAAATAAATGGTAAATGTAGTTCCAATACTGTATTTACTACTCAAATTTATTTTACCTCTGTGGAGATCTACAATTTTTTTTACATATGCTAAGCCTAATCCGTGGCCTTTCACGTTGTGTATATCTCCCGATTCGGCCCTATAAAATTTATCAAATACTTTTCGCTGAATAGCAGGACTCATACCAATACCATTATCTTTTATTTTTAAGACAAAATTTTTGTCTTGATTAAAAGTTAAAATTCTGACGTAAGGTTCTCGATTACTATATTTTATAGAATTATCAAGTAAATTTACTATTATATTAACGAGGTGATTTTTATTACCACTAATCACATGTTTTTTGGCTTTAAAATCTGTGATCAATTTACCTGATTTATCATTTAAAATTAATTGTATATGCCCGACGGCCTCTTTTATGACGTTATGAATGTCAATTTTTGTTTTTTGAATTGGTTCGTTAGTTCGATCCAATTGAGATATACGTAATACATTTTCGACTTGCGATAACATTCTAATATTTTCTTCACGTATTGTTTTTACATATCTAAGAATCTTTTGAGGTGTTTTAGATACTTTTGGATTTGATATAGCATCTAATGCCAAGTTGATTGTAGCTATTGGCGTCTTAAATTCGTGTGACATATTATTTATGAAATCAGTTTTGATTTCAGATATTTTCTTTTGACGAATAATTTGATATAGTGCGCTTGAAGACACTAGAACAATGAAAAGAGTTAAAAATAACGAAAGTCCGCCTACACTCAATATAGAAGAAAAAACATATTTATCTTTTTCTGGAAAAGAAACTATTAACTCATATTTACGTAAACTTTTATCATCTTGAAAAATTGGTATTGAATATTTATATCCTTCTTGTATCTCGATATAATTATTTGACATGATTTTAGTAGCTAATCCATTATCGTATATACCAAACTCATAGCTTGTTACAATCATTTTAGAGTCAAATTCTTTTTTTAATACATAATCTAGTTCATTTACGTTAAGTCTTTTATGTATAGGTGTATTTGCAGTATAATCTTTAAAAGTGGATCTGATTCTCTGATTTGCAATATTCATTCTTTCAATAGTTTTAATTTTTTCAACTGAGACAGCTATATTATTTTCACGATTAAAAACATCATTTTTATTAATTATTGTTGTATTACGAACTTGTTTAACGTCTGTCAATTTTGTCAAAGTATCTCCAAGTTTTGGATCTAAATAAGGTGCTATTTTAAAATCTTGTTCAAGAATACCGAAGGCATAATAAGAAACTAGATTGTTAGTTTTATCTTCATCCAAAAACAAAAATATGTTTGCAAAACTGGCATCGTCAGGAGTCCCAATTGAATCAATTAATTTCTCATAAGCTTTTATATAATCTGTCAACTCACGCTCTTCTATTTCTTCAGCAACTCTAATAAGAGACTGTTGTACTGCCAATGAGAACTCTTCTTCTTTATCGTTCCAAGCTGAAAAAATCCAATATCCTTGAAGTATTAAGATGCCAAGGATTGAGATTATCATAAAGCTTACTAATGAAATGAAAAGATTTTTTTTCATCAATTAATACTTTTAAATCAAGAGGGGCTTTATTCAAAACTGTACTCTTAATTAATTAAGATTTAATACAAAAATAAATATTAAAGTTGTCTTAGTAAAAATTCTCTTTATTGTTTAACTTTTTAATAAGATTTTTTACTTTCTCATGCGTTTCCTGTATACTAATATTTTCAACAACATAATCAGCATATTTTTCTTTTTTTTTATCTTCCCATTGGTTACTGATCTTAGCTATTACTTCAGATTTATTAGCAGAGTCTCTAGCCATTATTCTTTTTATTCTTTCATCTAGTGGTGCTTTAACTAGTATAATGATATCACATGATTTATAGCTTCCACTTTCAATTAAAATAGCTGCCTCTTTAACTATTATAGGAGAGTCTTGATATTTCTTTTTAAATTTTTCAAAAGCTTCATTTACAGCAGGATGAACGATATTATTTAATGTTTCAAGTAATTTTGAATTGGAAAATACTTTTTTTGATATGACTTTTCTATCTAAAATTCCTTTTGTATTGTAAACTTCCTCACCAAATAACTTTACTACAGTTTCTTTCAATTCCACCTCTAAAAGTTTTTTGCCAACTTCGTCAGATTCAAAACATGGATAGCCGCGCTCTCTGAAATAATTTAAAATTGTAGATTTCCCACTACCTATTCCTCCAGTAAGACCAACTATAATCATTTTCTTATTAGATAATTTACTTCTTTTGGTTCTAAAATTATTTGTTTTACGCCCGCAGGTTTCTTTTGAACATATAATTCTAATTTTTGAGTTTGCCCTTCTAATATTTTATTATAGTCAGCAATTAATCTAAAATCTGAAACCCCAACATTACCAATAATTTTCATGGGTATTGTGGCCCTTATTTTTGACTTAGCAGGAAATAGTTTTACCTTGATTCCGTTTGGTTGATTTATTAATTCAATGGGTATATTTAACTCTTTTTCAGAATAGCGGGAAACTGAAACTTCTATATCTACAATAGCTTTTGAAAAATTAACTCCTTGTATAGGTTTAAGATTTATTTTTTTTGATATCGATTTAAAAACGTCTTTTTCATAATATATTTCTGTTTCGACAAAGTAAATGGAATCTAACAGCACTTTTGGGCCTCTAATAATTACACTATCTGGTTTACTAATAACACCATAATCAGTCAAATATCCAGCTCTCAAATTTATTTTAGTTCGTGGGAAAACCGGAAGTTTTTTTTCATTTAAGCGACTATACTTAATTTTAAAAGAGGATGGATTAATTAGGTTAAGTGATGTGTTATTATAAAGTTGTTGCAGAATAAAAAATTTTTGATTCTCAACATTTAATTCAAATGTTTCTCTTCCAAAGTCAGCTTGATTTATATCAATTTTTAAAATATCATTGAATAGCCGATATAAAAGAATTTCAATACCACTAGCGGTTATAGAAGTATTTAATTTTTGATCATTATTAGGAATTATAACTCCTTCTGGTATATTAATCCACTCGATATTAAAAGTTTGTTCGACTGTATATGAGTTTGAGAGTTTTGTACTCAACCAAAAGGAAAATGAAATAAAAACAAATAATAAAAAAAAACGAAGACGATTTTTTGAAGGTAATTTTTTTTTAAATCTACTATTTCCTTCAGTTCCCTTTAACATTTTATAAAAATAGGATTTTAATCAGAGGGGTTTATAGAATCAATAATTTCCTGGCTAACACCTACACTTGAAAATCCACCATCGTGATACAAATTTTGAAGTGTAACTTTTCTTGTTAAATCTGAAAATAAAGTAACTGTATAATCTGCACATTCCTTTGCTGTGGCATTTCCTAATGGAGACATTTTTTCTGCATATTTAAGGAATCCGTCAAGCCCTGCAACTCCTTTTCCAGCTGTAGTTAAGGTTGGTGACTGAGAAATTGTATTAACGCGTACCTTTTTATCTTTTCCGAAAAAATATCCAAAGCTTCTTGCGATTGATTCTAAATATGCTTTGTTGTCTGCCATGTCATTGTAATTAGGAAAAGTTCTTTGCGCAGCAACATATGTTAATGCGACAATACTACCCCAAGTATTCATTGCATCTTTTTGGTATAAACATTGCATCAATTTATGAAACGATAAAGCAGAAATATCCCAACCTTTTGTCATCCATCCGTAATCCAAATTAGTGTAATGTCTTCCTTTTCTTACGTTTAGTGACATTCCGATTGAATGCAATACAAAGTCCAGTTTAGATCCAAGAATTTCTTGTGATTGGATAATTAACTTCTCTAAATCTTCGGTATTAGTTGCATCAGCAGCGATTACCTTGGAACCAGTTTTTTCTGCTAGAATATTTATGTTTCCCATTCTTAAAGCAACCGGTGCATTAGTAAGCACGTAGCTACCTCCTGCTTCAGTTATTGATTCAGCTGTTTTCCAGGCAATAGAATTTTCGTCTAAAGCTCCAAAAATAATTCCCTTTTTACCTTCTAAGATTTTGTATGACATTGTTTTTTTGTTAGTTTTTTAAATATACGTTTTAATTAATTCATTAATTGTTTTGCATGCTCAATTGCTGATTTGGTTACCTTATTTCCAGATAACATTTTAGCAATTTCCTGTATTCGTGATTTCTCATTTAAAAACTCTAAAAAAGTTGTTGTTTTACCATTATCTAACTTTTTCTCAACTCTAAAATGATGATTTCCTTTTGCGGCAACCTGGGGTAGATGTGTAATTGTAAACACCTGCAATTTTGTAGATATAGTTCCCATAACTTCAGCAATGCTATTTGAAATTTTACCAGATACACCCGAATCAATTTCATCAAATACTAGTGTTGGTAATTTTTTATATTGTGACAATATTGCCTTTATAGCTAACATAATTCGCGATAATTCACCACCCGAAACAACTTTTTTTAATGTTTTAAAATCACTTCCTCTATTAGCACTAAACATAAATGAAATTTCATCAGTACCATTATTATAGAACTCACTCCCTTTATCTAATTGAATTTTGAATGTAGCTTGATCCATACCCATCTTAGTAACTAACAATTTAAGTTCTTTTTCTAAAATTGATATAGTCTTTTTTCGATTGAATGATAGTTCACTGCTATATTTTCTTAAAGTATTTTCTAGATCTTTCTGTTTTTTTTCAAGATGAAGTAAATTTTCTTCAAATTTCGAATTGTGATAAATGGTTTTTTCAAGCTTTTGTTTTATGAAAATTAAATCGTCTACATTTTTGACTTTATGTTTTTGATAAAGTGAATTTAAATGATCAATCCTTGAATTTAATTCATCTAATTTTTCTGGATTGGTTTCTAAAATGTCAAATTGTGATTTAAGACTCTCTAAAATATCCTCTAATTCAATTGATAAAATACCAACACGATTATTTAAATCCTCATATTTCTTTGATTTTTTGTAAATCCCATTAACATTTTTAACAAGCTCCTTAAATTTATCTAAAAGTCCAAAGGACTCTGATTCGATCATTTGTATTGAATTTGCTATAGTTTTTTGCAAATACTCAACACTACTCAATTCATTTATGTTTTCCTCAAGTTCTTCTTGCATTCCAATTTCTAATTTGGAAGAGTTTAACTCTTCTAGTAAAAATTTATCAAGCTCATATGTTTTTTGAACTTGAGATTGAGAAAAATATAGTTTCTTATACTCTTTGACACAGTTTTTAAACGAAATCAATGTATTTTGATATTTCTTTAGTAATTCTTCGTTACCAGCTAAAGCATCTAATACTTCAATTTGATATTCATTTTCCAACAATGTTTGTGTATCATTTTGGGAATGAATATCAATTAAATTTAGACTTATCTTTTCTAATAAATTTAAATTAACGGGCGTATCATTAACAAAAGCTCTTGATTTACCATGAGGTAAAATTTCACGTCTTAAAACTGTTTCATCATAATAATCTAGATCATATTTATCAAATAATGGCTTAAGAGTGTATTGATTAATTTGAAATACTGCTTCAACTATACATTTTCTTGATGAATCAAACATGTTTGATAGGTCAGCACGTTTTCCTAAAACAAGAGATAAGCCTCCTAATAGGATTGATTTGCCAGCACCTGTCTCACCTGTAATACATGTCATACCTCCAGAAAAATCAACCTCTAAATCTTCAATTATAGCGAAGTTTTTTATTTTTAATTTAGTAAGCAAATCTGATTTTTTTTAAAAATAAAATATACAAAATTATGCTTTGATTTGCTTCCATCTACCTCCAAAAAACGGAGCAATTTTCTTTAAAACGTCTTCTGTTTTTTTAAAATCTATCTTTGGTCCTTCTTGGAATAAATTTACTATTTCTTCAACCTTAGCATCAAAAAATAATTGAAGTAAAAATGCATTAGGTCTTCTCTGAAATAATGGTTCTAAGTCTTGAATTGAAAGCATTAGAGCTTTTTTTCCAGCTATAGGGTCATTTGTCATTTGGTCTAATCCAGAACGATGATAATTATACATGGTCTGACGGTATTCTTTAAAAGTATTTGACCTTAAAGAATCAATTAACCAAAATCTATTCCTAAGACCATCTCCGGGTTTCCATCCTTTTCTAACAGAACTCTGTGCAAGATTTACAACTTGCCTAGCTTTTTCAAAATATCTGTTACCTCCATTCTGCAGAAAAGTATCCGCATCAAGACCAATTATTACATATGCATAAAAGCTAATCAAAGAAATTAAATTGGATTCAAAACTAGATTCATTAAAAAAAAGGGGTTGAAACTCTTGATAAGAAAAAGTAATATCCTTGTCTAAAAAATTTAAAACAGGACTATCATAACTTGTTTGATATACAGGTCTTTCAGATTGGACTTGAAGTGTAGCTTCAAATTGATCGTTACTATAGGCAGAAAGATTAAATACAAAAGAGCAGTTAATTTTTTCTTGATTTAAAAAAACTTTTTCTGTCCAAACTTGAGTATTAATAAATTCTTTAAGGGCGCGTTCTAGGGTCTTAAATATCTGTTGATTTGTTTGATTTACTAGATCTGAATTTACTATGACTTGAGCATTTAACTCTTGGGAAGTAACTTGAAAACTAAGAACACAAGAAAATAATACACATAAAATTTTTTTCATTAAGATAATATTTGTTCAAATATACTTTTGGCGCACTCTAATTTTGATTGAAGTGGAAATTTTTTTACTAATTCATTCTTTTTAATGTAAGAAATCTTATTAGTATTAGAGGAAAAACCAGCTCCTTTGTCATTTAAAGAATTTAGAACAATTGCATTTAAATTTTTTTCCTTTAACTTAATTTTTGCATTTTCGAGTTCGTTGTCTGTCTCTAATGCGAAACCAACTAGAAACTGATTTTTTTTATTTCGCCCCATGTAAGCCAAAATGTCTTTCGTAGGCACTAGTTCAAGACTTCTTTTACCTTGAGATTTTTTAAGTTTTTTCTTTTCTGGAGACTTAACTCTAAAATCTGAGACTGCCGCTGATGCAATGGCAATGTCACAATCAGCGTAGTGTTTTTTAACCGCTTCATACATGTTATCAGCACTAAGCACTGGATGAACTTTGATCAAAGAGTTATGAATTTTTTCATTCGTAGGTCCTGTAATAAGAATAACATTAGCTCCTTGGCTTGCAGCTACTTCGGCAAGTGCAAAGCCCATTTTTCCTGATGAGTTATTACCAATAAAGCGAACAGGATCAATTTGCTCATAAGTTGGACCGGATGTTATCAAAACATTTTTACCGGTTAAGGGTAGGTTTGATTTATAATGGTTAATCAAAAAAGATATAATTTGATTTGGTTCAAGCATTCTCCCATTTCCATAGAGACCACTTGCTAGCTGACCTTTTCCGACTGGCATAATAATGTTCCCGTAAGTTTTTAATTTTTTTAGATTTTTTTGATTTGAGGGGTGGTCATACATATCTAAATCCATAGATGGGGCAATAAAAGTTTTACATTTAGCAGATAGATACACAGCTAACAATAAATTATTACAGCGTCCATTAACCATTGACGAAATAGTATTTGATGTTGCAGGCGCTATGAGTAAAAGATCAGCCCATGATCCGATTTCAACATGATCATTCCATATTGGATTATCTTTATTGTAAGATTCAAATGATGAAAGTACGGGGTTTTTAGATACTGTAGAAAGAGTTAATGGAGTTACAAACTTTTTTGATGCTGGGGTCATAACAACTCTTACATTAGTTTCTTGTTTTATAAGTTCACGAACAAGAATCGGAGTCTTATATGCAGCTATACCTCCAGAAATCCCCAAGATAATTTTTTTGCCTCCTAAAAGACTCATGGGATATTATTTGGAATCATCAGTCTTACGAGAATAAATTTTGTCTTTTAACCACTCCTCAATAGCCATTGCGTGTGGTTTAGGCAATCTTTCATAAAATCTGGAAACCTCTATTTGCTCTTTGTTTTCAAAAATCTCTTCTAAACTGTCATTATGCGTTGCAAATTCATCAAGTTTTTCATGTAATTCTTTTTTTATTTCCAAATTAATCTGTTGTGATCTTTTAGCTATAATCGAAAGGGCTTCATAAATATTTTTGGTTTTTATTTCCAACTCATTACGATTATATGTTTTTGTTGTATGTGCTGCTTTTGATTCTCTATACTTTGTCATTATTATTTATTGATATTTTTGTTGTTAAATTAAAGTTTAATAATTCAATGTTTACCCTTTCCATTTTCTTATTTAAATCTTCCAAAAAAAGTGTTTCAGGGTAATAACGTAAAATTAAGTCGTATTGTTGTTTTAATTCATTTAATCTCTTTTTCTTTTTAGATAAAATACTATTAATCGCTATTTCGTATAACGATAAGAATTTAATATACATTGATTCTTCCCTAAACTTTGTCCCAGGAAAACCAGCAATAAAGTTTTCATTTGCTTTTATAGCTGCTCTATAATCGCGTATGGTAAAATATTGTTTTGCTATTTCAAAATCTTTTTTTTCTAACTTTTCTTGCAATTCTGATATCATCTGATTTGCTTCAGGTGTATATTCAGAATCCGGGTATAAATTTATGAAAACTTGAAGTTTTTCTATAGCATTGTAAGTTTCTTCTTGGTCAAGACTATAAGATGGGGATTGTAGATAAAAGCATTTTGCTGCTTTAAATATTGCTTCCAGTACTCGCTCACTCTTGGGATAACTTTTAACAAAATTCTCATATTGGTATGCAGCAAGGCTATAACTTTTTGTTTGAAAATAGGTTTCTGCAAAAAAAAAGATTATTCTTTGTGACTGTGGTCTTCCACGATATTTAGGGATAATTTGTTCAAAAAGACGATTAGCCTTTCGATATTCCCCAGCATTGTAATATACTTCAGCTTGTTTGTATTTTTCTGATGCATCATCGCTATTTAATAGTTTCTGATAATCACTACAAGAAAAGAAAATATTTGAAAAGCAAACTGAAATGATTAAAAATACAAGCTTTTTGTTCATGCCACAAAATTACTAATTATCGACAATAATCGAAATTATAAATTATTGAACTCCGGAAATATTTAAAATGCTGTTGTTTAAAAGCTCTTCCATTTTATTAATCAAATCTGACGAAGCACTTACGAGAGGAAGACGAACATTTTTTTTACAAATGCCCATGAGTTCCATCAGGCACTTTATTCCAACAGGATTACCCTCCTCAAATAATAGTCTAATGATATCCATTAAACGGTGATTTAATTCATAAGCTTCATTTAGATTTCCATTTTTAATATGCTTGAATAAGTTCACAATTGGTTTTGGTAAAGCATTTGCCAAAACAGATATAGTACCAACTCCTCCAGTTAAAAGTATGGGTAAAGTCATAGCATCATCTCCCGATATAACTTGAATTTCTGGAGACGAACTATTTATTATTTCTTTTGCAAGCGATAAATCACCACTTGATTCTTTTATCGCAAAAATTTTTTCACTATCGTTACACAAACGAATAAAAGTTGAAGGGTTTACTGAGCTACCAGTTCTTGATGGTACATTATAAACAATAATTGGAAGTGGACTAATTTTTGCAATCTCTGAAAAATGGGAATAAATACCTTGTTGCGATGGTTTATTATAATATGGCGAAACTGATAGTATTGCTTCAAAAAATGATAAATCAGTTTGACTAATTTCAGAAATAACTCCAGATGTGTTATTTCCTCCAATCCCAATAATCATCGGTAACCTATTGTGGTTTACCTTAGAAACTATTTTAACAATATTCTTCTTTTCTTTACTTGAAAGACATGGGACTTCTGCTGTGGTACCCATTAAAACTAAATAATCAGCACCACCAGAAATTATATTTTCAACAATTGGAGGGATAGAATCATAATCGACTTTACCTTTATCATCAAATGGTGTAATCATTGCTACACCCAATCCCTTAAAATTCATTTTTTTAGAAAAGAGTTTAAATAATTTATCGATTCATTCAAAAAAGCTTGTTTATCTTGTAGATTTAAATTAAATACAATATCACTGATTTCATGGTTGACTTCATAAAAACCAAGTCGTAATTTAGAAGAACAACTGGCACTAATAAATTCTGGAAATATTCCACTTAAAGAAAAATAGTTTATTAAAAGGTCAAATTTTTGGTCAAAAAATTTATGCATCTCCTTGTCAAATGTCCCAAACAAACTTACTCTTTCTTTAGTTAGATTTATAATTTGCCCAAATTTTGATATGGCCTTAGGTAATTTTTTGTCACTAATCACAACAAGAGTAATTTTTTTGGTTGAAATTTTTAATGATTTCGCTAAAGAAAAAAAAATGTTTTCATCAAACTCATTATTTGAAGTCAAAATTAACATCGAATCTAAAGATTTAATTTCACCTTTTGATTGAAATTTTAGTACTTTGAGTCTTTTATTCAACTTATATTTTAAAAAAATATCTTTTAAAAAATTAATCATTCTATAAATATATTTTAACCAATTCGGTTATTAAAAAATTTAGATTGTGTTAAGAATAAATTTTTATTTGTTATAAATATAGTAATTTTCGATGCTCAGGGTTTCCTTAATACATTGAAGTCATTTTCAGAAAGAATCTGAATTTTTAAACTTTTTGCTTTTATTTCTTTTTTTGGTCCAACGCCTCTTCCAGCAAGAAGAAAGTCTGTTTTTGTTGATATGGATGTAACAGAAATTCCGCCAAGCCTTTCAATTTCACTTATAATTTCTTCTCGACTAAAAGCATCAAAAACCCCAGAAATAACAAATTTCTTTTTATAAAATGCTGGATGAGTAGCATTTTGAGATGTGGAAGACTCCATTTTAAATCCAAATGATTTTAAAGAGATAATAAGTTCTAAATTGTCTTTATTAGAAAAATAATCTATAATACTTTGGGCTATTTTTTCACCAATCTCCTCAGTATTCATTAAATCCTCTCTTGTGGCCAGTACCAATTTATCAATTGACTTATATACTTGGGCTAGTTTTTTTGCTACAGTTTCACCAACAAATCTTATACCTAAGCCAAAAAGAACCTTTGAAAAGGGTTTTTCAAGAGATTTTTTTATACCATTAATAATGTTGTTTGCTGATTTTTCTGCCATACCTTCCAGCGGCATAATTTTTTCTTTATCTAGTCTATAAAGGTCTGCAATATTAGATATTAACCCTGCATTATAAAACAAGCTTACTGTTTCTGATCCTAAACCATCAATGTCTAATGCCTTTCTACTAATAAAATGTTGAATTTTTCCAATTTGTTGAGGAGGGCAAGCAGTTTCATTTTTACAATAATGTTGGGCTTCTCCTTTTTCACGTTTCAAAGGAAAATTACATTCTGGACAATTATTGATAAAAATTATTTTATTTGATAAATCTCCTCTTTGTACTTCTTTAACTCCTGTAATTTTTGGTATAATTTCTCCTCCTTTTTCTACATATACGTTATCGCCAAGTCTCAAGTCTAATTTTTCTATTTGATCTGAATTGTGTAAAGAAGCTCGTTTCACCAAAGTTCCCGAAATCAAAATTGGTTTAAGCCTTGCAACTGGTGTTATGGCTCCTGTTCTTCCTACTTGATAATGTACTCCTTCTAATTTAGTCGTTGCTTGCTCTGCTTTATATTTATAAGCTATTGCCCAGCGTGGAGCTTTTGCTGTATAACCTAATTTTTCTTGCTGAGATAAACTATTAACTTTTATGACTACACCATCAATATCATAATCTAATTTGTTTCTTTCAGAATCCCAATATTTTATAAATTCAAAAACTTTCTCAATAGAATCAACAAGTCTTGCAGAATTAGGAACCTTGAATCCCCATTCTCTAGCTTTTTTTAATACTTCGAATTGATCATATAAATTCAGTTCATCTCCTGCAACAGCATATATAAAACATTTTAATGGACGTTTAGCAACTTGGCTACTGTCTTGTAATTTTAAACTTCCTGACGCTGTATTTCTAGGATTACTATATATTGGTTCCCCACGTTCTACTCTTCGCAAATTCATTTTATTGAAATCTTCAGTAGTCAAAATTATTTCACCACGTACTTCAAAAAAATTAGGATATTCTCCTTTTAATTTTAAAGGTATAGTCTTAATTGTTTTTATATTATCAGTTATTTCATCACCTTGTAAGCCATCTCCTCTTGTTAAAGCTTTAACTAATTCTCCTTCTTGGTATAAAAGATTTATTGAGGCTCCATCAAATTTCAATTCACAAGAATAAGATAAGGGTGTATCTTCACCTAAAATCTTAATGAGTCTTTCTTCCCATTTTATCAACTCATCTTTAGTGTATGTATTAGATAGAGAATACATTGGATATCTATGTGATGAAGACTTAAAAGATTTTGTTATGGAACCACCTACTCTTTGAGTTGGAGAATTAGGATCAAAAAATTGAGGATTTTCAGCTTCTAATTTTTCAAGTTCCTTAAGCATTTTATCAAATTCTAGATCAGTTAAAACTGGACTATCCTCAATATAGTATCTATGATTATGATTATGTAATTCTTTTCTAAGAAAATCTATTTTTTTTCGTATATCGTACATCACAATGATCTTTGGAGGCGAAGCATTCTAATTTTTCCAAAGATATCTATTCGTTGTTTTATTTTAAAATTATATTGATAGATCAATTTTTTTAGCTCATTAAATAACAAAGGATTAATCTCAAAATATATAAGTCCATATGTTTTAAGATTTAACTTTGCATAATCTAAAATTAATCTGTAAAACTTTAAGGGATCTTCGTCATCGACAAATATTGCCTTGTGAGGCTCATAATCAAGTACATTTAATCTCATATTTTTTTTTTCTTCTTTTAAAACATATGGTGGATTTGAAACTACAACATCAATTTTAAGGTTTAATGAATTCAAAAAATTAATATCCTTTCTAAAAAAATTTACGTAAACATTATTATTCTTTGAATTTTGTTTTGCCAAATTTAAAATTGAATCATCATTATCAAGCCCATAAATCATATTATTTTTTAATTCTTTTGCTAATGAAATTGCAATACAGCCCGAACCTGTTCCTATATCTATCATTTTATTTTTATTTGAATTACCACGAAAATCTTCTATTACCCAATTTACTAACTCCTCAGTTTCTTGTCTTGGAATTAACACATTTTCATTCACATCTAAAGTCAACGAACGAAAAAATGCTTTTCTAATTATATACTGAATTGGTCTTTGAACAAGAAGATCTTTGACAGCTTTATTTAAAAAGATGCATTCTGATTTTTTTAAAATTGAATTTGGATTTAAGGCAAGTTGCGAGACATTTCTTTCAAAAACTTCGTTTACTATAATTTTATAATAATATGAAATCTCTTCAACACTATATATTTTCTTCAAACTCTTCAAAAAAAAATTTTTACCTTCTGTTATAGTCATTCTTATTTATCTCTTTTTTAAAAAAGTTGTTATTTTTCATTTATAGTAGGATATTTATACAGATTTAAATAAAAATATTTTAGTTCACAAAATATTAGTCTTTTAAAATACTATTATAATAACTTCACCCTAATATTTATGAATTTTTATTTCTGTTAAATTTATATTCATACTGACACACTAAATGATTTTTTTAGAAATAAAACAAATTTGATTATGGCTTCAAAAAGTTTTACCGATGAATATTTCATGAAGCGATGCCTGGATTTAGCAGAAAATGGTCTAGGAAAAACTTATCCTAACCCCATTGTTGGGGCAATAATCGTTTATAAAAATAAAATTATAGGTAAAGGTTGGCATGAAAAAGCAGGTGAGCATCATGCTGAAATAAAAGCTATTTCTAATGTAAAAGATAAATCTCTTCTTCCAAAAAGTACAATGTATGTTAATTTAGAACCTTGTGCCCATCATGGTAAAACTCCGCCTTGTGTTGATACTATCAAAAAGTTCTCAATCCCAAAAGTAGTGATCGGTTCAATTGATCCAAATCCGAAAGTTAGCGGTAATGGAGTAAAAATTCTTCAGAAGTCAGGTTGCATTGTAAAGTATGGTGTGTTGAAGAAGAAAACTGACTTTGCTAACAGACGTTTTTTAACATTTTACCAAAAAAAACGTCCATATATTATTCTAAAATGGGCTAAGACAGCTGATGATTTTATAGCTCCGATAGATAAAGAAAAAAAATCAAGAAAAGTGTTTTGGATATCTAATGCTTACTCTCGAAAAATTGTACACAAATGGCGCAGTCAAGAGGCTGCAATTCTTGTTGGTGTTCAAACAGTTATAAATGACAATCCAAAGTTAACAAACAGACACTATAAAGGAAACAATCCCCTAAGATTAGTTTTTGATCCAAATAACAGAACACCCGCTAAATCATTTGTTATTGAAGATAAAGAACCAACAATTTTTTTTAATAAGGAAAAACAAATGGATTTAATAAATGGTAAAAAGTATATTATTATAAAACCTTACAACATTAGAAGTTTTTTCTTGTTTTGTTGTGCAAATGACATACAGTCAGTTATTATTGAGGGAGGAAAGACAACACTAGAAAAATTCATTGATTCGGGGTATTGGGATGAGGCAAGAGTTTTTACAAGTTCAAAAAAAATAGAAAATGGAATTAGCTCACCAAATATCAATAAAAAAGTATCCTTTTCAAAGAATGTTAAAGGAGATCAGTTAGATTTTTACTTTAACTGAACTTATCCCTCAAAATTAATGGACATCTTGTTGGACGATTATTTTTTTTAGATAAAAATGCGAGAACAGTTTCTCCTTTACATACAATTACATTTTTATTTTTAAAAACTAGATATTTGAATTTCAAAGTTGATTTTGGGGGATCCGTTAAAGAAATAGTAATTTTAAAATTTTCATCAAAAAAAAGTGGATTAATATATTGGGCTGAGGCTCTAACTACAGGCATCAAAATTCCACTTTCCTCAAGATACGAGTATGATATACCTAGAACGTTTAGCCATTCTAACCTAGCTAATTCAAAATATTTTAAATAATTACTATGATGGACAAAGCTCATCTGATCAGTTTCAACATAACGAACCTTAATATCTTTCGTAGTATAATTCATATAATTTAAAATTTTAGAATATGGTGAGATTAAAGCAATTTTTACGAGAAAACTAGCTCGTCAGAATATCTAAAAAAAAAACTTAAAATTCAATAGCTATTTCATTTTTTTTTTTTGTTTTTTTAATCAATATTTGTGTTGAACGATACATGTTCTAATTAACCATAACTCTAATAAAAAAAGAATAAAAAATAAATGAACATTAGTGCCTCCTCTGTTTGGGATAAATGCCTTGCTTTTATTAAAGATAACATACAACCCCAAGCATATAAAACATGGTTTTTACCAATTAAACCGGTTAGGCTTAACGATAATGTTCTCAGTATAGAAGTTCCAAGTAAATTTTTTTATGAATGGCTAGAGGAGCATTATATTAAGTTATTAAAAACTGCTTTACAAAAAGAGTTAGGAGAAGATGCTCGTTTGATTTACTCAATTAGGATGGAAAATACTTTTGGCAGTAAGGTTGCTTTTACAGAAAATATCCCTAGTAACAATAAAGCTGGACTATCTCCACAAAACGTTGAAGCACCCCTAAATTCTCAAATCTCTGAACTAAAAAACCCCTTTGTAATTCCTGGTATAAAAAATCTTCAAATTGAGTCTCAGCTAAATCCAAGTTATAATTTTGAGAATTTTTTAGAAGGTGATTCAAACAGGCTAGCTCGCTCAGCGGCTTTAGCTGTAGCCTCTAAACCAGGCGGAACATCTTTTAACCCTCTTCTAATTTTTGGTGGCGTAGGTTTGGGAAAAACTCATCTTGCACATGCTATCGGAGTAGAGATAAAGGAAAAATATCAAGACAGAACAGTTCTTTATATTGCAGCAGAAAAGTTTACCCAACAATATATTGAAGCGGTTAAAAAAAATACAAGAAATGATTTTATCCATTTTTACCAATTGTTAGACGTACTTATTATAGATGATGTTCAATTCCTCTCAGGGAAAACAGGGACTCAAGATGTATTCTTTCACATTTTCAACCACTTACACCAAAATGGAAAACAAGTAGTTCTTACATCAGATAAAGCACCGGTTGATATGCAAGATATTGAGCAACGTCTTCTCTCTAGGTTTAAGTGGGGTCTATCCGCAGAACTCCAATTACCAAATTTCGAAACTCGTATATCAATCTTAAAAAACAAGCTCTTCAGAGATGGTGTAACAATAAACGACGACGTAGTTGAATATGTTGCAAAAAATATAAAAACTAATGTTCGTGAATTAGAGGGTGCAATAATTTCTCTAATTGCCCAATCTTCTTTTAATAAAGTAGAAATTACTCAAGAACTCGCTCAAGATATAGTGATGAAATTTGTGAAGAACACAAAGAGAGAGGTTTCTATTGATTATATACAAAAAGTAGTTTCAGACTACTTTCAAATGGATATAGAAACTCTTCAATCAAAAACTCGTAGGAGGCATATTGTTCAGGCCCGACAACTTGCAATGTACTTTGCAAAAAAGTTTACAAAGGCCTCCTTGGCAAGTATTGGAAGTCAAATTGGTAAAAGAGATCATGCTACAGTTCT
This sequence comes from uncultured Bacteroidota bacterium, assembly GCA_902618245.1. Classification (GTDB taxonomy): domain Bacteria; phylum Bacteroidota; class Bacteroidia; order Flavobacteriales; family Flavobacteriaceae; genus MS024-2A. The sequence goes on along the minus strand of CACMZR010000003.1, from coordinate 96,624 downwards.
TCATGCATGCAAAACTGTAGATAATTTGACATTTACTGATAAACAGTTTCGTAAATATGTAGAGGATTTGAGTCAAAAACTATCACCTTAGATACTTATACCATGAGATGCTTTTTTTCTCATGCAAGATTTCAAAACTCATCATTTATAATTTTTAACAAAGCCTCCTTTCAGCCAATAAAGAACTGTTTTTAATTATGGAAAGGAAAAAAATTAGAAAAGGTATCTTGCATTTATTTCCAACTCCAATTGGGAACACCCCCCCCTTTCAGGTCATTCCAATTTCATTAAAAAAAGAAATTTCAAGCTTAACCAATTTTATCGTTGAAAGTGAACGTAATGCTCGCCGATTTATTAAGAAAATTATTCCAAAGAAAAATCAAGATGAGTTAAATATTTTAATATTAAACAAATTTACATCTAAAACTGAGCTGGATAATTATTTAAATCCATGTTTTAGTGGAATCTCAATGGGTCTTCTTTCTGATGCTGGATGTCCTGGAATTGCTGATCCAGGCGCTTTAATTATATCAAAAGCTCACAAATCAGGTATAATAGTAAAACCTCACGTTGGTCCTTCCTCAATAATTTTAGCATTGATGAGTTCTGGAATGAATGGACAAAACTTTTCTTTTAATGGATACCTTCCAATAGAAAAAAAACAAAAATTAAAAGATTTAAAAAAACTCGAACAAATTGCAATTAGCAAAAATCAAACTCAAATATTCATAGAAACGCCTTACAGGAGCGATACCTTTTTTTTGGATGCACTCAGAGTACTAAATAATAATACTAGATTTTGTGTTGCATGTGATCTCAGCCTTGACTCTGAATATATAAAAACGCAAACTGTTCAAGAATGGAAAAAAAATAAACTTAATCTAAATAAACGCCCTTGTATTTTTATTATTGAAAGAGGGAGTTAACGAAATAATTTTTTGCTATTTAACCATCTAGTGTAAAGCCTTTTATTTTTATTATGTTCTGAAAGATTTTTTGAAAAAAGATGATAACCTGGATTAGTTGGAGATGCTACAAAATAAAGATAATCATGACTTTCTGGATTTAGTACTGCTTCTATAGTTGAAAGGTTTGGCATACATATAGGTCCTGGGGTTAAACCACTGTAACGATAGGTGTTGTAAGGTGAATTTAATTTTAGGTCTTTATACAGAACCCTTCTAATAACTTTGTTAAAATTATCTTCTTTCTTTTTTATAGCATATATAACAGTTGGATCAGCCTGAAGTTTCATATTTTTATTTAAACGATTAATATAAACTCCTGCAATTTTATTCTGTTCTTCTGAACGTAAAGATTCTTTTTGGACTATTGAGGCTAAAATATAAACTTGAATCGGATTCAATTTTAAAGCATTTGCTTTTTGAATTCTTTCCTGGTTCCAAAATAAATTGTAATATTCCAGCATCCTTTTTCTAAAATCCTCAACAGTTACATCCCAAAATAAATTGTATGTATTTGGGAGATACATAGCAAGAGCAGTAGTAGAAGAAAATCCATTCAATTTTAAAAACTGTTCATCTTTAAAGGCATTTAATAATTCAATACTATCTGCCTCAATTTGCTGAGATATTCGACCTGCTAAATTTTCTAGACGTTCTTGATTGTTAAAGGTAACTTTGGTTGTAAGACGCTCGGAACGGAGGACATTTACAATGTTATTGTTACCCATACTCCTTTTAATTTTATACTTACCAGGTCGGATTTTTGAAAAATATCCTTTTTTTTCAGCCGCTATTGTGAAATCTTTTAAAGATTTTAACAATGGTTTAACTTTAGTTAAGAGTGAATCTACGTTATCGTCTCTGTCAATAAAAACGAATGAATATTTATTATTGAATTTTGTATTTGACCAAAAAAAAACTTGATAAAAACGAATCAAGAAATAAAAACCAACAACTGAAAGTAATAGGCTTAATAAAACTAGGACTCTCCGTTTATTCATTTAAGACAACAATTTTTGATAAAGATATTCGTCATGAAAACTATTGTGGTAAAAGTTCCATGATTTTTTCAAACCAACTTTAATAAAACCAGAAGATTTAAATAAACTGATACTAGCTTTATTTTCAAAAGCAATATTTGCAAAAAGACAATTTATATTTAAATTTTTTTTAGAGTGGCTGATTAACAAATCAAGTGCTTTCTTACCTAACCCTTTACCCCTAAATTTTTCAATGATTAGAATCCCAACACCTGCTCTTCTGTGTAAGGGCTCAAAATTAAATAGGTCTATAAAACCCAAAGTTGGGATATTTTGGTTAGAAATTACATATCTTTTTTGTTTTACTTCAAAAATATCACGCTTTTGTTCTGCTATGAAACTTGTAAGTAGTTTTTTTGAAAATGGTTCGGTTGTATTTGAATATTTCCAATAACTCTCATCATTTTCTAATTGCATCAAAATCTTAATATCAGATGGTTCTAATGCCCTCAAAAAAATATCTTCAATTTTCATATTTTGTATGTGCCAGAAAAAACATATCTAGCGGGGCCTTCTAAAAAAATATTTTTGTAGACAGAGTTTTGAAAATCAAAATTAACACTTAAGGTTCCACCAAGAGTCTCTATTTCTAAATTAGTGTTTCCTGATGTCTCACCAATATTGTGCATAACAATAGCTGCTGCTACTGCTCCTGTACCGCATGCAAGAGTTTCGTCTTCAACTCCACGCTCATAAGTTCTAATTAAAAAATTAGAATTATTCCTTTTCTGTAGAAAATTTACATTTATTCCTTCAGGAATAAAATCTTTAGAATAACGAATCTCTGAACCTCTTTTCTTTACATTTAGATCTGAAATATTATCCATAATCTTAACATAATGAGGTGACCCTGTATTTAATACAAATGATTCTTTATGCTTTAAAATTTTTTTTATCTCATTAATCTGAATTTTCACCTTTTCAGAACTTTTTATCCAAGCCTCATGTATACCGTCAATTGCCCTAAATTTAGTTTTTTCACCAATTGACTTATTTTTATAAGCATATAAAACGGCACATCTTGCACCATTTCCACAGAGAGAACTAAGCTTACCATCAGAATTGTAATATTCCATTTCAAAGTCAACATTATTTGCAGGTTTAAGTAGAATAATACCGTCTGCACCAATCCCATTATGACGATCACACATCTCTCTAAATTGGTGTTCACTTAATTTTGAAAATAAACCATCTAAATTATTCAAAATTATAAAGTCATTTCCAGCTCCTTGGTATTTGTCAAATTTTAAAATCATCTGAGACAAATGTAGTCATTTTAAAAGGTGTTAAAGAGTAGTTAAAGCAAAATCATTAATACTTTATTTCATTAAATTTGTAGAAAAATTTGAAAAATGAAATTATTCTTAAAAATCTTTATAATCGCAAGTTTTAGCGCTATTTCTTCAATTTTTGTATATGATAATTATTTTCTAAAATCGAAAATAGACCTAAATAACCAAAAGAATCATAGTTTAATTCCAGCTAATTATAAAATAAACACCTCTACCATACCAGCTGAAAGTACAGATTTTACTGTTGCTGCGTCGAAAACTATAAATGCTGTAGTGCATGTTAAAAATACCAGCTCATCTAGTTCAAGCTTACCATCTTTTTACAGATATTTTTACGACGAAGAGGAATTACCTGAAAGAATTGGTACAGGTTCGGGTGTTATCGTATCTCCTGATGGTTATATAATTACAAATAACCATGTTATAGAAAATAGCAACGAAATTGAAATAACTACAAATGATAATAGGTCTTTTAAGGCAACTATAATCGGAACTGATCCGGATACAGATATAGCTGTTCTCAAGATTGATACTGATAAAAAACTGCCATACATATTTTTCGGAAATTCTGATGCAACTAGAATTGGAGAATGGGTATTAGCTGTTGGTAATCCTTTTAATTTAAATTCTACTGTAACTGCGGGTATCATAAGTGCTAAATCAAGAGATCTTAATAAAAGAGATGGAGTTAATGAATCATACATCCAAACAGATGCTGCAGTAAATAGAGGAAATAGTGGAGGAGCATTAGTAAATACCCAGGGTGAATTGATTGGCATTAATACTGCCATTACTTCTGTTTCTGGTGGATTTGTTGGTTATTCTTTTGCTGTACCAAGTAATGTAGCAAGAAAAGTTTTTGAAGATCTAATTGAATACGGAGACGTTCAAAAAGGTCTTTTAGGAGTTGTGGGTCAGGCATTGGACGCACAATCAGCTGCACGTTTCAAAGTTGACGAAACAGAAGGTTTTTATATTACAGATTTAGAAAAAGGGTTAGGAGCAGATTTAGCTGGACTGAAATCTGGAGATATAATTAAAAGTGTTGATGGTATTTCTATAAATAAGTTTGCGGATTTGTCAGGTTATCTAGCTAGTAAAAGACCTGGAGAAAAGGTTACAGTCTTATATAAACGTGACGGAAAAGAGAAAAAAGTAAATGTTCGATTAGAGAAAATTAACCGAGCTATTTTCTTTTATATGGAGGTGAGAGAACTAAGTTCAGAACAAAGACAAAAATTTAATACAGATTATGGTCTCTACATTTCAAATATGAACAACCGAAGACTTTACCAAAATGGTATTGATAGTGGATACATAATATTAGAAGTTAATGGGGAAAAAGTGAATGTCTTGTCAGATGTTAAAGGTTATAAAGTAAGTGATTTGGAAAGCATATTATTTTTGAACCCAAATGGTGAAAAAGAAAAAATAATATTACAATTCTAGAAATTTAATTGAAAGACAATTGTTTAAAGTTCTTAAATCCCTTTTTATCTTTGAATAAAATAGATAGTAATGCGCATAGATATCATTACATTATTCCCCGATCTTATTAAAAGTCCTTTTGAATCGTCTATCCTTAAAAGGGCAATAAATTCTGGGAAAGCTGATATTCATTTTCATAACTTAAGAAATTATGCAACAAATAAACACAAACAAGTCGACGACTACCCTTTTGGAGGTGGAGCAGGGATGGTTATGATGGTCCAGCCAATAGACCGTTGCATAAAGATGCTGAAGAAAAGCAGAAATTATGACTCAATAATCTATCTAACACCTGATGGGGAGAAACTTAACCAAAAAAAAATCAATCATTTCTCAACATTAGAAAATATAATAATGTTATGTGGACATTATAAAGGTGTAGACCAACGTGTACGTGATTACCTTATTACAGATGAAGTATCAATAGGAGATTTTGTTCTTTCTGGAGGTGAATTAGCAGCAACAATTTTGTGTGATTGTATTGTCCGATTAATTCCTGGTGTACTTGGTGACGAATCATCTGCCCTTACTGATAGTTTTCAAGATGATCTTTTAGCCGCACCAATATATACTCGCCCAGCAAATTATAAGGGTTGGAAGGTACCTGATGTGTTGTTGTCGGGAAATTCATCATTGATAAATAATTGGCGTGAGGAAAAATCTTTAAAAAATACTCTAAAACGTAGGCCCGATCTTTTAAAATGATTTTTAGAGTCATAATGATCAAATAATATTTTTTAAGCCTATTGTTTACATCAAAAATAAAGTTTAATTTTGCCATCAAATTAATCATAATCTTTTAATTCTATTGTAATAAGGCTGTGATTTAAAACTTGATTTCGCATGGAACCACTTTTAAATTATGTTCAAAACGAGTTCTTAACAAAAAAGAGTCTCCCACAATTTAGTGCAGGTGATACAATAACTGTTTATTATCAAATTAAAGAAGGAGAAAAAGTTCGTACACAGTTTTTCAAAGGAACCGTCATACAAATAAAAGGACAGGGTCTATCGAAAACTTTTACCATTAGAAAAATGTCAGGCACCATTGGTGTAGAACGTATATTCCCAATTAATTTGCCAACGATTGAAAAGATTGAGGTTAATAAAAAAGGTAAGGTCAGAAAATCAAGAATTTACTACTTTAAAAACCTGAGAGGTAAAAAGGCAAGAATTAAAGAATTATAATAAAATTAAGCTATTTCCGTTTTATTTTTAGGAAAGTTTAGTTTAAGTTATTTAGTCCACACTTAACGCTTTACAAAAACCAAAATTTTAAACTAATGACAAAAATAAAAGTTGTTAACCCAGTAGTCGAAATGGATGGAGATGAGATGACTAGGATAATCTGGAAATTTATCAAAGAACAACTTATACTACCCTATTTAGATATAAAAATCGAATATTATGACCTTTCTGTTACTTCTCGAGATGCCACTGAAGATAAAATTACCATTCAAGCCGCTCATGCCGTAAAAAAATATAATGTAGGCATAAAGTGCGCTACAATAACTCCAGACGAAGATAGAGTTAAAGAATTTAACCTTTCCAATATGTGGAGATCACCAAATGGAACAATAAGAAATATCGTAGGTGGAACTGTATTTCGTGAGCCAATTATCATGAAAAATGTACCGCGTTATGTCCAAGGTTGGACAAAGCCAATTTGCATAGGGCGACATGCTTTTGGGGATCAATATAAAGCTGCAGACACAGTAACCAATGGGAAGGGTAAACTTACGATGACGTTTACACCAGATGACGGAGGAACTCCAAAAACATGGGAAGTATATCATTTTAAAGAAAATGGTGTTGCGATGAGTATGTATAATATAGATTCCTCCATATATGGATTTGCAAGATCTTGTATGAATAGAGCGCTAGACAAAAAATGGCCTTTATATTTATCCACAAAGAATACAATACTTAAAGCATATGATGGTCGCTTTAAAGATATTTTCCAAGAGGTTTATGATAACGAGTTTAAGGATAATTTTAAAACTGCTGGAATAAAATATGAACATCGTCTAATCGATGATATGGTAGCTGCAGCTATGAAGATGAGCGGTGGCTTTGTTTGGGCATGTAAAAACTATGATGGTGATGTACAGTCAGATACCGTAGCCCAAGGCTTTGGTTCTTTAGGACTAATGACTTCTACACTGGTAACACCTGACGGAAAAACTATGGAAGCAGAAGCAGCTCACGGAACAGTAACACGTCATTATAGACAATATCAACAGGGAAAAGAAACATCAACAAACCCAATTGCATCAATTTTTGCATGGACTCGCGGACTTGCTCATAGGGGTAAACTTGATGGTAATAAAAATTTAATTGATTTTTGTTTAACACTTGAAAAAGTTTGTGTTGAAACTGTAGAAAGTGGGAAAATGACCAAAGATCTAGCAGTCTTAATTCATGGAAAAAAGACAGATAGTTCCCATTATCTTACAACGCAACAATTTCTTTCAGAATTGAAAACAAATCTTGAATCAAAAATTGGATGAGGTCTCGTATATTTAGTTGATTAAATTTTTGCTAAATGGCTTTTGAAAAAATAACTGAATCTGAATCGCACCACAGTGACTTAGAAAAAAAAACTATCATTGAACTGTTAGACGGAATGCACCAAGAGGACAAGAATGCTGTTAAAGCCGTCGGTATGATAAAAGATAAGACTGCTAAACTAATTTCTAAAGTTGTGGAGCTTCTAAAAAGTGATGGTCGCCTTTTCTACATTGGTGCTGGTACTAGTGGTAGGCTAGGAGTTTTAGATGCATCAGAGTGCCCCCCCACATTTGGGATTTCATCAGAGAAAGTTATTGGACTTATTGCTGGTGGAGACCACGCTTTGAGAAGCTCTATTGAAAAAGCTGAAGATGATACTAAACAAGCATGGGAAGATTTAAAAAAATTTGAAATTAATAATAAAGATATTGTGATAGGTATTGCAGCTTCTGGTACAACACCTTATGTAGTTGGCGGTTTAAAAGAAGCTCAAAAAAATGGAATTACAACAGGTTGCATTGTGTGTAATATTAATAGTCCACTTGCTGATTTTAGTGATTTTCCTATAGAAGTTGTTGTAGGACCTGAATTTTTAACCGGTAGTTCAAGAATGAAGGCAGGAACAGCACAAAAACTTATTCTTAATAGTATAACAACAGCAACTATGATTCAATTGGGCCATGTCAGAGGAAATAAAATGGTTGATATGCAACTAACAAATAGCAAACTTCAAGGGAGAGCAGAAAAAATTGTTTATGATGCAACAGGAATTGATATTAATTCAATAAAAAAATACTTAAAAATTCACGGTAGTGTTCGTAAAGCAATTGATGAAATTAATAAGAATTAATTTTTTGTTGAATACGTGAAATGTTATTAAATCTTAGATTAATTGGACAAATATTTATTAAAAAAAGGATTCAAATTAGTATCTATTTCAATTTTTAGTTGCTTTATTGGACCAGTAATTGTTTATCAATCATTTAAAAATAAAGATCATCCTTTATATTATTTTGTCCTCAGTATTGGATTATTATTTTTATTAATTGCTCTTTATACCGGATTCAAAGGTATCATGGCTATTGCTAAATCATTTTTGGGTGAGAAAAAAAAAAGGAATATTTGACACATGATTGTAACACTCATAAAGACCCACTATCTTTGTTAAGCTTTTTAAAATATAATGATTGAAATTTCTTTTCCAGATAAGTCAAAACGTTCTTTCAAAAAAGGTACTACACCGTTTGAGATCGCCCAAAGTATAAGTGAGGGCCTTGCAAGAAATGTCTTGTCATCTTCTTTTAATGAAAATATTATTGAAGTTTCAACACCTCTTGAAAAAAACGGAGATATTAAACTGTTTACATGGAAAGATCCTGAGGGGAAAGCTGCATTTTGGCATTCGTCTGCTCATATTTTAGCTCAAAGCATATTATCACTTTATCCAAAGGCTAAACTTACTATAGGTCCTTCGATTGAAAATGGTTTTTATTACGATGTTGATTTTGGTGATTATTCATTTACAGAAAAAGATTTGATCCCTCTAGAAAAACAATTTCTAAGCTATGCACGAGAAAAATTTGAATTCAAAATGCGGATGTGCTCAAAATCGGATGCAGTTAAGTATTATAAAAAAGAAAAAAATCCTTTCAAATTAGAACTAATTGAAAATTTGAAAGACGGTGAAATAAGTTTTTGTGATCATGCGGATTTTACTGATTTATGTAAAGGAGGGCACATCCCAAACACAGGATATATCAAAGCAGTAAAATTATTAAATGTCGCGGGTGCGTATTGGAGAGGTGACGAATCAAAAAAACAACTTACAAGAATTTATGGTATTTCATTTCCTAAACAAAAAGAACTTAGTGAATATTTGACATTACTTGAAGAAGCTAAAAAACGTGACCATAGAAAACTTGGTAAAGAACTTGAACTTTTTACATTCTCAAAAAAAGTAGGTCAAGGATTACCTCTATGGCTTCCAAAGGGAGCAGATCTTCGTGAAAGACTTGAAAATTTTCTTAAAAATGCTCAAACCTTAGCAGGTTACGAACAAGTAATTTCTCCTCATATTGGAAATAAGGAATTATATGTTACCTCTGGACATTATGAAAAATATGGAGCCGATAGTTTTCAGCCAATTAAAACTCCTGCAGACGGAGAAGAATTTCTCCTTAAACCCATGAATTGTCCACACCACTGTGAAATATATAAAACAAAACCTTGGAGTTATCGTGATTTACCGAAACGATATGCTGAGTTTGGAACTGTTTATCGTTATGAGCAAAGCGGAGAATTACATGGATTAACCAGAGTTAGAGGGTTCACCCAAGACGATGCACATATCTTTTGCACCTCTGAACAACTAAATGAGGAGTTTAAAAAAGTTATTGATCTAGTTTTATATGTTTTTAAATCTCTCGGTTTTAAAGATTTTACAACTCAGGTGTCTTTAAGAGATCCTGAAAATCCTGAAAAGTATATTGGTAGTGTCAAAAATTGGGAAATGGCTGAAAATGCAATTATAAGTGCTGCTATAGAAAAAAAATTAAATTATAACATTGAAAAAGGTGAAGCTGCTTTTTATGGACCCAAACTTGATTTTATGGTGAAAGATGCACTAGGACGCAGATGGCAACTTGGGACCATTCAGGTAGACTATAATTTACCGGAGCGCTTTGATTTAACTTATAAGGGTAGTGATAATAATCTACACAGACCAGTCATGATTCATAGAGCTCCTTTTGGAAGTATGGAACGTTTTGTTGCCATTCTTTTAGAACATACAGCAGGAAATTTTCCCATTTGGCTTTCACCAATCCAAATAAATATACTTTGCGTAAGTGAAAAACATAAAAATTACGCGCAAAAAGTTTCAAAATTCTTGGAAAATCACGAAATTCGCGCCCTCCTAGATGACCGAAATGAAACAATAGGAAAAAAAATTAGAGAATCAGAGATTTCGAAAACGCCTTTCATGATTATTCTGGGAGAAAAAGAGGTCCAAAGCCAAACCGTCTCTTTACGTAAACATCAAAAAGGAGATATTGGAAGCTTTGATTTAAGATCAGTTGTTAAGCTGATTAATAGAGAGATAAAGGAAAGTAAAGCTACCTTTAAAGTTTAATTAAAAAAAGAAAGATATAGCAATACGAAGAAGAAGATCAAGCCGTCCAGGTAGAGTGTTTAAAGAGGATCCGCATAGGATAAATGAAAAGATTACAGCACACGAAATACGTCTTGTAGGTGATAATGTAGATGTTGGAGTTTATACTCTAAATAAGGCTTTGAACATAGCACAGGACTTAGAGCTAGATCTTGTTGAGATTTCGCCAAAGGCTACACCGCCAGTATGCAAAATATTGGAGTATAAAAAGTTCTTGTATGAACAGAAAAAAAGAGAGAAGGCTCTTAAGGCGAAATCAACTAAAATTATTGTAAAAGAGATACGTTTCGGACCAAATACTGACGAACACGACTATGAATTTAAAAAGAAACACGCAGAAAAATTTCTCAAAGATGGAGCAAAGCTTAAGGCATTTGTTTTTTTTAAAGGCCGTTCCATTATTTTTAAAGAAAAAGGCCAAATACTCCTTTTGCGCCTAGCACAAGATCTCGAAGAAATTGGAAAAGTTGAACAGATGCCAGAGTTAGAAGGAAAAAAGATGATTATGTTTATTACCCCTAAGAAAAAATAACAAATTATGCCAAAAATGAAAACAAAATCAAGTGCAAAAAAGCGCTTCAAGTTGACAGGTAGTGGAAAAATTAAAAGAAAACACGCTTTTAAAAACCATATTTTAACTAAAAAATCAAAAAAACGTAAATTAAAACTAACCCACTCTGGATTAGTTGACGATAGCGATAAAAGAAGTATAAAAGAACAATTACGACTTGTATAATTTAAAAAGTTATTGAAACAATAAAATTAACCTGAAGTAAGGCTTTTTAAAGAGTATTTTTACCGCCTGCTTCAAAAAACTATTAAAATGCCAAGATCAGTAAATTCAGTTGCCTCAAGAGCACGCAGAAAAAAAATAATTAAACAAGCTAAAGGTTATTTCGGACGTAGAAAAAATGTTTGGACTATTGCAAAAAATGCGGTTGAAAAAGCAATGCTTTACTCTTACAGAGATAGGAGAGTAAAAAAACGAAATTTTAGATCCTTGTGGATTGCACGAATTAATGCAGGTGCTAGAGCTAATGGAATGTCCTACAGCCAGTTTATGGCAAAAATAAAAGCTAATAATATTGAGCTCAACAGAAAAGTACTAGCTGATTTGGCCATGAATCATCCCGAGGCTTTCAAAGCCATTGTGGTTAAACTAAAATAAGTCAAATCCTACTAAATCAAGAAAGCCTGATTGAGATGGGTTTTATTTTTATGTCATGATAAAGATTTACCACAACAAAAAGTGTCGCAAATCTCGAGAAGCTTTGCAGTACTTAAAAAATAATAATATAGACTTAAAAATCATTGAATACTTGAAGAATCCATTGACTGCAGCAGAGTGGAAAAATCTATTTTCACAAATCGGCAAGCTGCCTCAGGAAATGATTCGTACTCAGGAAGCTTTATGGAAAAGTGATTATAAAGGCAAACCAATTGATGATGCAAAATTGTTTGAGATTTTTTCCAAACATCCCAAACTCATTAAAAGACCAATTGTATTAAAAGGTCAAAAAGGCGTTTTGGTGGAGCCTATAGAAGTTTTGGAAGCTTTTCTATCTTAACATTAAGCTTACATTATTAATTTTTATATCAAAAAAACTGCAATCACGATGTATTCAATACGGATAATAAATATTAAAAAACAGGTTTTACCTTTTAAGTAGAATTGGTATGCCATTCGGTAATTTGGTTAAGTTAACTAATCTAATAAAATCTATCTTCATTCAATGAAAAAGAAATACTTTGGAATCCTGTACCTTATTGGAATGCTCATCACTTATGGACAAAGACCTGGGGGTCCAACAAAATTCATTATTACAGGTAAGGTAATTGATAAAGAAACCAATCAACCGTTAGAGTATGCTACAATTACTTTTAAAAATGACAATCGTCCTGACACTATTCAGGGTGGGATCACGGATGCTGAAGGAAATTTTCGAATCGAATCTTTTCCAGGACAATACGATATCGATATTGAGTTCATCAGTTTTACAACGTATAGTCAAAACGATGTATTGATTAAGTCAAATTTGAATTTGGGAACAATTGCGCTGGAAATTAATGCAAACGAACTAGAGGAAGTTGAGCTCGTAGGTGAGCAGACTCAGGTTGAAATACGTTTAGACAAGCGCATCTATAATGTGGGTAAAGACATTACAGTCCGTGGAGGCAGTGTTGCTGACGTCTTGGGTAATATCCCTTCAATCACTGTTGATGTTGAAGGAAATATTGCACTTCGAGGTAATAATAATGTTAGAATTCTAATCAATGGGAAACCCTCAGGACTTGTAGGTATTTCAGGACCTGACGGGCTTCGCCAGCTGCCTTCAGAATCCATTGAAAAAGTAGAAGTTATCACCTCACCTTCTGCTCGTTACGATGCCGAAGGCACCGGTGGAATTCTCAATATAATTTTAAAAAAACAAGAACGTTCTGGCTTCAATGGTAACTTTAATGTAAATGGTGGTGTTCCTGAAACATATCGCGGGACAGCTACCGTCAATTGGAAAACAAAGAAACTAAATCTGTTTTCTACCAATACTATTGGACGAAGGACTAGTATTAGCAATGGATTGTCTGAAAATGAGTATTTCAATGGAGAAGAAGCCAATTCCTATCTATTTGAAACAGGAAAAATCAATCGAGAACGAGATCAGAAATTTATTTCTCTAGGAGCGGAATACTTTATTGACGATTCTAGTAGCTTCACCTTAAATGGATTTTACCGAGACAATAAAGGTATTAATGATGGTGTTGTTACCATTAATGAACTAAACTCCATTGGTGGAAACTCCATTTCTACAGTTGAGCGAAAGCAATATGAACCTGAACTTGATGAATCTTTTCAAATCTCAGGGCTTTATGAAAAGAAATTTAATGACAAAGGGCATGAAATTAGTGCAACCTATCAGTACGAAGAAAGTGCGGAAGATGAGCTAGCACAAATCACAAGCCTCCAAAGCTTTCCCTTCATAAGGATTAACAATAATGAAGAAGTGACAACACTAGAGTCACAAAAAAGGATCTTGGCTCAAGTAGATTATATCTATCCCTTAGATGAAAATACTCAAATAGAGCTAGGATATCGTGGTACTTTTAATACTATTGAAACCGATTATGAAGTTGCTTTCATAGAAAACAACATTCGTACCATCGATACCAACCTAACAAACGTATTGGTGTATAAAGAATATGTAAATGCTGCCTATACTCAGTTCGGAAAGAAAATTAATAAATTCTCTCTTTTACTTGGGTTGCGAATGGAGGATTCTAACATTGTGATTGACCAAAGAACAACCAATGACTACACAAATAAAAGATATACCAATTGGTTTCCTACAGTCAACCTCTCTTTTGAAATTGATGAAAAAGAAAGCATTACACTAGGCTATGCCAAAAGGATTAGACGTCCCCGAGGATTTTTCTTAAATCCTTTTCCTTCACGAAACAGTATTACCAACTTCTTTCAGGGGAATCCTGATTTGGATCCTGCTAGTACCGGTAGCTTTGATTTTGGTTACCTTAAGCGCTTCAAAAAATTCACTTTAAATGGATCCATTTATTATCAACGCACTACTAATAACTTCCAATTTGTTAATGAAGATACAGGAGAAACAGTTGTCTTGAGCGGTAATCCAAATGATCCAAATTCTGATCTTGTAATTGTACCCGTATTAAGAAGAGGCCCTATCAATCTTTCCAAAAATAAACGCTATGGAGGAGAGGCTAGTCTAACTTTTACTCCCAATCGAAAAATTCGCTTAAATGCCAATTTTAATCTTTACAGCAATGAAGTGATTGGAACCTACAATGGATTTGTCTTTGACGCCAAAAATATAAGCTGGTCTTCACGATTTATTTCGAGTATTAATTTTGGTAAAGGCCTTAGTTGGCAAAACCAACTTTTTTTGCGTGGACCAAGGGTAACCGCACAATCCAGAAGCAAACCGCTGGGCGGATTGTCTACTGCATTTAACAAAGACATATTAAAAGACAAAGGTACTTTATCCTTTAGAATTAGTGATGTATTCAATTCTCAAAAGTATCGCTCAGACACCTTCACCGACACCTTTAATAGTTATACTGAATTCCAGTGGCGGCAACCTACCTATATTGCCACCTTTACCTATCGATTAAATCAAAAGAAAAACCAAAGAGGCCGTCGAAGTAGGTATGATGGTGATAATGATGGTGGATATGGTTACTAAGAAAAAAGCATCAGAATACAGATGTTTTTTTATTTAGTATGTTTTTTTTTAGCTCGCCATTCGTCAAAGCGTTCTTTAGCAGCACCAAATAGCCAATAAGGAATTGCAAAAGTAAGAAGGAAAATCATCAACCAGAAGCCTATGGTAAGTATACTCAAAAAAGCGAGAAAGCCTAAATATTGGTCAAATTCAAACATTATTCTATATTATTTTGTAAAGGTAATTTTTTTTATTTAACTGCTAGAATTGAATAATTAAAATCTATTAAAAGAAAATATTCTAAGTTATATTAAGGTTTATTGTTAAACCTAGTATTTTTATATAAAATTATTAAATATGAAGTATCGTATTGAAAGAGATACAATTGGAGAGATTAAAGTGGCAAAAGACGTTTACTGGGGTCCACAAACAGAGCGCTCACTAACAAACTTTAAAATAGGTTCTTCAGGTTCTATGCCAATGGAAATAATATATGGATTTGCACAATTAAAAAAAGCTGCTGCTAATACAAATTTTGATTTGGGTGTTTTATCAAAAGTAAAAAGAGATCTGATAGTTAAAGTTTGTGATGAAATTTTAGAAGGAAAATTGGACGATCATTTTCCATTAGTGATTTGGCAAACTGGATCAGGGACTCAAAGTAATATGAACGTAAATGAAGTAATTTCTAATAGAGCTCATGTTATAGAAGGAAAAATATTAGGTGAAGGAGAAAAAACCCTTGGACCAAACGATGATGTAAATCGATCTCAATCATCAAATGATACTTTTCCCACAGCAATGCATATTGCTTGCTACAAAAAAATAATAGAAACAACTATCCCTGGCTTAAAAGATTTAAAAAATGCTTTAAATGAAAAAGCAATTGCATTTAAAGATATTGTTAAAATTGGTAGAACCCATTTGATGGATGCCACTCCCCTAACCCTTGGTCAAGAATTCTCTGGATATTCTACCCAATTGGAGAATGGTATAAAGGCTTTACAATATAGTCTGAATCATCTTGGAGAAATAGCTCTAGGTGGTACTGCAGTTGGAACAGGAATTAATACCCCTAAAGGATATTCAGAAAAAGTAGCTTCATATATTTCTGAATATACAGGTTTCCCTTTTAAAACAGCACCTAACAAATTTGAGGCATTAGCTGCTCATGACGCTATAGTTGGATCTCATTCGGCTTTAAAACAGATTGCGGTTTCATTAAATAAGATTGCTAATGACATTCGATTAATGGCATCAGGTCCTCGCTCTGGTATTGGAGAGTTAATATTACCTGCAAACGAACCTGGGAGTTCTATTATGCCTGGAAAAGTTAATCCAACACAATGTGAAGCATTAACTATGGTATGTGCACAAGTCATGGGAAACGATGTAGCTGTGACCATTGGTGGTACACAAGGTCATTATGAATTAAATGTTTTTAAGCCACTTATGGCTGCTAACACAATTGTATCAGCTCAACTAATTGGAGACGCATGCTCTAGTTTCACTCAAAATTGTATAAAAGGTATCGAACCAAATTACAAACGAATTAAAAACTTGGTTCAGGATTCATTAATGTTAGTTACCGCGCTAAATACAAAAATAGGATACTATAAAGCTGCTGAAATTGCTAAAAAAGCGTATGATGAAGGAACAAGTTTAAAAGAAGCTAGTTTAAAGCTTGGCTATTTGACGGAAGAACAATTTGACAAATGGGTTCGTCCGGAGGATATGATAGGAAATGAAAAAAATTAAATTTAGAAAATATTCCAAAAAGGATGCTGCTATTTTTAAGTCTTTAAACCTGGAGTGGCTAGAAAGTTGTTTTTTTGTGGAGCCCATAGATGAGTTAGTTCTCAACAATCCTAAATCAAAAATATTAGATCCTGGAGGGCATATAATTATGGTAGAATTAAATAGTAAAGTTATAGGAACATTCACATTTATTAAGATAGAAGAAAGTGTTTTTGAATTTAGTAAAATGGCTATTAATCCAATTTACAGAGGACAAGGGTATGGAAACTCTATAATGAAGTTCGCAATTTCATTCGCAAAAAAAAATGAATGGAAAAAAATTGTTCTCTACTCTAACACTAAATTAGAGAATTCAATTCATTTGTACTACAAGTATGGTTTTTTAGATGTGGAAATGGAGTCTAATGTTGTTTATTCTAGAGGAAATATAAAAATGGAATTGAATTTAAACTGATAGTCTTTAAATTTAATTTTGTCTTTTACTAAATTAAATCCTACCTCTTAAAGCATTAAAAGCCCAAGCTATAGCATAAAATCCAACCCCAGCAATTGAAAATCCTATTGCATATTCTCGATATTTAAAGACACCTACCATAATTAAAGCCGTACCAATTATAACCATAATCAATGCAGTAATACCTACTATTTTATTTTTATTTAAGTACATTACTTTTTGCATCTCAAATATCGAACATTTATTTAAAATGACACATATATAAATTATTACTTTAGTAGAATCATTTATTTATTAATGGAACTAGAAAAAGAAAAAAATAAGGACTCAATGAAAATGTCATTGGCAGAAATTGAGTCAAAAGCTAGAAAAATTAAATTAGGAGGAGGTAAAAATCGTCTTGATAAACTTAGAAGCCAAGGTAAATTATCAGCTAGAGAAAGAGTGAAAAATCTTATTGACGATCCTAATACAATACATGAAATTGGAATTCTAGCTGGTGAAGGTATGTACAAAGAATATGGTGGGTGTCCATCAGCAGGTGTTATAGTTGTAATTGGTAAGGTATCAGGAAGGTATTGTGTAATTGTTGCAAATGATCCAAGTGTAAAAGCTGGTGCTTGGTTTCCAATGACAACTAAAAAAAATTTAAGAGCGCAAGAAATAGCTATTGAGAACAGAATTCCAATAATTTATTTAGTAGATAGTGCTGGTATTTTTCTTCCTCTTCAAGAAGAACTTTTCGCTGATAAAGAAAACTTCGGTAGAATATTTAGAAATAATGCGAAAATGAGCAGCATGGGTATTGTCCAAATTGCAGCTGTTATGGGAAGTTGTGTTGCAGGAGGTGCATACCTACCAATTATGTCTGATGAGGCAATTATAGTAGAAAAAACGGGAAGTATTTTTTTGGCAGGGAGCTATCTTGTTAAAGCAGCTATTGGGGAAAATGTTGATAATGAATTTTTAGGAGGAGCTGATACTCACAGCGGTATTAGTGGGGTTACGGATTATAAATTAAAAGATGATAAAGCTGCTTTGGATAAAATAAGAAGTATTGTTGATAAAATTGGTTCTTTCCCAAAAGCGGGCTTTAAACGCTCAGAAATTATAATACCTGAAATTGAAAAAGACAGAATTTATTCAATTTTACCAAAGAAAATTACACAACCTTATGATTCATATGAATTGATTGACACGCTTGTTGATAAGAATTCAATTGATGAATATAAAAAAGAATATGGTCAAACTATAATCACTTGTTATGCTAAAATTGATGGATGGTCGATTGGAATTGTAGCTAACCAAAGAAAAATGGTAAAGAGTAAGAACGGAGAAATGCAGTTTGGTGGTGTTATATACGGAGACGCAGCAGATAAAGCTACAAGGTTTATAGCTAACTGCAATCAAAAAAATATACCACTTGTTTTTCTGCAAGATGTTACTGGATTTATGGTTGGAAGTAAAGCAGAACACGCCGGAATTATAAAAGATGGTGCTAAGATGGTAAATGCAGTTGCTAATTCAGTTGTACCAAAATTTACTATAATTATTGGAAACTCTTTTGGAGCTGGAAACTACGCAATGTGTGGAAAAGCCTTTGACCCAAGGCTAATACTCGCTTGGCCTTCAGCAAAAATTGCTGTAATGGGTGGAAGTCAAGCAGCAGAAGTGTTACTACAAATTGAAAAATCTTCTGCGTTAAAAAATGGAGAGATATTTAACGATAAAAAAGAATCTTTAATTAAAGAAAAAATAAAAAGTAAATACGACGAAAAAACTGATGTAGTATTTGCAGCTTCTCAGTTATGGGTTGATGCCGTAATAGATCCCGCAGAGACCCGATCATGGATTAGTATGGGAATTGAAATAGCAAATCAATCTCCAATAGATAAGAAATTTAATATGGGAATATTACAAGTCTAATACATTAAATGGCTCCTGATTCATTGTTTCCTTTCGCTTTATCTTACCACTGTATGTTTGTATGAATTTTTCATGTAGGGTAATGTATTTAGGAATTTCATATTTCTCAAGCTTTTTACAACTCTTAATCTGATCTTTAAGTTTCTTAAAATCGATCTTAGAATTATATTCAATAACTATAGTTAATTTTTCTTTTTTTGATTTTAAGGCTATTTTATCAATAAAAAAATGAAAGGATATTTTTTCAGATAACTTTCGTTCAACTTGCTCAGGGTGTATATTAAAACCATCCAGTTTAATTATGTGATCAATACTCCCAATCAATCTAAATTTAGTTGGACCATATAATTCTACCTGATCATTAGTAATAAGATTTTTGATATCTAATCTAGGTGCATCAATAGTTAAACATTTGCGATTATCTTGTCCTACAAAAATTCCTGGCAAACACTTGAATTCAGATATAGGATCAGTCATCTTACGTACGGCAATATGTGAAAGTGTCTCCATCATTCCATATGTTTCATAGGCATTTATTTTAGCCTTTATCAAAGCCTGCTGGAGTGCGTTAGATAGATAAGCACCTCCAATTATCAACTTTTTTATTCTACCTAAATCAGCTATAGAGTGAAATGCCTGAATCGGGGTCATCGCTGCAAAATCGTAAAATTTTTTGTTTTTATAGAAGGGTTTTTTGGATGGAGAAATCAGATCAATTTCAAGACCTAAAATTAATGCTCTTATTAACATCATTTTACCTGCTATATAGTTTGTAGGTAAACAATGAAGAGCTCTATCCCCAACACTTACCTTTAAAAAATCTCCAGTTGAAATTGCGCTGCTAACAAGCGACTGTTTTTTAACCAATATCTTATTTTTCTTTGATATTGATGTGCTAAGATAAATTGAATCTGAGTTATCGAGCCAATCTAAAATAAAGTCTCCCAAAAAGGTTTCATAAAGATCTCCTTCCTTTATGAAATTATAGGCTACTTCTTTCAGAGTATTTCTATCATAAAAATAACCATTGAGGCGAAAACGATTGTGAATTTTTGAAAATTTAGGTATTTCCATTAAGCTAAGTATTTAATAATCTATTTTTCCAATCTGACAATTTGTATTTTTTTGACACAATAAATAAGAATAAAGGGTATACGACTAAAACAGGGAAAATGACTTCAAAACCTATTGAGGGTTCAGAAATATCTAAAAAAATTGATTCTGTCTGAAATGCTGTCCATGATGAGGTTAATAATAAAGATATTAATAAGTTATTTGCTATATGAAATCCTAAAGCTAACTCTATACCCCTGTCAATAATTGTTAAAATTCCTAAAAAAAATCCAGTTCCAATATAATATATCAATATACCATAACCAATTTTTTCAACTTCTGGATTAGAAAAATGTAAACATCCAAAAATGATCGATGTCATAACTAATGAAAGCCAGGGCTTTTTAAAAAATGAAGTAAAGCCATGTAAAAGGTAGCCTCTAAATATATATTCTTCAAAGCTTGCTTGAATTGGTATCAAAGTAATAGAAATAATAAAAAGAATTAGAAAAGGTAATAATTTAAAATTCCATTGATAATCGGTTGGATTAAAAAAGTAATCCCCAATCAAAAGCAAAACTGTAATAAGACTCCATAAAAAAAAAGCAAAAAACATTCTCTGCCAATCGAAATTATTTCTTGAGGTCGAAATAGTTTTTAATGATTTTTCATGTAATTTATATACAACTAAAATTAGTCCAGAAAAGCCAACCAATGAAGGAATTAAGAGTAAAAAAAGTTGTAGATTTTTGTCCAGATTTCTCAAAGCTAAAATTGGATCACCACCAGCGGATAATAACTTTTCCCCTGAAATGAAAAATGTCAATGGTAGTTGACCAAGTATTGAAAAAAATATTATGATGAGTGAACCCAAAAGGTACATCCAAAAGGGGTTTTTTGTGGATTCAGCCTCATTTAGAAACATCAATTATTCTTCTAAAGATAAAAAGTTGAAATAATTCCCAGACAAAAAATAATTTGATAATAAATAGTATGGATATTATAGAAAACTAATTTTCTAGAATCATAAAATTTATACAGACCTACAAAAATATACATACCGTATATAATTAATAATAAGAAAATTAAGTATAAAACATTTGGATAGTAGAAAGTTTGAAAGGAATCTTTAAAAAAATAAATTGTTGTAATGTAGATAACAAAAAGGTTGACTAAATATAACCATCTAGAATATTTTTTTCCAAATAAAACAACCAAATTTATTTTATTAGATTTCTTATCTGACTTTAAATCTGGAAACTGATTAATTAAAAGGATATTTGTTGTAAGTAAACCCAATGGAATGCCAATCAAAACAAAATTTTGCAAAACTTGAAATGAAATTTCAATTGAAGTATTTGACATTGCAAAAAAGCTTCCTAAAGTTAGGAGTGGTCCAAAGGTTAAAAATATAGTTAATTCACCTAGTCCTTTTCTAGAAGAAAATTTTAATGGTTCAGCTGTGTAAAAGTATGCCAAGAATAAACCTAAAAAACCAATTAAGCCAACACCATATATGTTATCAAATGATCCTGTTTGAAAGTATATATTTACCGAAAGTAAAATAATGCATGATAATGCGATTATGATCATTAGATTTCCTAAAAATTTAGTTTTTTTAAGTGTAATCAAACCTAATTCTATAGCCCTACTTCCTCCAGAAATCTGTGCACCTCTTAATATTATGGATTTATCACCAACATTAAAGTATTCATTGTTATTTTCATCAGTTCCCGATTTTACATCGAAATAGTCATTGTATAGATTTCCGAAAATATGAGCACAAATTATTCCAATTATAGACAGAAATGCATTTGTCAATGATAATGAATTTGTTTGACTTAAAATCAATGAAACGATTACCATAGGTAATATAGATGCCAATGTAAAACCGCCCCTTGTAATTGCAATTCCTTTTATAATTTTTGTCGTGAAACTAATTGGAATATTGACATCTTCTTTAATCTCTTTTGTGATTCCGCAATAACCAGTTTGAGGTTTATCTTTTCCATTAGCAAAATTTGGTGTTATGATAATTTCAGCATTGAAATATGATCCGTCTTTTCTAATGAAATTTGTTTTAACAATAGATTTTCCATGTTTATTTGCTTCTTCTAGCCAGCCTAAAACATTTTGAATTACAATCTCTCCAGGAGAAAAAATTGAAACTCTTTTTATACCAACTAATTCGTCTTTTGAGTAACCAAACATTTCAAGAGCTCCATTATTCATCTCCTGTATTACTCCTTCCATATCACAAATAATTACGCTTTTCATTTTTTTTGTTTAAAATTTTGAAACAAATATATTCTAAAAAATAATTTAAATTTTGTTATCGCTTCGTAAAAGTGATTAGTTTACATAAAGATATTAATTCATCTTTTTGATTTACGACTTTTATTTCCCAGTACTGGATAGTTTTACCACTATGAATTGGCTTAGCAGTAGCATAAACAAAACCGTCTGAGATACCCTTTATATGATTGGCTGTGATCTCAATACCACGAACTTTTGTATTAGGATCTTTATTAAAAATATACTGCTGCGCTACCTACACTTTCAGCCAGTGCGGCTGTAGCGCCACCATGTAGTATTCCATCCGGTTGGTGAACCTTTTTTGAAACAGGCATTCTTGCCTTTAAAAAACCATCTCCTACATCGGTATAATATATTTCTAATGTTTCCATTAGTGTGTTTTTAGATATACTATTTGCAATTTCCAGAACTCGTTTTTTGTCCATAAATAGATATAATTTTAAATAAGAAAACCTGCTTTTGCGCAGGTTTCAAAAGTTTATCAATCAAAAAATAGAATACTCATTTTACTAATCTTTCACTTCTTCAAAATCAACATCTTGGACATCATCCCCAGATTTTTCTGCCTTTGGACCCTTTTTAGGATTTGCATTTTTTGCATCAGCTGATCCTTTTTCAGCTTGTGCTTTATACATTTCCTCCGAAGCATTTTTCCAAGCCTCGTTAATTAATTCTAAAGCTTTATCAATTGCCTGTAGATCTTTTGACTCATGTGCTTTTTTTAACTCAGCAAGAGCAGTTTCGACTGGTTTTTTCTTTTCTTCAGATAACTTGTCCCCGAATTCACTTAGTTGTTTCTCAGTTTGGAATATCATTTGGTCGGCTGAATTGAGCTTTTCCGCTTCTTCTTTAACCTTTTTGTCAGCATCAGCATTGGCTTCGGCCTCTTTTTTCATTTTTTCGATCTCCTCTTCTGTTAAACCTGATGAAGCCTCGATACGAATATCTTGGGACTTGTTGGTAGCCTTATCAAGAGCACTAACTTTGATTATTCCGTTGGCATCAATATCAAAAGTAACCTCAATTTGTGGGGTACCTCTCTGTGCTGGAGGTATACCATCTAAATGAAATCGGCCTATCGTTTTATTGTCACTTGCCATTGACCGCTCCCCTTGTAAAACATGTATTTCAACTGATGGTTGATTATCTGCTGCAGTTGAAAAAATTTGAGATTTTTTTGTTGGAATAGTAGTATTTGCATCTATTAACTTAGTCATAACTCCGCCCATAGTTTCAATCCCTAAAGACAAAGGAGTTACATCCAATAGAAGTACATCCTTAACATCGCCTGTTAGAACTCCTCCTTGAATAGCTGCTCCAATAGCAACAACCTCGTCTGGGTTAACTCCTTTTGAGGGTTTTTTACCAAAAAACTTCTCTACTTCATCTTGAATTATTGGAATTCTAGTTGACCCTCCCACTAAAATTACCTCGTCAATGTCACCAGTTGATAATCCAGCATCATCTAATGCTTTTTTTACCGGATTCATAGAACGTTTTACTAAGCTATCAGCAAGTTTTTCAAAATTTGCCCTTGTCAAAGTTGTTACAAGATGCTTAGGTCCCGAATCAGTTGCAGTCACATAAGGAAGATTTATTTCAGTTTGGGTAGATGAAGAAAGTTCAATTTTAGATTTCTCAGCAGCCTCTTTAAGTCTTTGTAAGGCCATAGGATCCTTACGAAGATCAATGGATTCCTGCTTTTGAAACATTTCAGCAAGAAAATCAATTATTACTTGGTCAAAATCATCACCACCAAGATGAGTATCTCCATTTGTAGATAATACCTCAAACACCCCATCACCTAATTCTAGAATTGATATATCAAATGTTCCTCCACCCAAATCATATACTGCAATTTTTTTATCAGAAGTACCCTTGTCTAGACCATATGCTAGAGCTGCAGCTGTAGGTTCATTAATTATTCTTTGGACTTTTAATCCTGAAATTTCTCCTGCCTCTTTTGTCGCTTGTCTTTGTGAATCATTAAAGTAAGCTGGAACTGTTATTACTGCTTCTGTTACGTCATGGCCTAAGTAATCTTCAGCTGTCTTTTTCATTTTTTGTAAAGTCATTGCTGATAGCTCCTGTGGGCTATAATTTCTTCCATCTATGTCTACTCTTGGTGTATCATTATCACCCTTAACAACTTTATATGCAACTGATTTAACGTCGTTTTTTGAATCAGAAAACTTGTTGCCCATGAACCTTTTTATAGAAGCTATTGTTTTTGTAGGATTAGTAACTGCTTGTCTTTTTGCAGGGTCTCCAACTTTAATCTCGCCTCCTTCAACAAATGCAATTACAGATGGTGTTGTACGTTTACCTTCTGCATTTGGTATCACAACTGGTTCGTTTCCTTCCATAACAGATACACATGAATTTGTAGTTCCTAAATCAATTCCAATAATTTTACTCATTTTATTTATATTTTGAAAACAATGTCCAAGCATTATGCCACTTACAACAAATATGACAGTATGGCAGAGTAAATAATACACTATATTTACAAAAATTGAAGATAAAGTCACATGAAAAAATATAATTTTGTCCTAATTTAATATTATGTCAAATACTAATTACACCAGAATTACAACTAAATCATTGCAAGAAATGAAGTCAAAAGGTGAAAAAATTGCAATGGTTACAGCCTATGATTATAGTTTTGCAGGATTAGTCGATAAATCAAAAATTGACGTTATTTTGGTAGGAGATTCTGCTTCAAATGTTATGGCTGGACATGAAACCACTTTGCCAATAACACTCGATCAAATGATTTACCATGCAACAAGTGTTGTTAGAGCTGCGAAAAGAGCTTTGGTAATTGTTGATTTACCTTTTGGATCATATCAATCAGATCCAATGGAAGCACTAAGATCCGCAATAAGAATAATGAAAGAATCTGGGGCTCATGGTGTAAAATTAGAAGGTGGCAATCAAGTAAAGGATTCTATTCAAAGAATAATTCAAGCAGGAATTCCTGTTATGGGTCATTTGGGTCTAACTCCACAATCAATATATAAATTTGGATCCTATAATGTAAGAGCTAAAGAAAATCTTGAAGCAAAACGATTACTTGAAGAAATAATTATGTTGGAAAAAATCGGCTGCTTTGGAGTTGTCCTTGAAAAAATACCTGCTGCACTTGCAGAAAAAGCAACAAAATCAACCAAAATTCCAACAATTGGTATTGGAGCTGGAAAAAACGTTGATGGCCAAGTTCTAGTTCTACATGACATGTTGGGCATGAATAAAGAATTTAGTCCTAGATTTTTAAGAAGGTATAGTGATTTAGATGAAATTATTTGCAGGGCTATTACTCAGTATAGTGAAGACGTAAAGTCAGAGAAATTTCCTAATAAGAAAGAACAATATTAATCTTTGGAATTAATTAAGCGTATTCTCTTCGAAGATAATCATATTATTATCATAAATAAAAAACCTGGAGAATTGGTCCAATCTGATAAAACTGGCGACATATCACTATCAGATTCAATTAAAAATTATTTAATAATTCAAAAGAAAAAACAGGGCTCTGCATATCTAGGAGTGGTTCACCGCATAGATAGACCTACCAGTGGTGTTCTTGTTTTTGCTAAAACATCAAAAGCACTTACTCGATTAAACGAACAATTCAAGTTAAGGTTAACCAAAAAAAAATATTGGGCACTTGTAGATAAAAAATTTCCTAAGGATTGCAATAATTTGTCAAATTGGATGACAAGAAATAGAAAAAAAAATAAGTCCAAAGCACACTTAAATAAAGTCCCTGAGAGTAAGTTTGCTCAATTAAATTTAAAACGAATAAAAGAATTTGAAAAATATTGCTTACTAGAAATAGAGCTTCTTAGTGGTCGCCACCACCAAATTAGAGCACAATTAAGTAGCTTTGGTTTTCCAATACAGGGAGATGTAAAATATGGAGCTCTGAGAGCAAATAAAGATAAAAGTATAAGTCTTCATTCAATATTCTTATCGTTATCACATCCTGTTACCAAAAAAAAACTGAATTTTAAAGTATTACCTATGAATACGGGGATATGGAAGATCGTTCTTTACGATTAATTGTAGATGCTTTTTGACGAATAATACTTGCAATTGGTACATTTTTAATTTTGCTTTCTAACCATGATAGGATATCCAAATATAAAAATGAACGACTCTCATAGGGATCATTCTCATACTGCTTTAGTTCGTTATACAGAGATTCAAATGCTGTTTTTAATTCGTGTGGATAAATTTCGCCTAGCCCTCTTACAAATCTAATCATTGCCTTTTGGACCTCATGCAGATCGTTCATTTTAATCAGAAACTTGTATGTTTCACGTAGGTGAGTTTCTAAATGATAATCAAATCCTGCTTCATAGTGAGCAAAAATGTTTAATACTCTTGAAAAACACAAAAGGTCTTCACGCATTTTTAAGCTTTTATTACTTATAATTTTATCCAAAAAGAAAATACAATTTTCATAGTCTTCAGAACCAAAATAAATACAAGCAATTTTATAATAAAGCATCATTATATGATGAGGATCAATTTGATTTCGGTAATCTTTAATTCCTTTTTTTATCTCGGGAATAAGTATTAGTCCCTTTTCAAAACTTCCTTCTAAAAAATGAAAGTTTAGTTTATTACTGTAATAAAATTGGAAAATTAGTGCTTTTAAATTATCATTTTTAGGAAAGCTGTTGTGTTTAGTCCAATAAACCATTTGTTCTAATGTTTCATTGAATTTAGATGGGTATTTGATCAAAACTAAGCTCTCCATTAGATAATTATTGCCTTTTAAATAAAAAACCGGATGAATATTAATCATTGAGGGTTCTTTATCAAACATTTTTACCCACTTCGATGCATAGCGATATGTTGATAAAAAATCCTGAGTGAGAAAACTATACCATACGTGGGCTTTGTAGTACCAAAGTTTTTCACGAAATCCAAGTTTATCATAATCAAACTTTGGTAAATTTTCATAAAAGAATTGGGTTATTTCTCTATACTCTTGGTCACTTTTTGCATAACCTGCTTTAATTAAACGCTCGTAGAGTTTCAATGAAAGATTTGAAAGTTTGGTAGTTAAATTATTTTGTGTACGAAGTTTTTCAGATTCAGCTACTAAAGTCTCTGTACGATTACTCAAACTTCTTGTAATATATTGTGACTCTATAATCTTTTCTAACTCTACTATATCGTAAGCTACATACTTTTCTTGGTGTTTATTTGCAAGCAATTTTGACTTTTCAAGAATTTTTAGACTTTGCTTATACAATCCTTTTTGATATAAAATTGTAGCAAAATCTAACTGCTCTCTTATTAAAATACGAATATTTTTATGCATTGGATTCATTCGTAGGCTAACCAAAATTTGTTTATACAAATGAGCCTTCAGGTTAGATAACTGTTGTTTTGTGACAATTCCCTTTTTTAAAATTACTTTTTCGTCATAGCGATTCATTTTATCCAAAAGTTGAAATAAATTGAGAAATTTTGAATTTTCATTTGAATCCATTCTTCCCACATATAAGGTAAATTGCCTTTTTTCTGATTTAGTCAAAGACTTTATAAGAATAAATAAATTATCTTTCTGGTCATTTGTCATTGTAAATTATTTATATACAAATTACTTATAATTAGCATGTTAGGTGTTTGTTTTTCACAACGAATATTGTAATACAAAAATAGCTATTTTTATTATTGGAAAACATAAATTATATTTTAGTTTGATGGTAAATTTCCGCTTAGGATCAATAATATGGAATTTGTAGAAATATTTGACACTACTTTACGCGATGGCGAACAAGTTCCCGGCTGTAAATTAGATTCCTCAACAAAACTTACAATAGCGAAACAGTTAGACGAATTAGGAGTTGATGTTCTAGAAGCTGGTTTCCCAATATCAAGTCCTGGTGATTACAAAGCTGTGGAAAATATTTCTAAGTTGGTAAAAAACTCTAAAGTTTGTGGTTTGACTAGGGCTGTGAAAAAGGATATTGATGTAGCAGCTGACGCATTAAGATTTGCAAAAAGAGCTAGAATTCATACTGGAATAGGTACATCTGAAAGTCATATCAGATTCAAATTTAATTCAAGTCCAGAAAAAATTATCGAACGTGCAACAGCTGCCGTTGCTCATGCTAAAAGTTATGTAGAGGATGTTGAGTTTTATGCGGAAGATGCGGGAAGAACAAATAATGAATTTTTAGCTAAAATATGTCAAGCAGTAGTAAAAGCTGGAGCAACGGTTTTAAATATTCCTGACACAACTGGTTATTGTTTACCTGAAGAATATGGATCTAAAATTAAATATCTAAAGGAAAATGTAAAAGGTATACATAATGCTATTATTTCATGTCACTGTCACAATGATTTAGGCCTTGCTACTGCTAATTCGATAGCAGGTGTTCAAAATGGAGCTAGACAAATTGAATGTACAATAAATGGTATTGGTGAACGTGCAGGAAATACTTCTCTAGAAGAGGTTGTTATGATTCTTCGTCAACACCCAAAATTGAATCTTGATACAAGAATAAAATCAAAACAACTTTTATTAACTAGCCAACTTGTTTCTGAAAGCATGGCAATGCCTGTTCAGCCTAATAAAGCAATTGTAGGTGCAAATGCTTTTGCTCACTCATCTGGTATACATCAAGATGGTGTTATAAAAAAACGTGAAACTTATGAAATAATAAATCCAAAGGATGTGGGTGTGAATGAATCATCCATAGTTTTAACTGCAAGATCTGGAAGAGCTGCTTTAGCATATCGAGCAAAAAAAATAGGTTATGAACTAGATAAGCTTCAACTTGACCGTGTATACGAACAATTTTTAATAGTTGCAGATAAAATTAAAGAAATAGGAGATGAGGATCTCCCAGAAATAATCAAAGCAAGTAATCTATAGAAATAAAATCAAAATGTATGGCTAAAACTCTATTTGATAAGGTCTGGGACTCCCACGTTGTAAAAAGAATTAAAAACGGACCACACGTTTTATTCATTGATCGTCACATGATTCATGAAGTCACAAGCCCTGTAGCTTTTCTTGGCTTAAAAAACAGAAGAATTTCCGTGCTTTATCCCGAAAGAACTTTTGCAACAGCAGATCATAATACACCTACTAAAAATCAACACTTACCCATAACTGACCCTGAATCAAAAAATCAGCTTGAAGCACTAGAAAAAAATGCAAATGAGCATGGTATTTCCTATTGGGGACTTGGACACAAAAAAAATGGTATTGTGCATGTTGTAGGTCCAGAGTATGGAATAACTCAACCCGGAGCTACAATAGTTTGCGGTGATTCACATACTTCCACTCATGGCGCTTTTGGTGCAATAGCATTTGGAATTGGAACATCCGAAGTAGAGATGGTACTTGCAACCCAGTGCATTATGCAACCAAAACCAAAAAAAATGAGAATAACTATTGATGGAAAATTAAATAATGGTGTTACTCCAAAGGACATTGCATTATTTATAATTTCAAAATTAACAACATCAGGAGCAACTGGCTATTTTGTTGAGTATTCCGGAGAAGTATTCCGTGAGTTAAGCATGGAAGGGAGAATGACAGTTTGTAATCTCAGTATTGAAATGGGTGCTAGAGGGGGAATGATTGCTCCAGATAGTAAAACTTTTGAATACATTAAGGACAGAGAATTCACTCCAAAAGGAGATGATTTATTAAAAACACAAAAGTATTGGCGTACACTTTTCACAGATAAAGGTGCAAAATTTGACAAAGAGTTCTTTTTTAAAGGTTCAGAAATTGATCCAATGATAACATTTGGCACAAATCCTGGAATGGGAATTAGTATCACAAAATCAATTCCAAAAGCTAAAGATGTTGATAATGGTAAATTAACATATATAAAGTCATTAGATTACATGGGTTATAAAGAAGGTGAAAGTATGATTGGAAAACCTATTGACTATGTTTTTATAGGAAGTTGTACTAATGGACGTATTGAGGATTTCAGAGCGTTTGCAAGTATCGTAAGTGGTCGTAAGCGTTCTAAAAATGTTACTGCATGGCTTGTACCAGGCTCTCATAAAGTTATGGAAGCTATTAAGAATGAGGGATTGTTAGAAATCTTTAAAGATGCTGAATTTGAATTAAGAGAACCGGGTTGTTCAGCTTGCTTGGCTATGAATGATGATAAAATACCTCCTGGTAAATATGCAGTTAGTACTTCTAATAGAAACTTCGAAGGTAGGCAAGGCCCTGGTGCAAGAACACTTCTTGCAAGTCCACTTGTTGCTGCAGCAGCTGCAATAACTGGCAAGATAACGGATCCAAGATCTTTCATTTAATTAGCATGTCATACGATTCATTCAAAGTTTTAAAAAGTTCAGCTGTCCCATTACCTATAGAAAACGTAGATACGGATCAAATAATTCCCGCGAGATTTCTTAAAGCAACAGAAAGAAAAGGATTTGGTGATAACTTATTTAGGGACTGGAGATTTAATCAAGATAACAGTATCAAAAAGGATTTTGTACTAAATAATCCAACATATTCTGGAAGTATATTAGTAGGAGGAAACAACTTTGGATCAGGTTCATCAAGGGAGCACGCAACATGGGCAATATATGATTATGGCTTTAGGTGTGTTGTGTCAAGTTTCTTTGCTGATATTTTTAAAAATAACTGCTTAAATATTGGCGTTCTTCCTGTAGAAGTATCACAATCATTTCTAAACCATATTTTTGAAGCTATTTATAATGATGCAAAAACAGAATTAAAAATTGACCTACCAAAACAATTAATAAGTATATGTGACTCAAAACATTCTGAAAAGTTTAAAATAAATTCTTACAAAAAAGAAAATATGATTAATGGTTATGACGATATTGACTATTTGTGTAGCATGAAATCCAAAATAAAAGAATTTGAATCTAAATCCCCTTTATAGAAATATCCAATTTTAAAATGAATAAGCATTTAGAGATAATGGATACAACCCTTAGAGATGGAGAGCAAACTTCAGGAGTTTCTTTTTCTATTTCTGAAAAACTCACTCTTGCCCAACTTTTATTACAAGAACTAAATATTGATAGGATAGAGATCGCATCAGCTCACGTTTCTGAGGGAGAATCAAAAGCAGTAAAAGGCATAACTGATTGGGCAAAATCGAACGGCTACCTAAGTCGAATCGAGATTCTAACTTTTGTAGATAATGGACGATCAATAAAGTGGATGAAAAAAGCTGGAGCAAAGGTTCAAAATTTACTTACAAAAGGGTCGTTAAATCATCTAAAATATCAACTAAAGCAAACTCCCGAAAACCATTTTAAAAATATTTTAAAATGTATTAAAATTGCAGAAAATGAAGGGTTAAATACAAATGTTTATTTAGAGGACTGGAGCAATGGAATGGCTGATTCAAGAAATTATGTATATAATTACCTTGATTTTATATCTAAACAAAATATTGCTAGAGTTTTACTTCCTGACACATTAGGGGTTCTAACTCCTGAAATGACTTCTGAATATTTATCTGAGCTGGTAAACCGCTATCCTAATATACATTTTGATTTTCACGGTCATAATGATTATGATCTTAGTGTTGCAAATGTACTAGAGGCTGTAAAAGCGGGAGTTAAAGGGGTTCACTTAACTGTAAATGGTATGGGTGAACGTGCCGGTAATGCACCGTTAGCAAGTGTCGTCGCTGTAATAAATGATTTTCTTCCCGAAGTCAAAATAAGTATTAAAGAAAATGCATTACATAAGGTTAGCCAACTTGTTGCTACTATTACCGGATTCAGGATACCTGCTAATAAACCAATTGTAGGTGAAAATGTTTTCACACAAACAGCAGGGATTCATGCTGATGGTGATCACAAAAGAAATCTATATTTTAATGATCTTCTTCCTGAGCGTTTTGATAGAAAAAGAAAATATGCATTAGGAAAAACATCTGGAAAAGCCAATATTCAAAAAAATCTTCAAGAATTAGGTTTAACACTTAATGATAAAGATCTTAAAAAAGTAACTCAACGAATTATCGAACTTGGTGACAGAAAAGAGCGTGTTACAGCTGAGGATCTCCCTTTTATAATTTCAGATGTTTTAGGTGGTGAAATTCCTGATAAAGTAAAAATTGACTCTTACGTATTAACTCATTCAAAAGGATTAAAACCAACTACAAGCATTTCATTAAAAATTGAAAATAAAATATTTGAGGAAAATGCTTCAGGTGATGGTCAATATGATGCTTTTTGGAATGCTTTAAACAAGGTATACCAAAAGCAAAAAAGGAGCTTACCTATTTTAGTAGATTATGCTGTAAGAATACCACCAGGCAGTAATTCAGACGCTTTATGTGAAACCACAATCACGTGGCATAATGGGTCTAATGATTTTAAAACTAGAGGATTAGACTCTGATCAAACTGTTTCAGCAATTAAAGCAACAGAAAAGATGTTAAATATAATACAACAATAGCGCCCCTATGAATTTAAAAATAGCCCTTCTTGCAGGAGATGGAATTGGACCTGAGGTAATAAATGAAGCTGTCAAAGTATCAGAAGCAATTGCCAAAAAATTTAATCACAATATTGAATGGAAATCAGCTTTAATGGGAGCTGCAGCAATTGATGCGGTTGGTGATCCTTATCCGAATAAAACACATGATATATGTCTTGCTTCAGACGCAATTCTATTTGGAGCTATTGGACATCCACGATTTGATAATGATCCATCAGCAAAAGTAAGACCTGAGCAAGGACTTTTAAGAATGAGAAAAAAACTTGGCCTATTTGCTAATGTACGTCCAACTTTTACTTTCCCCTCTTTATTAAATAAATCACCTTTAAAAAAAGAGCGTATTGAGGGTACAGATTTAGTTTTTCTAAGGGAGCTAACGGGAGGAATTTATTTTGGAGAAAGAGGAAGAAAAGATGATGGAAATACAGCTTTTGATACTTGTACATATAATCGAGATGAAATAAAAAGAATAGCTGTTAAAGGTTTTGAATTGGCTATGAAAAGAAAAAAAAAACTATGTTGTGTTGATAAAGCAAATGTTTTGGAAAGTTCTCGACTATGGAGAGAAACATTTCAAGAAATGGAAAAAGATTACCCAGATGTAAAAGTTTCATACGAATTTGTTGATGCCGTTGCAATGCGACTTGTTCAATGGCCAAATTCTTATGATGTTTTAGTAACTGAGAATCTCTTCGGTGATATTTTAACTGATGAAGCATCTGTTATATCTGGATCAATGGGTCTTATGCCTTCAGCATCTGTCGGTTTAGAAAATTCTCTATACGAGCCTATACATGGATCATTTCCTGAAGCTGCAGGCCTCGGGATTGCAAATCCTTTAGCTACAATTCTTTCTGCAGCAATGATGTTTGAAATGAGCTTTGGTTTGCATAATGAGGGAGCTAATATTCGCGAAGCAGTAAATAAATCACTTATTGAAGGAAAAGTTACTAAGGATTTAGCAGAAAAGGGTGAAAATTCTTTTTCTACCTCTGAAGTCGGTGATTATTTAAAAGAACTGATTAGGTAATATATATATTTGTACAAATAAAATAATTAAATGAAAGCTCTATTTGCCCTAATATTTTCAATTTCGTTACAAACATGTATTTCAAATACTGCTCCTTTAAATAGTTCCCAAGCAATTTGGACCCCTCCAGAAATGAATCAAGAGGGATTAAAAAAAGCATATTTTGCTTCAGGTTGTTTTTGGTGTGTAGAAGCTATTTATGAAAGTATTAAAGGAGTTAAAGAAGTTCATTCTGGTTATGCAGGGGGTTTTACAAAAAACCCTAATTACAATCAAATTGGAACAGGTAGAACGGGACATGCGGAATCAGTTGAAGTTATATATGACCCGAATCAAGTAAGTTATGGTACTCTTTTAAGAGTTTTTTTTGGTTCTCATGATCCAACAACTCCTAATAGACAAGGACCAGATTATGGATCTCAATATCGTTCGATAGCATTTTATACAAATGAATTCGAGAGAGAATCTATTATTAATTATATAAAAACTTTGAATAATGGTAATTATTTTTCAAACAAGATAATTACAGAAATTAAACCATTAGAAAAATTCTATTACGCTGAAGATTACCATCAAGATTATGAAAAAAATAATCCCGATAATCCCTATGTAAAAAACGTTTCCATTCCTAGATTAAAAAAATTTCAAAAACAATACCCAGAGCTTTTAAAGGAAAAACATTGAAAACATACACCTTAGATAATGGAAACATAAAAGCGATATTCTTATCATTCGGTGCCACTCTTCACGAATTATGGGTAAAAAACAGATATGGAAGCTTCATAAATGTAATTCAAGGACTTAAAAATTTAAATGAATACATTTCAGATTCATGGTCCAGGGGTGCAATTATTGGACGTTATGCTGGAAGACTTAAAAATCCTATAAAGGTAAACAGCAAATTATATGAAATTGAAAATGAAAAAGGTATCATGTTGCATAGCGGATCTGAAGGTTGGGGAAAAAAAAACTGGACCTTAGTTGATTTAATAGAAAAAAAAAAGGTTGAATTTAAATATGAGTGTCCTTCAGGAACAACTGGATTTCCAGGAAAAGTTAAAGCAAACATATCCTATTCTTTAGATGATAATAAATTAAATATTGACTATTCAGCTATTACTGAATCTCCAACTCACATAAATTTAACAAACCATGCATACTTTAATTTAAATAAAAATAAACCACTCGGCGAAAGTTATCTGAAAATAAATGCAGATAAGTATTTGGAACTAGACAAAAATTTAGTTCCTACTGGAAAAAAACTTTTAGTTGATAAGACAAGTTTTGATTTTAGAAATTCAAAGAGAATTAGAGAAATTCGATTGGATGACTACTTTGTTCTTAATCAAACAAATGGTCCAGTGGTAGAATTTTTTGAACCAAAAAATGGTATAAATTTGTGTGTTTTCACAAATCAACCAGGGTTAGTCGTTTTCACACCACAACATTTTCAAGCGATTTGCTTTGAGACACAAAAATTTTCTAATACTCCAAATATTGACTCTTTTCCCTCAACTTTAATAAATCCAAACGAAGTTTATCGACATAAGACATCATTTGTTTTTAATATTCATAAGAAGAATATTTAGTTTTTTCCCATATCCAGTAAAATACAATTCCTATTATAGTTCCTACAAGCATCCCGCAGATAATATCAAGAGGATAATGTACTCCTATATATATTCTACTATATGAAATAAGTCCTGCTATAAAAATCAAAATAACATTTACTATTTTAAAATGTCTTTTGACAACTTTTCCAAAGAAAAAAGCTAAGGCGAATGAGTTAGATGCATGTCCTGAAAAAAAACTGAATTTACCGCCACATGTTAATTTTACTAACCTAATCATGTCTTTTAATTGAGAATCAAAGCATGGTCTTAGACGACCAACTTGAACTTTAAAAAGGTTAGTCAATTGGTCCGTAAATAAAATTAGAATTAAACCAAAGATTACTAATGAAATAATTTGTTTTCTTTTGATTTTAAAACTGAGCAATAATATAATCGAAATATAAACTAGTGCATTAGATGCACGATGAGTCATAAACATCCAAAATTGATCAAATCTATTATTTCCTAATCCATTGAGAAATAAAAATAATTCTTTATCAAAAGCAATTATTGACTCCATTGGATATATTAAATTAATCCCATCTCTTTATCGTAAAAATTGAAAGCCTCATCAATTAGCTTTTCTGACTCAGAATGTAAAATTTTCTCATCTTTTTTATCAAAGTCTTCTAACCAACAAACCTCGTCATTTGTGATATTGATTATGAATCTTGGATATTCAGTATGTATAATAAAAATAACATTTTGTAATGAGGAATTATCTGCAATAAGGAATTTAGGTAGTTCCATTCAAGATCTAAGTAAAAGTTTTTTTGTCAAAAATTGAAATCTCAAAAAAAGTAGTAATGCGGAAGATGAAAGTCCAGATAGTAGACCAATCCAGATTCCTACTGCACCAAATTGTGTATGAATTCCTAAAAAATATGAGATTGGTATCCCAAAAATACCATAAGAAAAAAATGTTATCAGTGCAGGAATATTAACATCTTGAAGACCTCGTAAAGCCCCTAAAACAACTGCTTGTATACCATCTGAAATTTGAAAAAATGCTGAAACAATTAATAAGGTAGATGCAATTTTAACAACTTCACTGACATCAGAAAATTGTAAAGGGTTATTTTGATTTAAATAAAGCCATGGTAGACTGTCACTTCCTAAAAGAAAAACCATACAAAACACTACGTCTAAAATAATTACTAAAAGAAATATAGAATATGCAATCCGCTTTAATGATATATAATCTTTCTTTCCTTTTTGATTTCCAACTCTAATCATAGCAGTAACTCCAAGGCCCATAGCAAACATAAAGGTCATTGATGATAGATTTAAGGCGATTTGGTTCGCTGCTTGGGGATTTTTTCCTAAGAATCCAGAAAGCCATATAGCAACCGTAAAAAAAAGTACTTCAAAAAACATTTGAATAGCTGATGGAAATCCTAAACTAAAAATTTTTCTAAATAATTTAAAATTTGGTTTGCTGAATCTCAATTTAGGCAAATAATCAGTAAAACGATTACTAAATTTGACATAAAAAATAATAAAAAACAACATAAAAAAGCGAGAAAATAGGGTCCCTAAAGCTGCTCCCTCTACTCCCATTTTTGGAAAAATCCAGAATCCAAAAATTAAAAAATAATTTAATATAACATTAACGATATTACCTAAAAGTGTTGCGTACATTGCGGGCCTAGTAAACGATAAGCCCTCTGTAAATTGCTTTAAGCCTTGAAAGCTTATCAACGGAATTAATGACAACCCAATCCATTTTAGATATGGAAAAGCTAATACAGTGACTTCTTTAGGTTGTCCCATTTTAAATAAAAGTGGTTTGCAGAAAATTACAGCGCAGCTTAATATTATACCTAGAAAAAAGCACAGTATCAAGCCATGAATAAAAATATTTTTACCTAAAGTGACATTTTTCATGCCATCTGTTTCGGCAATTAAAGGAGTAATAGCTGTCGAAAAGCCAATTCCAAGAGACATAGCAATGAAAAAAAAACTATTCCCGAGTGAAACAGCAGCCAATTCAGCTGTACCTAATTGTCCCACCATTACATTATCTACAAATTGTACAAGCGTATGCCCCAAAAGACCAATTATAACAGGATATGAAAGGTTTATATTGTAGTAAAACTCTTTTGTATAACTATTAAACATTCAAATTAAAATATTCCCTTATAAGCCATATTGATCTACTAAATATATTAGACTTGCGATTGATGCAGCACCAAGCTCAAGTTCTCTTTTATTAACTGAGCTAAATACATCAGTCGCAGCATTATGATAGTCAAAGTATCTTTGAGAATCTGTCCTCAGATAAGATAGAACAGTATTATTTCCTCTAAGAGGACTGATAGCAGATTCTTTTTTTATTAATGAAAATGAATCTGTCTGGTAAGGTTTAAAGTAATTTTGCCAATTATTAATATTTTTAAATTGATTATTATCTGCCTCAAAAGAAAATCCACGAGG
Source organism: uncultured Bacteroidota bacterium (assembly GCA_902618245.1). GTDB lineage: Bacteria > Bacteroidota > Bacteroidia > Flavobacteriales > Flavobacteriaceae > MS024-2A. The sequence continues at coordinate 58,888 of CACMZR010000003.1, read as the reverse complement.
TGAAAAACCTCCAACATCTGATTCCAATGCAAATAGATGTTTCTCATTATTTTGCTTTGCTATTTCAGCATATCTTTTCCCACCCCTAAGACCATTTTTTTGACCCGTAAACATTACTACTCGAATAGTTCTTTTTGGCGAATAATTTAGTTGCCTAAAAATATTTAAAACTTCCATTGATTGAACTATTCCAGCACCATCATCATGTGCTCCGTCTCCTAAGTCCCATGAATTTAAATGTCCTCCTATAACAATTATATCTTTAGGAAATTTACTTCCTTTTATTTCACCAATAATATTGTGAGACAGTACTTCAGGATAATTTTTACAATCTTGTTTCAAATAAAAATATAAATCATCATTTAATGATAACATAGAACTTAATAGTTGAGCACCATTAGTACTGATTGCTGCAGCTGGAACCCTCATATTATTTGGAATATCACCATAACTCATATTTCCTGTATGAGGATAGTCATCTAATCTTAAATTTATTGAACGTACAATAACGCCCACAGCTCCAAGTTTTGCTGCCTTCCTAGCTCCTTGGTACCTTATATCGACTATATTTTTATATGCTGAAAAAGTGTCTACAAGATTTTTTGGCATTGCTTTATTGAAGAAAACAAACTTACCTTTGATTTTCTCTTTTCCTAGGGATTCAAGCTCATGAAAGCTTTTCACTTCAACAACTTGTGCTCTTAGTCCATAAGATGGAGTTGGTATTGACCCCCCAAGAGCGCAGACTGGGACATTAATACTCATCCCAGGGGCTGTAATGATACTTGCATATTCAAAACTTCCCCTAACCCATTTTGGAACCATAACATTCTGTAAATAAACTTTATCTAAATCAAGTTTATTTAGCTCATTTTTTCCCCATCGTACAGCACGTTCTGCATTTAGCGTTCCTGCCATTCTACCACCAATTTGATTACATAAAAAATCTAGCCATTCGTATGATTTTGCATTATTAAGTGCATAATCGTAGATTTCACGTATTTGTCCTTCATGAATACTGTCCTGTGATAAAGATGCATTAAAGAACAAAATGAAAAAGCAGATTTGAAATTTATATTTCATTTTATTTTGATGCAAATTGTTCAATATTTTTAGCTGTAATTGGATTATCTCCCAAAATCATTAATCTTTCGACTACGTTTCTGAGTTCCCTTACATTTCCAGTCCAAGGATACTTTTCTAATTTTGAAAGTGCCTCTTTGGAAAATTCTTTTTTCTCTAGGCCTTGCTCTTTACAAATCGATTCGATAAAATATTTTGTTAATATAGGAATATCGCTTATTCTTTTGACAAGAGAAGGAACTTTAATCATTATTACTGCTAGTCGATGATAAAGGTCTTCTCTAAAATTCCCTTCTTTTATCTCTTCTTTTAAATTTTTATTGGTAGCTGCTATAACTCGGACATCTATAGAAATATCTTTATCGCTGCCTACTCTTTGTATTTTTTTTTCTTGAAGTGCACGTAGAACTTTAGCTTGAGCTGCTAGACTCATATCAGCAATTTCATCTAAAAAAATAGTACCATTATTAGCAGCTTCAAACTTGCCTGAACGATCTTTAATTGCAGAAGTAAAAGCCCCTTTGACATGGCCGAAAAGTTCACTTTCAATTAATTCAGATGGTATTGCTGCACAATTTACTTCAATAAAATTTTCTGATTTTCTATTACTTTGTTGATGTAATTGATGAGCTACTAACTCCTTACCAGTACCATTTTCGCCAATTATTAGAACTCGAGCGTCAGTAGCAGCTACCTTTGCGATTATATCAGTAACTTCTTTAATTGCGTTGCTTTCACCAATTATCTGATATTTTTGAGCTACTTTACGTTTTAACTTTTTGTTTTCAATTCGTAATGATTTGTTCTCCAAGGCATGTCTAACAGATGTTAGTAGTCTATTTAAATCTGGGGGTTTAGAAATAAAATCATAAGCACCTAATTTCATAGCCTCTACTGCAGTATCAATGTTACCATGTCCTGTTAACATAATAAAGGGGGAAGAAAATTTAATTTTTTTTGCTTCCTGCAATACTTCAATCCCATCCATTTTTGGCATTTTTATGTCACAGAGAATTAAATCAAATTTCTCCTTTTTTATAAGAGAAAAGCCTTCTTTACCGTCAACTGCCTCTTTTACATCAAAATTTTTATCTTCATCAGACAGAACACGTAATAAAACTCTTCGTATTTGTTCCTCATCTTCTATTATTAAAATTTTTTTCATCAAATAATTTTTTTTGAAAAAGTAATTTTATGTTAAAAAAAAGGTTTTTTCCCGTTTTTGATGTTGAGTGACCTTTGATTTTTCTAATCAATATACATTGTTTGAAAAATCATTCATTTAGCATTAAATCGATATACTTATTCTGGCCAAAGTTACTATAAAAAACAAAACCCATCCTCGAATGAGGATGGGAAAAAATTGCTATGAAAAAGAAAATGAATACCAATAAGAAATCAGTATTCGTTCAAATATATTATTTTTTTTTTTAATCCTGGCAGATTAAGCAAACATATCTTTTACTTTCTCAAAGAATGACTTATCGGATTTTTCTGGATGTGGCGTGAAATTTGTATCTCCCTGCATTTTTTCAAAAAATTGACGTTGTTCTTTGTTTAATGTTTTGGGAGTCCAAACATTAACGTGAACTAATAAGTCTCCATTGCCGTAACTATTTAAACTAGGAAGACCTTTACCTCTTAATCTAAGGGTTTTTCCAGATTGAATCCCAGACTCTAATTTTATTCTAGCTTTACCATCAATCAAGCTTAACTCTTTAGAAACTCCTAGAGAAGCTTCTGAGATGCTTATGTACATATCATAATGTAAGTGTTGACCCTCTCTTACAAACTTATCATGTGTTTCTTCTTCTATTAATACTAATAGGTCTCCCGAAACCCCATTAGAATTTGATTCATTGCCCTTACCACTAAGTTTTAGTTGCATGCCCTCTTCAACACCTGCAGGAATCTTTATCGATACTGTCTCCTCTTTTTTAATCATTCCATTACTATCTGAACCAGAAGGGCGATTAAGTAAAACTTTTCCACTACCACCACAGGCTGGACATGTCGAGGAGGTCTGCATGCGTCCAAGAATAGTGTTAGCAATTTTTACAATCTGGCCAGTACCATTACAATTTGAACAATTACCATATTTTACACCTGGGGCTTGTACTTTTCTTGGTACTTTTATTTTCTTTTCAATTCCACTAGCGATTTCCTCTAAAGTTAATTTTACTCTAATTCGCATATCAGAACCCTTTGATCGTCCTTGAGTTCCACTCGCAAAGCCTCCACCAAAACTTCCTCCGAATGCGCTTCCAAAAATATCTCCAAACTGGCTAAATATATCCTCCATGTTCATTCCTTGCCCAAAACCTTGTGCACCTTCAAAAGCCGCATGCCCATATTGATCATATTTACTTCGCTTCTGTTGGTCACCAAGAACCTCGTATGCCTCAGCTGCTTTTTTAAAATTTGATTCAGCTTCTTTGTCACCGGGATTTTTGTCAGGGTGAAATTTAATTGCCTTTTTTCTATAGGCTTTTTTTATTTCTGATTCTGATGCATTTTTGGAAATGCCTAATATGTCGTAATAATCTTCTTTCATTTTTATTGCCCAACAACAACTTTTGGATATCGAATTATTTTTTCGCCAAGTTTATAACCAAGTTCAATAACATCAATTATTTTACCCTTTTGGTTTTCGTTTGAAGCTTTTATTTGGCTAATGGCTTCATGAAGATCAGGATTAAAATTATCACCGGTTTCCACCTTGCTTTCCTCTAAACCATTTGATTTTAACGAGTCATTGAATTTATTGTAAATTAGTTCAACACCTTTTTTATCGAATCCTTTTGAATCTTTTTCAATTTGTAGTACTGCCCTTTTAAAATCGTCTAAAACTGGTATGAGCGAAATTATTACCTCTTGATTAGCTGTTTTATATAACTCGAGTCTTTCTTTTGCAGTCCTTTTTTTGAAGTTTTCAAATTCTGCAAACAGCCTTAAATACTTTTCTTTTTCAAAAGCAATTTCATCCTTAAGGTCCTTTAACTGTTGACCAGACTTAGAAATTCTTGTCTTTTTTATATTTTGTTTTTTGGGTTTAGTTGTTTTACTAATAATCTCTTTTTTTGACATAAAACAATATTTATTGGTTTGTTAGATTACAAAATTTTTGCCACTTTCATAAAATGCCAAAATGTCATGAATCAATTTTTTTAACTAGGTCTTTAATTGCCGACTCTATATTTTCATATTTAAAATTAAACCCTTTATCTAGGACTTTTTTTGAACTAACCCAATGACTGTCTAATACCAAATGACTCATTTCACCAATTAAACGTTTCAAAAGAAATTTTGGGAATGGGGGAAGAAAAAAAGGACGTTTTAAGGATTTTGCTAAAGTCTTAGTTAGTTTTTCTTGGGAAACAGGGTTTGGTGCGACTCCATTAAATATGCCATCCCAATTATCTTTATAAGCTTTAAAGAATATTTCAACCAAATCATTAATATGAATCCAAGGCTGGCCTTGTTCACCATTCCCGAAGTATGTTCCTAGTCCAAGGTTTGTGGGGGTTTTTAATGCTTTGAGTACCCCTCCTGAAAAGGACAATACTAATCCAATCCTTATTTTTGCTACAGGAATATTAAAAGAACTGAAATTTTCAATTTCTTTTTCCCAAGCATATACTACTCTTTCCATGAAAGAATTTGGAGTTGAATTAGTTTTTTCTGTTTGGGTCTTTTTAAATTCTGAGGGATAAATTCCAATTGCGGACGCAGATACAATATTTTTTATATGAAAAGATTCAATATTATTTTTTAAACTCAAGAATAATAAACGTGTTGAGTCAACTCTGCTTGATAAAATATCTTTTTTATTCGATTTTGTCCATGGTCTTGAAATTCTTGACCCTGCTAAATGAATAATTGAATCAACACCATCAAAACATTTTAAGTCCAAAATTTTTTTAGCTGGGCTCCAGTAAAAACCACTTGCTCCTTTTATAGAATGAATTTTAGATTTTTTTGTTGTTAGAAAATTTACTTTTATCCCTGTAGAAAAAAATTTTTCTATCAGTACTTTACCTATTAGTCCCGTAGCACCTGTAATAAGTACTTTCATAATTTTTTATGATTAATGATATTTGAAAAATATGAATTTAAAATGTGCTGTAAATTTAGTTCTAAAAATTAAGTTTTTATTCCTCTTAACATTTCCCTTTTTCCTGGTGGCCCTGGAAGTCTTTGAACATCAAATCCTGCAGTTTTCAAACTACGCCTAACACTCCCCTTTGCACAATAACTCACCCAAACACCTCCTGGATTTAAAATATCAAAACATTTTTTCATAAGTTCAGGAGCCCATATTTCTGGTTGTGCGTGTGCTCCAAATGCATCGTAGAATATAATGTCATACAAATCACTTGACTTAAATTTTTCAAAAAAAATTTCCTTTTTAGTTATACTGAAATTTGGAGCTATTTGATGCTTGAGTTCCCATTTTAATTTTGAAAATTCTTCAAAATTTTGAATGGGATTTTTATCTTTAAAAAATTGATCATAATTTAATTCTTTGAGTTGTATTATTGAAATTGGATATGCTTCCAATGAGGTATAATCTATTTGTTTTTTGATTTCCAAAGAATTTAAATATGTAAGAAATGCAATCAAACCTGTGCCATATCCTAATTCCAAAATTTTACAGATAGCATTGGAGCTTTCTTTAGACCAATATTTAAGCCCTTCGTTTATATATACAAATTGAGATTCAGTTAATGCTCCTTTTCGTGAGTGGTATACCTCTTTTAATTCCTCAATGTATAGAGTTGAGGTTCCATCCTCAGTGGTTATAGATACTTTATTAGATATTTGCATACTACAAATTTTAATGTTTTTATTTATCAAGTTCACTTACATTAAAAGTAACATTTGAATCAATAAATAAAATATTGTAAAATAGGTTACTTAATTGAATCAAAAAAAACTAATTTTGATTTAAAGATTGTCTTAAGTTATGATTGGGGTTGATAAAACATCAAAACTTTTAAGAATAGAAACTGCAACAAAATCAAAATTGGCAGATGTCAATTTCGATGATATTGTTTTTGGTAAGACATTTACTGATCATATGTTTATATGTCAGTATATTGATGGTAAATGGAAAAACCCCGCTATTCAGCCCTTTCAGCCGATAACTTTAGATCCTTCTGCAAGTGTACTACACTATGGGCAAGCTGTTTTTGAAGGAATGAAAGCTTTTAAAGATGATAATGGAACTGTTTGGCTCTTTAGACCAGATGAAAATTTTAAGAGGTTAAATCGTTCAGCGCACCGCTTGCAAATTCCTGAATTCCCTGAAGATTACTTTTTTGAAGCGCTACAAAAACTTATTAGCCTAGAGAGTGATTGGATAAAACAGGGTGTAGGTAATTCTCTTTATGTAAGACCTTTTGTATTTGCTAGTCAAGCAACTGTGCAGGCAATTGCCTCATTGGAATATACATTTCTAATTATCTGTTCTCCTGCAAAATCATACTATGATGGTGAAGAGATAAATGTGTTAGTAGCTGAAAAATACAGCAGAGCTGCTAACGGAGGAATTGGATTTGCAAAAGCTGCTGGAAATTATGCTGCACAATTTTATCCAACATCAGAAGCAACGAAAAAAGGTTTCCAACAAATTATTTGGACAGATTCTGAGAAACACAAATATCTTGAAGAAGCAGGTACAATGAATATTTTCTTTAAAATAGATGGAAAGTTAATCACCTCTCCAGTTAATGACCGCATACTTGACGGAGTAACTCGAAAAAGTATAATTAGTATAGCTAAAAATAAGGGAATTGAGGTTGAAGAGAGACCATTAAGTATTGATGAAGTTGTTGAAGCTCACAAGGCTGGTAAACTTGAAGAAATTTTCGGAACTGGTACTGCAGTTGTCGTTTTGCCTATTAACAGTTTCTCCTACAAAGACGTTTCATATAGCTTACCACAAAAAACTGATTTAGCTGAAAATCTAAAAAAGGAACTAGTAGCAATACAGTATAACCAGATCGAAGATCCTTACAATTGGACAGTTAAAGTTAATTAACTTTTTTTAAGTATTTTTTCAATATCTGGTTTAAAGTAATTAGGTCCCTTCAAAACCTTCCCATCTTCCCTATAAATCGGTTTTCCATCGGCTCCTAACTTACTCATATTACTTCTTTGTATTTCATCAAAAATAGCTTCTATTTTATCCTGAAATCCATGGGAAATTATCGTCCCACATAAAATATATAGCATATCGCCCAAAGCATCTCCAATTTCAATTAAATCATTTGATTTTACTGCTTGTAAGTATTCTTCATTCTCTTCTTTCATTAAATTATATCGTAACTCGGTAATTTCAGAAGATATATCTGATTTAGGTTTGTGCTCTACACTAAGCCTAAATGCGTTATGAAATTCTGTAACTGCTTTTATTGGTTTTTTAATCATTTTGTCTAATTGTAAATGGTATTATTATTTCTAAATTAGTCAAAAAAAGAAGTATATGTTTTCTTATGGTCAAATGATGTTTGGGATTTTATTTTTTTTTGTTTTTCTCGGAGTAATAATACTTCAATATAGAACAGATAAAAAAACTCAACCCAGTTACTTTAAGGGAAGCTACAAGGTGTTAATAGGGTTTATAATTGCATTTACTATTTTACTAACAATTAAAATTCTTACACAAAAATGAAAGGCTTTTTTTTAATTTTTTTAGGTGGAGGTTTAGGAAGTTTAACTCGATTTCTTATCTCAAAACTAATCCCTGTTTCAAAAAATAACTTTCCTTTAAATACACTTATTGCTAATTTTATTGGCTGTTTTTTGATAGGCTATTTGGTCGGGTGGTTTTTAAATAAATATGGCTACCAGAATGAATTATATCTTTTTTCAATTATCGGATTCTGTGGTGGACTCACCACTTTTTCAACTTTTAGTAATGAAAGTCTACTACTTTTGAGGTCAGACAATCTATTAACTTTTTTAAGCTACATATTGATTAGTATTATTGGAGGAATACTTTTAGTTTTTCTAGGATATTATTTATCCAAATTATCAACTCTATAATGAATATATATTTTTTAAGGATATCTTAAAAAAGTTGAGAAAAATTTTACAGCCTTTAATAATTTATGGCTTAAAATTTAGATTATACAAAAATGAAAAACATCAACCTTTTTTCCTTGGGGTAAAAAATTTACTTCTATATGTTTGGGTTCTCAACTTTAAAATCAATTTTAATTATTATGAAAAACAAACAAAACTTTTTAGTTTTTTGCCTTGTAGTATTGTTAAGTTTTAATACAACAACTATCATGGCACAAGATGACGATACTGCTGATGAACCCACATTTAGCTTCAGCGGTAGCGTAGATACTTATTTTAGGGCAAGTTTCTCAGAGGACCCCGTAGCGCCTGGAACTTCTTTTGCCAATCTTAATGGATTTGCACTAGGTATGGCCAATTTTATTGTTTCCTATGAGGGCGAAAAATCAGGATTTGTAGCTGATGTCGTTTTTGGACCAAGAGGTTCAGATGCTGTTTTCGGTTCTGTAGGTAATTCTTCAGAATTAGTTAATCAGCTTTATGCTTACTACAATCTATCTGATAATGTAACCTTTACTCTAGGTAACTTCAACACCTTTTTGGGTTATGAAGTTATATCTCCAGTAGCAAACTTTAACTATTCAACATCCTACATGTTTTCTTATGGTCCATTTTCACATACTGGTGCAAAATTAGATTTTAGTGTTTCCGATGATGTTTCTATAATGTTAGGTGTATTTAACCAGACTGATCAAACTGAGGCTAATTATGACCGTTATACCGCGTTTGGTGCTCAACTAGGTCTTTATGGACAATATATAAACTATTTAGGCGGTGATGGATATTCACAAATTGACTTCACTGGTGGTCTTGATTTATCAGACAGCTTCTTTTTAGGAATAAACGCTACTACAGCATCTTTAGAAGGAGATACTGGTTTCGCAGGAGTAGCTCTTTATCCTCAACTTTCCGCTAGTGACAGTTTTGCGATAGGGTTAAGAGGTGAATTCTTTTCTGAAACAGATGGTTTTGGAGCCCTTGTTGGTGACGGCGATGCAGATAACTTTTCAGTTACATTAACTGGAAGCTTCACTTCGGGAAATTTCATATTCAAGCCTGAATTTAGAATAGACTCTTGTTCATCTGAAATCTTTGCGATTTCTCCTACTGAGATGTCTGATAGTTTATCATCATTTGTATTTGCTATGATATATAGCTTCTAACTTTAAATTTTAAAATATGTTAAATACTTTACTTATAAATTTACCTCTTTTGATACAGGATACAGCTGCTGTTGAAGGAGACATGGGTATGTTATGGATGTTATTATCCGGAATACTAGTTTTCTTTATGCAAGCTGGATTTACTCTGGTTGAGGCGGGTATGACAAGACCCAAAAATGCAATTAATATAGCAATGAAAAACTTGCTTGATATAAGTGTAGGGTCAATAACTTACTGGTTAGTTGGTTACTCACTTATGTATGGTGATACCTCTAATGGATACTTTTTCTGGGGAGGATTATTCCAAGGAGAAGGAGCAGATTTATTTTTTCAAACTATGTTTGCAGCCACAGCTGCAACAATAGTATCAGGAGCAATAGCTGGCCGAACTAAGTTTGAAACTTATGCAATTTTTACACTCGTAATGACTGCAATTATATATCCTATTTCAGGTGGATGGCAATGGCAAGGTTCAGGTTGGTTAACTGAGTTAGGGTTTATAGACTTCGCCGGTTCTTCAATTGTTCACGGTGTAGGTGGATTTGCGGCCCTTGTTGGAGCTTACATGGTTGGACCAAGAATTGGAAAATATGTCGATGGAAAAGTTATGCCTATCCCCGGTCACAACATGGTGTCTGCAACTTTAGGTGTATTTATACTTTGGCTTGGTTGGTACGGCTTTAATGGTGGTTCTCAATTAGCTTGGGGTGGTGATGATGCTACTGGCGCTTCAACTGTTGTACTTGTTACAAATTTAGCTGCAGCTGCAGGTGCTATGGGTGGTTTGCTAACTACTTGGATTTACTTAGGTAAGCCTAATATTGCCCACACTCTTAATGGCGCATTGGCTGGTTTAGTAAGTATTACTGCGGGTTGTGGCAATATGACTGCAGGTGGTGCTGTTATGGCTGGTTTAATAGGTGGTATAATAGTAGTCTTTTCGATTGAGCTTATTGAGAAGAAACTAAAAGTTGATGATGCAATAGGTGCTGTTTCAGTTCACGGAGTATGCGGCTTTTGGGGTACTATCGTAATTGGGCTCTGGGGTGTTGACGGAGCTGACGGTATTGGTCTATTTAATGGTGGCGGTGGAGCTCAATTTGTTGCTCAACTCATCGGAGCAGTTGCATATATGGTTTGGGCAATGGTTATGTCCTTCATTGTATTTGCTGCACTTAAATACACATTAGGTCTAAGAGTAACTGAGGAAGAAGAAGTCGGAGGGCTTGATTTATCTGAGCACGGACAAATTGCTTATCCAGGTAAAAGAGCAAGAGAATAAAGTTTAGTTTAGATTTTTTAATAATTAACCTCTCAAACAATTGTTTGGGAGGTTTTTTTATGTCATCTAGTTAAATTTTGTTTATTTGCTTTTAAATTAAATGAATGAAAAAAATAGAGGCAATTATTAGAAAATCAAAATTCAATGACGTAAAAGAAGCTTTACATAGTGTTGAGGTGAATTTCTTCAGTTATTGGGATGTAACAGGGATTGGAAATGAAAAAGAGGGACACGTATACAGGGGAATTAATTATAGTACATCTGAAATTCAAAGGAGGTATTTATCTATTGTTGTGAATGACGAATTTGTTCAAACAACAGTAGATGTAATTTTAAAATCGGCTGCAACAGAAAAAGTAGGTGACGGTAAAATTTTTATTACTCCAGTTGAAGAAGCTTACCGAATTAGAACTGGTGAGAAAGGTAAAGCGTCACTTAAATAAATATATTTTAATTTAAAATCCAATTCATGCGTTATCTCCTACTAATACTTTTGTTTTCATTTTACAGTGCCTTAGCACAAAACAAAAATTATCTAGCTGAGGGACCTTACAGTCAATTAATTATTAGAGGTGCCACACTAATTAATGGAAACGGAGCACCACCCATTGGTCCAGTTGATATAGTTATTGAAAATGATAAAATTACTGATGTAAAGGTTGTTGGATCTCCAGATGTAGAAATAAATGAATTAAAAAGACCAAAGTTAAACCAAGGTGGAGAAGAAATTAATGCATTAGGAATGTTTGTTCTTCCTGGTTTTATTGATATGCATGGTCACATTGGTGGTGAAGCTCAAGGAGCAGATTGGGACTACGTTTTTAAATTATGGCTCGCCCATGGAATAACAACTATCAGAGAACCAAGTGGTCGCGGAGTTAAATATGCTGTTGACCTAAAAAAACGGAGCGCTAAAAATGAGATTATAGCTCCAAGAGTCTTGGCTTATACAGGCTTTGGGCAAGGATTTAAAAAACCAATAACTAGTCCTGAGCAGGCTCGTGAATGGGTTAGGCAAAACGCAAAAAACGGAGCAGATGGTATTAAGTTTTTTGGAGCTGAACCAGAGATCATGAAAGCTGCATTAGATGAAAATAGAAAATTAGGACTAAGATCTGCCTGCCACCACGCACAGCTCAGAGTAGCTAGATGGAATGTTCTTAACTCAGCTAGAGCAGGTCTTACATCAATGGAACATTGGTATGGGCTTCCAGAAGCATTATTTGTTGACCGAACTATCCAAGATTATTCACCAGATTTCAACTACCAAAATGAGCAAGATCGTTTTAGTGAAGCTGGCAAATTATGGAAGCAGGCTGCTAAACCTTATTCAAATCATTGGAATAATGTAATGAATGAGTTAATAAGTCTGGATTTCACAATAGTTCCCACATTTAATATATATGAAGCTAGTAGAGACCTTCATAGAGCAAGAAGAGCAGAATGGCATGAAGATTATACCCTTCCTTCCCTATGGAGATTCTATCAACCAAGTAAAATTTCACATGGATCGTATTGGCACTTTTGGGGCACTGAAGAAGAAGTTGCATGGAAAGAAAATTATAAGTTGTGGATGACTTTTATAAATGAATATAAAAATAGAGGTGGCAGAGTATGTACTGGATCTGATTCTGGTTTTATTTTTCAGCTTTATGGTTTTGCATATATAAGAGAATTAGAATTGTTAAGAGAAGCTGGTTTTCATCCACTTGAAGTAGTAAGATCTGCAACTCTAAATGGTGCAGAAGCACTTGGTATTGACCATTTAACTGGTTCAGTAGAAATTGGCAAAAGTGCTGATCTTATTATAGTAGAGGAAAATCCTTTAAGAAATTTCAAAGTACTTTATGGAACTGGTGCTATAAAATTAACTAAAGAAAATAAGGTCGTACGTGTTGGAGGAGTTAAACACACAATAAGGCAAGGGGTTGTATACGATTCCAAAAAACTTTTGTCTGAAGTAAAAAAAATGGTTGATCAAGCAAAGAAAAAAGAGGGCTTTATTTTAACTCAACCAGGTTATTAATCATTCAAAAAAAAGGTTAGTAATTCATTATTAAATTTATCTGGTTGATCTACATTGACAACATGTCCTGAATTTTGTAAAGTAACAAGTCTTGCTGATTTATGATATTTTACAATTTTTTTTACGAATCTTAAAAACATGTAATCTTGCCTGCCCATTATATATAATATTGGAGTTTTAACATTGTAAGCTCTTATCTTTGATAGTAAGGGGAGAATTTTATTTGTAAGCCTATACCACCTTTTAAATTCGTTATGAGAAATTTTTTTGGCTTCCTTAATAAATAAGGATCTTGATTTTCTATGGTTTTTGTAGGGCATAACTATGTATGCAAAAAAAGTATAAATCCATATAAAAGGTAATATACTTTGTGTCAACTTACCCAAAAACATCAAAATTTTAGATTGAATATTTAAATTTAAGATTGCACCTCCTAAACCTATTTTTTCAACTCGTTCTTCATGTGAAAAAAGCATTTTTTGTATTAATATACTGCCGAGCGAAATACCAACAAAATGTGATTTTTTAATATTGTTATAGTCTAATACTTCTACCAAATCATTAATTACATTATCAAATGTATACTCAGTGCCGTCTGGTGAAGCTTTTGATTTTCCATGACCTCTCAAATCAACCAATAAAACATTAAAATATTTTTTAAAAAAACGAACCTGATTATACCATATTGTAGAACTTCCACCTGCTCCATGGACAAAAGTTATCCATTTTTCTGAGTTATTTACAGAACGGAATTTAGTGTAATGTAACATCATATAATTTTATATAATTTTAAATATTCTGACATTTCTTTTTGTAATTCAAATGCTTTTTCAGCTGCTTTTTCAACAAAATCATTTCCTTGAGAAGCATATATAATACCTCTAGAAGAATTAACTATTAAACCACAATTAGAATTTATTCCGTTTAGAACTACCTCTTTTAAATTACCCCCTTGAGCCCCAACACCCGGAATCAATAAAAAGGAATCTGGAACAATGTTTCTTATTGATTTTAAATTTTCAGACTTTGTTGCTCCAACAACATACATTAAATTGTGTGCGTTTTCAAATTTTGTACTTAATCTTAACACTTTCTCATAAACCGGAACTCCTTTTTGCTCAATGTATTGAAAATCTCTAGAGCCTTCATTTGAAGTTAAAGTCAATAAAACGGCATATTTATCTTTAAATGATAAAAAAGGTTCTATCGAGTCTCTCCCCATATAAGGTGAAATTGTAACGGCATCAACACCATAGTTTTCAAAAAAAGCTTTTGCATATCTTCCTGAAGTATTTCCTATGTCTCCACGCTTTGCATCTGCAATAATAAAGTGATTGGGGTAATTTTTATTTATGTAATCAATCGTTTTTTCAAAGGCTTTCCATCCCTCTATCCCATAAGCTTCAAAAAAGGCAAGGTTAGGCTTATAAGCAACAGCATACTTATGGGTAGCATCAATTATACTCTTAGAAAAAACAAATATTGGATCTTTTTCATTTAGAATGTGAGTAGGTATTTTACTTAAATCAATATCTAAACCAACACAAAGAAAAGATTCTTTTATTTTAATTTGTTGGGAAAGAGACTTTAGATTCATATTACTTCACCAGCTTCCTTTAACTTTTCAGTATTTTGAAATAATTGTAATTCATCTATCATTTTATTGATGTCGCCGTTTACAAAGTTTTGAAGATCATAAAGTGTTAGTCCAATTCGGTGGTCTGTAACTCTGCCCTGAGGGTAGTTGTAAGTTCTTATTTTAGCGGAACGATCTCCTGAGGATACTAGCGAGTTGCGTTTCTCTGAATCCGAAGCAAGTTTTTTTGAAAGTTCAAGTTCGTATAACCTAGATCTCAATACTTTGAGTGCTTTTTCCTTGTTTTTATGTTGGGACTTTTGATCTTGACATTGGGCAACTATGCCTGTAGGTTCATGAGTTAATCGAACTGCAGAATATGTTGTATTTACCGATTGTCCACCTGGACCAGAGGAACAAAAATAATCTATTCTTACTTCATTCATATCAATTGATATGTCAAATTCTTCTGCTTCGGGAAGAACCATAACTGTTGCCGCCGACGTGTGAACCCTCCCTTGAGTTTCAGTCTGTGGAACGCGTTGAACACGATGAACACCAGACTCATACTTTAATATACCATAAACATCTTCACCAGATACCTCAAAAATAACTTCCTTAAAGCCGCCAACGGTTCCTATACTTGAATCCATGTCTGATACAACCCAATTTTTAGATTGGCAAAACTTAGTATACATTCTATATAAATCACCAGCAAAAATACTAGCCTCATCACCACCTGTACCAGCTCTTATTTCAATAACAACATTTTTTGAATCATCTGGATCTTTTGGAATGAGCATGAGTTTAATTTCTTCTTCCAATTTTGGTAACTCAATATTAATAGAATCAATTTCCATCTTTGCCATTGTAATCATTTCAGAATCTTTCTCAACCTTTAATAAGGACTCAGCTTCTTTAAGGTTTGAGAGAGATGTCTTATACATCTTAATTTTTTCTACAAGCAATGAAAGCTCTTTATACTCTTTATTTAGCTGGATATAGCGTTTTTGGTCAGATATAATATCCGGTTGGACAATTAAGTCTGACACTTCATCAAAGCGCTGTTCAACAATTTGTAGTTTTTCTAACATTGTTTTACAAATTTACAAATTGTAAAAGTATTTATAAACGTTATCAACTGTCTAGCACAATATTGTATTTGATCTGAAGTAGATCCTCCATTTTAATAGATAAAAAGGAAGGCAAATTAATGTTAAAATCAGTTGGTGTTAATTGAAATTCTCCAAAAATTATCCATTTGGAATCTTGATTTTTATAAGATGCTGAAAATGTTTTTTTAATTTGCTTTCCATGAAAATCAAAAATCCCATTAATTATTAAATTTTCATTATCAATCTTTATGGATTCAGAATAAAATTTAATTTCTGGGTATTTAAGTGCCTCCAAAACCTCAAGAGCATGAGAGTCCCTTCCTGAATTTTGACTATCAAAATCCCTAACATATAAAAGAATAGCTAGTTTTTGTATACTCTTACTATTAGTATCTAAAACAGCTAGACCATTAACTTTATCATTTGTTCCTTCCCATGAATGCAGCAAATGATCTCCCTCATACTTAATGTAAGATTCATTTGCATTTACCCTCAGCTGATCACTTTGACCATATGAAAGTCTTGATAAAATAATTATAAACGTAAATATTAAATTATACCTCATTACTTAAAATTAAAAACTAAAACTGCAGCAGCAAAACTTCCTACTGCTGTATATGCTGATATTTTATGAACTTTTCTATTTCTATTTTTAAAAATATTGGTTGCTAACATAGCTGAAAAATGGACAGATGCAAGATATTTATGAGCTTTTATAGAACTCAAACCTTTACTTTTTTTGTTAATTAAAGGAGGAGGCGAAAATAAAGATAATCCAGCACCAGTGAAATAACTAATTGATGTTAAATTACCAACAGTTCTGTGAATGTTATATAAATCAGTATCGTAGACACCACTTTCCAAATTATTATATAGTTTACCTCCTAAAAAACCCTGGGTTACCATCCCAGCTAAAGTCAAATAACCAATAATTTGATGTATTTTAAGCATTGATCTTCTAAGTTTTAATTCTTTTTCCCTTTTCTCAACATTTAATGGAAAAACACCTGCTTTCCTTAGTAATCCATTATTACCCCAGAGTGCTCTTTGTGTAAAAATCATTCTATTTGGAAGCAATGATTCATCTTTGGTAGTTTCCTGTCTAAGAGAATTAAATAAATCCTCTCCTTGACTAAATGATAATGTAGGCCACAATAAAAAACTGTACAATAAAAATTTTAACTTAAAATTAGTATGTAATAGTTCCATAAACAGTTTCTAAGGTTAGTTTTTTATTTTTTGAAGATTCTACATGTCCAATTACTTGAGCATTAACAGAAAAACTTTTTGATATTTCTATTATATCCTCGGCAATTGACGGTTCTACATACAATTCCATACGATGTCCCATGTTAAAAACCTGATACATTTCTTTAGGAGATGCTCCTGACTCTTTTTGTATCAAATCAAAAATTATTGGTGGCTCAAACAAATTGTCTTTAACAATGTGCAGGTTATCTATAAAATGTAAAATTTTAGTTTGAGCACCACCTGTACAATGTATCATCCCATATATTGACGATCTTGAAACTTCTTCAAATATTTTTTGTATAACAGGCGCGTAAGTTCGTGTAGGTGATAGCACAAGACTTCCGATATCAAGTTTTGACCCTTCAATTTTTTCTGTGAGTAAACGTGAGCCTGAGTAAACTAATTTTTCAGGTACTTTTGGATCAAAGCTTTCAGGATATTTTTTAGCTAATATTTTAGTGAATACATCATGTCTTGCAGAAGTAAGACCGTTGCTGCCTATTCCAGAATTGTATTTGCTTTCATAAGTTGACTTACCAAAAGATGAAAGTCCTACTATCAAACATTCAGGTTTAATATTTGAATTGTCTATAATTTCATTTCTAGAAATTCTTGAAGCAACTGTGGAGTCAACAATTATTGTTCTTACTAAGTCTCCAACATCTGCAGTTTCTCCACCAGTGGTAAAAATTGTAATTCCAAAATTTCTAAGATCATTTACTAACTCTTCAGTACCATTGATAATTTCGGAAATAACTTCACTGGGTATTAGATTTTTATTTCTTCCAATTGTAGAGGAGAGCATTATATTTTTTGTCACCCCAACACAAAGTAGGTCATCAATATTCATAATCAAAGCATCTTGAGCGACACCTTTCCACACAGACATATCACCTGTTTCTTTCCAATACAAATATGCTAACGAAGACTTTGTACCTGCTCCATCTGCATGCATTACTAAGGCATGATCTTTACTTGAAGTAAGTATGTCGGGTATAATTTTACAAAATGATTTAGGATAGAGTCCCTTATCTATATTCCTGATGGCATTATGTACATCTTCTTTTTGGGCTGAAACACCTCTTTGCATGTAACGCTTTGACATAGAAATTTTTTACAAAAATAAGTTTTGTTTAGATATTAAATAGTACTAAGTTTCATTTTTATCACTATAATCTGAAACAAAAATTTTCAATGTTAATCAATTTAAAAATCTATATGGGTATTTCTCAATTTACTACTTCAACCCTATAAGTTAGATTATTTTATATGTTATTGTTTTTAAATTTTTTTCTGTGTTTTATAAATAAGAATGATAATTATTAAATTTTTTGATAAAAAAAATGGTGGGTTAATAAAAATTAAACATTGTTAACTTCTTTGTATAATAATTTTTATTGAGCTAAAAAGAATAAGTTATTTTAGGTTAAAATTTAAAATTATGAGCAAAACAAAATTAGAATATATCTGGTTAGACGGATATTTACCTACTGCTAATCTTAGAAGTAAAACAAAAGTAGTTGACGATTTTGGTGGTAAATTAAAAGACTGCCCTATGTGGTCATTTGATGGCAGTTCAACTCGACAAGCTGAAGGAGGTTCATCTGATTGCCTTCTTAAGCCTGTTGCATGTTACCCTGATCCAGTTAGAAAAAATGCTTTTCTTGTTATGACTGAAGTGTTAAACGCAGATGGAAGTCCACATGAATCAAATGGTAGAGCTACGATAGATGACGATGATAACGATTTCTGGTTCGGTTTTGAACAAGAATATTTCTTGTGGGATCCAGAAACAAATCTACCGCTAGGCTTTCCTAAAGATCAAACACCACAAGGACAATTCTATTGTTCTGTCGGAGGAAAAAATGCTTTTGGAAGAGATATTATGGATGAGCATTTAGATATTTGTCTTGAAGCAGGAATAAATGTTGAAGGTACTAATGCTGAAGTAGCTGCAGGCCAATGGGAATTCCAAACTTTTGCTAAAGGAGCAAAACAAGCTGGAGATGAAATGTGGGTTGCAAGATATTTATTAGAGAGGACAGCTGAGAATTATGGCTTAGCAATAGAATACCACCCTAAGCCTCTTGGTGCAACAGATTGGAACGGTTCAGGAATGCACGCGAATTTTTCAAACAACACTCTGAGAACTTGTGGATCGAAAGAAACATATGACAAAATTTGTGAAGCTTTCAGACCTGTTGTGAAAGAACACATAGACGTTTATGGAGCTTTTAACGACCAGCGTTTAACTGGGGAACACGAAACACAATCAATTGATCAATTTAGTTATGGTGTTTCTGATCGTGGAGCATCAATAAGAATACCAATTATGACCGTTGAAAACGGATGGAAAGGGTGGCTAGAAGACAGAAGACCTGCTTCAAATGGTGATCCCTACAAAATTGCGGCTCGTATTATAAAAACCGTAAAATCTGCTTAAAAAAAAACCCTCTGTAAACGGAGGGTTTTTTTAAAATAATCTACTTATAAAAAATACGTAAAATACTATTAGTATTATACCCTCTGATCTGCCAAACTTCATTTTGTTTGGAAAAAAAACCAGTGGTAAAATCAAAAATGCTAAAGATACCATCCAAACTAGATCACTGTTGATCAATCCTTTGTCTGATATATAAATAGGTGATAGTATACTTGTTATACCGATAACACCAATCATATCAAAAATATTTGAACCAATAAGATTTCCAACGGAAATATTATGCTCTTTGTTTATTATGGCAATAATAGAAGTAGATAACTCTGGAATACTTGTGCCAAAAGCAATTATAGATACACTAACAATTCTTTCACTAACACCTAGTTTAGATGCCAAACTCACAGCCCCTTTTATTAAAACTTCCGATCCAAGCCATAATAAAAAACCACCAGCCACAACCAAATAAAATATTTTGACATAACTAGTTGCTTTATCATCATCAAAAAACTCATCTTGAGTTATTCTACTTTTTTGATAGAATACTAAAAAAATTAAGTAGGCCATAAGAAATATTATAAAAATTACACCTTCAATTCGAGATAGGTTGTCATTTGTTTTTATCAAAAAATAAAACAACAACGTGACAACAATCATAATCGGCCAATCATACTTATAAAATACTTTTTCAATTTTTATTGGTGTAATGATCGCTACTATACCTAGAACTAGAGCAAGGTTAGCAACATTTGAACCTACAATATTTCCAAGGGCTAAATCGGGAAATCCTTTTACTGCAGATTGGACACTAACAACTAATTCAGGTGCTGAAGTAGCAAAAGAAACTATGGTCAATCCAACAATGAACCTAGGAATTTGCAATTTTATTGAGGCTGATAATGAGCCATTAAAAAGAAATTCTCCCCCTTTAATGAGAAAGAATAAACCCAATATAATTGCTAAGAATTCCATATAAAAACAGCTGCAATTTACATTTAACTTTTTGAACTTTTTATTTTTTTTATAAAAAGGAAATTATAATTCTATAATCGTTTAGGAATATTTTTGTAAATCATACTTATGTTTATATTTGGTAGAATATTTTAAAAACTTAATAGTATTTCACAATAAAGTATAAAACTTTATTTAATGGCCTCGTAGCATAACTGAATAGTGCACTTGATTACGGCTCAAGAGGTTGCAGGTTTGAATCCTGCCGAGGTCACAATCTAAATATTAGGGATGCGACTCCGCATCCCTAATGATAACTAAGCTCGAAGCCAAACTTTCATATTTTCAATAGTGTAGAATTATATCTTTATTAGCTTTAATTATATTCAAAAATTTATTTACCCATAATAATTGCTTTTATTTGTGACATTAATTGTTTAAGGTTTATATTTAATATTTTAATTTATATACATCTTTATTTTCTTTCTTGTAGATAGCTAAAAAAATACTTTGAAAAAACTTTTTTTATTACTCATTTTTATAAGTCTCATCGGTTGTACAAAGAATGAATTAGTTGAAGACCCTATTATTGGGAAATGGCAGTTTAGAATTACGACAACAATAAACGATCAGTTTTGGTACGCATCAATAATCTTTACATTTAATAATGATGGAACTGGAACAGCAGTCTTTAGTGAAAGAGAAATTTCTGAAGCTCCAGGAGATGAAGCATCATATGACGACCCTTGCTACTTACGTTCTGAAACTGGATTTGACTGGTCAAATCTATCCACAGATCTTTTAGCACCTCAACAGACATATCAATTTATTAATAACTATATAACATGTTCTCCTGTGGATCTTTCGGAAAGATCCATAGAATCTAGAACTAATATCGAAATACTCAGATTCAACTCTGATTTTACTGAGTTTATTAAAGACGGTGATGTATACGTGAAAATGTAATTGGCAAATATAGCAAGATTAAGCATCGCTAGATTTTAGCTACATAATTTTGTATATTATGCTATTATAAATTTTTAGCTTTAACTAAAATGAATCTCAAATCTCTTACTAGTAAAGAGTTAATGCCTGGTTTTCATGGAAAAATGGTTCACGGTAACCAAATAACATGGGCATTTTGGACAGTCAAAAAAGGGGCCACAGTTCCTGAACACCAACATCCACATGAACAAATTATGTATGTTCAAAAGGGAGAATTTGAATTTAAACTTAAAGGTATCACAAAAGTATATAGCGCTGGTGATATTGTTTATGTTCCCTCAAATTGTAAACATTCTGGTAAAGCGTTAACTCAATGTCTTCTAATGGATGTTTTTAGCCCTACCCGAGATGAATATAAGTAGCTTATGGAAATTGATTTGACGGGAAAATTCGCATTAGTTGGTGGAAGTACTGACGGTATAGGTAAGGCTATTGCTACAAGGCTTGCTGCATCAGGTGCTAGTGTATGCATAATGGCAAGAAATAAATCAAAGCTTGAGAAAGTTGTTAATGAATTAGATACATCTAGAAACCAAAAACATAAATTTTTAGAAGTTGATTTTTCGAATTACAACCTTTTCTCGAAATCAATAAAATACTTTTTTGAAACAAATCATATTGATATTCTTGTTAATAATACTCAAGGGCCCGAAGGAGGAAGTGCCTTGGAAAAGTCTATTGATGATTATCAATCAGCTTTTGATCTTCTATTTAAATGTGCTGTTAAAACTAGTCTATTAGCATTAACAAATATGAAAGATAAAAAATGGGGAAGAATTATTAATGTAGCTTCAATTTCTGTAAAAGAACCATTAAATTACCTCGTACTGTCTAACAGTCTGCGTTCTGCACTAGTGACTTGGTCTAAAACTCTTTCAGTCGACATAGCAAAATTTAATATAACTATAAATAATGTTCTAACTGGTTACTTTAATACTGAGAGATTAAAGCAATTAAATTCCAAAAAAGCTAAAAAACTTGGAATAAATATATCAAAGATTGAGGATAAAATTAAAGATACTATTCCTATGAAACGTTTTGGAAATCCAGAGGAATACGCAAATTTAGTTTGTTTTTTAGCCTCAGAAAAGTCAGATTACATTACTGGAATTAATATTCCTATAGATGGAGGATTTTTGAAATCATTGTGAGTAGATTTTTTTATTTAGGAATCAATTAAAAAAAATACTATTTTCAATTACTAAAATTTAAAAGCTTTTTAATTATGAAAAAAATAACCTTATTAATAGCAACTGTTTTTGCATTCGCTTCATGTGATCAAAAGGCTGGAAACTCAACTCCAGACACCAGTGCTCTTTATGCAAAGAATCTTGCCACAGCTCAAAAGTTTTTTGAGCTTTTTAAAACTGAAGATATGGAGGCCCAAAAACCTCTTATATGTCCAGGAATTACTCATTATCCACCTTTTCACGGTGCAAGTCCAGTCAAATATGATGGGTTTATAGCTAATACCAAAGCTTGGATGGATAATTTTGATGATATTACATACGAAGCCAACGTATGGTTGCCAGGAACTGATTCTCTGGGAGTTTTAAATGGCAGTGTTAGGACCTATGGGGTTTGGACTGCAAAAAATACGATGACCGGTAATGTTATTAAAACAAATGCCTACCACTCATTTGATTTTAATGGTAAAGGACAAATACACATAGCACAAGATTATTTTGATGCTTCGGGTGTTATGGCTGCTGCAATGAAAAAAGCGGAATAATTTCTTAATAAGAATTTTCATAAAACCCCTCATAAGTGAGGGGTTTTTTATTGGTTTACAGGGCTTTAAAAAATTTATTTTCAAACAAAATTAAATAATTACTTTATTTTTTTAATAAATTGAAGGGTGTCTAAAACATTTTTCTCTAGTTTTTTAAAGTCCTGATTGGTTAATATTTCCTTGGATATTAATTTGGAGCCTAATCCGACACAATCAGCACCAGCCTTAAACCATCCCAATAGATTGGATTGCTCAATTGAAACTCCTCCTGTCGGCATAATAGAGCTCCATGGCTGTGGGGCTTTGACAGATTTTATAAAATCTGGACCATATACATTGCCAGGAAAAAGTTTTATAAGTTCACATCCCATTTCTTCAGCCTTGGCGATTTCAGAAAGTGAGCCACAACCTGGAATCCAAAGAACTTTTCTTCGATTACATACAATTGCAATATCTTCTCTTAAAACAGGGGTTACTACAAAGTTAGCCCCTAGAAGCATATACTGAGAAGCTGCTGCCGAGTCAGTTACAGAACCTATTCCGACAATCATCCCTGGTAACTCTTTAGAAGCAAATTTTATCAGTTTAGAAAAAACTTCTATTGCAAAATCACCTCTATTTGTAAATTCTATCAAACGAGCACCACCATTGTAACAAGCTTGTAAAATATTTTTTGCAACTTGGAAATCAGAATTATAAAATAAGGGAACCATCCTTAATTCCATCATTTTGTTAATTACTTGTATTCTTGAATATTGTGCCATAATTTTATATTATCTTGAAACTCTACCAGACGCATCTCCACTTATCAATTTTTCAATTTCTTGTATCGAAACTAAATTAAAATCTCCTTTAATTGTGTGTTTTAGACAGGATGCTGCTGATGCGTAATCAATAGCTTTTTGGTTATCATCAGGATAAGTAATAAAACCATAAATTAAGGCTCCCATGAAAGAATCTCCACCCCCCACTCTATCAACTATATGGGTTATTTCATATTCTCTGCTTTTAAATAAAGACTTGCCATCATATAAAATACCTGACCATTTATTATGAGATGCCGATATTGAACCTCGTAAGGTTGTTATAACTTTTTTTGCTCGTGGAAATTTATCTTTCATTTGTTGACATACTGAAAGAAATTTATCAGCATTTACTTTATCTCCCTGTTTTACAACATTTAATCCTTCAGGCTTTATTCCAAAATGCATTTCAGAATCCTCTTCGTTACCTAAAATTATATCACAATAGCTAACAAGCTCTGTCATAATTTTTTCTCTTTCGTTTGTATAATTCCATAATTTTGATCTGTAATTTAAATCAACAGAAATTTTTATTCCCATTTTTTTTGCTATCTCTAATGCTTCCAAACAAACTTCCGCAGCATTTTTTGATATTGCAGGAGTAATTCCAGTCCAATGAAACCATTGAGCATCTTCAAAAACTGATTCCCAGTCAATCATCCCTTTTTGAATATTATACATTGAAGAGTGCGCCCTGTCATATATTACTTTACTTGATCTGTTCACTGCTCCTGTCTCTAAAAAATAAATTCCTAATCTCTCACCACCACGTACAATGAATTGAGTCCCAACATTGTGCTTTCTTATTTCCATTAGAGCAGAGTCACCAATTTCGTTATTTGGAAGTCTGGTTACAAACTCTACTGGTATCCCATAATTAGCAAGTGATACTGCAACGTTTGATTCACCACCTCCAAACACCGCGTCAAAATTGTTTGCTTGAGAAAACCTAAGAAATCCTGGTGTAGATAAGCGCAACATAATTTCGCCAAAGGTTACAACTTTTTTCATTATCATAATTAATTCTCAAAATAATCTAAAAATCTTAATATTAAGCCTTGTTCTTAAATATTTCCTTTTTTAATTTCTTTAATTGCATAATTGGAAGCTCTAGCAGTAATTGCCATAAAAGTTAATGAAGGATTTTGAGTTGAAGTAGAAGTCATGCATGAACCGTCCGTAACAAAAACATTTTTACACAAATGCATTTGATTCCATGAATTTAATAAAGATGTTTTGGGATCTTTACCCATCCTTACTCCACCCATCTCGTGGATATCGTTGCCTGGACGACGCTTGTTGTCATTAATTTCAATATCAACAAAACCAGCTTTAGTGTACATTTCTGTAAATTGCTCATAGAAATCTTTTATCATCTTTTCATCATTATCATCATAATCTACATTAATGTTAAGAAGTGGAACGCCCCAGGCGTCTTTTTTATTATCATCGAGACTCACATAATTGGTAATTTTAGGGATTGTTTCTCCCATCATATGCGATCCGACATTCCATACTCCTGTTTCCTTTGTGTCTAAAAGTTGTTTTTTTAATTTATCTCCTATGCCCTCTTTAATGGTTTCTCTCGCTGGAGAAGCTTGAAAACCTGCTGCGTAACCTCTTAAAAAATCAGTTTCTTGCCTAAGTACATTTCTAAATCTGGGTACATAATGAGTTGTTGGTTTTGCCCCTTCAACGGTGTAATTTGGAAATCCTTCATATTTAGCACTTATCGTAGCTCTATAATTGTGAAAAGCGATATATTTCCCGAGTAAACCATTATCATTCCCCAAACCTTTTGGAAATCGACTCGACATTGAATTCAACAAAATTAAATTAGTATTTAGGGTTGATGCATTTAAAAAAATAATACTTGCAAAATAATCTTGAGTTTTTTTTGTAATTGAATCAATCACTCTTACTCCAATTGCTTTTTGCTTATTGTTATCGTAAAGTATTGAGTGAACAACTGAGTGTGGTCTTAAGGTAAGATTTCCTGTTTTTAAAGACCAGGGTATTAATGTAGAATTAGCATTAAAATAACCTCCAAGTGTACAGCCTCTCTGACATACATTTCGACTAACACATAAACCGCGTCCCTGTTTCATAAAGATAGGTCTAGATTCAGTCAAATGAGCGCAACGACCATAAATTACATGGCGGTCCTTATAAAACTTTTTCATCTGCTGACTAAAATACTCTTCTACAACATTTGATTCCCAAGGTTTTAAAAATTCACCATCAGGCAAGATATCTAAACCATCTTTATTCCCACTGACACCTACAAAACGTTCAACGTAAGTATACCAATCAGCCAAGTCTTTATAACGGATTGGCCAATCAACAGCAAAACCGTCACGAGCAGGGCCTTCAAAATCATATGGACTCCATCGCTGAACTTGCCTAGCCCACATAATTGATTTTCCTCCTACTTGATAACCACGAATCCAATCAAAAGGTCTTATTTGATTATAAGGATGATCCTTATCTTTCACAAAAAAATGTTTTGCGTCCTCTCTAAATGCGTAACAGCTGCTGGCTATAGGGTTTTCCTTAATTTCTTGTGCAGTTAATCTACCTCGATGTTTGAGTTCCCAAGGTTGCAGATTTGAGGTTGGATAGTCCGATATATGTTCAATATTTGGGCCCCTTTCCAAAAGTAAAGTCTTGAATCCTTTTTCAGTAAATTCCTTAGCTGCCCATCCCCCTGACATCCCAGCACCGACTACTATAGTATCAAATGTATTTTTCAAAGTAAAATTTTATACTTGGACTTTACCATTATAGCGACCTGGCATAAATTCAAAATTCAAATAATTTTTCATATAATTTTCAGAAGTTTCAAAATGTAATATAGAAAACTCTTTTATATAGTTGAGAAACATTTTTATTTCAGGTTTATTACTTTCTATACCTTTCAAAATGAATTCTTGTTTTTGATTTATTTGTAATTTTTCAAATCTTTCATTTCTTTCTGAGTAAAGTGACAATTGGAAAAACTCAAATCCTTCTTCAAAAAGTTTTCTTTCCTTTTTTAATAGACAATCATTAGCCATTGTCATAATAAAATGTAGCCTATTTTCTGGGGTGGGAAAGTTCTTCATATCACTGGGTAAAATAAACTCACTAATAGAGGCAATAAGGTTAAGGTGCTTTTTTTTTAAACTTGTGAAATTAGAATAGACAATTCCCGTTTCAAAATCACATCCATAAGGAAGAATAAATGTACTTCCTGTTATGATAGCAATATTTTTTAAAGCTATTCTTCTATGCATTTTTTATTTTAGATTAAAATTCAAAAGTCTCTGTAGTTACCAGTAAGATATTGATTAGCCTCTTCCTCTTGAAATTTTGCCTTTTCATTATTCCAATGCAATGTTTTATTTGGAAAACGTCCAGCAATTACACCTAGAAGTATAGTTTCTGTTAATCTGGAGGAATATGAAAAAGGGGCTGAGACTTTGTCTTTTCCTAAGCAAGCATCTACAAATTGATGATAATGCTTCGGTGCATCCCTTTCATAGTCGTTTTCAGTATTTCCTAAAAGGTCATTTGGGTCATATTTTTTTATATCGATTTCCTTATATTCATTATTAATTATCAGACGTGGGCGCTCCATAAAATGGGGTAAAAGTAATCTACCTTTTTCTCCTATAAACATAGCTCCCTGGAGAGGAAGCTTATCACGTTTTGGAAGCTTCAAATCTTTATTGCTAGCAGGTACTCCAGGACCATCAGACCAAATCCATGTTAATGTATTTGCTGTATAAGGGGTGCCTGGAAAGGTATATTCAACACTATTATTTACTGGAAAGCCATAGCCATTTGGTTTTCTGCATTTATTCTTAATAGTAAGAGGTACGTCTAGAGCTAATGCATTGTAAGGTGTATCAAAAATATGCACACCCATATCTCCAAGTGTACCACATCCATAATCAACCAACTTACGCCAGTTTGAAGGATGGTAATATTTGTCTTTGTATGGGCGATCAGGGGAGGTTCCAAGCCATAAATTCCAATCTAAATTTTTTGGGATGTCATCCTTTCCTTTCGGTTCGGGACCATCATACCCCCAATTTTTTGGAGACCAAGCCCTTACTTTATGAACTTTTCCAATAATTCCAGCCTGTATTAAAACCGTAGCTAACTTGTAGTCATAAAATGAATGAACCTGAATACCCATTTGTGTAACTAATTTTTTTTCTTCAGCAATTTTTTTCATCGCTCTTGCCTCAGAAACAAAATGAGTCAGTGGTTTCTGACAATATACCGGTTTATTCATCTCCATTGCCAAAATTGATGCTGGGGCATGGCTGTGATCAGGTGTAGAGACAACCACTGCATCAATACTTTCTGACATTTCACTAAGCATAATTCTATAATCTTTAAATACTTTAGCATTTGGGAATTTCTTCTGAGCATCATCAAGGCTATTTTTATCAACATCACAAAGTGCTACAACTTGAACTGATTTGTGGGACGATATTGACTCCAAATCTGATGCACCCATTCCACCAACACCGATATGTGCGGTCCTAAGAATTGTTTTTTTAGGTGAAGTAGAAATTAAAAGTGGAGAGGGAATTATAGTTGCAGATGCCAATGCTACTGAAGTTTTAAGAAAATCTCTTTTTTTCATATCATTCAAAGTTTAAATTACAATTTTTTAATTTTTACGTTTTTGAACCATAAATCACTACCATGATCCTGAAATCCAATATATCCAGATTTAAATTTACCATAATCCGGCGTATTATCCCATTTTCCTGAGTTTTTCTTTTTGTACCATTCTTCTGACCAAGGAACAAATGATAAAACTTTTATACCATTTAACCAATGCTCAACCAATTTTTCCGTGAATACAATTCTTGAACTATTCCACTGACCCGGAGGATTTAAATTTTTAAGTTCGGGTTTAGCAACGTGCATAGCATAATCTGAAGCTGTCTGCTGCAGCGGGTGGAGTTCTGAAGGGTTTTCAAAACCTACACTCTCATTGTACGATTTTATATCGTGAATTGAAGCATAATTTTCGTCATCTATTAGTTGATATTCAGGAGCGACTTCGGGAGGTCCATCATATCCTTCTCTGATATGATAAAATATTCCACTATTTCCTCCAACAGGTATTTTCCATTCAACGTAAAGTTCAAAATCTTGAAACATTTCGCCACCATAAATTATGTCTCTACTGCCTTTATAATTGTAATCTTCTTCGAGTATTTGTTCTGTTTTAAATGTTAAAACGCCATCAATAATTTTCCACCCTGGTGGCATTTTTTTACCATTATAAGCTCTCCACAAATCAATGGAAGGCTCCTCAATTAAGAAATTCCAATCAGATTTTTCTGTTTTTTTTGTGTTGCAACTAAAAAAAATTGAGCTGATTAAAATAATTAATAAAAAAGAACGATTTTTCTTCATTTTAGTGATCTAAATTTAGTTCTAACTTAATAAATCAATCGTAAAAAACAATAAAATTTGGTTCTTAAAATTGAGAAAAATACTATATTTGTTAATCAAACTCAATTGAATGAAATCATTAAAATATTACATACTTCTTTTTGCTAGTTCGTTTTTATTAAATGCTCAAACTAGTGAAAATCCTTGGGCTATTGCTGTTGGTGCAGATTTAATTAACCTACAGGGTGATAATGTTGATTCTGGCTTAAATTTTGGAGCGCCTGCACTTAGTTTGTCAAGATATATTTCATCTGGTTTTTCTATAGGTGCTAGATATGGTCTTGGAAAGGCGAGTCCCCAAGATAACGTAAATCTAGATTATTCATATTTAGATGGCTTTATTAGATTTAATATTACTGAAAATAACATAGTCCCCTATCTATTTGGTGGTTATGGACTGAGTCGTTTTGCTGACGGTCAAGACAAAGAGGGTGTTTTCCCTTCATTAGAGAGTGGTAGAACTACTTTTGGAGGAATAGGTATCGATATCCCTGTTAGTGATCAAGTTAATATTAATGTTAGTACTTCATATAGAGGTACTCAAGAAACAAATGGGTCTTACAACCATTTGCAACACATAATTGGATTAAGTTATAATTTTGGTGCTGGTGATGCTGATGGAGACGGTGTTTCAGATAAAAAAGATGAATGTCCAGATGTTCCTGGGCTAAAAGAATTTAATGGCTGTCCTGACACTGATGGTGATGGTATTCCTGATACTAAAGATAATTGTCCCGAAGAAGCAGGGCCAGAGGAATTACAAGGCTGTCCTGACTCTGACGGAGATGGTGTTGCAGATAAAGATGATAAATGTCCAAACGTTGCTGGTTTAATTGAGATGGATGGTTGTCCAGATACTGATGGTGACGGTGTGTCTGATAATGTAGATAAGTGTCCTGAACAAAAAGGTGATCCAGACAATGATGGTTGCCCTCTAAAAGACAGCGATGGTGACGGTGTGCCAGATAAAGATGATAAATGTCCACAAGTGTCTGGTGATTCAGCGAATGGTGGTTGTCCTGACGAGCCATCAGACTTACTTTCATACATTAACAGCGAAAAGAGTAGGATTTTATTTAAAGCAGATAGTAGTACGTTAGATTCAAGCGACCTAATGATCATTGATACATTCAAATCACTTTTGGATAAATATCCTGATACAACAATCACAATTGAAGGTCATGCTTCAAGCGACGGTAGTGAGGCTTACAACCAAAAACTTTCAGAAAAAAGAGCTGCTGCGGTAAAAAAATCCCTTGTTGATAAAGGAATAAGTGCAGACCGATTAACTACAGTTGGATATGGAGAAACTAAACCAGTTGAACCAAATAACACGACTAAAGGTAGGGCAAGAAACCGTAGAGTACAATTAAATCGAAGTGCTCAGATTAAAGTAAATTAGAAGTATATAATTTTTTTATAGAAAGCCTCATCATTTTGATGAGGCTTTTTTTTATGCACAATTTTAAAATAACTTGATAAAATTTTATCATTTTTGTTATTAAATAGCTAAGTATTTTAGAAAGATTTTTAATCAAATGAAAAAAATAACAACACTTTTTTTCTCTTTATTCCTGTTTTATTCAAATGGTCAAATAAGAAAAATATCAGTTGACACAATTGTAGTTACAAATCATACTACTAAGATCAAAAATCAAGTTATTAAGTACCAAGCACAAACTGGTACACAGCCCGTCTGGGATACAATAGGTAGACCAATTGCAACTTTATTTTATACTTACTACAGGAGAATTGATGTAGAAAATTATAATAAAAGACCATTAATTTTCTCATTTAATGGAGGTCCTGGCTCAGGATCTGTTTGGATGCATATCGCATATACCGGTCCTAAAATATTAAAAATTGATAATGAGGGATATCCCATACAACCTTACGGTTATAAAAATAATCCCTATTCGATTTTAGATGTTGCTGACATTGTATTTGTTAACCCCGTTAATACTGCATACTCAAGGATTTTGGAAATAGATGGTAAAAAAGCTGAACGAGAACAATTTTTTGGAATAAATGAAGATATTAAATACCTAGCTGAATGGCTTAATACTTTTGTTACAAGAAAATCTCGTTGGAATTCACCAAAATATCTTATTGGTGAAAGTTATGGTGGGACAAGGGTAATGGGATTATCTGCTGAGCTTCAAGAAAAACAATGGATGTATTTAAATGGAGTCATTATGGTTTCTCCTGCAGATTATAAGGTAATAAGAGTAGGTGGTCCTGTTTCTTCCGCTTTAAATTTACCATATTATTCGGCAGCGGCTTGGTTTCATAAAAAGCTAAATCCTGAATTACAACAAAAGGATTTAAAAGACATTTTGCCTGAAGTTGAAAAATTTGCCATAAACAAGCTAATCCCAGCTCTAGCTAAAGGAGGATTTATATTAGAAAATGAACTTCAGGAAATTTCATCAAAAATGTCATATTATTCTGGCCTAAGCCAGAAATCAATTTTATCAAATAACTTAGATGTTCCCAATTATTTTTTCTGGAAAGAATTATTACGAGATCAGGGGAAAACAATCGGTAGATTAGATTCTAGATATCTAGGTATTGATAGAAAAGATATTGGAACAAGGCCAGATTATAGCGCAGAACTAACCTCATGGCTTCATTCATTTACACCCGCAATAAATCACTATATAAGAAAAGACTTAAAATTTGAGACAGATGTCAAATATAATATGTTTGGTCCCGTACATCCATGGAATAACGAAAATGATAACACTCGTGAGGATCTAAGGAGGGCAATGGCAGAAAATCCTTATTTAAATGTATTAATTCAATCAGGATATTATGATGGAGCTACCACCTACTTCAATGCAAAATATACAATGTGGCAGGTCGATCCAAGTGGAAAGTTAAGAGATAGATTCAAATTTAAGGGATATAGAAGTGGCCACATGATGTACTTAAGGAATGAAGACCTTAAAAATGCTAATGAAGATTTAAGAAATTTTATTTTGAAAACCCAAACTAAAGGTTTTCCAGCAAAGTATTGAGTTAGATATCACAAGTTTGCACAGCCTTAAGCAGCGAGTTCATTCCAAATTTGGCCTTATCCAAAGGAATAAATTCTTGAGCTACATAACCATTAAAGCCAGTTTGCTTAATGGCTTCCATAATTGCAGGATAAAAAAGCTCTTGGCTTTCGTCTATTTCGTTTCTTCCTGGAACACCGGCAGTATGAAAATGACCAAAATATCTATGATTTTTTCTAATAGTATCGATAATATCACCTTCCATAACTTGCATATGATAAATATCATATAATAATTTGAAATTATTTGAATCTAGTGATTTACAAAGTTTAACGCCCCATTTTGTATTATCGCACATATAATCAGGATGATCAATTTTTGAGTTCAATAGTTCCATATGTAAAACTACTCCATAATCTTCAGCTACTGTGATTATTTTTTTTAAGCCACTAATACAATTTTTTAAGCCATCCTCATCACTCATTCCTCTTCTATTTCCACTAAAACAGATTAAGTTGGTCCAACCGGCTCCAGAGACTTGTTTGATATGACGTACATAATTCGAAATCAAATCTTTATGAAACCTTTTGTCACACCAACCATTAGTTAAACTTCTTGTTGACTTTCCCTCTAGGTCTCCATAACACATTGTTGATATTAGATCATAATTTTTTAAAGTTTCCCATCCTTCTTTACCTATGAGATCTATGCCAATAAGACCTATTTTCTTTGACTCTTCTGCTAACTTATCGAGAGGCATGTCAGAATAACACCACTGACAGACTGATTGCTTTATTTTACCTTTCAAAATTGTTCCATTTTTTTTTGAATAATTATTATTTTGAATTTCTGGAAAACTTAAAGCAGTAGTTCCCACAGCTATTTTTTTTAAAGCGCTCCTTCGACTAAGTTTTGAGTTTTTCCCTAACATACTTTAATAAAATATTCACTCAATATAAAAAGATTTTAAAACTTTTTTACTAAATGCTTCTCCCAATTCCAAGCAGATTTTAATCCATCTTCTAATGTAAATTTTGTTTTCCATCCCATTTTTGTATATATTTTTTTTACATCTGCGAATGCGATTGGAACGTCACCTTCCCTTGGGCCAACAACTTTGAATGGGACTTTTTCCCCAGTAACTTTTTCAAATATTTTTATTACTTCTAACACACTGTAGCCTTTTCCAGTTCCGACATTAAGTATCTCACACATTTTTTTATTCTTGAAAGATATCAGGTAATTTATACTTTCTATATGAGCTTTAGCAAGATCCATTACATGTATATAGTCACGAATACATGTACCATCTTCTGTTTCGTAATCTGATCCAAATACTCTTAAAAAAGGATGTTTACCAATAACCGTTTGAGTTAGATATGGAATTAAATTTTGAGGAGTTCCTAATGGATATTCTCCTATATACCCACTTGGATGTGCTCCAATAGGATTAAAATATCGAAGAATAATTGTTTTAAACTTATCAGATGCATTGAAACAATCTTTTAAAATCTGTTCTCCAATCAATTTTGTATTACCATATGGAGATTTAGGGTCATTAGTTGCATTCTCTTCATTAATTGGAGAAACTTTTACATCTCCATATACTGTACATGAAGAGCTATATATAAATGGAATGTCTTTTTCAACTGAAAAATTTAAAATATTTAGAAGTCCTACAATATTGTTATTGTAGTAATTTAATGGCTTTTCCAAACTCTCAGTTAAAGACTTGTGAGCGGCAAAATGAATGATTGCCTGAATATCATCGTGTTCTTTAAATAAACTCTCTAGCTCAACTTTATCTTTTATGTCTAAATTTTTGAATAAGGGGCTTTTGCTTGTAATCTTATTTATACCGTCAAGAACTTCTAATCTTGAGTTATCAAGGTTATCAACACATAGGACTTCTATGTTTTGCTCTAAAAGCAATACTGTTACATGTGATCCAATGTATCCTAAACCACCTGTAACAAGTATTTTCAATTTAAACTAATTAGCTAATTTTCCAGCCTTTTCTATAAATTCTTCCGACAAACTGGTTTGCTTCGTCCAAATTTGTGATCTTCATATTATCTCCATCCCAAAGTAATTTTTTTCTTCCAATATAATTTGGCACTGGATAACCGTACTGTTTTCTTTTAGACTCACCCTCAACCATATAACTCCTGATAGCTATATTCCCCATCAAAACTGTTTCGGTCATAGGTCCTGAATAATCAAAACTTGAAGTTAATTCTCTATGCTTCTTGCTGCCAAACCCTTCTTTACAGGCATCAACCCATTTTCTTTGGTGATTAAATTCAGGGACATTTAATTCTTTTTTCATATCACCTTTAATCACTGGTTCTCCTTTAAGATAAAGTCTTGGATTATATCCATAATCATTACATGTAATTACACCCTTTTCTCCAATTATCATTACACCACCTGCATCTATGGGCACATCAGAAGGCAAAAGCTCTGGATGAAAGGGTTTTAATCCCCCATCCATCCATGTCATTTGGATGTCAGTTTCATTTTTTTCAGTAGCACCAAAAATAAGCGAAACCGCAGCAGAAGGCGGACAACCCTCTGGTGTGTATGCACTTTGGTACATACCTATTAGAATTTTCCCTATACTACATTCAACTGACTTTGGATATTTTAATCCTAATGCTTTGAATGGAACATCTATTAAATGACAACCCATATCGCCCAATGCTCCTGTGCCGTAATCCCACCATCCTCTCCAGTTGAAAGGATGCATTTCTGGAATATATTCAGTTTCCTTTGCTGGTCCGAGCCATAAATCCCAATTTAAGCCTATTGGTTTCAGGGATTTATTTGCTTTTGGTATAGGATTGCCTGATGGCCAAATTGGTCTGTCGGTCCAAACATCCACTTTAGATATATTACCTATTTTCTTTTGATTAATCCACTCTTGAATTTTAATTTGATCAGGATTAGAGGCTCCTTGATTTCCCATTTGAGTTACAACTTTATATTCTCGAGCGAGCTCAGTCAAAAGACGTGCTTCATTGACATTATGAGTTAATGGCTTTTGAACATATACATGTATACCTCTTTTAATTGCGTTTGCCGCTATTACTGCATGAGTATGATCAGGAGTAGATATTGTAACAGCATCAATGCTTTTTTCCTTATCAAGCATTTCTCTAAAATCCTCATATCTTTTTGCTTTTGGATACTTTTTGACTGTTTCTAAAGCTCTACCTGTTAAGTCGACATCACAAAGAGCAACAACTTTTTCTTTACCATTTAATTCGGAATTTGAAATATCACTAGCTCCCTTACCACCAGACCCAATTGCCGCCAAAGCAAGTTTGTCACTTGGGGCTATATAACCGGTCCCACCTAAAACATGTCTAGGTAATATGAATATTGAGCTGGCAGCAGCTCCGTTTTTAATAAATGTTCTTCTTTTGATTTTCTTGAAAGAACTTTTTTTCTTTTTCATGTTTGTCAAATTAAAATCCAATACTAAATTAAAAAAATTAAATGCTAATACGCAAATTTCAAGGAACCAAATAGGAACCTTTCCATTTGTCCTCACTACTGAACGTCGCTCTGATATGTGTAGGTCTTTTTAGTTTCAAGTACTCAAGATTTACTGCTTGAAAAATAATCTTTCTGAAATAATTCTGAGAATAGTTGTATTTAACCTTATCTGGAGATTGGATTTTTGTACCAGGTTTTGTGATAGACGTATAATCTTTTTTACTAGGTTCTGGTAATGTTTTAAAATGGT
The DNA here is from genome assembly GCA_902618245.1 of uncultured Bacteroidota bacterium. Lineage (GTDB taxonomy): Bacteria > Bacteroidota > Bacteroidia > Flavobacteriales > Flavobacteriaceae > MS024-2A. Next base: position 23,162 of record CACMZR010000003.1, on the reverse strand, counting down.
TATCTAAATTTATTACTTCAATCATTTTTACCTCGATTATTATTTGGATCAATCTTGATGTATCATAAAATAATAACTTTCCCATCTTATTTGATTTGAATTCTTCGACTTTTTTTGATCTAGCGTCAGTGAATATAGTTAGTAAAAATTTTTTTGGGCAAAAATCTCTAAGAACCACTGTTCTTAGACTTGGAATACCATCTTTAGATGTTGAGGCTAATGTAAAATATCGGAAAGGATGTTTTTTATAATTTAAAGCACCAGTTAGCTGTTTCTTACAATCAATCAATATATTTTCTAATGTCATTATTAATTCTCTTTTAGCCAGCTTTGTACTCTTAAAACTGCATTTTCTTCTATATCTTTCCAAAAAAGATTTATGTCAGCAAAGTGATAGTCTTTTATAAATGATAATAAAAATCGATTCTTAATTTTTGGTAATGAAGACCACAAAATTCCATCTATTTCTTTTGTATATAAGCTTTTAGGATATATTTTTTTATCTCTGCCTAATACACCCAAATGGGAATCTATTGAACCCTGTGGGCTTTGATCCCAGCTAATTGGATTTGAAACTACTCCTCCTTTATACCAATCATTGTACTTTGGTGGTAAATGATTTTTTTTGTAAGTATTCCAACTGATAAAACCTCCAAATGAATCAGGACGATTTAATTCATATATATTTTTAAACTCATTTGGTATGACTCTAGCACCTATTAAGTACGCGGCTATAAGTCTCTTTTGTAATGGCTTTCCATCAAAAAACTCCTTTATAATTCTTTTAGCATGTAAGGTGCCTTGGCTGTGTGATGCAATAATTATTGGTCTCGAGTTATTATAGTTATTAAGAAAATATATAAATGCATTTTTTACATCCTGATATGCCACAATACCTGCTTCTCTCCCCTGAGTTGCGTAGGGCTCAATAAAAATTCTATAGTGAGCTTGTCTGTAAAATGGAACGTAAAGATTTGCCGCTTTAACCCATGCTGAAGCTTGATATGTCACCGCTTTTTCAATAACATCTTTTCTTATTTGTGGATCGAAAATGTTAGCATTCCAACAACTACTTTTTTTATTTGAAAACAATGTTGGGTAAATATAAAAAACGTCTGCTCTTTTTTTTTCTGGAGTTCCAGCCACCTGTTCAAGTGATTTATTCCAGAGACTGGGTAGAACTGCCCAGCTTTCATTTTTGGAATAATCAGGAGCCGGAGGTATATTTTTTAGTCTAAACTCAACTGTGTTATAGTTTGTTTTGCAAGAAGATGCGGATATTAACAAAAAAAACAAGATAGTTTTTTTCAAGTATTCGTTCTTTAAATTCAGCTAATAAATTAAAACACTCATTTATTTTAATATAATTTTTCTAATTGATGGATTGAAAGGGGTTTCAATTAGTTCTCCATTAGAATTTAATAATTCAAGTTTAATTGAGATTTCACCCTTCGGTAAGCCCTCAATAATATATGGGGCCCATTCATCAACTAGAAATTCAGAGTCCTGAATTGTAACTCTTACTTTATTTCCATCAGATGATATACTAGTATTGACTAAATAAAAGTCTAGTAGCAGTCTTTCTGTGTCTTCGCCTGTATAGGTCCCTTTTGGTCTACTATAAAATAAAAACTGTTTTTCTAAGTCAATTTTATCACCCTCTCCAATTTGAGTAAAAACATAAGCATTTGGGTTTTTAACTGACTCATGATGAGATCTTGATAAAAAGGCTAATATCACGTTATTACCATCTTTTAATTTTTTTTCAAATTTATTTGTATAATGGGCTGAATATGGACCATTATTCTCTATAAAATGAATGTGTTGGCCTTTAGCTGAATTTGCAAGCTTAAATTTAAATTCACTTTCTGTTTGGATCCCTAATTCATAGTTATCTACTTCGAAGTTAAATTCATTATTATTTTCATTAAGTCCATTTAATGTGAGTTTTGCTTCATCATAATCAGGAGAACCTTGAAGTTTTGTTAATGAAATTTTTTCAACATTATTACATGATATAAAAGCTAATAAGATTAAGATTATAAAAATAATTTTTTTCATTTTTTGATATAGATTTTCAAATTATTATGACTTAAAATATGTTTTATGGCTAAATAATGAAAATTATTTGGGTGTAACTAACAAATTTTATAAAGATCTTGCATATATATTTTTGTTAAAAATCCCATTGACGTGTTACATTTAGTTTTTCTTTAGCCTTTAAAACCTCTTCAGGTATAACTTTCAAGAATGACGGGTGTTGCTCAATTGCATACTCAATTTTTTCCATAATAGATTCTACGCTGTCATTATCATAATCTATTTCAAGTGGATTTTTAATTATCATTGATTGTAAAATTCCCCTTTTTTTAATCATTAAACCTTTTTTATCAAAGGATCTTCTAAACCCATCAATAACGATTGGGATGACCTTTGGCTTAAAATGCTTAATTAAGTGAGCTGTTCCCTTTCTAACTGGCTTAAATGGTTTAGTTGTTCCCTGTGGAAATGTGATAACCCAACCATCATTTAGTGCAACACCTATATTAGAAATATCACTCATTTTTACTTGTCTATTGATATTCATGCCATTTTCACGCCATGTTCGTTCAATTGAAACTGAACCAGCATATGCAAGGATTCTAGGTAAAATTCCTGATTTCATAGTTTCCTTAGCAGCTACATAATAAATATTTAATTTTGGTTTCCATAAATAACCAACATTTTTTATACTATCAATTCTTCCACTAAGACTAGCATTAAAGACGTGTAGCATAGCCACAACATCTGCAAAATAAGTTTGATGATTTGAAATAAATAATACGTTTTTATCAGGTAAACTCTTTATAATCTCAGACCCCTCAATTTTTAATTTATTAAATCCCCTGTAACGACGATGGGTCATGAAACCCATATATCGAATCAACCACTTCTTTAAGATCAAGTAATGACCAAATGGATTTTTTTTAAGCATAAATCTAAAAAACAGAATCTCAAATATATAATTAATTAGTTCTAAGAAAAGCTAAATAAAACTTTAATTCATATTAAAAATTATGCTGTTGCTTTACAGATTATTTGATTTATAAATTTAAAAAATAATACTTCCACTCTTTTTGAAGTTCAACAAAATAATTTTCTGATTATTATTTTTGGATTATTTTTATTTAAGATTATTTTTTGATTATGAGGCATAACATAAGAAAGACTTTCTTTCCGGCGAGAACAAAATGATCATTTTTTTAAAGAATGTTGCAAATATTTTATAATACATGAAGAAAATAACAATACTCATATTTATATTAACTTTTCAATTGTCAATCACAAATTGTAATCTTTTAAATAATGAAAAAAGTTCCTCAACTCTGAATAGGGAAAAAATGCAAATAGATTTGAACAAAAATATTTTAGAAAAAAAAGATGTTATTAAAGAAAACACAAAAGCAGATTCAATTGATCAAGAAAAAAAAATAAAACTTGATGATAAAAACGCTATACCATTTTTTTTTAATTATGGAAAGGTGAATCTAGAGGATAAAGTTCGTATTACTACACGATTTGGTAATATTGACATACAACTTTTTAAAAAAACCCCATACCATCGTGCAAATTTTATTTATTTAACTAAAAACAAATACTTTAACAAAACAACATTTCATCGTGTTGTGCCTGGCTTTATTATCCAAGGTGGAAATTCTGATAGATATGAAACAGCTGAAAAAAGGAGAGAAATAGGAAAATATCTTCTTCCTCCGGATACTAAAAAAGGTTATAGACATCATAGAGGTGTAGTTTCCATGCCTAGTAGTGAAATTGAAAATCCACATAAACTTGCCTCTCCTTATGAATTTTTCATTGTTCAGCAAAATCCTGGGGCATATCATTTAGATGGAAATTATACTGTTTTTGGAAAAGTTATAAAAGGAATGGATGTGGTAGACAAAATTAATAATCAAAAAACTGACAATAGAGAAACGCCTTTAACTAATGTTTTCATGGAGGTGTCTATCATTAATTAAAATTTAATTTTTAGTTTAAAATGAAATTTATTTTGATATTAAATACTTTTAAAATTATAGATTTTTCTTATTAAATTTATACAAATAATAGTTTTTATGACTTTAACACAATTGGAGTATACCCTGGCCGTCGCTGAAGTTGGTAATTTTACTTTAGCGGCTGAAAAATGTTTTGTAACGCAACCCACCCTAAGTATGCAGGTTCAAAAACTTGAAGACGAACTTGGAGTTAAACTTTTCAATAGAAATACAAAACCAATAGGTTTAACACCAATTGGTTCAAAAATTCTTACTCAAGCTAAAACAATCGTGGAAGAGTCAAAACGTATGGATGATATCGTATCAATGGAAAAAGGTGAAGTGAAAGGAGAGTTTAAACTCGGAATTATCCCAACTGTTATGCCAACCTTATTACCAATGTTTTTAAATAATTTCATTAAAAAATATCCTAAAGTAAACCTCAAGATTGAAGATTTAAATACTTCTTCAATTGAAGAAAAACTATTAGGTGGTAGGCTGGATGCTGGCATAGCAGCAACTCCACTTGAAAACAATAAGTTAATTGAAAAACCTTTATACTATGAACCTTTTGTTGGTTATATTCCAAAATCGCATCCTCTCTCTAATTTAGAGTTTATTGAACCAATAGATATTGAAGAATTAGAGATACTTGTTTTGGAGGACGGCCATTGTTTTAGAAATCATGTATTAAAGCTTTGTAAGACAACTACCATTTCAAAATCATTTGATTTGAAAAGTGGGAGTTTCGAAACTCTAGTAAACCTAGTAAATGAAGGTCCTTGGATAACAATTTTGCCCTATTTACAAACCCTCAAAATGTCATCGGTAGATAAAGCGAATTTGAGGTATTTTAAAGATCCTGAACCTGCCAGGGAAATTAGTATTGTCTACAATAAAAGTCAACTTAAACTACCAATAATTGAAGCTTTATCAAATCAAATTGAAGGAATAATTAGGGGTGCAATTAAATTTGATAATATTCAATTAGTTGCACCAAAATAGAATTTCTTTAAATTGAAAAAACTTCTCTTTTAAGTTCTATTCTATCGGATACAAAATCGTTTACCCATCTACGAAGAGCTTGTTGCTCACTAGGTGTTAAATAGCTAAAAGCCTTTTCAAGCTCTTTTTTAAAAAGAGTAACATCAAAACTGACTTTTTTTAATATTTGTTTGCAATAATTTAAATTCTTCGACATATTCAATTTCATTTAAATGAATCAGCAATTTATGCACAATAATAAACTTAAAATGTTGTAGAAATGTTAAAAATATCTTGTTAAGATTTTATTTTAAAGATCAATCTTTATTAAAAAAATGATAAGCTTGTTATTTGACAACTTCAAATATTCATTTTGAATTTATTAATTAATTATTAAGAACAAGAATACATTATTTAGATTTGATGTCAGTTGATTTAATGTTATATTAGCCCTCAATTTTCGGGGTGTAGCGTAGCCCGGTCATCGCGCCTGCTTTGGGAGCAGGAGGTCGCAGGTTCGAATCCTGCCACCCCGACTAAAATCAAGTCTCTTTTTCGGGATGTGGCGCAGCCTGGTAGCGCACACGCATGGGGTGCGTGGGGTCGCAGGTTCAAATCCTGTCATCCCGACATTTGCTAAAACCTGTAAAACTTAACTTATCAATTTAATAGGTTTAGAAAATAAAATCATAATTTAACAAAAGAAATATCTATAGATTAAGATAAAATTATGAAGAAACAAATTCTGATATTTGCTTTAATAATCGTTTGCTCTCAAATAGCGTGCTCTCAAGAAAATAAACCACCCATATTGGGGCAAGAAAAAAATTACTCTTATGAGTTAGTTGTTGACGGGATTTTTGTACCATGGGGTATGGCATTTATTAATTCAGAGGAACTGTTAGTGACTGAGCAATCGGGAATCCTTTATCATGTAAAAAATGGAATTAAAAAAGAAGTTGACGGTCTTCCAAATGTTTATTTTAGAGGACAAGGAGGTCTTTTGGATGTTGCACTTCATCCAGATTTTAAATTAAATAAAACTATATTTTTTACATTGGGAGTAAACACAGAAAATGACAAGAAAGGAGGCAATACTTCTCTATATTCAGCAATATTAGATGGTTTAAAATTAATTAATGTAAAACAACTTTACAAAGCAACACCGAATACAAAAGTTTCTCAACATTGGGGGTCTCGAATAATTTTTGATAAAAAAGGTCACGTTTATTTTAGTATTGGTGACCGAGGAGAAAGAGATTTAAATCCACAAGATATAACAAGAGATGCAGGTAAAATTTATCGTTTAAATCTCGATGGTTCAATTCCATCTGACAATCCATTTATAGGAATTAATAACGTAAAGGATGCTATTTTCTCATATGGACATAGAAATCCCCAAGGTATGACAATTCATCCGAAAACTGGTCAAATATGGGAGCATGAACACGGTCCGCGTGGAGGTGATGAGATTAATATCATAAGAAAAGGATTAAACTATGGTTGGCCAAAAATAACTTATGGGAAGGATTATATCGACTACGTTGGCATAAGTCCTTTAGGAAAGACCACAAGTCTTCCTGGCATGGAACAGCCCTTCTATTATTGGATTCCATCTATAGCTCCTAGTGGTATGGCTTTTTCTACATCAAATATTTATGGTGATTGGAAAGATAATTTATTTGTAGGATCGCTAAAATTCGAATATTTAGAACGTTTAGTAATAAAAGAAAATAAGGTTGTGAAGAGAGAAAAAATATTAGATGGAATTGGTAGAGTTAGAAACGTTGTCGAAGGGCCAGATGGTTATTTATATCTTGGTATCGAAGGGACCGGAGTTGTAAAAGTTTTGCCCACAAAATGAAATCTGTATTATTAATGTATATATCCTTTTGCTTGATTGCATTTCTAAATTTACGAGTACAGAAAAGTAAATCTGAAAGCATCAAAAATGGTGCTGAATTATATAAGGATTTTTGTTATCGATGCCATGGATTTAATGGAGAAGGTCAAACAGATTTAATCCCACCATTAAAATCTTCAGACTATTTACTCAATAATATTGATCTTTCAATAGCTGGATTAAAATATGGCTTGAAAGGTGAGATAGTTGTAAATGGCAAATCTTACAACAGTTATATGGCGTATCAAGGACTAGATAATGACGAAATAGCTGATATTATGAATTATATTTTGAATGAGTGGGGAAATAATTCAGAGGAATTTGTTACGTTCGAAAGAGTTGATAAGATCAAAAAGTCTATTCTTAAATGATCAAAAATAATTTTAATTGGAATAACCTTAATTCAGTCAAGCGTTCATATTTGATTTATGGAAGCATTTTAGTTGGGTTTATTATATGGATGGTTTTTATTGATTCCCACTCCTTAATTATACATAGTGAGCTTAACAAAGAGATTAAAAAACTTGAAAGCGAGAAAAAAGCACTTGAAGCAATTATTAATAATGATAAAAACACAATCAATAAACTAAATAATATTGATAGTTTAGAAAGCTTTGCAAGAGAGAATTATGGTCACAAAAAAGAAAATGAAACTATATATATTATTGAAACACAAGATTGAAAATTGAAGTTAAAATTATATAATTTTTTATTTAAAATAATTATCAAATCATATTAAAAGAATCTTTTTTAAGGGATTAAATAATTGTATTTTTAGAAAGTTTTTTTATTAAAAACATGGGTAAAATAATCGCTATTGCAAACCAAAAAGGGGGTGTTGGTAAAACTACAACAGCTGTAAATCTCGCAGCTGCTCTCGGTATTTTAGAAAAGAAAATATTATTAATTGATGCTGATCCCCAAGCAAATGCAACCTCTGGTTTGGGAGTAGGTTTGGACAGCAGAAAAAACGGCACTTATCAACTTTTAGAACACACTGCTCTTGCTTCTGAAAGTATAATTAAAACAAAAAGTACAAATGTAGATTTAGTTCCTTCCCACATTGATTTAGTAGCATCAGAAATTGAATTAGTTGATAAGGTGGATAGAGAATATATGTTAAAAAAAATACTCAAGGAAGTTCAAGATCAATATGATTTTATTATGATTGATTGTGCTCCCTCTTTAGGTTTAATTACACTAAACGCTCTTGTTGCAGCACAAGCAGTCATTATTCCAATTCAATGCGAATATTTTGCCCTTGAAGGGCTAGGAAAATTATTAAATACAATAAAAAGTGTTCAAAAAATTCACAACAATGAACTTGATATTGAAGGTCTTCTTCTAACAATGTACGATATGCGTTTGAGATTATCCAACCAGGTTGTTGAAGAAGTTAGAAAACATTTTGGTAAAATGGTCTTCAAAACTATTATCCAAAGAAATATAAAACTTAGTGAGGCTCCGAGCTTTGGTCTAGATATTATTAAATATGATGTTTCAAGCCGAGGTGCAAAAAGTTATTTATCATTAGGAAATGAAATAATTAAAAGAAATAAACAGTGGCAAAATCCAATAGAAAGCAAGTTTTAGGAAGAGGACTTTCTGCTTTATTAAATGATCCTAAGGATTCAGACAAAACAATACTAGAAAAAAATTCTTCTAAATCAATTACTAGTATAGTTAAATTGCCAGTATCGAATATTAAAACAAATCCTTCACAACCCAGAAGTAATTTTAATGAAGAATCTCTAAAAGAGTTAAGCATTTCAATAGGTGAACTTGGAATAATTCAGCCAATAACAGTCCGGAAAATGAAAGCTGAGGAATACCAACTAATATCTGGTGAACGAAGACTCAAAGCAACTATACTGGCTGGCATAGATAAAATCCCAGCATACATTCGATTAGCTAACGATTCAGAGTTGTTGGAGATGGCATTAGTTGAAAATATTCAAAGAGAAGATCTAGATCCAATTGAAATCGCGTTATCTTATCAAAGGCTTTTAGTTGAAATTAATTTAACTCAAGAACAGCTGAGTGATAGGATAGGAAAAAAAAGATCAACAATAGCAAATTATATTCGATTGCTAAAATTAGATCCTATAATTCAAACAGGTATTAGAGATAAATTTGTTTCAATGGGCCATGGTCGAGCACTCATAAACATTTCCGATTTAAGTGTTCAAGTCAAATTATATAAGAAAATCATAAAAAAAGGGCTTTCAGTTCGACAAGTTGAAAAATTAGTTCAGGAAATTAAAAATCCGATTGAAAAATCATATAATTACTCCTCACCGTTTTTAAAACAATCAGCTATTGAATTAGAAGAAATTTTTGAAACATCAGTTTCCGTAATTTCTAATGATAATGGTAAAGGTTACATGAAAATTTTATTTGATTCTCAAGAAAAACTTCAGGATATTTTAAATAAAATTAAAAGTGAAAGTTAAAACGTTAGATTTTTTTCTCATCTTACTATTAATTTGTAACATAAATTTTTCACAAAGGATCCAAAATAATCTTGCAATTAAGGATTCAATTTTTGAGCAGTCTAAGCGTTCTTTAAGATTGAAACGTTTGATTAACGACCCACTAACACCATCTAAAGCAGCATTTTACTCAGCAATTATACCCGGTTTAGGCCAAGCATATTTAGGAAAAGCCTGGAAAATTCCAATTATTTATTCCGCAATAGGCGCTTCTCTTTATTATTTTGATTTGAATAACAAAGAGATGAACGAATATAGAAATGCTTACAAAAGGAGACTTAATGGTTTTTTTGATGATAGATTTCTAGAACTTGCAATACCTATAACTACAGAACAACTTCTCCTTGGTATGGAATTTCATAAAAACTATCGAGATATAGCATTAGTATTAGCTGCACTGTCTTATATGCTTAATATATTGGAAGCAAATGTAAGTGCTCATTTACTTCAATTTAATGTGAGCGAGGATTTGTCAGTTACACCAAATTTAATTATCGATGAAGAAATAAGAGGTCTTCGTTTAGCTTTAAAATTTTAGATCATGAAAATTGCATTGTTAGGATACGGAAAAATGGGTAAAATGATTGATTCATATGCCAAAAAAAGAAAGCACAGAATTTGTTTTATTCTTGATAGAGACTATGAAAAGGGATCATTGATTGAAGCAGATGTAGCTATAAATTTTAGTGTTCCTGAATCAGCTGTTTCAAATATCAAGCTTGCTTTAGGAAATAAAATTCCTGTTGTATGTGGAACGACAGGATGGCTTAATAGAATTTCTGAAGTTGAAAAATTTTGTATTAAAAATGATAGTAGTTTTTTATATGCATCGAACTTCAGTATAGGTGTTAACATTTTTTTTAAAGTGAATAAATATTTAGCAAAATTGATGAGTTCTGAAACACTTGGTTACAGAGCTTCAATTGAAGAAATTCATCATGCTGAAAAATTAGATTCACCAAGTGGAACCGCAATAAGTTTGGCTGAAGATATTATTAATAGCTCAGTTTATGAAAAATGGGAGTTAGGAACGCAAAAGAACAAATCCTTAAAAATAGAATCAATTAGAGATGGGGATAATCCTGGAACCCACTCAGTTAATTATGTTTCTAAGCTTGATGAAATCTCAATTAAACATGAGGCTTATAAAAGAGATGGATTTGCATTAGGTGCGGTAATTGCAGCAGAATGGTTAGTTAATAAAAAGGGTATATTCAGTATGAATGATGTCTTAAAAATTTAACAATTCTTTGGATAGAATTGTAATGATCACTATTATCTTTATAAAAAAAATATGACTTTACTTCAATGGACTTTATTCTTTTTTCTTATACAAATAGTTCATTTTTTAGGTACTTGGAAACTATATAAGATTGCAGGGTTTCATTCTTGGCAAGCTCTAATCCCAGTATATAACGCTTACATCTTGATGAAAATTATTAGACGGCCAACCTGGTGGGTTCTACTTTTATTTATTCCTACAATTAACCTAATTATGTTCATCGTCATCTGGGTAGAAACTCTTCGAAGTTTTGGATGGAATTCACTAAAAAATAATGCATTAGTAATTATAACTCTTGGACTTTACGTTTATACATTAAATTATAGTAAAAATCAGAAATATATTCCAAGTAGAAACTTACAACAGCGAACAAATTTTGGAGAAACTGTAGGTTCTATATTATTTGCTATTGTTGCAGCCACAATAGTCCACAATTATGTAATTCAACCGTATATTATTCCCACAGGATCATTAGAAAAATCTTTACTTATAGGGGACTTTCTTTTTGTTAGTAAGTTTCACTATGGAGCTAGGGTTCCAATGACTGCTGTTTCTTTTCCAATGGTTCACGACACTATACCAATATTAAAAATTCGTTCTTATCTGAAAAAACCACAATTTCCTTATCTGAGATTACCTGGCATAAAAAAAATAAAACGTAACGAAATTGTAGTTTTTAGTTGGCCAGCCGACACAGTTCGTCAATTCTTTGTAAAGGAAAAAAGGGTTGATAAACCAATAGACAAAAAATCAAATTATGTAAAACGTTGTGTCGGAGTCCCTGGGGATACTCTTGAAATTATCGATGGTTTAGTTTTTACTAATGGATCCAAAAATGTTTTGCCCGAAAGAGCTAAGGTGCAATACATTCATTATGCCTACAGCAAAAAAGGTGTCTCATCTAGGAAGTTGGGTGCCGAAGGCTATTCAGATTACACTCGCTTATACAAAATTGAAAATATCAATGAACAGAGTTATAAGCAAATATTACCCTATATTATAGGAAGAAAAGGCAATACTCGAGAGGATTTTAAAGTAATAACAGAAAGTAAAGGACTTCCAAGCGAGGTAATATATAAAACTGGGCTCAAGGTTAGTGAAATACTTGAATTAAAAAAGGAAATTACTTTGACTTTGAGAGAAGCTGAAACTTTAAGAAAACTTCCTGGAATTGACAGTGTTGTAAGGAGGATTAACAAAATAAACGTTCCGAATGAAGCTTTTTTTCCAAATAAAATTCCGTTTGATTGGAATGAAGATAACTTTGGGCCAATTGTAATTCCTAAAAAAGGAATGACTGTTGAATTAAACCGAAAAAATCTTTCTTTATTCAAAAAAATTATTGGTGAATATGAGGGTAATATGCTTGAATTAACTCCCTCTGGAGTAAAAATAAATGGAATAAGCTCTACAAAATATACATTTAAAAAAGATTATTATTGGATGATGGGGGATAATAGGCATAAATCTGAAGATAGCCGTTTTTGGGGTTTTGTTCCGGACGACCATATTGTAGGTAAACCAGTTTTCATATGGTTTAGTATTAAAGGTATAAACGATGGAATTAAAAATTGGAAAATTCGCTGGGATAGAGTATTTACAACAGTAGACGGTCTAGGAAAGAGAATTTCTTATTTTCCTCACTTTATCGGAGCATTAGTAATTTGGCAAGGATTTGTTTTTTATCGAAGGAGAAAAAATAATAAAACAACATGAAATTTGTTTTATGTCCAGCTTATCTCCCAAATGTTGTAAACTTTTCATGGATGATAAAACAGCCAAAAGTTTATTTTTATGGTGGATTAAGTTATCAGAAACAAAGTTTTAGAAATAGGGCAGAAATTTATGGTGCGAATGGAAAGTTAAAACTTACTATCCCTATCAAACATTCGAAAGGAAGTATCAAAAAATCCTATAAAAATGTGAGTATTGATTATGATAGGAATTGGCAAAAAATTCATTGGAAATCAATATGCTCTGCATATAGATCATCACCATATTTTGAATATTATGAATCTGAGCTCTATCCGTTTTTTCAAAAAAAACAAGTAACTCTTTTTCATTTTAATATTATTTTAATTGAAAAGCTGATGCTACTACTCGATCATTCTTTTGATTACCAAATCGTAAATTGTGGCCCTACCAAATTGGACATCTTGGATTCATTGATTTCTGCTAAAAAAGTTTACAAAACTGAGTTCAAAACATATATTCAGGTATTTAAAAATAAATATGGATTCATCCCAAACCTTAGTATTTTAGACGTTTTATTTAATTTAGGCCCAGAAACTAAAAGGTATTTAAATAATATAAAACTAAACTTTAATTAAGGCCATTTTAATGAAGCTAAAATAGGTTTATGATCTGATAAATTAACATTATGGACTTTAAAGTCAAGGACTTTAATTCTTTTTGAGGTTAAAATGAAGTCAATTCTCATAGGTAAGAGTGGAAATTTGTAAGTAGCACCAAAACCGCTACCTTTTTCAATAAATGCGTCTTGATGATCTTCAGCTAAATAATCATAATTTTTTGAAAAAACATTATTATTTAAATCAGTACATATAATAACCGGATATTTATTTGATTTTATTAATTCTCTAAATTGAAAGATTTGTTGTTTTTGAAGATCAAAAACTTGTCTCATTTTATTTATAAATTTTTTGAAGTTACTTTTGGAAAGTATATTGTCATTACCGTTAAATTTTAATGACTCGAAATGTAAGTTATATAATCTTAATGTGTCTCTTTTCCAAATCAAATCACTTTGCATTCCACCATTTGATGATTTTTCAAATGAAATAGTTTTAGAGTTTAATAATGGGTACTTGGAGATTATGCATGAACCTATTTGTCCATTTAAAATATAAGGTTTAAATACTTTGAATGGATAATCTTGAAATTTAGGGGATGAATCATTTGCAAACTCTTGGAAACAGACAACATCAGGTGCAATAGTTTTTATAAATGAAGCAATTGAATGAGGAATATTTTTATTTTCTATCCATCCTAATCGATTAAATGAACGAACATTAAAGCTCATAACATCAAGCCCTTTAGAAGTAATAATAGCATCTGATTTAAATTGATAAAACATTTTCCAAGAATCAAATCCTATTATCAGATAAATAATGAACAGTATTGCTGGCCATTTAAATCTCAAAAGCCAAAAAACAAAAAAAACAAAATTTATTAAAATAAAAAAAGGTGTAGATAGGGTTATAATTGGACAATTTAAATTGAAGCTTGAGCTTTCTACACCAATTAAGAGTAGAATTAAAAAAAAAATATTTATTAAAATTGCCACGTTGAATAAAATTTTAGTTCCATTCATAAAATACAAGTTATTTCTTACCTACCTTAAAGAGAAAATCTTTTTCTTCTTTTGAAAGACTATCATATCCAGATTGACTTATTTTATCAAGTATTTCATCAATTTTTTTTTGGTTTTTTTCAATAGAAATCTTGTTCTTTTTTGTCTTTAATTTTACTTCATTTTTGTGTACGGTATACAATTTTGATTTAGAGTAAAATAATTTGGAAGTCCAAATTATCAAGTTCTCAAATGGTAGGCCTATGTCAACACCTTTTTGAAGACGTTGAGCATAAATAAATCCATAAAAAGCACCTCCTAAGTGAGCAATATGTCCTCCAGAATTACCATATGGAATTTGAATTACATCGAGTAGAACAAATGCAATACCGAGGTAACGCAACTTTATATTAAATAAAATAATTCTTACTTCTAGATCAGGACTATATGTAGATATGAATATGAATATTGACATAACACCTGCTGAAGCCCCAACCATGTATGGATTTGCATTTTGAAATACTGGAAAAAAATTATAGCTTAATATGAACGCAAAACCACCAATAAAAATCCCCAAGAAATATAACTTTAAAAATATATTTTGATTAAATAGGTTTAACAACAGGCTTGAGGAAAAATAAAGTAAATACATATTCCAGAAAAGATGAAAAAATCCTGAATGTAAAAAACCATAGGTAAAAACTGTCCAAGGCTTAAAAATTAAATCTTTAAATGAAGAAGAAAGTTCAAAAAGACCTATAAAATAATTTGAAGGTATATTAAATAAATAAAGTATAGTTTTAAAAAAAAGTGGTAATACAAAACAAATTACATTTATTAAAATTATCTTTTCTGCTATGTTAAGTTGCTGAATTCTGAATTGCAGCTGATCTTTTAACATCATAAATCCCACCTATTATTATCAAATTGATTTTTTTTCCAATACCACATCATGAATAGTCCAGTTATAGCCCCACCAACGTGAGCAAAGTGAGCAATTGGTCCTATTGAATATGACGTAAAGCCAAAAAATAAATCACTCAGTATAAGAATAGGAACAAGATATTTTGCTTTTACTGGTATAGGTGGAAATAATAACATTAGTCGTGCATCTGGAAATAAAAATGCAAATGCAACTAAAACACCATATAAAGCCCCAGATGCTCCAACCATAACTCCATTAAATGCTGAAAGAGCAGAAATGAGATTATCCCTGCCAACACTATTTATATACGAAAATGATAAATCACCAGACTTAAAAAAACTTTTGATGTCATTTTGAGTCAAGCCCTCACTTATCAGTGAAGAATAAATATTATTGATTTGATAGTTATAAAGAAGTAATTGAAGTGCAGCGGCTCCAAAACCTGTAGATAAATAAAAGAAAATAAATTTATTTTTTCCCCACATCTGCTCTATGGGTGTGCCAAACATGTAAAGTCCAAACATGTTAAAAAAAATATGTCCTAAATCGCCGTGCATAAACATATGAGTGAGTGGTTGCCAATATTGAAATTTATCATTGGAGGGATAGTGAAGTGCAAATAAGTCATAAACTAATTCACCCAAAGAGATGGAAGCTATGAAAAAAATCACATTAATTATTAGGAGATGCTTAACAGTTTCTGTAATATTTCTCATTTAATTTAATTTGTGATCTATTTGACTTTTTTCTAAGGTAATAAATATAGGTTTATTAAATGGAGACACTCTTGTCTCCTTACAACCAAAAAAATCATCCAAAAGAGAATGTAATTCTTCAGATTCAAGAGTTTTCCCAGTTTTTATTGATAATTTTTTTGCCAAAATTTTTGCAATTTTATCAGCTTGACTGAAATTTTCTTTTATTTTTTCATTGTAGTCGCTAGAAAGAATAGATTCAATTAACTCCTCAATTTTTGACTGAGGAAAATTTTCAGGACAACCCTCAATTAAGAATATGGACTCCTTTTTTTGTTTTATTTTAAATCCCAACGACTCTATTATATCTTTTACTTCTTGATACTCATTTATCTGTTTTGCATTTAATTTAATCTCTAAAGGAAATAGTAGTTGTTGACTCAAACTCTTTTTTGACGTAATTGAAGATAAAAATCTTTCATATAATACTCTTTGATGGGCTCTGCCTTGATCAATTATAACCATACTACTTTGAAGTGGGCAAACAATATATTTTAAAAACAATTGAAAAACTCTTTTCGTTTTTGGAATATTAATTAACCCATTATTACTATTATCATTTGAGTTAGAATCTATTTTATTATTTGATGACTCACTGCTCCAGGATTGTTCTTTTTGTTTTTTGAAAGCAACACTTGTATTTAAAAACGGATTAAAACTTGAATTAACTTCAATTGTTGGGAAAGATGGTTTTTTTTGATGTAAAGAGTAAGGTATTTCAAAAGATTTATCGACATCAAAATCTAATGTAGGAGTTACCTGAAATATACCTAAACTGTGTTTTACAGCAGCTCTCAAAATAGAATAAATACTTTGTTCCTCTTCAAATTTGATTTCAGTTTTTGTAGGATGTATATTTATGTCTATTGACGTTGGGTCAACTGTTAAATACAAGAAATAACCAGGGTAATAACCAGTTCTCAGTAAACCTTCAAATGCACTATTAACAGCATGATGCAGAAAAGAGCTTTTGATGTAGCGATTATTAACAAAAAAAAATTGATGCCCTCTTGTCTTTTTTGAAAATTCAGGTTTAACAATAAAACCCTCTATGGTTGTGAGCGATGTAGTTTCTGAAATAGGTATTAGGTAGTTGTCCCACTTTGAGCCAAAGATGGAACAAATTCTTTTTTTTGTTTCTTTAATTGAAAGATCAAATAATTCATTCCCATTATTAAAAAATAAAAAATTTATGTCTGGATGAGCAAGTGAAACTCTATGAAACTCATCTATTATATGTTTTAGTTCAACTGTATCTGATCTTAAAAAGTTTCTTCTAGCTGGTACATTAAAAAATAAATTTTTGATTAGAATAGACGTTCCCTTTGGTTGATTAGATAACCCTTGTTCATTAATTCTACCTCCTTCAATTTTTAAATAATGAGAAACTTCATCCTCGGAAGTACGAGTAAAGGCCTCAACATTTGATATTGCTGCAATTGAAGCAAGTGCTTCTCCCCTAAACCCTTTTGTATTTAGGGTATATAGATCAGCTGTTTTTCTAATTTTTGAAGTAGCGTGACGAACAAAAGCTAAATTCAAATCCTCGCCCATTATGCCAGAGCCATCATCAATTACCTGAATTAATGTCTTTCCTGCGTCTTTAATAATAAGCTGAATATTTTTTGCACCCGCATCAACAGCGTTCTCCATGAGTTCTTTTACAACTGAAGAAGGGCGTTGAATAACCTCACCAGCAGCAATTTGATTTGAGATATTATCTGGTAGTAATTTTATTCTCGGACTCATCAACTTGATAGTATAAAAATACTTAAATCAAAATCCAAGATATAAAGTACTAGGAAAATTAAAAGTGAAATTATAATTATTAGTCTTATGGAAAAATGTCGGTTACTGTGAACACGCATTTCCATACGCTTACTTTTCCATTGATGTCCAAAATCATTCCTATTGAATGTTTCACGATATTTAGAAAATTTTGAATCAAAGTCATAAATATTATTTACTTCCTTTCCATCAAAATATCTTGGAGTATAGTTATATCTTCGATTTTTTCTAAGTTTAAATAAGTTTGATTTGAACATGATTCAAATTTAACGTATATAAATATTAAAATTTAGCTTAAAATATAATAAGTTTTAATATTAAGCATTTCTACTTAATTCTGCCATTTTTAAAGCAGCAAAAGCTGCTTCATTACCTTTATTTCCTAATTTACCTCCACTTCTTGCTTTTGCTTGTTCAATATTAGAGTCTGTTAGTACACAAAAAATAACCGGTACATCAGAGTTAATGTTAAGATCCTTTATTCCATGTGCAACCGCTTGGCAAACATAATCGAAATGTTTAGTTTCTCCTTGAATAATACTACCAATTGCTATTACAGCATTCGGATTATTTTTTTGTGCTTTTTTTGATCCATAAATAAGCTCAAAACTACCGGGAACATCCCAAACTTTAATATTTTGATTTTTTACACCTGCCCTAATAAGTGTCTCCTTTGCAGCTATTAATAATGAGTTTGTAATTATTTTATTCCACTGAGAAACTACAATGTGAATAGTAAAGTTCTTTCCGTTTGGTAAAATTTTAGAATTTTTTGACGAAATATTATTATTTACAGTTGCCATAATTACTGCAATAATGTTTCTAATTTTGCAATTTGGACATCTACTAATTTAGCTTCTTCTGATTCAGGAAATTCTATTTTAATTCTTTTAAGATAAGAAAGTGACTGACTATTTTTTTCTAATTGTAAGCCAATCATCGCTGCTTTAAACAAATATTTTGGGGTACTATATTTATTACTATTAATTTTTGCGGCTTTTAAATAATATTGATAGGCATCTTCAGGTTGATCAATTTGAGCGAAAGCGTCTCCAATAGCCCCCTTAGACAATGCACTTAAAAGAACATCATCAGATGAAAATTCATCTAAAAAAATTATTGCATTTTTATAATCCTTTAAATTCAAATAAGCCATTCCTGCACTAAATCTAGCAAGCTTTGCTGCAGGTGTACCTTTATAATTTTTTATTATATCTAAAAATCCATATTTACCCTCACCACCTGTTAAAGACTTTTTAAATAAAGAATCTGATTCGTTATTGTTCACAGCAAGATCGAAATAGTATTGAGCTTGATTCAACTCACTTGTTGCTTCTTTTGCTTTTGGAATGAAAACAAAATTCTGATAACCTAAATAGCTTAAAACACAGACTGCAATTGTCCCAATAAAAATTAAGATTAAATTTTGATATTTTACCACCCACTGTTCTGTCTTATTAGCTGTAACATCAAGACTATCAAAGACCTCGGCTGTCTTACTTTCGTTAAGCTCTTCTGATCTATTTGTTGATCTTAATGTTTTTTTCGCACCTCTTTTTTTGTAAGTTGCCATTTCAAAAATTATTTATCAACAAAATTAATCTTTTTATTCCAAATCAAAACTGTTCACTTATTTGAACTTTTTATTTTTGCATCGCAATGCATTTAAAACAATTAACACTTACACAGTATAAAAATTTCAGCTCTAAGACTTTTAATTTTGATCCCAATATAAATTGTTTTGTTGGTGACAATGGTGTGGGGAAATCTAACATTCTCGATGCTATTTATCATTTATCATTTTGTAAAAGTTATTTTAATCCTATTTCATTGCAAAACATCCAAATTGGTAATGATTTTTTTGTAATTAAAGGTTTATACGAAAAAAACTTACGTGAAGAAAGAATTATCTGTTCTTTCAAAAAAGGACAGAAAAAGATTGTTAAAAGAAATGGTAAAGCCTATAAGAAAATATCTAAACATATTGGTTTAATTCCAACAGTTATTATTTCTCCAGCAGATAACGATTTGATAATGGACGGGGGTAGTACAAGAAGAAAGTTTATTGATAGTGTGATAGGTCAAACAGATTTAATTTTTTTAAATAATCTTTTGGAATACAACAAAATCTTGTCTCAACGTAATTCACTACTTAAATATTTTGCACTTAACAATACTTACAACGCTA
This sequence comes from uncultured Bacteroidota bacterium, assembly GCA_902618245.1. GTDB lineage: Bacteria > Bacteroidota > Bacteroidia > Flavobacteriales > Flavobacteriaceae > MS024-2A. The sequence continues at coordinate 3,495 of CACMZR010000003.1, read as the reverse complement.
ATACACTACAAATTTATAACGAACAATTAGTGGAGAGAAGCCAAATAATATTCAATAAAAGAAAAGCTTTTATGGATAGCTTTATTCCTGTTTTTAGTAAAATATACAAAAATATTAGTCAAGGAAATGAAAGTGTTTCATTATCCTATATTAGCCAATTAGAGGATAAAAGCCATTCAAATCTTCTTAATGAAAGCCTTGGAAAGGATAAGATGTTTCAATATACAACAACTGGTCCTCACAAAGACGATATAATTTTATTTTTAAATGACAAACCAATTAAAAAGTTTGGAAGTCAAGGGCAGCAAAAAACATTTCTTATCGCATTAAAGCTTGCACAATTTGATTTTTTAGAAAATTTAAATGGCTATAGTCCTTTACTCCTTTTTGATGACGCTTTTGATAAGTTAGATCAAAAAAGAGTTATTCAAATTCTATCTTTAGTTGACAAAAATTATTTTGGACAAATATTTATTACGGACACTCATGAAGAGAGAGTAACAAAAGCCTTAAAAAAAATAAAATCAAGTTATGAGATATTCAGACTTTAAAAAGAAAATAGCTATGCAATATTTATTAATTCTTTTAGTTAATTGTTATTCTGAGAGAGTACAAATAGACAAATTAGAAGGGTATTGGGAGATTGAGTTTATTAATCAAAATGGAGAGAAATTTATTCCAAAATTATCTAATTCAATTTTTGACCATTATCAAATTCAATATCCAAAAGGATTCTTAAATAAGGTTACCCTTGAACTAGATGAATCATTTAAGACTTCAGATGACAAAACATCTTTTGAAATTGAAAAGAATAATGACAAATATTATATAAATTATAAATCGCGATGGGATGAATGGAAGTCAAGAATAAATTTTTTAGATAGTCAAAAGCTTATTCTTGAAATTGGAAATAGAACTTTTCACTATAAACGGCCAAAAATTAAATTTTAATACAATGAAAAACAGGAAACGAAATTTTAATCCCATTTCATTAAAACATATTTTAAAAAGTTTTATTTCTCAAAAGTCATTACAAAAAGGTATGACAAATGTCAGGGTCTGTAATGCATGGAAAGATGTTATGGGAGAGAATGTTTCTAAGTATACCACTCAGATTAGATTTTCGCGAAAAACACTTATCGTTGTAATTAAATCTGCGGCCTTAGGAATGGAATTAAGCTATAAAAAACAAATAATTGTAGAGAAAATGAATAAACACTTAAATGGAGAATATATTAATAAAATAATAATTCGTTAATATAGATCAACACTTGCAAAATGAAAAGAAGCCTCAATTATTGCGTTTTCATTACTATCAGAACCATGTACTGCATTTTCACTCACAGATTTAGCATAGAGTTTCCGTATTGTTCCTTCAGCAGCGTCATTTGGATTAGTCGCTCCAATTAAAGTTCTAAAATCACTGACTGCATTTTCTTTTTCTAAAACAGCTACTAATATTGGACTTCTAGAAATAAATTTTACAAGGTCATCATAAAAAGGTCGATCTTTATGAATTTTATAAAATTGCTCAGCGTTTTTTTTTGAAAGCTTAGTTAGTTTAAGAGCTTTAAATTTAAATCCAGCAGATGTGACTTTTTCAATTATATTTCCAATAAAACCATTTTCAACAGCATCTGGCTTAATCATCATAAAAGTAATATTCTTCATTTTTTTTTTGTAAAATTAATAAATTGAATGCACCGTTTTTTTGTAAAAGAATTTAATTTTCTTCATGAAATAAATTCCCTGTTAAATCAAACAATTACTAAAGTACTATCTTTGTATTAAATGGAAAATAATTTTTTATCTGCTTTTAAGAAAATAATATCGATCCGAAAAAAAATTGTTATCATTCCCCATAGAAATCCAGACGGTGACGCTCTTGGAAGTGCACTAGCCTTAAAACACTTTCTTGATGCAAAAAAACACGAAGTAAACATCGTTTCACCTAATGATTATCCAACCTTTCTAAAATGGCTACCAGGAGAATCAGAAATAATAAAATTTTCAAAAAGACCCAATACTGCAAGGGATAAGATTAATAATGCAGAATTAATTTTTGGTTTGGATTTTAACTCCCTTTCAAGGATTCAAGATCTGAGTGAAATTGTAAGAAGATCTAAAGTTGATAAAATCATGATAGATCATCATGAATCACCTGAATTTTTCGCAAATCTTAATTATTCAGATCCTAATATGAGCTCAACATGTGAGATGGTATACAATGTTATAAATGCATCTGATTCTAAATTACTGAATAAAAAAATTGCATGTTGTCTTTACACCGGTATCATGACTGACACAGGCTCATTTCGATACCCCTCTACAAATGCTAAGACACATAAAGTTGTATCACATCTTATAAGTCTTGGAGCAAATGGTAGTGATATCCATCAAAAAATATTTGATAGTTCATCGATGAGCAGATTAAAATTACTTGGAATTTCTCTTTCAAATTTAGTAAAAATTCCTGACCTACCAGTTGTTTATATCACTCTTTCAAAAGAAGAATTAAAGACTTGTAGGTATAAAAAAGGTGATACTGAAGGATTTGTAAACTATGGTCTTAGTTTGAAAGGAGTTAATTTTTCTTGTATGATGATTGAAAATGAAACTGAGGGAAAAATAAAAATGTCTTTTAGATCACAGGGCAATTTTTCTGTTGAAAATTTTGCTAGAAATTATTTTAATGGAGGAGGCCATCTAAACGCTGCAGGTGGACTATCGACAGAATCTTTAGATAAAACAATAATTCGTTTTAAAAACGCTTTGAAAAATCATACATCTGAGTTGATATAGTTAATTTATCTATGAAGCAGAATTTAATTTATCTCTTAATCGTAATTTTCTGTTCCTGTTCAGAAAACAATATTCGTTATCCACTGAATAAAGGAAAAAAAACTTTCTTAAGTAACTCAGCAACTAGAAATAAAATACTTTTAGCCAGAGAGGAGTTAATGATTAGAAAATCTGCTGATAAGGACAGTTTATTTACCTTCTATAATTCAGAAAAAGGTTTTCTATATGCATATGTTAAAAAGATTTCTGAAAATCAACCTCTCCCGCAAAAGGGAACAAAATTGCGTTTTACTTATAAAATTGAAGATTTAAATAAAAAAATACTCTACACCAAAAATGATTTAGGAATTGTTGATTATGTAGTTGACAAAGACAATATATTACCTGCTTTAAGAGAAGGTGTTCGTTTAATGAGACCTAAAGAGATTGTTGTATTTCTTTTTCCTTCATACCTTTGTTATGGTTATCAAGGTGATGGAAATAAGGTTGGGATAAGTCAACCCCTCCGCTACACTATTGAAAGACTATAACACTATTTAAATAAATTATGATTTCAAAACAAAATATTTTAACTCTTCTAACACTCTATTTCTTTATAGGATGTGCTGATCAAAAAACTACCCTTGATAATGGGCTATATGCAAAAATAGAAACAAGTAAAGGTTCTATAATTTTGAAATTAGCGATTGACAA
>CACMZR010000002.1 GCA_902618245.1 uncultured Bacteroidota bacterium | reverse complement strand
AACATTAAATTCTTATATTTAACTATATGGAAAATATAGCAATTGCTGCACAACTAATAATCGCTGTTTCGATAGTTATAGTGTGGGTCTTTCGTTTTGATAATATAGTGGTAGAGTTTAAACAATATGGCTTGTCCGATTTAGTAAGGAGCATGGTAGGGGCATCCAAGATTTCTCTGGCTACTCTACTAGTGGTTGGAATATTTTATCAAAAAGTAGTGTTTTTCTCTGCTTTACTTATGGCCTTTTTAATGGTCTGCGCTCAAATAGCGCACATCAGCGTTAAAAATCCTTTTATAAAATATGTTCCCTCTTTTTGTCTTTTAGTTTTGTCGCTTTTTGTTGCCGCAGTTGATAAGGGTTTACTGTAGTTCATGGCATTTTTACAAATTCTAATCCTAATTTCAGGGATTTCTTTTGTCTATTATGGCTTGTCATCTTTTTTTTCAAAAAAAATGAAAGTAGAATACAACAGGTGGGGCTATCCTGAACAGCGTCTTATAATTGGCTCACTTCAGCTTCTCGGGGGATTAGGCCTTTTTTTAGGTTTTGTTTTTGAACCTTTAATCCCATTATCTTCTGCCTCGCTTATGTTACTTATGTTAGCTGCTATAGGAGTGCGAATTAAAATCGAAGATCAGCCTTTAAGAATGATCCCTGCTCTTTTTTATGCAATATTAAACTTTTTGATATTGGTAAATAGTGCATTCTAATTAACAATATTTTTCTAGTAGGAATGCTTACCTACTTCCCATCCCCTTGCTTTAAGAAATTTTTCTGCTGATTTTACTGCTGGATTTTCAAGTTCTGTGCCCATACTGTCATTCCAGCGATTTAAATAGCCAAATAAAGCTACCACTCCCAAAATTTCAACAATTTCTCCATCACTGAAGAATTTTTTTGCTCTAGCCTTTATTTCTTCTGAAACTCCATTTGGAACCTGAGAGGCTGCGATAGCCAAGTCAAACATTGCTCTGTCAGACTCTGAAAAAGCAGCATTTGATTTATACTCCCAAATATTTTCGAGTCGTTCTTGTAAAGAACCATACCTTTCAGCTGCTCTTATCGCATGAGCTTCACAATATCGGCATCCTGTTGTCATACTTGACAAATAAGCAATCTCTCTTTTCATTGAACTTGTAATAGAACCTTTGTTTTCCATTACTGCCTGATTCATTTCTAAAAATGCTTTGGCAATTCTTGGTCGGTACATCATTGTAAAAAGACTGTTGGGAGTAAACCCTAATGTTTCATCGTAAAAAGCGGCCATTTCTTTGGCTTGTTTTGTGCTATTTCTATCCAAAGGAGATACTAAAGGTTTTTTCATATTAAATTTTATTGGTTGCTAAATTTTGTTCTTATGACAATACTATTAAATTTCGAAGAGGCTATAAATCCGACAATTGAAAAGCCAGCTAAAAAAAGAAAAACTAACTGGTGGCCAAGTAATCCTGGATTATTATCTAGTAAAACGCCCATTAGTGGTCCCATAAAAATATCTGGCGTGTAACCTATAACGGATATAATTCCTACAGCAGTCCCAGTGAATGCATAAGGAATATCTCCTTCTTTTACAGCAGAGAAATATAATGACCTCAGACCATAGGTTCCTATTCCAGTTATTATTACTGTAAAAATGAAAAACACGCTAAGAGGCGCTTTAATAAAACCTGATGCGAATAGCATTGATCCTAAAATTAACATAAGAAATCCTCGTTTTAGCCATATTGAGCTTGTAGACTTATCTGCTATATAACCAATAAGTATACATACTACTGGGCGCAAATACATCTGGTATGATCCTACTTTTGCAGCATTGACCTCATCAAATAACATAATCTCAGAAGCATATAGTGATAAAATATCTGTCGCTTTATAACCACAGTAAGCTGATAAAACTATAATAATTAAAAGTCCAACTGAGGGATAGCGTGCTACTTTTAAAATATTTTTAAATGAACTCTCAATAATTAAGTTTTGAGATTTTTCTTTATTCTCCATCTCACTCATAAAAATAAATGATAATACCCCCACTAGCATTACCATTAAAGATGTAAATAAAATTACCCAACGGAAAGCTTCTTTCTTTTGATCAAAAGAAGCTAGGTTTATATCAACTGGTATTAATTTTGCAAAAATTAAAATACCAATAGCCCCTATAGTCGCAGCAATAATACCTCTCCCACCTTCTAAAAATCCAAAAGCTTTACCTTGGCTCTGTTCACCTCCCCAATTTCTTGTTGCTTTTATCATTGCGGCCCAAAAAAGGAATGTGGTTGAAAATCCCCAAAAACCGTACAAAATCTGTAGTGAATAAAAAGAGGGAAAAGTTGACATTAAAAATCCACCTATAGAGGTCATTACAAGAGCAGCACCCATCAAAATTCTAGGCTGAAATCGGTCTGCTAAAGTGCCTCCATACAGATACGAAATTAATGCTACAACCCCATAAGTGGAATATAATGTTCCAAGCTGAAGGTTATCTAATTGAAAAACATCTAAAAATGTTGGTCTGAAAATTCGAGCAAGTACAAAAGGGAGAATAAAAACTCCTTCTCCCGCAGTAACAAGAAGCAGAATTCTAAAGAATGAATTTATTCTATATTTATTTTTATTGATAAAGCTTGTTTTAGATATTTTTTATACCCGTTGAATACAACAATATACAAATAAGCAAAAAATAGTTTGGTAAAGTTCTCTTTATGTAATAGAAGGTCTATATAAAACCTTACTCAACGCAATAGGTGTCACCTACTTCATATAGATTGTAAACTTCCTCAGTTACAGAGCCAGACAAAGGTTGGCTATTTCCATCTTCGTCTAGGCCTAAAGCTGTAAATAGTCCCCAATAAAAATAAAACTTCCCATTACTCTGTTCTTTAAGAGTTATTTCAACGCAGCCTGTTTCTTTTGTGCACCCTATAGTAAAAAATAAAATATATAATACTGCTTTTCTCAATTTACATATAGTAGATTATTCTTAGGTAAGTTAATTATTACTGTGGGAAAACTATAATTTTAAAGTAAATGATTAAAATTGATACTTAAGAAATTGCAATTAATATAGCCTTGTCGTATTTAAAAAAATTTTAGTTTCGTTATAAATGAAATTCTGCAAAATATTTTTTGGATTATTTATGATTTCAATTAATTCTTTTTGCCAACAAATGGATAATTACCATCACGCTTTACGTGAAAAAAAGGAATTAAGTTTTAAAAATCAATATCGCATTCTGAAAACAACTTTTAAAAGCTTGAATGGTTTCCAAATTCTTTATCCGGGAACTAAGATCTCGCTTGAAAAGGTTTTAAGATACCACTTACACACCTCTATTCATCTTGATCAAGAAACCAATATGCTTATTTCAATGGATCAAAGTGAATTCAAATTAAAAAATACCTCTTCTGAAAAAGAGATAACAAAAGAAGTTGTCTCTTTGATAGGAAACATGTTTTTCGGCTCTAGTGAAGTCAGCAAAATTCCTTTTGAAAAAAAGAATTTTAGACGTAAAGGTATGACTGCACCTAATAGAAAACACTGAATATTTTCTAATTTTTTTATAATTTGTAAATGGAAAAACATTTTATATTATGAAACCTTACTTGTTATTTGTCTTATGCTTCTTTTGTACAGTCACCTCTGTTGAATTAAACGCCCAACGAAAAAAAAATAAAAAACAAAATGAAACCACTTTTTCGGAATCATTATATAATTCATTAGAATGGAGGCTAGTGGGTCCCTTTAGAGGTGGGCGTGCAGCAACTGTTGCTGGAGTGATAAATGATCCTAACACCTACTATATGGGAACTGCAGGAGGTGGTGTTTGGAAAACTGAAGATTCAGGAAATAGCTGGTATTCAATTTCAGATGGTTATTTTGGAGGTTCTATTGGAGCTGTTGCTGTCTCTGAGTCTGATCCAAATATAATTTATGTTGGAGAAGGAGAGCAAACTCTAAGAGGAAATGTTTCATCTGGAAATGGATTATGGAAAAGTTTGGATGCTGGTAAAACCTGGAAATTTATTGGATTAAAAGGAAGCGAGCATATATCTAGAATACGAATACACCCCAAAAATCCCAACTTAGTTTACGTTGCCGCAATAGGTAATTTGTGGAAGCCAAATAAAACACGTGGTGTATATCGTTCAGAAGATGGAGGAAATACCTGGCAGAAGATACTTTATGAAAGTGATAAGGCCGGTGCTGGTGATTTGATAATGGATCCTAATAATGCTAGAATAATTTATGCCGCTACATGGCAAATGAAAAGAAATGGATATCGAATGGATAGTGGGGGACCTGACAGTAAACTTTACAAAAGTTTTGACGGCGGTGACACATGGATAAATATAACTGAGAATAAAGGCCTTCCAAGTGGGCCTTGGGGAATTGTTGGAATTGCAGTATCTCCTGTAGATTCAAACCGAATTTGGACAATCATTGAAGCATCTGATGGTGGGGTGTTCCGCTCAGATGATGCAGGTAAAACATGGGAAAAAGTAAACGAAAATAGAGCCTTACGACAAAGAGCTTGGTACTACAGTAGAATATATGCTGACACTCAAAATAAAGACAAAGTTTATGTAATGAACGTAAGTTATGGTGTATCAACTGATGGGGGGAGATCATTTACATTGAAAGATGCACCGCATGGAGATCATCATGACCTTTGGATAGATCCAAATAATAATAATAGAATGGCAATTGCAGATGACGGTGGAGCACAAATTTCAAATGATGGTGGAAATAATTGGACGACTTATTATAATCAACCCACAGCACAATTTTATAGGGTAACCACAGATAATCAATTCCCATATAGAATCTATGGAGCACAACAAGATAATACAACCGTTAGAATAAACCATAGAGGTTCAGGATCTGGTATTGGTGAAAGCGATTGGGAAACAACAGCGGGCGGAGAAAGTGCTCATCTTGCTCCAGACCCAAAAAATAATGATATCGTTTATGGCGGAACATATAAAGGATATATGATGCGTAAAGATCATAGAACCGATCAAACACGTTCAGTAAATATTTGGCCTGATAATCCTGCTGGTTCAGGAGCAGAGGTAATGAAATACCGATTCAATTGGAACTTCCCTGTCAAGTTTAGTATACATGACGAAAATAAACTTTTTGCAGGGTCTAACTTTTTGCATATGACAATGGATGGTGGCCAGTCTTGGAAAACAATATCACCTGATCTGACAAGAGGACTCCCAGAAACAATTAAGTCCTCTGGAGGACCCATAACTCAAGATAATACTGGTGCAGAATTTTATTCAAATCTTTTTGCTATCAACGAATCACCAATTGAAAAAGGAGTTATTTGGGTCGGCAGTGATGATGGATTAATTCACTTAACTACTGATAACGGTGAAACTTGGAAAAATGTGACACCTCCTCCGACATTAAGTCCTAAGTTAAACATGATTAACTGTATAGACCCCAGTCCATTTAAAAAAGGTACAGCATATGTAGCTGCTACCTCATACAAATTTGGAGATTATAAACCCTATCTCTATAAAACAAATGATTATGGTAAAACTTGGTCTTTAATAACCAAAGGAATTCCTAAGAATTACTACAGCAGGGCTATAAGATCTGATAAGGTTCGAGAGGGTCTACTATATGCAGGAACTGAATGGGGAATGTTTATCTCATTTGACGATGGCAATAGTTGGAAGCCATTTCAGTTAAATCTTCCCATTACATCAATTAGAGATCTTCATATTAGAGATAATGATTTAATAGCTGCAACTCACGGAAGAAGTTTTTGGATGATTGATGATTTAACACCACTGCATCAGCTAGAAAATAATTTAAATTCTCAATCATTCTTTCTTTACAAGCCAGACAAGGCATTTAGGGTTGAACAATCAGAGGAAGATGATGAAACTAACTTAAAATTAGTCGGAAAGAATCACCCTGTTGGAGCAATTTTACATTTTTATATTAAAAATTTAAAAGAAGATGATCTTGTAATTATTGAAATTAAAGAGAAAGACGGCTCACTGATTAAACGTTATAACAATAAAGCAAAACTAAATAATCTAAACCCAGAAGCTGATCTTCCCTTGGTACTAAAATCTGGTGGAAATAAATTAATCTGGGATATGCGATATCCAGGATATAAAGAATTCGAGGGAATGGTATTTTATTCTTCTCCAAATAAAGGTCCCAAAGCAATTCCAGGTGAATATTTAATAAGTCTAAACTATAATGGCGAGGTCATTGAACAATCTTTAAAAATTGAAAAAGACCCAAGGCTTGAAAATACTGATAAAGATTATAGAGATCAGTTTGATTTTTTAATTAATGTTCGTAATCAAGTAACTAGAGCTAACTCAGCGATAATCAAAATTAGAGAGGTTCAAAGAGATTTAAACTATCTAAAGCAAAAATCAGGTCTTACTGAAGAAATAAATAATCTTATTAATCAGTTCGAAGTAAAGTTAAACCATATAGAAAATAATATTCATATGACAAAAAACCAAAGTCGTCAAGATCCATTGAACTATGGGATTAGAATAAACAACAGAATTGCATTTTTATTAGCGGATTCACAACGAGGAGACTATCCTCCTACAAATCAAGCAAAAGCTTTTTTCAGGGAGATCACAGCTGAACTGGATCGTGAAATAGAAGCTTTAGAAAAACTTTTAAACGGATCTATTTCTAGGCTTAATGAAATTGTTTCTGATAATCAAATAGGAATTTTTTCCATAAAAAGCCCTTAAGTTTTTATAGAGGTTCCGTTAGGATAGATAAAATTGTTTTTATGCCATTACGGTAATCCCCAAGTCTAATGTTTTCATTTGGACTGTGCTGATTATTATCTCTATTAACAGTTGGAACTGTTACTGCCGGTATATCAAGTGTGTTTACAAATGGTGATATTGGTATAGAACCCCCGCTCATTCTAATTCTAATGGGGTCTGTATCAAAACCCTTTTTTATCGATTTGCGTAGCCACTTTCCTACCTTAGTATCAAGATCTGTTCTGAAAGATTGATACGAAATTTTGTGCGTAAATGTTGCCACTTTAGGATGATCTGTTCGTTCCTTAGCTGTTGGCTCTCTGTCAACCACATAGTATCCTTGATTTTCAACATGTTTTTTTACAAGGCTTATCAGACGCTTAGGGTCAGACTCCAGAACCAAACGAATGTCGATTTCAGCCCTTGCCCAAGAAGGTATTATAGTTCTTACTTTCTCATCTATCCATCCAGACTGCATACCACGAATATTTAGAGATGGAAATTGAATTGATTCTTGGTAGGTGTCACCAACTTTATCAAGTTCACCGATTTGTAAAGTCTTCATAAACTGCTCTTGGTCGTGGGGAAAGTTATCTAGTATTTTTTTTGTCTTGGAATCAATTGAAATACCATCATAAAACCCAGGGATCACAACTACCCCTTCATCATCTTTCATAGACGCAAGAAGCTTTGCCATTCTAAGGGCAGGGTTGGGAACATAATTCCCGAAGTGACCACTGTGCTGGGCTGTTACTGGTCCATAAATTGTTAGTTGAATAGTTGAAATCCCTCTTGCACCAAATGTTAAAGTAGGCTTACCTGACCTATGCTTTGGCCCATCGAATATGATAAGGTGATCCGCAGAAAGTATTTCCCTATTTGCATTAACAGCTCTAGGTAAATTTGGAGATCCTAACTCCTCTTCAAAATCCATTATCACTTTTATATTAAAATTGGGGGACAATTTTTTTTCTTCAAGTACATCAATTGCATTTAAAAACATGACCACTGGTCCTTTTGCGTCACTTGTTGAACGTGCAAATATTCTCCAATCATCTTCATAGTTTTTTATTTTATCCCAGTCGATAATTTCCCAAACTCCTTTACTGTTTTGTCTTTTTAAAACTGGGGTATATGGGCTTTCCTGGAACCACCTAGAATTGTCTACAGGTTGACCATCTATTTGTAAATATATAAGGACAGTTTCTTTAGCCTTCGGAAAGGTTCTTTCCGCAAGCAAAAGTGGAGCTTTGGGAGTTGAGATCCTTTGTGTAACAAAACCTCTATTAGCAAAATTTTTCTCACACCACTTAACATTTAACTCAATATCATCCAAATGATTTGCATCATTTGGAATACTTAAAATTTCATAAAACATATCAAAAGATTTGTTTGTTGCATTTTTTGCCCACATTTCTAAATCTTTTGAAGATTGACTAAATCCAAAGCTTGATATCAAAAAGGTAACAATCAGTTTTTTCATTTTATGTATAATTTAAATTTAGATAATAGATTTTATGGTTGAAATAATTATTTTAAAGTTTCTATATTTTTCAAAGCAGCCCTTGCTGAAATAGAAAATGGGAATTGATTCAACACCATCTTATAATATTTTTTTGCCTCATCATAGTTTTTTTCATACATATAGAATTCTGCCATTGAATCTAAAGAATTATATCCCTGTGGATAAAGCTCAAGATATTTCTCAAAAGCCTGTTTTGATTTTTCTTTGTCTCCATTTTGATAATAATGATACCCAAGAAAATTTATAATAGCTGCATTGTTTGGCTCGTCCCATTTTGAGCTTAGTTCTTCCAAATTTTTAATTCTTGTAATTAAATCTGGATTGGATCTTGCTCTATGAAACTGTATAAAAGCTCCCCTTGGTTCTGCTTCGTACATTTTCTCCCATATAGCATTTTTTTCTTTTGAAGATCCCCATATACCTCGGTATCCGTTCTCGTTTTTTATATCAAGTAAAGAAACAAATCTTTTAGAGTTTTCATTTTTTTTAGCTGAATACTTTTTTGCAAGTTCATAATGTGCCTCTTGTTTTTCTGAGTTTGGTGGAGACATGGTAGACATCATTACATGCGCTGCAAATGAGGTTGAGTCTAACTTAACTGCTTTTTCGAAAAAAACATATGCTTTCTCTCTTTCTATATTTAAAAAATGGCCTATTGCACTTCTTATCATTTCATCATGTAATGGATCACCATTTGTCCATTGAATATAGTTCCCCTGTTGATCTGAGTTTTTTTGATTGGTAACTTTTGAATTGTCACAAGCAAAGATTAATAGGCTTGTGATTATTAGTATTAAAAAATTTTTCATTTTGAATTAGTTTTAATTTAAAATTTATGTGGATTAAATTACAAATCCATTTGTGTTATTTAATTGTATTTCAATTTAACAATTTTTTATCGCCACAAACCTCTTGCCCATATAGTTGTGTAGCTAATAAAATATCGCTTAAATATTCTTTTTGTGAAATTATTTGTCCTGCCTGATTTAGGTCGTATTTTATGGCATAATCATTTTCATATTTCCCACCAACTCCTGCCATTCTTCCTTGAGCAAAAACCATTGCAGATCTTTCATCTGCAATAATACCTTTGTATTCTACACCAATTTCTCCCTTTAAAAGAGTTGCAAAATATCCCGCAAACTCCAAATACTCATCCCAAGTATAGGTCTTCGAAATATCCAACTGCCCCGTCAAGGTGAAAGTAAAGTCATCCGCAAGTAGTGATTTCATAATGTCAATTTTACCTTCCATTTGGGCATTAAATGCTTTTAAAACAGTTGTTCGGGTTTGTTCTGTAAGTAATTCTTTTTCTGATTTTGCTGACTTTTCACCACATGAAATAATGACTAGTGATGATAAAAACAGAATTAATATTTTTTTCATTTTGGTATGTTTTTTATTAATAAGAAACAATATACAAAGAAGTCGTTTACTCATTACTTGCTAATATATTTTAATATTTATTGGTATTTTAAATCTGATTTTGTGTGATCTCAATATATTTGTGCTTTAAAGTATTAAATGAAAATTATATGAATAGCCATTTATCATTAAGATCAGGTAACCCTGTACTCTCAAAAAAAACTTTCAGTAATACTGTCTCTATTAATGAAAAAATGACTATAGAGGGTACAGTTAATAAAACAGCCATTAGCCTTTTAATTCTTGTTGGTACTGGATATTTAACCTTTGAAACACTTAATCCGATATTGTTAATCGGATGTGGAATAGGTGGATTTATCTTTGCGCTCGTTACGATTTTTAAAAAAGAATGGGCCCCGATAACAGTCCCCATCTATGCAGCTCTGCAAGGAGCTATGCTTGGAGGTATATCTTATATGTATAACTACCTATATGATGGAATAGTAACAAATGCAATCCTTTTAACGGTTGGAATATTAGTTTCATTATTAATTGCATATCGATCAGGATACATAAAGGCAACAGAAAATTTTAAACTTGGAATTTTTGCAGCAACTGGAGGTATAGCAATCGTTTATCTTGTAAATTTTATAATGGGATTCTTTGGCTCAGGAATTGGTGTAATGAATATTAACAATGCATCTCCACTAAGCATCGGCTTTAGCATAGTAGTTGTAATAATAGCTGCCCTAAATTTAGTTTTAGATTTTGATTTTATTGAAGAAGGTGCAGAAAAAGGTGCTCCAAAGTATATGGAATGGTATGGGGCATTTGGCTTACTAGTTACTCTCATTTGGTTATATCTTGAAATATTAAGGTTACTTGCGAAGCTTAATTCAAGAAAATAATTGATGTGAGAAGAAAATGTATTTGAGTTCGAACAATCATATCTTTCGAACTAAAGGCTTCATAATCGAAAATTGTTTTTGGGTTTTACAAATAAAAAACCCTCCTAATTTTGGAGGGCAAAACTTAAAGTATTTTTTTCAATTATCTTTCTGATAGAATTAGTCTTAGAACTTGACTCCTTCTTATAGACCTTAAATTGTACATCTTTGTCATTGTAGCTTTCATATTTTTACTCATTGGATTTGTTTGATCCATCATGTTTTGAATATCAGACATATTGTCAAAAAACCTAGCAACAACATAACTAGCAGCATTTACATTATTATTACGTGGAGTAACAACTTTGTGAAGTCCCCAGCCTTTAACAGATTTATTCGCTTTTTGCATTGGCAGGAATGTTTTTAATTCCATTTGTTCGTATTCATAAAAATCCGCAGGGTCTACAACCATCCAGTCCAAAACTGCATACTTGGGTGGGGCTTGATTAGAAGCTGGGACAAATCCACCTTTATATGAAACTGTTATAGCACCTGACTTAACAACTCTATTACCCCATTTTTCACGGACCATTGCTAATTCAGAATTGGAAAAGTTGTTTCCACTTTCACCACTCATATTTGAGTTTATTACCTTATCTGGATCCTGAAGATGGGCATAAATAAATGTTGTATGATTTTCCCTATATCCTGGATTTTCTAAAACCCACATGTCCCAGCCAATTTTATTTCCGCTATCTATAGCCGATTTATGACCCTTTGAAAAATATTCTTTTTCACTATCAATATGAGCTTGTGCGTCTTGACTATTAACTGTAACATAATGCAGAGTTACAAACATTCTTTGTTGAGCAAAACAAAAGGTGCCTAGCAAGACAAATATTAAAATTAATTGTTTTTTCATCTTTATTGATTTATGATTAATATGCAAACAATATACAAAGAAGTTCCTACACTAAATAAGAACAACAATTTGATGATTTAATACAATAAATATTTTTTTGAGTTGTTCCTCCACCCAGATTGAGATTTATACTTTACAAAAAAAATTTTCAAATCGCTTTGTGATGCGTACTTCACGAAATATATCTTCTTGTTTGATTGTGAAAGGTATTTTACAAAATACCACAGTCCCTTATTGCCTTTTGCCTGAGATTGATAATCTACTTTGAAAACCTTTAAATCAGATTGAGATTCATAATCAACTACAAAAACTTTTATATCAGATTGAGATGCATAGTCTACCGAAAATATTTTTTGGGAGAAACAGAAAAAGGGCAATAACAGAATAATGTATTTCATTATTTATAAAGTTAAAAAATAAAACTGTCAGGATTGCTTTTGTGTAATTACACTTTTACTAGTTATTATAAAAAATTATTGTTTAGACCAAAGCAATCCATTTTCAATCGAATTAATCCTGAACTCTTCGATTTCAGATTTGATGTGCTCCTTATCAAAAATATCAGATGCAATATTAATGATATCAGAATGATAATTGACAACATTATTAAGCTCTTCGGGGTCTTGAGATAAATTGTATAGTTCTAAAGTGGGTTTTTCATCGCTTCGTTTTAAATTTCTTCTAATCACTTTCCAATCTCCAAATCTAATAGCTATTTGACCTCCATATTCCGGAAATTCCCAATATAGAAAATCATGTATATCCTGTTCTTCTTTACCTGTAAGAGTTGGGAGAAAACTAATCCCATCTGTTTCTGGAATATTCTCATAATTTATGACTTCAAGCAAAGTTGCCGTTACATCATAATGAGCCGAAATATGGTTTGAGACACTCCCTGGTTTAATCTTTTCCCCCCAAGTTGCAATCATTGGAACTCTGATCCCACCTTCATAAACAAACCCTTTCCCTCTTCCATATGATTCACCAAAAATCCCTGAACTATTAAAAAATTCTCCATCCGTACCACCAGAGTAAGTAACTCCATTATCCGAAGAGAATAGAATTAGAGTATTATCATATAAATTTTTATCCTTTAGATACATTATCAATTTACCTATGTTCTCATCCAAATAAGAAATCATAGCAGCATAAGCCGCTCTTGGGTTTTGATTAGGGAAATAACCATTTTGTCCCAAATAAGGTTTTTCTTCTCCAAACTTTTCTCTATAGTAATCTATCCATTTTTGAGGGGCCTGAAGAGGATTGTGAGGTATAGGTGTAGCCCAATAAACAAAGAAAGGGTTTTGTTTGTTTTCAGAAATAAAACTTATCATTTCTTTAAACATTAAGTCTGGAGCATATTCATTTAACTTAAAATTTGAATAACTTTTTGAGTCAAATGGGTTTGCTCCTTTAGCAAGTTTTGTATTTGGGGGTATAGTATCATTATTTAAGTAAACTCTATTCTCATTTTTATATAAGTGAACAGGAAAATAGGTATGGGCCTGACGCTGACAATTATAACCAAAGAAAAAATCGAATCCCATTTTGGTAGGGATGGAATTTGTGTGTGGAGCTCCAAGACCCCATTTCCCAACCATCCCTGTGGTATAGCCCTCTTTTTGTAATAATTGAGGGAACAAAATTGAATTTGTTGGAATAGGAAATTGTCCTTCTAAAGTAGAATCAGCTATCATCGCACGATAGTCCCAAACATTTCCTCTTTCTTTCCATTCATAGTTACCTCTAATATATGAATGCCCAGAATGTTTTCCTGTAAGAAGCATATATCTAGCAGGTGCACATACAGGTGCTCCTGTATAATGCTGTGTAAAAATCATTCCGTTGCTAGCTAGTTCATCAAGATTTGGGGTTTCAATTTTTTTTTGACCGTAAGCGCCTATATCACCATACCCTAAATCATCCGCAAGAATATAAATGATGTTAGGTTTAGATCTTAATTTTTCTTTTTTTAACTCTGCTTGGCAAGTCAAAAATAGACTAGCAAATGGAAATAAAAAAAAACACAATTGTTTCATTAAAATTTTTTATTTTTCTCTTTTCACTCGAAATTCAATTCACCCTTTCTTTAATTTCCTTCATCGATTTTATCATTTCTTGAACTTTTTCAGGATAGTCAGAAGCCAAATTTCTAAGCTGTTCTAAATCATCTGATAAATTATATAACTGGAAATCCTGACTATTTGCAGTTTCATTTTTTACCCATTGATTTACAATTTTAGGCCCTCCGTACGGAGGAATCATGACCCAGTTTCCTTTTCTTAAAAATATTTTTCCTGATGCTTCCAAAACCAATTGATCTCTACCCTTTTCCAATTTACCAAGAAAAGAATTTAATGTGTTTTGACTATCTAAACTAGGATTCTCAATACCCACCAAATTTGAAAAAGATCCCATAAAATCCAATTGACAAACTAACGCATCTGATACTCCCGGTGTAATCTTTCCTGGCCAACTTATTATAAAAGGTACCCTTGTGCCTCCCTCAAACATACTATATTTCCCACTTCTTAAAAGACCAGATGGAGTGTGATCTCCAATTTTTTCTTCGGCTTCATCTTTATATCCGTCATCTAAAACTGGTCCATTGTCACTAGAAAAAACTACCATTGTATTTTCGGAAAGACCCAATTCATCTATTTTATCAAGGACTTGTCCTATTGCCCAGTCTGCCTCAAGAATAGCATCTCCTCTCGGTCCCATTCCTGAGCTTCCAACAAAACGTGGGTGAGGTGCACGGGGAACATGAGGTTGGTGTAGAGAATAAAAAAGGAAGAAAGGATTGTCCTTATTTGATTCTATAAACTTTTTTGTCTTTACCAAAATTGTGTCTGACATATTCTCATCTATGTATAGAGCAGATTTTCCACCTTTCATAAAACCTATACGCGAGATACCATTATGTATACTCATGTCGTGGCCGTGACTTGGGAAAAGTTTTAATAATTGAGGGTTTTGTTTGCCCGTAGGCTCCCCAATAAAATTTTCAGTATAACTTACTTTTAGTGGATCTTTTTTATCCAAATTTAAAACCTTATTATTCTCTAAGTATACAGATGGTACTCTATCATTAGTTGATGCCAGAATAAAGGAGTAGTCAAAGCCTATATCATTCGGTCCTGGAGATATCGGTTGATTCCAGTCTAAATTTTCATCACCAAGACCCAAATGCCACTTCCCAATTATTGCTGTTTTATAGTTAGCTTTTTTTAGTAAAGAGGGTAATGTTTCCTTTGATACATCAAATAATAGTGGTGCATTTCCAGGCAAAATTTGTGCCCTTTGATTTCTCCAAGGGTATTCTCCAGAGAGAATTGCATATCTACTGGGTGTGCAGGTAGCTGAAGTTGAATATCCATTAGTAAAACGAATACCATTTTTAGAAATTCTATCAATATTTGGCGTAGATAAGGTTCCCACACTATATGAACTAACATCTCCATATCCCAAATCATCCATGTAGATTAAAAGTATATTTGGATTTTTTATCTCATCTCGAGATTGTCCACAGGATTTTAATAAACTAATTAAAACTATTAGAAAACTATATTTTAAAATGGGAAAATTCATTAATATCATTTAATATCTAAATATAATGATAAGTAAGCTGACTCGATAAATCGGATAGCAAACTTGCTATAATCAGGTTAATGATTTCCAAAGACTATAGTAGAACATGGTCTGTTGATTTTAGTACACTATATAGTTGCCCAAAGTATATTTTGCATAAAAACAAAACCTCAACATTCTGATTTACAAATTGTTGAGGTTTTTTGTTGGTGGTCCCACCTGAACTTTAACCACTGCTATAAATTACTGATTATCAATTGATTATAAACCTACTTATCACTCTGAGAGTGAAATTTTGTTTTTTTAGATTTATTTAAAGATTCTATTTTCCCAACGTCTCTAAAAATCAAGATTTTTTGACTACAACCCCGGTTCAGATTCTTTTAGGACCATTGTTTTGAATTGTTATATGTAGAAAATAAAAAACTGTTCCCCCAATAATTGTCCATACAATATCATTCCAATCAAAAACTCCTCTTCCCGGAGTGTAAATTGTTATGAACTCATTTCCAATTAGACCAATCATAGAAATGATTATTGACAACTTTAATCTATTTCTATAAATAGATGTATTAGGTTTAAAAATCTCTGGAATGGTTACATAAAACATACTTGGAAGACCAATACCTGGAAGGAAGTTGGGAATTACTCCAAGAAAATAAATTATAACGTCATTTCCTCCTTCATAGTTTGGTCTGATGTAATCTTGAACCAATCCAAATGTTAAAAATGTAACTCCAAAAACTAGATAATAAAAATATTTTCTGTTCATCAACTTTCAAAAATAATTTATTTGTTTTGGATTTAGGTTCGGTTCAGGTTTTAAAAGGACCAATTTTAAAATCCCAAATTGATTAAAGTGATATGAGGTGTGGAAATGAACTAGTTTCTTAAATAAACTAGTTTCAATATTACCATATATGTTGTGAATAGTATAATGAGACTTTAACTCCTTAACTATTTTAATGTTTTCAGTAAGTCTGTTTTTTTTATTTAAAAATGATTCTTCTGAACTAAAAGACTTAAACTCTTTTAGGGTTTTTGAATTTTTTGGATACTTGTTTATATCAAAATCCAATGACTTTAAATATTTCAAAAATACTTTTCCAAAAAGTCTCCCAAATAATCTTGTCCGAAGACTAATTTTTTGGTTTCCTAATGAGACTTCAATAAAATTGTTACAATGATTAATCATTTGAAATGAATTCATTTTTCCCCATTTAGGGGATGTCTCTTCATCAAGATAATTCAACTTATCAATAAGAGAATCAAAATCATAAATCATACTACAAATTAATGATTTTGGTTCGGATTTTGGTTCGGAATAAGAAATGTAAAAAATAAAAACCCTCTAAATCAATGACTTAGAGGGTTTAAGGGTGGTCCCACCTGGGCTCGAACCAGGGACCAACTGATTATGAGTCAGCTACTCTAACCAACTGAGCTATAGGACCTATTGTACTTTTTATAGTACTTGTGAGAGCATTTTACTTAAACTGTTATTAGGGTAGTTTTAAAAATCACAACCAAAATCACAATATTGTCAAAAGTATGGTACTCTATCAACCTATTAAATAGGCACTCAAATATAAATAAAAAGAGATAATGGATAAGCCCCTCTTATACCCTTTTATATGTACGAGGATTTTTCTCCAAGTAAGAATATATAATCTGACTAATAATAGGTCGTTCTGGGGTTTTTTAGTGTACCAACCTTGTAAGAGAAAGATTAAATAAATTTAAAAAGTAGTTTCATAACTTTCTGATTATCATTAGTATAAGGTTTAATTAAGTGGCTTTGTCTTGATAATCTTTTTTAATCTGCTTTTCTAATTGGTCATTTATCTTTCTGGCTGAATCGCTTATTGGACTATAAACAGATTCATTCTCTCCACTTGCACATTTCCATTCTATAAATAAAGGTACATCCTCTTTCACTTCTTTAGTGACCATTGCTTGTAGTCGAGGTAATGTATATTGTAAGGATAATTGGAGCATTTTAATTTTCTGGTTAGTATCAAGCTCGTGAATATCAAGTGACTTAATTAGGTCATCAATAAGGTTTTGTAATTTATCTCTGACCTCAGCAGTAATTTTATTTGGAGTTCCATATGTTCTTCCCATAGTTATATTATTTTAGTTATATGATTGAAGTCCCCCTCTATCCTAATGGCTATCCTTGTAAATGCTCTGGAGCTTGTGACTATTCTAAAGCATTTGAAAACGCTGGTAAACCTACTTATATAGATTATGAAACCTTTGTTAAAAAGGACTTTAAACCAGAGTCAAAACAAGAGGAACTCATCCATATATATCTCAATACCAATTACTGTCTTAATAAATAGATTCTTGTACTTTATTTTTATAAAACTCTTTGTCAAAGTAATAATCAAAAGTTTCAAACCTATTTGAATGTCCATCAAATCTTCTCACTTTTATTTTTCTCATTGTTGGGCTATATTTTTTGTTCGTTAGTTTATTCTTGGTTGTTTTCATATCAGTCATGTACATAGTTTTTTTATTGTTATTCTAATGTTTCTAAATCTTGTGTGAGTTTTGTCCTACAATAAGTTGACATTGGAACTCTCATTTTTGGCACTCATTTAAATGTCTTCTGTAAATCGACTACATTTAAAAAGATCAATATGAATGGTAACTAAGGAAAAAGGGGTAAAAATATTTATAATGTCAATATTATCATTTTAGAAAGCTATATTATCAAAGTAGTAATTTCCTTTTTTTTTGAATGAAATTGATATAGAATTGATATTTCTATTTGATTTTTTGACCTCATATGTTGTAAGCATTATGTCGTTAATCTTATTAAATTTTTTTCTTGTGAGGTAATTGAATTTATAATTCTCCAATGAAATCTTATTATTAATTAATTTTAATTCTGTTGAATCAACTATTTGATTATCAATTAAAAAGTTAATATTCAAGTAAGATGAGTCTATTTCGTTGTAAACATCAAGTGTGAGATTATCCAAAAAAGAATCATTTTTTAGTTTGAATATGATTCTTGAATTTTTTTTTGATTTTATTTTTAGTGCAGTATTCTGTTGGCTTTTACCTCCCCTAAAATTGAGTTTTTCAAGTTTAGGCTTATCTATATTTTCAAAAAAAACGATAGTGTTTTCATTATTTCCTATGTCATTTCCCTCAAAGTCATTTTTGATATTTTTTGAGACTTTTGAATATTGTGATAATATTTTAAGCTCATCATTAGTTGATATTTTATATTCAACAGATTTGTTTAATTTTTTAATTGCATTTAAATCTTTTCCTGATATATAATTAACAAAATTTATTAGGTAGTAGGTTAAAATTTTTCTCTGTAACCAGTCAGGAATAATGTTTCTGTAATTAATTAAATATTTGCTTGGAAACCCTAAGTCACTTTTTCCCCATGAAGTATTGAATTGTGAATGATTTGCACCTTCAATAAGGATATTAGTATTTACTAGGGAATCAATTGAATTAGTAATCCTGTTTGATTGTCTCATTCCAAAGAAACTTTCCTCATCTGAATCCATACTGCCTTGTAAACTTAAGTAGTTTATGTTTTTTAATTTATAATTCCTATTATATCTATAGTCAGTTGGTGCTAAAGTAACAACACCTATGAGATTAAAATTATAATTAAATTTTACATTTCCATTATCAGGGTAAGTGCTTAGATCATTAAATTTAGCTGCAAGATTTACTGCTTCGCCACCTCTTGAATGACCTATAAATATAACTTTGTTAAAATCTACTTTATTAAATAGAGGTGAAAGAGAATCACTACTCAATTCCTTTAGATAAGATAAATTTTCTAGAAAATGCCAGGATCTTGTAGTCATCTCTTTTCCTTTAAAATCTCCTTCCCAAGAACCATTTAAAAAGTTTTGATCAACAGAATTAAATATGTATCCATGAGATGATAAAAATTCTCCTAGATAATTATATCCGTTATCAGAGAATTCTTGCATTGAATGATTCCCATGAATTATAGATATAATTGGATATTTTTCATTTCCATCCGGAATCCATAATCTACCGTTCAAAGGAATATTTTTTTTATTGAACCCCCAAAAATTCTCTCTCCAATTAATCTTTGATTGGTTCCAATCATCCTCCATTATCTTTGATGCATCTATGCTATAAGATAAAAAATCTGGATTTTTATACTCATCTCTGTGTTTATCTTCTCCTGTCGAGTAGGTAAAGTACTTTGAATCGGTACCTCCTTTTTTATGTTCAAATAAATCTAAACTATCACTAATCCAAATATTTTCTTGGTTGAAAAAATAATATGAAATCATTAATATGGAAAGAGTTGAAAATATGATCCAGCGAAATTGATTTCTTAGAATAGTAATAGTTAAAAGAAAAATTAATAATAAAAACAGAAGATAAATAGGGACTGGAATTGAAGAGTAAATTATTACTTTAACACAAAACATTACAATTACAGAGCTTATTTGAATTGCTGAGTTTGAAATCACATTTATCAATATGTAAGAGGAAAAATAAAATAAAATAAGAAGAAATGATATAACTATAAATGATAAAGATCCAATATTTATGATGCCAGTATTAATAGATGAAATACCTATTATAAAAAGTGTAGTTATTAAAAAAGATTTCTGAATATCATTAAGATTATTAAAAAATTTCATGATAAAAAGTTATAAATTTCAAGAGAAATCTTAGCAAGAAACTCTGCACTCAAATGAATTCTGCAATTGCTTATTACAAATATAGATAAGTCTTTTATGTATACAATTTGTTACGCTATAGATAAATTTAATGTTACAATGGCTATTTTTACATTATGAAAAAACATATTGTCTTAGCTCTTGGATTTTCAATAGCGCTTGGGGTTTTCCTATATGTATATTTCGGAATTATCTTTGTTTTATTTATACCTCCACTTTTTCTTTTCTTTTTAAATAAAAAAGACCAATGAACAAAAATTTTTTACGAATTATTGGTATTCAAATAATACTAATAGGACTAGTTCTCTCTATCTTCGAATTTTTGATTGATAATAGTGAATTAGTTGTTGGATCAGGATTAATCTTAGTAATTATTTCCTTTTTTGTAAAAAAATAACCCAAATTTAAACTATTTATTAAACAGCTCTATTTTTAGGTTTTTTATCTGGAAATCTCCCTTGATTTCCCATGCCGTCAAGGTCATTGGAGTCATAAGAACTCATATTTTCTTTTCTCTGGATTTTGTGCTGCTTTCTGATAATTTTTAAAAGAAAATAAACATATACTACGAATATTACACATCCAATAACAAACATTATTTTATTATTCATGATCTATAGTTTAATCTTCATTTCTTCTTTGTCTAATGGCAATCGCAAAAGCCAAAATAGTAACCGGCCATAGACCAACGTATAGCCCTTCCAATTGATTCCCCGTAAACCAGAGATAAATTGAATAGAGAAAGCTGAAAAATGCTAGAATTATGGGATAATATTTTTCTAAGAAATTCATTTTTGCTTTCAATATACCATTTTATTTAGAAATTTAAAGTATCTGCTATTTGCCTTATAAGCTATATGAACTAATTTAGGAATGATACATCTTTAAGAATTTTTTCTAACTATTTTTGAAATATGGAGAGATTCGAATCCCAGCGTCAAAAAAAAATTAATAGTGTTCTTCAAAAGGAGATTGCGTCTTTACTGCTAGAATCAATCCGAAGAGAAAACATATCAAATCTTATGATATCTGTCACAAAGGTAAAAGTATCCCCAGATTTGTCATCCGCTAAAGTTTATGTAAGCATTTTTCCAAATAATAATTATTTAGACCATTTAAGAAACTTGAATTCTAGTCGAATGAGACATGATCTTTCTCAAAGAATGAAAAAACAACTATCTAAAATACCTCAACTAAGCTTTTACGTAGATGATTCACTGGATTACATTGAGAATATAGAAAAGGAACTTAAAGCTGGGAGTAATCCTTTTAGAAAGTCTACTAAATAAGGTGGAAAATTAAAGTAAATATGTATGTATTACGAATTTAAAATAGCATGGCGTTACTTTTTCTCGAAAAGTAAACAAACTGTTGTTAATAGAATAAACACATTTGCTTTAATTATGGTTGTGGTAACAACAACTTCGCTTTTTGTTGTATTGAGTGCTTTTTCTGGTCTAAAGGAATTTGGACTTTCCTTTTCTAATATTTTTGATCCTGATTTTGAAATACTCCCTGAAAAAGGTTCTTATTTGAATATAGCTGAAGAAACCATTCTCAAATTAGAGTCAATTCCTGAAATAATAGCTGTTGCTCCAGAAATTGAAAGAAAAGTTTATTTATCGTTTAAAAATAAAAGTCAAATAGCAATTCTAAAAGCAGTCTCTGAAAAGTATACTTCAGTATTAAATATTGACAGTCTAGTTTCTCTAGGAGATTGGCTCTCTTTTAAAGGGCCTGAAGCGGTTGTTGGTTTTGGAATTGCTGGAACTTTGTCCTTAGGTATTTACGATTACAATGATTTTTTAAATATCACCGTTCCAAGAACAGGCATAAAGGGGCAATTAAATCAAAACTTCTTTAAAACTTTTCCAACTATCGTTTCAGGCCTTTATCAGATAAATGAGGATCTAGACAATAAATATATGTTTTCCAATCTTAAGTTTGGACAAAATCTTTTTAATCTTGAATCAAATGAGTATTCATCTATTGTCTTAAAGGTTGTTCCTGGAACCAAAAAGAAAATATTAGAGAAGCAAATTAAATCCAATCTTGATAAACCTTTTAATTTAATTTCAAGAGCAGAACAAAATAAAGCTTTAAACCGAATGCTTAACACAGAAAATCTTGGAGTATACTTGATATTTTCACTTGTAATGATAATTGGCTTATTTAATGTTATTGGCTCACTTACAATGATGATTTTGGATAAAAAAAGACAGATTAAAATTTTATATGCTTTAGGCGCAACACAGAAGGGAATTCATAATATGTTTATGATCATTGGAATGCTTATTTGTGGTATTGGAGGAACTATTGGTTTAATTATTGGCATTTCAATCATATTATTTCAATCTAACTATCCCTTTATATTAGTCCCAGGAACGAATATTGAATATCCTGTCATTTTTGAATTAAAAAATGTACTAATTGTAGTAGCAACTCTTATGTTTTTGGGTACTATAAGTACAGCTTGGGCCTTAAAGGGTATTTCTAAAAAAATAAATTAAATAGCCTTTTGGAGAGAATATTTTTCTAAAACTTCATCAAATAAGGCATAGATTGCTTTAGGGCAATTTAAAGTAACCATTTGTTTTCGATAAGGCTTGAAATTAGGGTAGCCTTTGAAATAATTTGCATAATGTCGTCTTGTCTCTAATACACCCAAAATAGGACCCTTCCATTTAATCGACATTTCCAAATGTCTCCTCGCAATTTTTACACGTTGGGTTAGTGTGGGTGGAGCGAGATGTTTTTTTGTATTAATAAAATGTTTAACATGATTGAAAAACCAAGGGTTTCCAATTGATGCTCTACCAATCATAGCGCCGTCAAGTCCATATCTGTCTCGCATTTCAATCGCACGCTCTGGAGTATTAACATCTCCATTACCAAAAACCGGAATATACATTCGTTGATTGTTTTTAACTTGAGAAATATAGCTCCAATCCGCATCACCTTTATACATTTGTGCCCTTGTTCTCCCATGAATCGATATTGCAGCACAACCTACATCTTGAAGGCGTTCTGCAACTTCTAAAATTTTTATTGAATTATGGTCCCATCCTAACCTTGTTTTTACTGTAACTGGAATCTTTGTGTGTTTTACAATATGCTCTGTCAGTTTTACCATTTTTGGAATATCTTTTAAAATCCCTGCACCCGCTCCTTTGCAAACAACTTTTTTGACTGGGCATCCAAAATTAATATCAATAATATCCGGTTTGGTTTTTTCTACTATTTCGACTGATCGCATCATGGAATTAAGATTAGCTCCAAAAATTTGTATACCAACTGGCCTCTCTTTTTCATAAATATCTAGTTTTTGAATACTTTTTGCTGCGTTTCTGATAAGACCTTCGCTAGATATAAATTCGGTATAAACTACATCGGCACCATTTTCTTTGCAAAGTGATCGAAATGGTGGATCGCTTACATCCTCCATTGGTGCAAGAAGTAAGGGAAACGTTCCCAAATCAATATTTCCGATTTTTACCACGTTTTAAAATTTTCTCAAAAATAGTGAAAACAATACTCAAATGTTTTAACAAGATGAATTTAGAACTAATTATGCCATGTATAATATAGTCTAAAAGTTTTCTAAAACAAGGTCTTACAGATTTCAAACTCGTATATTTGTCCGCTATGAATGAAGGAGTTGCATGAAAAATATCAGAAATTTTTGCATTATTGCACATATTGATCATGGAAAAAGTACACTTGCTGATCGCCTATTAGACTTTACCGGATCTGTAACTGAGCGTGAGAAACAGGACCAGCTTTTAGATAACATGGATCTTGAGCGTGAAAGAGGGATTACAATTAAATCTCATGCCATACAAATGGAATACACGCATCTTGGAGAAAAATATACCCTTAACCTAATTGACACTCCTGGACATGTAGATTTTTCATATGAAGTTTCACGTTCTATAGCAGCGTGTGAAGGTGCTTTATTGGTAGTAGATGCAGCTCAGAACATTCAAGCTCAAACCATTTCGAATCTTTATTTAGCACTAGAAAATGACCTAGAAATTATTCCGGTATTAAATAAGATTGATTTACCGTCTGCTAATGCTGATGAGGTTACAGATGATATTGTTAAGCTAATCGGTTGTAATGCTGACGATGTGATTCCTGCTTCTGCTAAGACAGGTTTTGGGATTGAAAAAATATTATCTGCTATAATTGATAAAATCCCAAGCCCAAGAGGTAAATTGGACGAACCTTTACAGGCCCTTATTTTTGATTCAGTTTATAATCCATTTAGAGGTGTGGAAACATATTTCAGAGTAATCAATGGTTCAATTTCAAAAGGGCAGAAGATCAAATTCATGGCCACACAAAAAGATTATTTTGCTGACGAAATAGGGACTCTCAAACTCGATAAAGAGCCTAAAGGAAAAATACTTGCAGGTGATGTTGGTTACATAATAACAGGGATTAAGCAAGCAAAAGAAGTTAAAGTTGGTGATACAATTACTGATGCTATAGAACCTACAAAAACAGCAATAGATGGGTTCGAAGAAGTCAAACCTATGGTTTTTGCAGGTATTTATCCTGTTGATAATGAGGATTTTGAAGAGCTACGAAGTTCAATGGAAAAACTGCAGCTTAATGATGCTTCGCTTGTGTTTGCGCCTGAAAGCTCAGCTGCACTTGGTTTTGGTTTTCGCTGCGGATTTCTAGGTATGCTACATCTTGAAATAATTCAAGAACGCTTAGAACGTGAGTTTAATATGGCTGTAATAACAACTGTCCCTAATGTATCTTACTGCGCTTTCACTAAGAAAAATCCGGATAGTATTTTGTGGGTAAACAATCCTTCAGATCTCCCAGATCCATCTATAATCGAGAAGGTCAAAGAGCCTTTTATAAAAGCTTCAATTATTACTAAAGCTGAATTTGTGGGTAGCGTTATGTCTTTATGCATTGAAAAAAGAGGTCAAATTAAAAATCAGACTTATTTAACTACAGAAAGAGTTGAGCTCACATTTGATCTCCCGTTGGCTGAAATTGTTTTTGATTTTTATGATCGCCTTAAAACCGTTTCCAAAGGCTACGCATCTTTTGATTATTCTCCAATTGAGATGAGAGAATCAAAATTAGTTAAAGTTGATATTTTATTAAACTCAAATCCTGTTGATGCTTTATCTGCATTAGTTCATTCTGATAATGCTTTTAATATTGGAAAAAAAATGTGCGAGAAGTTACGTGAGCTTATTCCACGTCAGCAGTTTGATATTCCAATCCAAGCTGCTATTGGTGCAAAAATTATTTCTAGAGAAACAATAAAAGCCCTTAGAAAGGACGTTACAGCAAAATGTTACGGGGGTGATATCACTAGAAAGAGAAAGTTACTCGAAAAGCAAAAAAAGGGGAAAAAGAAAATGCGTCAAGTTGGAAGTGTAGAAATCCCTCAACAAGCATTTATGGCTGTTCTTAAATTAAATGACTAGATAATTTTAAAGCTATTTTTCTGCTTTCTGCCAAACTTTCTATAAAATTTGATTTTTAAATCTTGCATAAAAAATTTTAATTTAAAGAGCAATAATTAATAAGATAAATTTTATATTAATTAAGAGGTATGTTTTATTATATTGTTATTTAACAAGGTTTTTTATGATTAAGTTTTTACAGACAAGGTATACAGCGTGATATTATTTAATATATTAAGTTTTCTGCAAACAACTATTAATCCGAAAATAATTTGAAATATAAATATTTACTGTTTTTATGTTTAAGAGAGATTTGAGAGATATAGTAGATCATTGGAAAAATGATATGATTGCTGCTGTTAGTGTTTCTTTAATTGCTTTACCGCTTTCGCTAGGTATAGCACTAGCTGCTGGTGCTCCAGCTATGTCCGGTATTATTTCAGCTATTGTGGGTGGAGTAATAACAACTCTTTACAGAGGAGGTCACATATCTATCAACGGGCCTGCTAAAGGTGTTATTGCTGTAATTTTGCTCGGGATTACATTAATGGATGATGGCTCAGGGCAAGCCTTTAACTATATATTGGCAGCAATTGTTGTTTCTGGCGCTATTCAAACTATTTTAGGGATATTAAAGTTAGGGAGACTTGCTGATATCTTTCACCCTTCTGTGATAAACGGAATTTTGGCAGCCATAGGTATTATAATCTTTTCAAAACAAATCCATGTTGCTTTAGACACTCAATCTAATAGCCCTAGTATTATTCAAAATCTAATTGATGCTGTCGTTAATTTGCCCCAAGCAAATCCGTTTGTTGTGATTATTTCAATAACTGGTTTAGTTCTGTTAATTTTTCATTCTAAAATAAATTTTCGTTTTTTTCAAATACTACCTGCTCCTATGTGGGTGGTTGCACTTTCAATTCCTTTTGTTTACGGATTTAATTTTTTTGATAATCATGTACTTTCGTTTATGGGAAACAATTATGAATTAGGCCCTAAACTATTATTAGAAATCCCCGACAAAATCTCCGGATCAATTATACACCCAAATTTTAACAAAATCAGTACTATCGAATTTTGGACAACTGTACTTTCTATACTAATGATTACAAGTATTGAATCATTGGCAATTGCAAAAGCTGTTGATAAACTTGACCCTTACAAAAGAAAGACAGATCTAAATAAAGAACTAACCGGTATTGGTATAAGTACTATGGCGGCAGGAATGATTGGTGGTTTACCCATAATAGCTGTTATAATAAGGAGCACTGTTAACATACACAATGGAGCCAAAACTAAATGGTCTAATTTATATCAAGGAATATTTTTATTTCTATTTGTAGTTGTTTTAAGCCCTATTATGCGTCAAGTGCCACTTTGTGCTTTTGCGATATTACTTGTTTACACGGGCTTTAAATTGGCGTCACCAACTGTTTTTAAACAAGTTTATTCCAAAGGATCTGAGCAATTGATCTTTTTTTTAGCAACGATGATTTTGACTCTTTACACAAATCTTTTAATTGGCCTACTTGGTGGTTTGCTTTTGGTTTTGGTAAGTCATATGTTACTAGCAAGAGTTTCAATACTTCGATTTTTTAAATTGGTATTCCGCTCAGGCTCAAATCTAGTTTCTAACTCAGAAAACGATTATTATCTAAAAATTAAAGGGATTGCAAATTTTTTAAGTGTTTTTAGTCTAAACAGTCTTGTTTCCAAAATTCCTTCAGGGGCTGATGTTAAAATAGATTTGTCTCAAACAAGACTCGTGGGTATGACATACATGGATTTTTTAGTTGATTTTTTAAAAGCTCAAAAGGAAACTGGTGGTAAAGTTGTCATTTCAGGATTAGATTCTCATGTGTCAACCTCACCATATAATAGAGCTTTAAAAATTTCTCTAAAAAACAATGTTGAGAAATTATCTCCTAGGCAAAAAAGATTACAGAATTTGGCAAATGAAAACGATTATGAATATAATACTAAAGTGAATTGGAATACTTCTTACTTGAAAAAGTTTCACTTTTTTGAGATTAGGCCAATTGAACGTAAAACAAATTGTCTCCGTGGTTTTTTTAGCGAGTTTAGTGTTGAATGGGAAATTTCTGATGTTACATTTAATGATGGCGCAGCTTTTTCATCTGAGACATTTAACACTACGGTAATGTTTTTGAAAGTTAACAAAAATATCCCTGTTTTTGCGATGGAAAAAGAAGGGATTATTGAAAAAATCTTTGATAGAGTTATTGCGTTTACAGGACATAAAGACATAGACTTTGAAATGTATCCTGATTTTTCAAAAAAATTTCTTGTGACTGGTAACGAAGAAGCAAAAATACGGTCGTTTTTTACTGAAGATCTCATCAGTTTTTTTGAGAATAAGCAAATTTATCATCTAGAAAGTAATGGTGAGGGTTTAATAATATTTGATAAAATTAAATTAGCTAGAACAGATGAGACAATTGCATTAATTGAATATAGTAAAGAATTAGTCAAATTATTACATTAAAAATAGATATCTTTTTGAATTAGTTTAAAAAGAAAATTATAATATCGGCCCGTGAAAATTTATACAATTGAGGCAGGAAATTTTAAGCTCGATGGCGGAGCGATGTTCGGTGTGGTGCCAAAAAAATTATGGCAGAAAACTAACCCTGCGGATGAAGATAATTTAATTGAAATGTCGTGTAGATGCCTATTGATTGAAAACAAAAATAGACTAATTTTAGTTGATACTGGTTTTGGAAATAAACAGAGTTCAAAGTTTTTTGGACATTACAAATTATGGGGAAAGCACACTCTCGAAAATTCATTCGATAAAATTGGTTTATCCAAAGATGAAGTCACTGACGTCTTTCTAACACACCTACATTTCGATCATTGTGGCGGTGCTGTTATTCGCGAATCTAAATCGGGCATGCTCATGCCTGCTTTTAAAAATGCTACATACTGGGTTCATGAAGCTCAGTGGAAATGGGCAACTAATCCTAATTCAAGAGAAAAAGCTTCTTTTCTAAAAGAAAATATTTTACCCTTGTTCGAAAATGGTTGCCTTAAATTAATCGAAGGGGACGGCCCTGTGTTATCAAAAACCCCTTTTCCTTTCAAAATACTTTTGGTAAATGGCCATACTGAAAAACAAATGCTCCCCATAATAGAATATAAAGGAAGGCAGGTTATTTATGTTGCAGATTTAATACCAACCGTTGGACACCTCCCTATTCCGTATATTATGGGATATGACACTCGGCCGCTAATAACTTTAAAAGAAAAGGAGCTTTTTTTAAATGATGCTCTGAAGAATAATTCTCTATTATTCTTTGAACATGATCCTCACAATGAGCTAATTTCACTTCAAAAAACAGAAAAAGGCATTCGTATGAGGGAACAATATAAATTCGATTCTTATTTTAGCGATTAATTATAAAAAATGAATAGTTCTCGGTTTTATCTGCTTTTCATGTTTGTTCTCATAAACGGAACTAAGGTTGGTGCTCAATATTGGCAACAATTTGTTGACTACAAAATAAACGTTAATCTTAACCCAGAAACAGCTATTTATAATGGGACACAAACTGTTGAATATAAAAACAACTCTCCTGAAACACTTAAGAAAGTGTTTTTTCATCTGTACTTTAATGCTTTTCGGCCCGGTAGCGAAATGGCGGTACAACAGAAGAATTCTCCTGACAGAAACAGGCGTTTTAAAGTATATGTAGACAGTCTAAACAAAGATCAGCAAGGATATTTGAAAGTTTCTGATTTATCTCAAGATGGTGTGCGTTTAGAAACCGAAGTTTCTGAGACAATTCTTGAGGTACCGCTAAATACTCCAATCCCTCCCGGTGGTTCTTCTACCTTCAGTCTTTCCTTTGAAGGGCATGTTCCAGATGTTATTCGGCGAGCTGGAAAAAACTCTTCTGAAGGAGTGGAGTTCTCTATGGCTCAATGGTATCCAAAAATGGCTGAATATGATGTAGACGGATGGAACGCCGACCCTTATATTGGTAGAGAATTTCACGGTGTATGGGGAAATTTTGATGTCAAAATTTCTCTCGACAAAGAATATATGGTCGCAGGTAGTGGATACTTAGAAAATGCCTCTGAAATAGGTATGGGGTACCATGAAAGAAAAAAACCTAAAACTAAGCAGGGGAAAATAACATGGCATTTTGTTGCTCCTATGGTGCATGATTTTACTTGGGCAGCAGATAAGGATTACATTCATGATACTTACCCTGGGCCTAACGGTGTTACATTACATTTTTTTTATAAAAATGATTCTGATATAATTTCTAATTGGAAAAAATTACAGCCAGATACCGCTAGAATGATGCGGTATTTTAATAAAAATATTGGTCCCTATCCTTATAAACAGTATTCTGTTGTACAGGGTGGTGATGGTGGAATGGAATATGCGATGCTTACTTTAATTACTGGAGGAAGAAAGTATGGGTCCTTATTTGGAGTAACAGCACATGAGCTAGCGCATTCATGGTTTCAACATGTTCTGGCAACAAATGAAACAAAACACGAATGGATGGATGAAGGTTTCACAACCTTTATCTCCACGCTTGCTACAAACGAAATCCTTGAAGAAAACAAAGAGTTTCCCTTACAAAATTCTTATTATGGTTATTACCGACTTGCTTTGTCTGGTGGAGAAATGCCCCAAAGCACGAATGCAAACCGATACTATCATAATTATGCATATGAGAGCACTGCCTACAGCAAAGGTGCTGTCTTTTTAAGTCAGCTTGGCTACGTTATTGGCTTTGACAATCTAATTAAAACTCTCCAAGAATATTATAAAGAATGGAAATTTAAACATCCTCAACCGAATGATTTTAGAAGAATCGCTGAACGTGTTTCAGGTTTACAACTTCAATGGTATTTAACCGACTGGACTCAAACAACTAATAAAATTGATTATGCGCTAGAGGAGGTGGTTGAGAGCGGTGCCTCAACACTTTTAAAAATTACGCGGAAGGAGTTGATGCCTATGCCTCTTGAAATATTGGTTCTGTCTAAAAACGGTGAAAGCAAACTACATTACATACCCATCTCTTTGATGCGAGGAGAAAAACAAAATCCATATGATATTGACTGGATTGTACACAAAGACTGGGCCTGGTCTAGCCTTAATTACAATTTGAAAATTAACATTCCTAAAGATCAGATAAAGGCAATAATTATAGACCCTAGTAATTTAATGGCTGATATAGATAAGAATAATAATTATTATGGTCCTGAAGAACAAAAAGATTAAGCGGTTAAAAGGAAAGACAAAATTTGATACAATATTTAATTCTTCAACCGTTTTTAAAAGCGACTTTTTGATTCTTTGGCTCATTAAAAACGAAAAAACTCAACATTTAGAAGTTGCTGTTGCCGTTTCTAAGAAGCTTTTCAAACGTGCGGTAGATAGAAATAAAATTAAGAGGCTATTAAGGGAGGCTATCAAAAAGAATGAAAATGATATTTCTTTTTGTGGACAATGTCTTTTTTTGTATAAAGGTTTAAAACTTCCGGATCTTTCTTTACTAATTGAAGAGGTTAATTCTTTGATAAGCAAAGTTTAGTGTAGCTCTATTCTAATGTCATTGAAATGTGGGGTATTCCGTCTTCCATATAAGTATTACTTGTTCTTTTAAAACCATGGTCAGTGTAAAATTTTTCTAAATGCGCTTGCGCAGATATTTTTATTGGCTTCTTTGGTTTTTCTTGATGTATTTTTTTAAGTATAAAATCTAGTAGATCGCTCCCTAAAGAATTTCCTCTTTCTTTTTTCGATACAACTATTCTGCCTATTGATATATTGTCACGATCACTGTACTCTAAAACACGCGCGTATGCAATGATTTTATTGTTTTTTTTTACTAATACATGCTCTGCTTTTTCGTCTTTTCCGTCAATATCTTGATAAACACAGTTTTGCTCTACAACAAAAACTTCTGATCTCAGCAAAAAAAGATCATGTATCTCTTTTCGTGATAAATTATCAAATTTTTTATAAAAGATTTTGTGTTTTAAAGACATGGTATTTTTTCTACTCTTCTTTTATGCCTTCCTTCTTCGAATTTTGTTTTTAGAAACTGATCTATTATATGCTTTGTCTCCTTGATAGATATGAATCTTGCTGGTAGGCTTAAAATATTTGCATTATTATGTTGTCTTGCTAATTTTGCCAATTCTTTATTCCAGCAAATTGCCGCCCTTATTTTTTGGTGTTTATTTGCGGTCATTGCCGCTCCGTTTCCGCTTCCACAAACAATAATTCCTAGATCTGAATTTTTACTCGCTACATCTTTTGCTACAGGATGAATAAAGTCTGGATAATCTACACTTTCTGTTGTATCTGTACCATGGTTTTGAACATCGTGCCCTTTTAATATTAAAAAATCTACGATTTCTTTTTTATATTCAGTTCCTGCATGATCATTGCCTATACTTATCCTCATTTTTAAAAATATTTTTTATAAAAGTAAAAAAGAATGTGCCTTCTGTGTGGTCTTTGGTTTACATCTTTATTAATTTTTTGTTGACAAAATGTTTAACTTTTTTTTGCTTTATTCTTTATCGTTTCGAATTAAAAAAAAAATAGACATTTATAATATTCTTTATCTTTTTTTTTCATAAAAATTGTAACTACGAAGAGACAATTATTAACAATTAAAATTATACTCTATATTCTTTTTTATAACAAGTATTTCTTTTTAACAGTCGGTTAGTAAAACACTAAACAATTAATAATTAACTTTTAAGCACGTTTACAAGCAGTTAAAAAAAAAAGATATTTTAGTGTTAAACTAAATACAAAATACTCGCGGCTTTTTTTTTATGATATTAACACACCATATATATACATATATATATAGTTTAAATTTATATACTAGATAATAAATATTGTTAATAGTGTTAATATGATTCAGACATTGAATATTTTATATTTGCCGTGAAGCGAATTACATGTCAAAAGCGAAGAAAGAAAACAAAGAAATAAAAAGAAAGGTTTTAAAATTTTACAAAAAATATCCAAATAAAACTTTTAATTATAAACAAATAGCATCTTCTTTAGGTTTTAAAAAGGATAAAGACAAAAATAAGATTATAGGAGTCCTATTAAGTTTAAGTGAAAAAAAAATCTTATTTGAAGAAAGAAGGGGTAAATATGTACTCAGAAGAAAAGAAGATACTATGTATATGAGTAAATTAACTATACTACCATCTGGAAAAGGAAAAGTTTACTTGAAAGAAAAAAAAGAAGAATTACTTATACCAAAAGTTAAACTAAACAGAGCTCTGGATGGTGACTTAATTAATATCAGCATAACTGATAAAAGCAAAAAAGTGCGGGTTGTAAAGGTGCTCGAAAGAAATAAAAAAGAATACGTAGGAGAATTAGTTTTAAAATCCGATTATGGTTTTGTTTTAACTAAACGAGGTGTAATGTATACGGATATTTTTATAGAGCCAGACGAAATTAAGAACTATAAAGATGGGGAAAAAGTTGTTGTTATCATAAAGGACTGGTTTGAAGGAAGAGATGCCCCTAATGGCAAGATTATAAAAAGCATTGGACAGCCAGGTGAGACAGAGACAGAAATGCATGCAATATTACATGAATATGGTCTACCCTATGCTTTCCCAAAAAGTGTAAATAAAGAAGCAGAACGATTAAACAAAGAGATTGATAAAAATGAACTTAAAAGAAGAAGAGATTTCAGAAAAGAAACAACAATAACAATAGATCCGGTCAACGCAAAAGACTTTGATGACGCGTTGTCATTAAAAATCATTAACGATGATTTATTCGAAATAGGAATTCATATTGCTGACGTTAGCCATTATTTAAAAGAGGATAGCCTTATGGAAAAACATGCTTTCGAACGCGGAACATCTATTTATTTAGTTGACAGAGTTGTACCAATGTTACCGGAGAAATTATCAAACGAATTGTGCTCTTTAAGAGAAAATGAAGAAAAATATACATTTTCCGCAGTATTTCAAATGAACAATAAAAGCGAAGTCTTAAATGAATGGTATGGCAAAACAGTAATTAAATCCGACAAAAGATTTTCTTATGAAGAGGTAAACCATGTATTACAAAAAAAAACAAAAACAATTAATAAGCACATTTCTCTTCATAAAGAAAATTACAAGATTTCTGAAGATCTATATGATGCATTAATAATTTTTAGTGATCTTGCAAAAACGCTTCGCAAAGAAAGAATAAATGAAGGAGCAATATCTTTTGAAAGAAAAGAAGTGAATTTCAATTTGAACAATAAAAACGAACCAGTAAGTGTCTTTTACAAAGAGTATGGCGATGCAAACAAACTAATAGAAGAGTTTATGCTTTTAGCAAATAAGAGGGTTGCAATGTATGTAACAAGCCAAAAAAAGAAACCATTTGTTTTTAGAGTTCACGACAGACCAGATCAGGAAAAGTTAGATAACTTACAAAAGACGACTTCTGCTTTTGGACATGATTTTAATTCCAAAAGCAAAAACATTAATAAAGCATTAAACAGGTTATTAAGCCAATGCAAGGGCAAACAAGAACAAAACCTCATAGACACTTTAGTTTTAAGAAGCATGTCAAAAGCAGAATATACAACAAAAAATATAGGTCATTATGGCCTTGGATTTGATTATTATACTCATTTTACTTCTCCAATAAGAAGGTATCCTGATGTTCTCGTCCACAGGCTTTTAAATTCATATTTAGAAGATAAGCAGAACACAAAGCAAATCTCTCTAGAAGAAGTATGTAAACACTCATCTGTAAAAGAACAACTAGCCACAAAAGCAGAAAGAGACTCTATCAAGCACATGCAAGTTGTCTTTATGCAAAACAAAATAGGAGAAGAATATGATGGAGTTATCTCAGGAATTACAGAAAGAGGAATCTATGTTGAAATAATAGAAAATAAATGCGAAGGCCTGATTCGATTAAAGGATATGAAAGGAGATTTTTATATTTACAATACTGAAAATCACTCAATCTTTGGAAGGTATACAAAACAAAAATATCAGCTTGGCGATATGCTGCGAATAAAAGTGCACAACGCAAACGTTAGGAAGAGGTTTTTGGATTTTTTATTAGTAGAGTGACACATGAAAAAGAAAAATCTATTATTCTGTCTTTCAGTTATTGGATTAATAACGGCGGGTTTAAGTCAAGATAACAGCAGGAGAGTATTAACGACAGGGCCTTTTACGGGGATTAAAACATATTCGAATATTGAAGTAAATTTAATATCATCGGATGTTAATAAAATTATAGCCACTGGACCAAACTCAGATCTTATTGTTGTGTCAATTAAAGAAGGTAATTTAAAAATTAGAACATCTAGAGGAGATATTTTTAACCAAGAAGCAACTAAAATTGATCTTTATTTTAATAATACATTAAACAATATTTCAGCTTATCAGGGAAGTACAATAAAATCTTCTTTAAGATTAGATCAGACGAAGTTAATATTGCTTGCTTCAACAAATTCTAAAATCGACCTTAACGTAGATCTACAACGGTTAGATACACGAGTAGGTTTAGGTGGAATAATATACCTTTCGGGCGAAGTTGTGAACCATGAACTCAACTTCCATTCAGGAGGAATTTGTGAGGCCGAAAACCTTATAACGGAACAAACCAAAATAAAGGGCATCTTAGGGGGATATGCGTATATTAAAGCTAAAACCCTCTTAGACGCAAATATTGTAAGCGGAGTTTTACGTGTTTTTGGGAAACCAAATAAGACAATTACAAACAAAAAACTTGGCGGCAAAATTTATCCTGAATAAATAAAGAGGCATCGAGCGGATTCGAACCGCTGTAAAAGCTTTTGCAGAGCTCTGCCTAGCCACTCGGCCACGATGCCGGACTTTAAAAATAATACAATATTAATCTATTTTCGTTTTTTCTCTCTTTTTTTCTCGTCTTATCACCACCTCATCTATATTTCCATTAATAGGAGGATTAAGTTTAGCGATTTTAACAACAGCCTTTCTAACGGAAGGGAATTTGGAAATTATTTTGTTTACAACCCTGTCTGCAACATTTTCCAAAAGGTTGGCCCTCATTTTCATTTGGCTTTTTACAACATCAAGTAGAGCAACATAGTCAACAGTGTCTTTTAATTCGTCGGAATCACATGATAAGCTCAAATCTGCGTGCACAATGAGGTTAACTAAATAATCACTACCTATTTTTTTTTCTTCCTCCATGCAACCATGGTATGCATAAATTTTTATGTTCTTTAAATATATTTTGTCCATAACACAGTGCAAATATAAAGACTGTTTTCTTGTTTTCTTTCAATTAAAGCATTCATTATATTTACAAAAAAAATCTATGGCTAGAGCTTTACACTTCATAGAGCATATTATTGAAGATGACCTCAGGTCAGACTACTCAAAGAATCAATTAAAATTTAGGTTTCCTCCGGAGCCAAATGGATTTTTACACATAGGACATGTTAAGGCAATATGTTTAAATTTTAATTTAGGAAAAAAATATAAAGCCCCTGTTAACCTAAGGTTCGATGATACGAATCCAGCTAAAGAAGAACAGAAGTATGTAGACGCAATAAAAGAAAACATATTATGGTTAGGGTATAAATGGGACAAGGAGTGTTATGCATCAGATTATTTTGAACAGCTTTTTATTTGGGCTAACG
Organism: uncultured Bacteroidota bacterium; assembly: GCA_902618245.1. Lineage (GTDB taxonomy): Bacteria > Bacteroidota > Bacteroidia > Flavobacteriales > Flavobacteriaceae > MS024-2A. The sequence continues at coordinate 240,426 of CACMZR010000002.1, read as the reverse complement.
ATCTTATTTTGAAAGGAAAAGCATACGTTGACTCGCAACCTTCAGAAACTATAGCTGTACAAAAAGGAACACCAACACAACCGGGTGTAAATAGTCCTTTCAGAAATAGAACTATAAAAGAAAATCAAGATTTATTTTCAAAAATGAAATTGGGTGAATTTAAGGAAGGCGAGCATGTTTTAAGGGCAAAAATTGACATGTCTTCTTCCAATATGCTTATGAGAGATCCAATTATGTATAGGATTCTTTTTAAGAAGCACCATAGAACAGGAAAGGATTGGTGTATTTATCCAATGTATGACTGGACACACGGCCAGTCAGACTACATTGAACAAATTTCACATTCACTGTGTTCGTTAGAATTTAAACCCCATCGAGATCTTTATGACTGGTTTTTAGATGCATTAGGTAAAAAAAAACCATTACGTCCTAAACAAAGAGAATTTGCCAGGATGAATTTATCTTTCACCGTTACAAGTAAAAGAAAGTTGCTTGAACTTATAGAGGAAGGATATGTAAAAGGATGGGACGATCCTAGAATGCCAACTATATCTGGTTTAAAAAGGAGGGGATATACACCAACCTCATTAAAAAACTTTGTCGAAACAGCAGGAATAGCAAAACGGGAGAATATAATTGATTTGTCATTATTAGAGCATTCGATAAGAGAAGATTTAAATGAAACATCTCCAAGGGTAATGGCGGTTTTAGACCCACTTAAATTAACTATAGTTAATTATCCGGAAGATAAAACAGAGACATTAGAGGGAGAGATAAACCCCCAAAATCCTAATGATGGAAAAAGACAGTTCCCGTTTTCAAAACATCTTTACATCGAAAAAGAAGATTTTAAAGAGGATGCAACTAGAAAATTTTTTCGTCTTTCCTTAGGCAAAGAGGTTCGCTTAAAAAACGCATATATTATAAAAGCGGAATCTATTGTTAAAGATACCGAAGGAAATATAACAGAGATTTTGTGTACATATGACCCTGATAGTAAAAGTGGTTCAGGAAGCGATGCAAGTAAAAGGAAAGTAAAAGGGACCTTGCACTGGGTAACTCAGAGAGACTCAATAAATGCAGAGGTGAGAATTTACGACCGTTTATTCAATATCTCTGCTCCTGATAAAGAAAAGGAAAACTTTAAATCTTTTTTAAATGAAAGCTCACTAAAAGTTATAGATGCAATGGTGGAGCCTAGTTTAATCTCATCAAAACCAGGTGACAGGTTTCAATTTCAGCGTCTAGGATATTTTGTGGTTGATAAAGAAAGCAGTACAAATAGTCTTGTTTTTAATAAAACAGTTGGATTAAGAGATACATGGTCTAAGGCTAAATAATAAATTAATCTTTTTCTTCTGATTTTTTAGTATTCAAGCCTTGCTTTTTCATTGCCTCTCCTATTTGATTACTCGCAGTAAAGGAAGCCACCATGTCATTTAACATTTCACTACCAGCTTGAGGAGAGTTTGGCAACAGTATCAAATTTGTATTAGTCTCTCCTCCAATTGATTGAAGTGTATCATAATGTTGGGTAACCACGATTAGCGCTGAAGCTTCCTGAGAATTTATACCCACTTTGTTTAGAACGTCAACAGACTCTTCAAGGCCTCGCGCAATTTCTCTCCTTTGATCTGCTATCCCCTGACCTTGAAGACGTTTACTTTCAGCTTCTGCCTTTGCTTTTTCAACAATAAGAATACGTTCTGCATCTCCTTCATATTGTGCAGCAACTTTTTTGCGTTCAGCGGCATTTATCCTATTCATAGCAGCTTTAACTTCAGTATCTGGATCTATATCCGTAACAAGAGCTTTTATAATATCGTATCCATAATTAATCATAGCATCATTCAATTCACCCTTAACGGCATTAGCAATTTCATCTTTTTTTTCGAAAACATCGTCGAGTTTCATTTTTGGCACAACCGCTCTAACTACGTCAAAAACGTATGAGGTTATTTGATCTTGCGGATAGTCAAGTTTGTAAAATGCATCATAGACTTTTTCTTTAACAACTTTATACTGAACAGAGACCTTAAGTTTGACGAAAACATCATCTTTTGTTTTCGTTTCTACAATAACATCTAATTGTAAAATCCTTAAACTTAGCCGTCCAGCAATTTTATCAATTAACGGAATTCTGTAGTGTAACCCTGACTGTCTAATTGATGTAAATCTACCAAAGCGTTCAATTATTCCAGCTGTTTGTTGTTTTACTACAAATACACCAGATAAGATAAGCAGTAGCAAAAAAAGAATCAATAAATAGGTAATTAAACTCATCGGTAAAAATTTATTTTAAACAAAAAGTTTTAAATTTTTGGACTCTTTTTAAAGATACATCTTTTCCTATAAGAGCACAAATTTGAAATAAATCAGGCCCAGACAACTGACCAATAATAGCGAGTCTAAGAGTTTGCATGATTAAACCGAAAGGAATCTTTTCGTTCTTTCCCCACTCAAACAAAGATTGTTTCATGTCTGCTATTTTAATATCAGAATTCAATAGCTTGATGATCTGATCCATAATTTTTACCGGGCCCTTATCCATTAATTTTATTACACTTTTTTTATCATAATCTTGCGGATCATCTAAAAATCTGATTTCATTCTTAAGATCATTTAGAGTTTTGAGACGATTTTTAACCAGGTTCAATATATTAATACGCTTCTTCTCATCTACTTTTTCTAATATTTCCCTTACAATTTTTTGTTCCATTAAGGTTCTCACATCAGATTTTGATATATGCTGTTGATTTATCCAACAAGCCTTTTCATAATCGAATCTTGCTCCTCCCTTTTGAACCCTTTTTATGCTGAAGTATTTTGTTAGATCCGACAGATTAAATATTTCATTTTCTGTTCCACTATTCCATCCTAATAAAGCAAGATAATTTACCATCCCCTCTGATAAGAACCCCCTTTCTTTAAAACCAAGATTTAATTCTTTAAATTTAAGAGGAAAAACGGGGTACCCATCTTTTAAACCATCTCTTTTTGATAGTTTTCCCTTTCCATTGGGTTTTAAAATTAATGGTAAGTGCATGAACCGAGGTAAACTCCAGTTGAAAGCATCGTAAATTAGTTTGTGTATCGGTAATGAAGGAAGCCACTCTTCTCCGCGTATAACATCTGTTATTTCCATTAGTTTGTCATCAACAACATTAGCAAAATGATAAGTAGGTAACCCATCGCTTTTCAATAAGATCTTATCGTCAAGTAAATCTGTAGACACTGATATGTCACCACGAATTTCATCCTTTACATTAACTTTTGCTCCTCCCATCACTTTTAATCGAACAACATAATCCCCTTCTAAGGCCTTTTTAGTTTCAACTAAATTTAAGGTTAGACTGTTTCTAAATTTTATTCTATTTTGACTCCCATATAAAAATGTTTTTCCATTCTTTTCATCTTCTTGACGATATTTCTTGAGTTGATCTTCACTATCGAAAGCATAGTATGCCGCCCCCAAATTTATAAGTTTATCAATATGATCTTTATAAATTTTCTTCCTTTCACTTTGGCGATAAGGGCCAAAACTACCCTCTGTATTTGGGCCCTCGTCAGGTTCTATACCACACCAATTTAAGGCTTTAATTAAATAATTTTCGCTTCCTTCTACGTATCGGTTTTGATCCGTATCTTCAATTCTAAGAATAAAGCTCCCTTTTTTACTTTTTGCATAAAGATAATTAAAAAGAGCTGTCCTTAACCCTCCTATATGAAGTGGACCAGTTGGACTTGGCGCAAAACGAACTCTTATTTTCATTATAAACAAATATAATAGCTATAAACCTATTCACCTATCTTAGCAAAACAAATACATTATATTTGCAAAAAAAAAAATTATACAGTTTTTAAACATACCAGACAATTTCAATATTAAGAAACTTTCAGATACGTTGTTTGAATTCGTACGAATACATGATTTCGATATTAAAAAGCTTCAATATAATTTTGTTTCAAAAGAATCTCTTTTAAAAATGAACAAAAAATATCTAAACCATAAAACACATACAGACATAATTACTTTTAATTATACCACTGATGATAAATTGGAAGCAGAATTTTTTGTTTCATACTGGGCAATAAAAAAATCTGCGAAAGAATATGGCCAAACTGCTGAAAATGAGACGCTTAGGGTAATTATACATGGAGCGCTGCATTGTATGGGTTATAATGATGATAACAAGGTGGAAATTGACAATATGCGTAAAATGGAAGATAAATTCATATCAATGTTTCACGTGAAACATAATCGCTATGTTTGATACTAAGTATGATGTTATAGTTGTAGGAGGAGGGCATGCTGGGTGTGAAGCTGCCGCAGCCTCAGCTAATCTTGGCTCTAAAACTCTTTTGGTTACTATGAATCTCCAAAATTTAGCACAGATGTCATGTAATCCGGCTATGGGTGGAATTGCTAAAGGGCAAATAGTAAGAGAAATTGATGCTTTAGGGGGGTATAGTGGTATTGTGTCAGACAGATCTGCAATTCAGTATAAAATGTTGAACCGGTCAAAAGGTCCCGCAATGTGGAGCCCTAGAGTTCAATCTGATAGAAGCTTGTTTACACTTGAGTGGAGGCAAAAACTTGAAAACACCCCCCTTCTTGACTTTTACCAGGAGATGGTAGTTGATCTAATTGTCAAAAATGATCAAGTTGAAGGAGTGATTACATCTTTGGGAGTTAAAATATTTTCAAAGACAGTAGTTTTAACTAACGGAACTTTTTTAAATGGTTTGATACATATAGGGGAAAAAAACTTCAGTGGAGGGCGCGTAGGGGAAAAAGCATCATTTGGCCTCACAAAATGTTTGGAAAACATAGGTTTTATTTCTGGAAGAATGAAGACCGGAACACCTCCTCGCGTTGACGGCCGCTCATTAAACTATTCTTTTATGTTGGAACAAAAAGGTGATACCAACCCTTCGAAATTCTCTTTTTCTGAGGAAACCGTGCCATTAAAAAAACAAAAAAGTTGTTATATAACTCATACTAACTTACAAGTACATGAAACTCTAAAGCAAGGTTTTGACAGATCCCCGATGTTTAATGGGTCTATTAAAAGCACAGGACCTAGATATTGCCCTTCTATAGAAGATAAAATCGATAGGTTTAGTGATAAATTACAACATCAAATTTTTGTAGAGCCCGAGGGGTGGAACACTCATGAGGTTTATGTGAATGGCTTCTCTACCTCGTTACCATACGACATACAGTTTAAGGCTTTAAGATCTGTCAGGGGTTTTGAGTCTGTTAAATTTCTAAGGCCAGGATACGCTATTGAATATGATTATTTTCCACCGACACAATTATTTCATTCACTTGAAACTAAATTGATTCAAAATTTATTCTTTGCTGGACAAATTAACGGAACCACAGGATACGAAGAAGCAGCGGCTCAAGGGATTATCGCGGGTATAAATGCGCATCAAAAAAATAATAATAAAAACCCACTTATCCTTGGAAGGGAAGAAGCTTATATAGGTGTACTAATTGATGACCTTATTCTTAAAGGTACCGAGGAACCATATCGTATGTTCACCTCTCGAGCCGAATACAGAACTCTTTTGAGACAAGATAATGCAGATGAAAGGTTAACACCGACATCTTCTAAATTAGGTTTGGCATCTAAAGAAAGACTTAAAAGAGTCGAAGAAAAATTAAAAAAACGGAGTGAACTTGTTAAATTTCTAAAAAATAAAAGTTACACAGTAAAAGAAGCAAATGACTTATTAGCTAATAAAAAGGAAAATTTAATAAAGCAAACAGATAAGTACTCTAAGCTTTTGTCCCGCCCAAACATTTCTAGGCGTGATCTAAATTGTTTTAACGAACTAGGTTCTTTCATTAAGAACTCGAATATAGATGATTCTATATTTGAACAAGCTGAGATAGAAATAAAATATTCTGGATATATAGAGAAAGAGAAAAAAAATGCCAATAAACTAAAACGTTTAGAGAATATTAAGATTCCATCAACTTTCAACTTTAATAAACTTGCTTCTTTGTCATTTGAGGCTAAAGAAAAATTAAATAAGTTGCGGCCCGAAACACTAGCTCAAGCATCTAGAATTAGTGGAGTTAACCCCAGTGACATTAGTGTTCTCCTAGTTTCTATGGGTCGGTAAAAGAAAAACTTGTTTCACGTGGAACAGAATCAGTCAAATAAATCAAAATTCAGAGCAAAAGATCACCTAGTTTCAGGTGAGTATTTTGATATAATTTGGAACGAAACAATGACAATAGCAAAAACTAATATTGAAAATATAAAAGACATATCATTATATTATAATTCATCAAATTACGACTCATTTAAAAATACATCGAAAGGCGGATTAGACATTATTTATTTTCTTATTCAAAAGATAATGTTTAGATATAAACTCTTTTTAATTAGAGTTTATTTAAAAGGAAATAGAATATTAGATTATGGAGCGGGTTCAGGTAAATTAGCCGCATATCTTTCAAAAAAAAATTTTAATATTTCTGTTTTAGAACCATATAATAAAGAAATTAAATATCAATCATTATTAAACATAAATGTTTACGAAAAAACTGCTGACATCCCTAAATCTGAATGCTATGACGGAATAACTTTATGGCACGTTCTTGAGCACCTACCGAATCCGGAACAAGTACTATCAAAAATTCATAATCTTTTAGAAAAAAAAGGGGTCTTAATGATAGCATTGCCAAATATTAATAGCTTAGATGCTAGGTACTATAAGTCATATTGGGCAGCATTAGACGTACCCAGACACATATGGCATTATACAATCAAAGGAATAATCTCTTTAGTGGAGTCAAAAGGGTTCAAACTTGAAAAAAAGTATCCTTTATTTTTTGATGCGTTTTACATTTCATATATATCTGAAACTCACAAAAATTCGCGATTTGCGATGATTAGAGGATTTTTCCTTGCTTTACGATCAAATTTTAGTGCCTTATTTAATAAAGAGTTTTCTTCTGTGATTTTTATTTTTAAGAAATCTATTTAATATCTAGAGTAATCAATTCAGATAATTTAAAAGCGAGATTGATAAAGAGCATTTTCACATTACCATTTCTCAAAATGTTAAAATGAGTTTCCTCAAAAAGGCAGACCAATTCTTTTACATTCGTGTCGTTAACATATGGTGCAATTTTTGATAAGTCAAAATTTGTTTTTGATTGAAAAGTTACAAGATCATCTAAAGAATGATTCAATAAATATGCATCTCTAAAAAACTGAATCCCAAACTCTAAAAATGTCTTTTGTTCTTCTTTTCCAAATTCACAAAGTGAGGCAGACCAATCCATTAAATCGGCAATTAATTTTTTATTTTTTTTTACTTTAAAAGCTTTTCTCAAGCCATCAATTAACAGGCCCTCATACTCTTTATCTTTATCACTATTAATCAAATTAAGTAAATCATTAAAGTTACCTTGGGCTTTTGCAACTAATATTTCTGGATTATTTGTTTTTTTCTCAACTACATCTGTAAGAGCAGAGCTTTCTATAGGCCCCAAATTAACAATTTGGCACCTTGATAATATTGTGGGTAAAATTTCTTCTTGATTTTCGGCAATTATTAGAAAATAGGTATTCTTAGGTGGCTCCTCTAAAATTTTTAGAAACGCATTTGAAGCCTGGTTACTCATTTTTTCTGCACCCCACAAAATGCAAACTCTAGCACCTCCATTAAAAGCCTTTAAGGAGATTTTTTTACGAACGTATTCAATATCCACGATACTAATTAATCCCTGTCGATTCCCAACATTAATGGACTCGAACCAATCACTATAATTGCCATATGGTTTAAGATCAATAAACTTTAACCAATCATGAATGTAGTCATGAGTGTAAACTACTTTCTCATTCTTTCTTTTCACAATCGGTAGTATAAAATGTAAATCAGGATGTTGGCATCTTTCACTTAATTTTTTTTCGGCGTTGCTAACATACTTATCTTCTAATAGAAATAATGAAAACTCTATAACTAAGGGAAGAGAGCCATAACCAGAGGGACCTATAAATAATTGAGAATGAGGCACTTGACCTGTTTCAATCAGATATTCTAATTTATTTTTTAAATTTTCTTGTCCTATAACCTTTGTCCAGTGCATAAGTAAATATAAAGCAACTAAACATCAAAAACATTACATCTTTTTAAAAATAAACTGATTAAATATGCCTTTGTTGTATTTTTGACAAAATCAAAAAATGCGAACATTAAAAGACATAAATTTCAAAAATCAACGGGCAATTGTTCGCGTTGATTTTAATGTCCCTTTAAACGAAGATCTACAAGTAACTGACACTACTAGAATAAAGGCAGCAAAACCCACAATTGATTATATTTTGTCAAAGGGCGGTAGTTGTGTGTTACTTTCACATCTAGGAAGGCCAAATGGTTTTGAACAAAGCTTATCATTTCAAAACATTATAGATAAAATATCAGAAATTTTGGAGCATAAAGTACTATTCTGTAAAACTTGTATAGGCTCCGAGGCAGAATCTAAAGCTGCCTCCTTACTACCAGGAGAACTATTGTTAATGGAAAACCTTCGTTTCAACCAAGAAGAGACTAAAGGCGATTTCCTTTTCTCTGAAGGACTTTCAAAGCTTGGGACAATCTTTGTCAACGATGCTTTTGGAACTGCACATAGAGCCCACGCATCTACTACAATTATTGCCGATTTTTTCCAAAATAATAAATGTTTTGGAAGCCTTTTAGAAAAAGAGGTTATGGCCATAGAGAAGGTAATGAATGATGGAATATCTCCAATTCTAGCTATACTTGGTGGTGCTAAAGTTTCCACAAAAATCACAATAATAGAAAGCCTAATAGAAAAAGTGAATCATCTAATTATTGGCGGGGGCATGGTATATACCTTTACAAAAGCACTTGGTGGAAAAGTTGGAAACTCAATATGCGAACCAGATTATTGCAATTATGCTTTAGATTTAATTGATAAAGCAAATAAGAAGAATGTGTCATTGCATTTTCCTGTTGATGTTGTCGCGGGGAATACTTTTAGCAATAATGCAATGCAAAAAATTTTCGATGTTATGGAGATTGAAGATGGTTGGGAAGCTATGGATGCTGGCCCAGAAAGTATAAAAAAGTTTCATGAAGTTATAATGAAATGCAAAACTATTCTTTGGAACGGTCCGCTTGGAGTTTTTGAGTTTCCCAACTTTTCTGCAGGAACAATAGCTGCGGGGAAATCAATTGCTGAAGCAACTATCAATGGGTCCTTTTCTCTGGTAGGAGGAGGAGACTCAGTTGCTGCTGTAAAAAAGTTTAAAATGGATAATGATATGAGCTACATAAGCACTGGCGGAGGTGCAATGTTAGAAAGTTTAGAGGGTAAAATTCTTCCAGGAATTGCCTCTTTGAATAAATAGCTATGAAAAATATTATAATCTTTTTTTTCATTGTATCATTCTTAACAATCTCCTGCAATAGTAAGGCTGATAGATCTCAAGCATTTATCCCTGATTCAAGTGGGAATTTAAATCATATAACAGTTGTAATGCCAATTTCAGATTGGAAAGGGGGGTTAGGCAAGCTGGTTCGTGATAATTTGGGCAAGGAGTACGAAGGTCTTCCATTAGATGAACCTCAATTTTCTATCGATTACTTAAATCCAAAAGCATTTTCTGGATTTGGGAGGCAAAGCAGAAATATAATTTGGTTTCAAAAAGATTCTGTATCTAGATTTCAGCTAGCAAAAGATCAATTTTCAAGGCCACAGATAGTTGGTTTAGTAACTGGTGAAGATTCTGAAGTGCAACAGTTTTTATTTGAAGAAAATATCTTATTATTTAGTCAAACTGTTAAAGAGAACGAAAGAAAAGAAAAATTAAGAAGAATCAATAAATCTCCAACTAATGACAAAGACCTCAAAAAACGTTTTGGATACGATTTAGTTTATCCATCAGTTTACGAAACAGTAAAAGACACTGCTAATTTTATTTGGATACAAAAACAAGTTCAAAAAGGTCACCTTAACATTATTGCTTATGAAATATCTGATAATATATCGGATAAAAATTTTAATACTAAAATTTTAAATATAAGGGATTCGATAGGAAAACTTTATATACCAGGTCGCCTAAGCAGAAGTTATATGATAACAGAACGGGCTTATCAGCCGTATTTTTATAAGGTTACCTTAGACGGTAAAAAAGGTTATCTAACAAAAGGGACATGGGAGGTAGCTAACGACTTTATGGCAGGACCATTTGTAAATTATATGGTTAGGGATAGTTTAACTGAAAAGTGGATGGTTATTGAAGGGTTTGCTTTCGCACCTTCTATGAACAAAAGAGACTATATGTTTGAGTTAAATACAATAATTACGACAATTAAAAAAGTGAATTAAGCCTTCTTATCTTTATCTAAGTTAGACGTGTTCTCTTCTTCTTTCGTAGCATTTTTAAACTCTTTAATTCCACTTCCTAAACCTTTCATTAGTTCTGGAATTTTTCGTCCACCGAAAAGTAGCAGAACAACTGCTATAATAAGAATTATTTGTGGTGCGCCTATCATACCTAAAATTATTAAAATTGACATGATTTATAATTATTTAACAAATGTACAGAAATATTTAATTTCAATTACATGAAAATTCTATCCTTCAATCCGATCACTCCTAGGATTCCTTATATTTGATATCATCATGAGGGATAAAGTAAACAAAAAGAGAAAATTTGTCCAAAAATTAAGGAATCCTTATCTGGTAATGATAATCGATGAGGAAACCTTTGAAGAAAAGGGTCAAATTAGAACCTCAAGGCTCAAAACGATACTGGTTTCATTTTTATTCATTTGTATTTCTTCAGGTTTGATTTTTACATTAATTTCCTATTCCCCATTAAAAGAATATATTCCAGGTTATGATTCATCAGAAATACGAGCAAAAGCAATTCAGAATCTATTTCTTACGGATTCCCTTATCCAATTATATGATCAAAATATAAGATACTTAAATTCCGTCAAAAAAGTTTTAACGGAAGATATTTCCTTAGAGGAACAAAGTTCATTAGCAGAAACACAAAAAAGTCTTAGGATCAATGACGAATTGAATACAGAATCAGTTTTGGAAGATTCTTTACTTAGAGTTTTTGTTTCACAGCAAGACAAGTATAGTCCAGTTTCAAGAAAAGAGATTGAATTAAATACATTTTTATTCCCACCTGTAGAAGGACAAGTTTCCCAGCCGTTTGACAGAAACAAATCCCACTATGCAGTTGATATTGCTGTTGAAAAAAATATGCCAATTAAAGCAATTGCTGATGGAACAGTTGTATTCTCAGAATGGACTTCGGAAACAGGATATGTAATTATTTTAGAGCATAATTTTGGTCTTTTATCGGTTTATAAGCATAATTCTTCCTTAAACAAAAGGCAGGGGGACTCAGTTTTATCTGGTGAAGTTATTGCTACTGCTGGAAATACAGGAGAGTATTCCACAGGTTATCATCTTCATTTTGAGTTGTGGATGGATGGTTACCCAATGGACCCAGAAAACTTTTTTAATTTTTCTGTTAAATGATAAAAAAACAAGGGGCTAAAATATTTGCAGCGTGGTCTCACAGGAAAAATGAAAAATGGATAAAAAATCCCTTAAAGACTCAAGAAAAAGTATTTATGAACCTTTTAAAAAAAGGCAGAGATACTCTTTTTGGCAAAGATCATGAGTTTGATAAAATCACAACTATTGAATCTTTTAAAAGTAAGATTCCAATTAGGGATTATGAAGGCTTACGGAATTACATAGAAATGATCATTTCAGGGGAGCCAAATATTTTGTGGCCTGGCAAACCACTTTATTTTGCAAAATCAAGTGGCACCACTTCTGGTGTAAAATACATACCAATTACAAAAGAAGCTATTTACCAGCACATTCGAGCTGCTAGGGAAGCCTTGTTAAATTATATTTATTTTACAAACAATTCAAGTATAGTAAATGGGAAACACATATTCATTCAGGGGAGCCCTTTATTGGAAGATAAAAATGGAGTTGCATTAGGACGTCTTTCAGGGATTGTAGCGCATCATCTTCCCAGTTATTTAAAAAAAAATAGAATGCCTGCTTGGGATACAAATTGCATTGAAGATTGGGAAACTAAAGTTAGTGCTATTGTGGAGGAAACCTATGATAAGGATATGACCATTATTGGAGGAATACCTTCATGGGTTCAGATGTATTTCGAAAAATTAATCTCAAAGACAAATAAAAACATTGGAGATCTTTTTCCTAACTTTTCTTTATTTGTATATGGTGGTGTTAACTTTGAACCTTACAAGGGTTTGTTTAAAAAATTAATTGGGCGTATACCTGATAGTATTGAATTTTATCCTGCTTCAGAAGGTTTCTTTGCATATCAAGATAATCAAAATGACAAAGGATTATTATTATTACTGAATCACGGGATTTACTATGAATTTGTTGTAGCAAATACTTTTTTCGATCAAAGTCCTGTCATTCATAGATTAAGTGAAGTTATTTTAGGAGTTAATTATGTTATGATTATTTCAACTTCTGCAGGTCTTTGGAGATATAATATTGGAGATACAATCAAGTTTACAAACAAACACCCTTTTAGAGTAATTGTAAGTGGTAGAATAAAACATTTTATTTCTGCTTTTGGTGAGCATGTAATTGTTAGCGAAGTTGAAGAATCGTTAAGAGATGCTATAGAAAAGACAAAAGATATTATAAGAGTAAAAGAATTCACCGTAGCTCCTCAAATAACTCCTGAGGCTGGATTACCTTACCACGAGTGGTTTATAGAATTTGAAACACCACCAAAAGAAAAAGAAACTTTTGCTAGTAATATTGATTTTGCTATGAGAAGCAAAAACATTTACTACAATGACTTAATTGAAGGTAAAATATTACGACCATTAGTAATCACGGTGATACAAAAAAATGGTTTCCAAAAATACATGAAAAGTATAGGTAAGTTGGGAGGACAAAATAAAGTTCCAAGAGTTTCTGATGATAGACTAATTGCGGATGGTTTAAAAAAATTTACGATTTAGTGTATGAAGAAAGGCTTATCGAAAAAAGTAGTATTAGTATGCAATGTAAAAAACACTTTTATATATAAAGACATCAAACTTCTAGAAAAAATTGGATTTAAAGTTTTATTAATTTATTCTCCACCGTATAAAGATCCTTTACGTTTTTTTTACAATAGAATAAAAGAGTTAGTTCTTTCTTTTTTTTATTTGCCGACTTCAATAGGGGTGTTTAGTTGGTTCAATGACTATCATACCACTGTACCTGTTCTAATATCGAAATTTTTTAAAAAATCAATAACAATTATTATTGGAGGATATGATGCAGTCTCTAACTCAAATTTAAATTATGGTATTTTTTTGAAAAATAATACTAGACAAAAATTAGCCAAGTGGAATTTAAAAAAATCAAATTCAATTTGGGTTGTTCATAAGACATTATCTGATGGATGTAGATTCGCACGGGCAGAAACAAAAACTAAATCGGGGATTAAATTTTTTGTTCCGGACTTATCAACCCCAATAAAAGAAATCCCAACAGCTTATGACAGTAATTTCTGGAAAAAAGTGAAAAAAAAATTACCTAAAACAGTTCTGACAGTTGCAAATATTTCTGATAGAAGAACATTTGAAAGAAAAGGGATTCCAATGTTTTTTGATTTGGCAGAGCGATTACCACATTTTAAGTTTACTTTGGCAGGTGTAAAGAAGAATTTTTTTTTGGGTTCTATCCCTGAAAATGTCAAAATTTTGGGAGAACAAAATATTGAAAAACTAAAAAAGCTTTATTCAGGACATACTTATTATTTTCAAGGCTCAATAATAGAAGGCTTGCCGAATGTTCTATGTGAAGCTATGTTGTGTGAATGTATACCCATTGGGAATAGAGTGTTCGGTATTCCTGAAGTAATTGGAGATACTGGTCTTATTTTTGAAGGAACAAAAGATATTGATAAAGTTTGTTCTTTTTTAAAATTGGAAAAAAAAGGACTTTCTATAAAAGCTAGAAATAGAATTAAAATTCAATATCCTATCGAAAGAAGAAAAGAAGAATTTAAAAATAGTTTGACCGAAACAAATTCTAATGAATAAAACTTTTGCTGTACTATCTTATCCGAATTCAAATAATTTAGGAGACTTTATCCAAAGTGAAGCTGTGAAACAGTATTTCAAAAATCAAATTATTCAAGAATTGGATCGGGATCAATTACATATCTATAAAGGACCAAAGGTATTTGTTTTTATGAATGGATGGTTTATGGAAAAACCATCTAATTGGCCACCTTCAAACAATATTAATCCATTTTTTTTATCATTTCATTTGAATCCTACGTCAAAAAAAAGGATGCTCTCCAAAACGGGAGTCAAGTACTTAAAAAAGTACCAACCTATAGGCTGCAGAGATACTTACACCCAAAAAATTTTATCAAATTGTGGAATTGAGAGTTATTTTTCTGCCTGTTTAACTCTTACATTGAAGAGAGACAATTTTGTTCCAAAAAACACTAGACGACAAGGAATTTTAGTAATTAGTCCTATGGAACGCCTAATATCTAAAAATATTGATGAATCAAGATTTACATTAAAAACAGTCTTTAATAAGATCAAAACTTTAACAAAAAACAGACAGTATTCAAAAGCTATGAAAAGATTAAATTTTTTTCTGTCAAAGCAGAAAGATCCGGTATATTTTAAATCCCAACTTTTAGATCCTAAAAAGTTTTCAGAAAAAGAAAGATCAAATGAAGCAATAAAACAACTAAAAGATATTGCCAGAGCTAAATTGGTAATAACTTCACGAATTCACACAGCATTACCTGCAGTAGCTTTTGGAACACCAGTTTTATTTATATCAGATGGCTTAGAACACATTAACCAAAAAAGTCGTTTGCAAGGAATGGAGCTTTTTTTCCCAATTTTAAATTCAAAAGATCTAAATAAATGGATTTTCAAATGGCCAAACCCAGCTAAATCATATTTAACTTTTGCTAAAAAATTGGAAAAACAAATATCTCATTTTATTAAAGATTAAATGATTTTTTAATAAGTATAGAATTATTTAGATATTATCTTTATAGAAATTGAATTTCATGAATATACTTGTTATTGGAGGTGGTGGAAGAGAACATGCTTTGTGTTGGAAATTAAATCAGAGTAAACTTTGTAATAAACTTTATGCTGCTCCAGGTAACGGTGGAACTGCAAACTGCGCTAAAAATTTAAAATTAAAAGTTTCTGATTTCGATGGGATTAAAAAAGCCGTTTTAAAATATTCAATAGACTTAGTTATTGTTGGACCAGAGGATCCTCTTGTTTTAGGCATTCATGATTTTTTTGCTATGGATCCCCATTTAAAAAATGTTGGCGTTATTGGACCACAAAAAAAGGCTGCGCAGATGGAGGGCAGTAAGTCTTTTGCAAAGGAGTTTATGAAACGTCACAAAATACCTACTGCAGCATACTCAGAGTTCACTTCAGAAACTCTTAGTGAAGGGGAAAAGTTTCTGGATAAAAGTAAACCACCATATGTTTTAAAAGCTGATGGTCTTGCCGCTGGTAAAGGAGTTTTGATAATTGAAGACCTAAAAGAGGCTAAATTTGAGCTAGGCCAAATGCTTTTAGAAAGTAAATATGGCGAAGCTTCAAAAAAAGTTATAATTGAGGAATTTTTATCAGGCATTGAACTTTCATGTTTTGTATTATTTGATGGAGATAACTATGTTAAACTGCCAATGGCAAAAGATTATAAACGAATTGGGCATGGTGATAAGGGCTTGAATACTGGTGGAATGGGTGCAATATCGCCGGTCCCATTTGTTGATAGAATCTTTGATGGAAAAATAGATAACCAAATTATTAAGCCCACAATAGAAGGACTTAAAAAAGATGGCATAAATTATAAAGGATTTATTTTTATTGGACTTATTAAAGTAGGGGATAATCCTTTTGTAATTGAATACAATGTAAGATTGGGAGACCCTGAAACAGAAGTAATCATCCCAAGGATTGAAAATGATTTAGTAGAGGTTTTTAAAGCAGCAAATGAGGGGACCCTCGATAAAATAAAATTGCAAATAACACCCAAAAGCGCAGCAACAGTTATGCTTGTTTCTAAGGGATACCCTGAAGCTTATCAAAAAGGGAAAAATATTTTCGGATTGCCAAAAAATAAAATGGTATTCCAGGCTGGGACAAGCATTGATAAAGGTTCCCTTAAAACCTCAGGAGGAAGAGTTATGGCCATTACCTCATTCGGAGATAATTTTAAAACAGCATTGAAAAAGTCATATAAAATTGTAGAGAAAATCGAATACGATGGCAAGTATTACCGAAAGGATATTGGATTTGATTTATAAAAATGAATGAGCTGAAGGGTCCTTGTTCTCCTCTCCATTTTTATGGAAGAGATTAAGCTTCAGCACCCAATAAATCATTGCTAGAAAACCAATTATAAGAAATATCCAATTAATTGAACTAGCTAAAGTCCAACTGGTATTCTCCAGCTCTCTTAATATTGTAAAAGGTAAAAAAAATACTTCTTCAAATACCCAAGCTATGCCTTCAAAAAAATTTTTCATAATAGAAAATTAAATCAACATCTAAATTCTTTATACAAAGATATTTAAAAGCTTTACTATTACATATTTTATTCTGAAAAATTTGAAATAAGATAATTATACATCATCAAAATCAATTTTAATTTTATTAGATTTTGGGATCGCTTGGCAGCTTAGAATTAAACCTTCTTGGATTTCATCATCTGTTAGAATCTGATTATTTGTCATATCAACCTTGCCTTCAGTGAGTCTAGCAATGCAACTGCTGCAAACACCCCCCTGGCATGAATAAGGGACATCAATTTTAGCATTTAGTGCAATTTCAAGTAATGTTTTATTTTGATTAAGCATTAATTCATGTGTTACATCATCATACTTAATATTTAGTAAACCCTTTTCTTTTGTATCATTATTTTCAGGGGAGCCTTGAATAGATGAGGTAAATAGCTCAAAAAGAATATTATCCTCATCAAAACCTTTTTCTAAAAAGAATTGCTTGCTATAGCCGATCAATTTTTCAGGACCGCACAAGTAGAGTAACTTAGGATAAGAATTAGAATTATTTTTTAGAATATTATCAAAAAACACAGAATCAATCCTTCCAAATTCAGCACCATCAATTTTTTCTTCACTAAAAAACCAATAAATTTTAAATGTTTCAAATCTATCCTCAAGATTTTTTAATTCATTATAAAACATTGTTTTTTCAAGTGTTTTGTTTCCATATATAAGAGTAAAAGGGATATTTGGTGAGCTGTCAAGAAAAGACCTTACAATAGACATTATTGGAGTAATTCCACTTCCAGCTGCGACAGCCATAATTGGAATGGATTCATTTTTAGAATTAAATGTAAAACGCCCTTCAGGTTTTCCAGCCTTAATTTCGTCACCTTTTTTAATTTTTCGATTTACATAAGTTGAGAAAATACCATTGGGCACTTCTTTAATTCCTACTTGAAGTAAGCCGCTATTTGGGGATGAACAAATAGAATAAGATCTGCGAACCGTATTACCGTTGATTTCTAATTCTAAAGTAATATATTGACCAGGGAGGTAAACGTAGGAAGAACTCAAATGATTGGGAACATCAATTGAGATGACTACAGACTGGGGGGTTAATCTATCAACAGCACCAACTTTTAGTGTGTTAAGAGTGGGCATAGCTTTTTTTTCAAATTTACAAAAATCGAAAAACTATATCTTTATAAAGAAAAATAGTTTATCTCAGCTAAGTAAAAAAACAATATATACCACGATTGATTAAAATATGTAATTCAAATAGATAATAATTGTTAGAAATTGAAGTTATAATTAATTAGATCGATTCAATGTTTTACAGAAAAACTTTTTTTTGGTTATCCTTATTTTTAATTGTCATAATACTATCTTGTAGTACTTCTAAAAAAGGTATTTTAAATAAGGAATATCATGCCTTAACATCAAAATACAATGTGATATTCAATGGAAAGGAGGCATTTTCAGTTGGAGAGGAGATATTATTGGAAGCTTTTGAGGAGAATTTTTACGATTATATTCCGGTCGAACCAATTAGTTTAAGAGGGGAAGATATTGATCAGACAACGATTGTTCCAGGTTTTGATCGAGCAGAAGAAAAAGCTGTAAAAGCGATTCAAAAACATTCTATAAATATTAAAAATATTCAGTATAATAGGGAAATTGAAAAAGCATACTTATTACTTGGTAAAGCAAGATATTTTGATCGTCGATTTTTCCCAGCTTTAGAAGCATTTAATTTTTTGTTAGAGACTGGCGCTAGCTGGTCAAATTTTTTAGATGCTAAGATCTGGCGAGAAAAAACAAATATTCGTCTAAAAAACTACGAATTAGCAATTGAAAATCTTCGTCCTTTAGCTCGTAAACTAATTTCAAAAAACAAATATTTTTCAATTGCGAATGCAACAGTTGCTGATGCGTTTATCAAATTAAAAAAAGAGGATTCTACTTTATATTATATAAAAAGGGCGGCAAAGAATGAATCCAAGAAAACGCTCAAAGCACGATACCTATTTTTAACTGGACAACTTTTTGAAAGTATTAAAGAAAGAGACTCAGCTCAATGGGCATACAAACAAATAATCGATCTAAACCGTAAAGCACCAAGAAAATTTTTTGTACAAGCCCTGTTAAAGCAAAATTTATTGGATACAAGCTTAGCTTACAGCTATCATATTGAGTCATTAGAAAAGATGTTAAAAAATTATGAAAATGATCCATATGAACATTTTATATATCGTGCTTTGGCAGAACTTTATTTTAAACAAAAAAAAGATAGTATTGGTTTAAGCTATTTAGAAAATTCTCTTAAATCAGTCTCTTTAGATTCATATACTAAAATCGAAAACCTAAAATTTTTAGCCGACCATCATTTAAAAAAAGGCAACTATGTGGTTAGTGGAGGATTTCTTGACAAACTGCTATCTATTTACCAAAAAAGCTCTACTCAATATAAAAGAGCCAAAAGAAAAAGAGAAAATCTTAATGAGGTTATCTTATATGAAAAAAAGGCGCAGAATACAGACAGCATTATAAAGCTCGCTTTACTAGATAAAGATGAACAATTTATGTATTTTGAAAATTACATTAATTTAAAAAGACAAACAGAAATTCAAAAACTTAAAGAGGCAGAGGAAAGTGCAAATTCTCAAACCATTAATCGATTAAAAACAGCCTTTTATTTTTATAATCCAAATCAGTTATTGAAAGGGAGACAAAATTTTCTTACCGTTTGGGGAGATAGGCCTAATTTGGACAATTGGAGGAGCTCAGAAGCAATTTTAACTCCAAAAGAATTTGCAATCCAAGACAAAAAAAAATCTGATAATTTTTTTGTAATACAAGAGACACCCGAAAGTTATGTTTCTCTTATACCCAGTAAAAAAGAAGAAATTGATAGTCTAATTCTTTTAAATCAACAGTCTTATTTACAATTAGGAATGATTTACAAAGAAAAGTTTAATGATTTCGACTTAGCTCAGAATCGATTAAAAAAAGCACTGAATTTAAATCCTCCAGAGGGAATTGCCTCTCAAGCTTTATACCATCTTTATAGAATGGCTGAAAAAGATTCTATTCTAATTGCAGAAACTTACAGAATTAATTTATTAAATAATTATCCTGATACTCCTTTTGCTATTTTATTGACGGATCCTAAAAACTACGATCTTTCTAAAATTAAAACACCAGAATTACTTTACGAAAAAGTTTTAAAATTATTTGAAGATCAAAAATTTTCAGAAACTCTAAAAGAAATAGAACTTTTAACAGTAATAAGCAGTGGCAGCAGAATTGAACCAAAAATAAACTTACTTAAGGCACATACCATTGGTCGCTTAGAAGGTATTTCATCCTGGAAAAAAGCACTAAACTCAGTTGCTTCTGACTATAGTGCTTTTGAGGAAGGAATTGAAGCAAAGAATCTTATTGATAAAATTGAATCTTTACAAAATCTTGATGATAATAGTGTTATTTATAAAAATTACAAATGGATTTTTCCTTTCGAAAGTTCAAATAATAAAGCTATTGATACGTTTTATTCTCAAATTAAACGAGAAACTTCAATTTACAGCAACTCTTTAAGTGTAAGTAAAGACAATTACAATGAAGATTACGTTTTTATAGTAATTCATGGAATAAGGGATCTTAAAGAAATTGAATTTTTGAAAAACAGAATTGAGTTTGATCAAGAAAAACTTGTAAACTTCCATAATTTTGTAACTTTGACATCCCAATACAGAGAATATATTAAAAACAAAACCTGGAAAACTAATTAAAATGAAAGGAATTGAAAACAACGGACACTACAGCAAAATTGAAAAGAATACCACACTTAAGGGTAATATAAAGTCAAAGACTGATATAAGAATAGATGGGAATGTAGAAGGCGAAGTAGTTACTACAGGTAAAGTTATTTTAGGAAAAGAATCTGATGTTATTGGAAAAATACTTTGTGGTAATGCTGATGTTGAAGGAAAATTTGATGGAGAATTGACAGTCTCTGGGACATTGAATTTAAAAACAGGTTCAAATGTGAAGGGTAAAGTGAAAATCCAAAAACTGATTGTTGAATCAGGGTCAATTTTCAATGCTAATTGTTCGATGCATTCCGCTGAAGATGGGGTTAAAAAATTAAATAGTTTAGATGAACAAGAGAAGAAAGCCGAAGAACCAATGGCTAATGTTCTCTAGTTTAGCATTTCAAATTGCAATAATCATTTGGGGTAGTGTGAAACTGGGAAAATACTTAGATAACTTATACCCTTATTCTGAACAAAGATTTGTTTTGATTTTGTCGAGTATTGGCACAATCATTACAATCTGGATTATTTATAGGCAAAGTAAAAGTTTTTGGTAATAGCTATGAAGACTTTTCTATCTTATGTTATTATGCCAATTATTGTAATGTGCTTATTTTTTGCACTTCAGTTCAATTTTTTCGAAGTTGAAAAAGCTTTTTTAGTAAAAAGCTATATAATTAATGCAATATTATCGACAATAGCGATATACTCATTAAATTATGGAATAAAAAAAAAAGTAATTTAACAAATATCTACCTTTGTACAGTTGCTCTAAAATTAATTATCTATTTTTTAATTTTTCAGCCAGAATTAAAGGCAGATGGTTTTATATCAAAAGAAAAGTTTTTAGTGTTTTTTGTACCTTATTTATTAGGCTTGATCTCAGAAATTTTGATTTTAATTAAAAGTTTTGATACCTAGTTATAACTTAGCTTAATTATATTTCAGTTTTCTTTAAAAACAAATCTAAAAATCCGGTAATTTGTTTCTTTATTTATACTAAAGCTATACATTTGCAACGCTAGGAATTTTTATAATTATCTTATGCTGTATATGCTAAAAAAAGCCAACGCTATTCCACTTTACGTGTTTGCATTTTTTTTTACTTCTCTAACATCACTAGCAAAAGAAAATCAATCAGGAAAAGATTTAAAAACAGAAATTAAAAATTACATCTCACACCATTTGGAAGATGCACATGACTTTAGTCTTTTTTCTTTTACAAATAATTTAGGCAAGCATGTATATGTAGGAATACCTCTGCCTGTAATTCTTTGGGATGAAGGGCTAAAGGTATTTTCTTCTTCTGAACTCAAGCACGGTGAAGGTGTTGTGAAAAAGGGATCGAGTTACTACAAGTTAGAACATAGCAAGATATATAAGACCGATTCAGAAGGTACAATTAATTATGACGAGAACAACCATCCAACTAATAAATTACCTTTAGATTTATCAATTACAAAGGGAGTTGTTAGTATGCTAATAATAGCATTCCTTATGTTTTTTCTTTTTGCTAGTTTAGCAAAATCCTATAAAGAGAATCAAGGTATACCAAAAGGAATTGGTCGTTTTTTTGAGCCTATAGTGCTTTATGTCCGTGATGAGATTGCCAGACCTAATATTGGTGAAAAAAAATATTCTTATTATATGAATTTCCTTTTAACGGTTTTCTTTTTTATCTGGTTTTTAAATCTTTTAGGACTTACTCCTTTAGGGGTAAATGTGACAGGAAACATCGCAGTTACATTTGGTCTAGCACTTTTAACTTTTTTAATTACAAATATAACAGGAACAAAAACCTATTGGTTTCATATTTTAGACCCTTTAGGAAACTCAATGAAATGGTATTCAAAAATCCCACTTTATATAATATTAATTCCAATTGAGCTATTAGGTATTTTCATAAAACCATTTTCATTATTGATTAGATTATATGCGAATATGCAAGCTGGTCACATTGTATTGATGAGCCTAATAGGTTTAATGTTTATATTTAAAAGTTGGTTAGGGAGCCCTTTATCCTTTGGACTAGCTTTTGCAATTTCGATTATTGAATTATTAGTTGCCTTATTACAGGCCTACATATTTACGATGCTATCTGCTCTTTATTTTGGCTTTGCTGCCGAGGATCATGAGCATCATTGAAACAAAACACTTAATTGTGAAAAAAGGAATGTTTAATTTAAAACTCATAGTATGGAAATTCCAGTAATGGTAGGCGCCGGTTTAGTTGTAATCGGTGTAGGAATGGGTATTGGTAGAATCGGTGGTTCCGCAATGGAAGCTATTGGACGTCAGCCAGATGCCTATGGTAAAATTCAAACAGCAATGTTAATTGCTGCTGCCCTTGTAGAAGGGATTGGATTTGCAGCTTTATTTGCTGTTTAAAAAAGATTTTTTGGTTAAAGCGATATTTTACAATGGAAAAATTAATTAGTGAATTTTCATTAGGGCTATTTTTTTGGCAATCGGCAATCTTTATAGGATTATTTTTATTACTTAGAAAGTTTGCATGGAAACCAATTTTGAATGCCGTAAACGAGCGTGAGGTTTCAATAAAAAATGCCCTAGATTCTGCCGAGAAGGCTCGTACTCAGCTGGAAAATCTTCAAAGTGAAAATAAGCGTTTATTGAAAGAAGCACGAAAGGAAAAAGAAATCCTTTTAAAAGAAGCTTTAAAAACAAAAAATCAGATCATAAGTGACGCAAAAAAAGAAGCTCTAAATGAGACTGAAAAAATTCTATCACAAGCACAAGAAACAATTCAAAGCGAAAAAAGGGCAGCTTTAAAAGAACTTAAAAATCAAGTTGGTTCAATAGCTATCGATATTGCTGAAAAAGTTATTAATAAAGAACTAGAAAATAAGGATAAACAGATGAATTTAGTAAATGATTTGTTGAAAGAAACAGATTTTAAATAGACGAAATGAGACCAACAAGAACAGCATTTCGTTATGCGAAGGCAACCTTGGCTTATGCAAATGAAAATAAATTTTCAGATAAAGTAGCTAAGGAAATGCAAGGATTAATAGAATTGTATGATAGCAGTATACATCTAAGTAGGCTTCTTAGTAATCCATTTTTGCCGAACACAAAAAAACAATCTATTCTTAGATCAATAGTTCCAAATTCTTCTGATGTTACTAAAAAGTTATTAAATCTTTTAACTTCCAATAACCGCCTTTTTTTATTGAGAGAAGTAGCAAAAAGTTATATACAATTATTTTCAGAACAGCAAGGAGAATTGAACGCCACAGTTATTTCAGCAATTCCCCTAACTCAAAACCTTGAAAAACAAATTCACAATAAACTAACGGATTTCTCAGGTAAAAAAATATATATTTCAAATAAAATTGACAAAAGTTTGTTAGGGGGTTTTATTTTAAAAATTGGTGATATGGAGTTTAATTCAAGTTTAGCTTATAAGCTCAAAACATTTAAGGCAAAATTGACCTCAAATAGTGTGTAATAAAGATAATTGATTATGTCAGATATTAAACCAGCTGAAGTTTCAGCTATTTTAAAAAAACAATTAGAAGGCCTAAGCTTAAATTCTAAAATGGATGAAGTTGGCACAGTTCTTAACATTGGCGATGGAATTGCTCGGGTATATGGATTATCTAATGCCCAATATGGTGAATTAGTTTCTTTTCAAACAGGACTAGAGGGGATGGTATTAAATCTAGAGGAAGACAATGTAGGTGTAGTTTTACTTGGCTCATCTAAAGAGGTAAAAGAAGGCGACACAGTTAAAAGAACACAACGTATTGCTTCTATTAATGTCGGAGAAAATGTTGTAGGAAGGGTGCTTAATACCCTAGGTAAACCGATAGATGGCAAAGGACCTATACAAGGAGAACTATTTGAAATGCCACTTGAGAGAAAAGCACCTGGAGTAGTATTTAGGCAACCAGTAAATGAACCTCTACAAACAGGAATAAAGTCAATTGACGCGATGATACCAATAGGAAGAGGTCAAAGAGAATTGGTAATAGGTGACCGACAAACAGGAAAAACCACAGTTTGTATCGATACTATTTTAAATCAAAAAGAGTTCTTTGATGCAGGTGATCCGGTATATTGTATTTACGTTGCTATTGGTCAAAAAGCATCTACTGTTGCAGCAATCTCAAAAATTTTGGAGGATAAGGGAGCAATGGCTTATACAACTATTGTAGCTGCTAATGCCTCAGATCCCTCGCCTATGCAAGTATATGCCCCTTTCGCAGGTGCTGCAATCGGAGAATATTTTAGAGATACAGGCAGACCAGCATTAATAATCTATGACGATCTATCAAAACAAGCAGTCGCATATAGAGAAGTATCACTACTTCTAAGGAGACCTCCTGGCCGTGAAGCTTATCCAGGAGACGTTTTTTACTTACATTCACGATTATTGGAAAGAGCTGCAAAAATTATTTCTGATGACGGAATAGCTAAAGGTATGAATGATTTACCCTCAGCTTTAAATAATAAAGTAAAAGGGGGAGGATCCCTTACAGCTTTACCAATTATTGAGACCCAAGCAGGGGATGTCTCTGCTTACATTCCTACAAACGTTATATCTATTACAGATGGACAAATTTTCTTGGAATCCGATTTATTTAACTCAGGAGTTCGTCCTGCAATAAACGTCGGAATCTCAGTATCAAGAGTAGGCGGGTCAGCTCAGATAAAATCAATGAAAAAAGTTGCTGGGACTCTTAAACTTGATCAAGCACAGTTTCGTGAATTAGAAGCATTTGCCAAATTTGGATCAGATCTTGACACAGCTACTTTGAACGTTATTGAAAAAGGGAAAAGAAATGTAGAAATTTTAAAACAAGCTCAAAACGATCCATTTACTGTTGAAGAACAAATAGCAATAATTTACGCCGGTTCAAAGAATCTTTTAAGATCTGTTCCAGTTGAAAAAGTTAAAGATTTTGAAATTTCATTCTTGAATAAATTAAAAGCAAAACATAAAAAATGTTTAGAGGATTTAAAAGCGGGTAAACTTTCAGACCAAGCACTTGATACACTAAACGCTGTTGCAAAAGGAACTGCTGCTGAATTTGAATAAACTATGGCAAACCTTAAGGAAATAAGAAATAGAATTGTATCAGTTTCTTCAACGATGCAAATAACTAGTGCAATGAAAATGGTATCAGCAGCAAAACTTAAAAAAGCACAAGATGCAATAACCTCAATGCGGCCCTATTCCTCTGCACTAAACAATTTAATTCAAAATTTAAGCTCCTCATTAGAGCCTGATATGAACAGTCCTTTTGTTTCTGTTCGTGAAAAAAATTCAATTTTATTAGTAGCAATTACATCAAATCGTGGATTATGTGGTGCATTTAATTCTAACGTTATAAAAAAGACGAGGCAGCTTATTATTGAAGAATTTTCCGATAAAAAAGTCTCATTAATTACTATTGGGAAAAAGGGATCAGAAGTTTTAGGAAAGAAAGAAAAAATAATTTCTACTCACGATTATATTTTTGATGATTTAAATTATGAAAAGGCAGACGAAATTTCTAAAGAGATAATGGACAGTTTTAAAAAAGAATTGTATGATGAAATTATTTTAGTTTATAACAGGTTTAAGAACGCGGCTACTCAAATTGTAGAGACAGAAACATTTTTACCTATAGCAGAGAATTTAGATGAAAAAAGTCTGAAAAGGCAAGATTATATATTTGAACCCAGCCAGTCTGAAATTGTAAATGAACTCCTGCCAAAAGCCCTTAGTATAAAATTTTTTAAGGCTTTACGTGATTCCTTTGCAAGTGAGCATGGAGCAAGAATGACTGCGATGCACAAGGCAACCGACAATGCTACTGAACTAAGAGATCAACTTAAATTGACTTATAATAAGGCTAGACAGGCCGCTATTACAAACGAAATTCTTGAAATAGTTGGTGGAGCAGAAGCCCTAGAAGGTTAGTTTACTTTTCAATATAATATCCTAAAACTTTACTTGCTGTTTCAGATAATAATTTAGATGCAATTGATTTTGATTGTTCAACTGTCATATGTTCTTTTTGGATTGAAAAAACTTTTGTCAATCCATGCTCATAAAATTTCTTCTCTAATCCTTTTTCTTTTGAACCGACTAGACATATTACTGGGATTTTATTTTCTTTAGCTAGCCTTCCTAACCTACCTATAAGTTTACCATTTAAAGATTGAGAGTCAATTTTTCCCTCACCTGTAAATATTAAATCAGCACTTTGGATTTGAGATTCGAGATCAAAAATTTCTGACAAAATTGTAAATCCAGAAAACAGTTTCGCATTAAAAAAGCCAAACATTCCTGCAGCAACCCCACCAGCAGCGCCTCCACCCTCTATTTTTGAAATTGATTTGCCAGTATGCTCCTTAATTACTTTAGAAAAATTTAATAAACTGTTTTCTAAAATTTTAATTTCATCCTCAGAAGCTCCCTTTTGAGGGCCATATATAGCTGAAGCACCATTTTTACCAATTAAAGGATTTATTACATCACAAGCTATTTTCCACGTGGTACATTTATTTATTTTGGGATCTATTATACTAACTAGTCTGTGCAGGTCAGCCCCTCCCTTTTCAATCTGTTTTCCCTTTTTGTCCAGTAAGCTTCCACCCAAAGCCTGAAATATTCCGGCTGCAGCATCGTTGGTGGCACTACCCCCAACACCTAAAATAATTTCTTGACAGCCTGAGTCAAGAGCATGTTTTATCAAAACGCCTGTTCCGTATGTTGAGGCTCTGAGAATATTAAGCTCATTTTCATCAATATGCATTATTCCTGAAGCCTGGGAAAGCTCAATCCAAGCACTTTTTTTGTTATGGAATAGTAAATATTTAGCTTTAATTTTTTCCCCTAAAGCATTTTCAGTTTTAATTGTAATTAAAGAACCTAAATTCTTTGCAGCTAAAATATCTATGGCACCTTCACCACCGTCTGAAAACGGAAATTTATCAACCTCTAGATTAGGATATATATCTTGAATACCTTTTTCAATTGCATTAGCAACTTGTTTTGCAGATAAGCATCCTTTAAATGAGTCTGGTATAATAAGAATTTTCATAATTTTAAAATAGCTTACTTATCAAACTACTTATGACCACAATTAGAAGGAAGTATCCAAAAAGTATTATTACTTCACGTTTTCCTGCGGAGTAGGTTATGATTTCTTTACTAGTTGTAACGGGTTTAATTAAAACACTTACAAGAACCCCAATACCAAAAGTGATTAGACACCCTATAGCATTCCACCAAAACCAAAAAATTTCGGGAACGTATAACCATAAAAAGATATTTAGACCAACTCCAAAAAAGAGACCAATATTAGCCCCAATCGCATGAGTTTTTTTTGTAAGTATGGCCAAAATAAAAACACCTAGAATAGGACCAAAAAAAACAGAACCTATTTTATTAATAACTTCAATTACAGTCCCTTCAATTTTACCTGCAAAAAAGGCTAAAAATAGACACGTTAAACCCCAAAAAAGGGAAAGAATCCGAGAACTTTGAACATATTTTTCATCCGAAATTTTTGGGTAAAATCTTTTAACAAAGTCTTCCATGGATACTGCAGAAAGAGAGTTGATTGTTGAACTTAAAGATGACATTGCTGCAGACAAAATAGATACTATTAAAATTCCTATTACTCCATTTGGTAAATAATGGATTATAAAAACAGGAACCATAAGATCAGCGTTTTTACCATTTAAATACTCAATGTTATTTTGATAAACCAAATTTAGGTTCTCTTGAAATAAAAGATCTTGACTAAATAATGTTCCAAGTATAAGTCCCATTATAGAATAAGTAAGTGTTATTGGAAATCTAAAAAAGGCATTGGCAAAGAGTAATTTTCTAATTGTGTTTAAATTTTTTGAGGAAAGCAAACGTTGAGACTGAGTTTGGTCAGTTCCATAATAAGAAGCGTATAAAAATATTCCACCAATAACCATTGGCCAAAATCCAAAGGCATCATCACCATTAGAATTTGAAAACCCCCATTTTGAAAAATCTATTGCATCAATTCTATTCTTATCAACTTTTGATATAAAACTTTCAATACCTCCTAACTCATTTAAACCAAAACCTAAGCAGATTAAAATACCAAGAAAAAGAACTATCATTTGAATAACATCTCCCCATATGACCGCTTTCATACCCCCTTGGAAAGAGTAAATAAGTGTGATTGCACCAATAATTAAAATTGAGATCCAAAACTCTATTTGGATAGTAGCTTGAAGAATTAATGCCATAGTATATACCATAACCCCTGTGGCAACTGATCGACTTATTTGAAAAACAAAGCTAATTAGAAGACGAGAAGAAGAGTCGAAGCGTTTTTCTAGATATTCATATACACTAACAACTCCAGACTTGTATAAAGTAGGCATTAGAGCAACCATTAAAAAAGCCATTGCCAATGGGACACCGAATTCATAGGTAAGCCACTGAAGTCCTCCACCATCCTTTAACCCTACAAAAGCTGGAGCAGAGATAAAACTAATCGCTGATAATTGAGTTGCCATAGTTGATAAACTTAGTGGTAACCAACCCATATTCCTACCACCAAGAAAATAATCTTGAGAACTCTTATTTTCTTTAAAAAAATATCCTATTCCCAGAAAAACTATTAAATAGATTAGGATAATTATGTAATCTAGTGTGTTCATTTAAATTCTTAAAATTTTGTCATTATCGTGGGGAATTAGTTTTATCTAACAGAAACCCTATTTCAAAAGTCATTTTTCACTCAAAAAATCAATTGTTAAAGCAGCAGTCCAAGAAAAGTTTTCTCCCCCATATCCTGTATTACCTTCTTTGGAAGTTTTTTTTGATGGATTAAAATACTCGTAAAAACCAAGTTTATCTACTAATTCAAGGGAATCATTTTTGATTCTTTTTGCTATTTCTTCAAATTGGTATCGCTTAAGACCATGGTAAAGGATCCAATTCAAGTTTATCCAAACAGGACCTCGCCAATATTTTTTTTGGTCATGTTTTTTTGCTTCAGGATCAAAGGACGAACAAAGATAGTAATCATGTTTTCCAAACTTTTTCATCAAAGTATTTTTCAGTTTCTGTGCCATATTAAGATCAGGAGCTCCACAAAATAGGGGACTAAAAGATGAAGAGCAAATAAGCGGAATCTTCTTTCCATTTCTCAGATTGAAGTGTGAGTAGGCTCCGATTGATGAATTATAAAGTTTTTTATTAATATTAGTAAGGCTTTTTTCATTTTTGGATTTTAAGTATTTAATTTTTTCTTCATTTCCACCCAAAATCTCATAAAGCCTAATAAGACATTCATTAGATCTTATCAAAATGGAATTAAATAATGGGTCTTGAACAAGGAAAGGTGAGTGTTTAGCAATTTTATTATCATCATAGTTAAATCTTTTGGCAAGTTCAATTATATCAATATAATGGTCATATTCCCTATTTGTTGGACGTTGGGAAGAATCAACATGAGTAGTGTCTTTTCTTTCAAATTTATATCTAGGCGGATTCATTGTTTTCCATATGTCGTCCCAGACAGGAGAGTTATCTGTTCCTGATTCCCAATTATGATATATATAAACTAATCCTTCATTGTTTATATCTCTTTTTGTATAAAAATAAAGGTGATTTCTATAGACTTTGTTAATCTGACTTTTTATAAATTTTAAAATCTCTATTTTATTATCAGCCATATTATAAAGCTTTTCTAGAACAAAGCCTAGTACTGGTGGTTGAGTAATTCCAGAAGTTTTAATATGTTTTGGTGATTTTGGGTTTAAAGAAGACTTATGAAAATCTGCTCCAGGAAAATATGAGTCATTTTTAGTATGAAAAACAATGTGCGGTATAAAGCCATTCTCCCATTGAGCATTAAGCAGACTATCTATTTCTTTTTTTGCTTTTTCTATATCAAAATGTGCTAAACCAATAGCTATAAATCCAGAATCCCATTTCCACTGAAAAGGGTAAAGATTTTTACTTGGAATAGTGAATCCTTTTTTCTGGAAGTTTCCAATTAATACCCTTTTTGCTTTTTCAACTAAAGATTTTTTTGACATAATTAGACTTGTAATGAGAGTATCTAAAACAAAAAACTTTCTCAATACTCAACACTTATTTTAATAGGATATAAGTTAAACATTATTTAAATTTTTTTATTTAAAAAATCAAATAATACAAAAAGAATTATATTGCAGAAGCTATTAAAAAGAATTATGAAAATTTTACTACATCCGGCTATATTATACATACCATTGTTTTTATTTACCTTATTTTCTTGTAGTAATGAAGAAGAGGAAGAAACAATTGAATCTGATTCAATTATTCAAGAAGAATTAGAAGAAGAAGTTGATCCATTTTATGCAGCTATAGATGAAAATAGTACTCTAGAAGAATATTGGGAACTCTTTGTAGCTGATGCTATTCGTTCGGGGAAGCCTGACCCAGGGTATGGCAGGACAATGAATCTTTTTTTTGGAAATGAACCCGATTTTGCATCTGGAGTTACAGCAGATCATGCTGGAAGAGCTTATGACGTTTGTAATGACGAAACAGTGAGTTTTGAAATTATCAAATCATTTTGGGAAGATTTTTCTGTTGTTCAAAGGCTATATACATTTTACCATGAAGCTGGGCATGCTAGATATAAATATCGCCACCCTTATGAACGTTCAGAAGTAACATCGGCTCCTGATAATTACCCAATTATGTGGTTATCTATGGTTCCTGAAAATAGTACTTTGGAAGAATTTATAAAAGATAAAAATGACTTTTTCAAAAGGGATTGGGAGGGTGTTCGTTATTTTAATTGTTCAGACAACTAACTTTTAAAAAATTCTTTTAATTTAAATCGTTAACAAAAAAGAGGAAAGTAATTTTTTAATTAAACTTTTAAGGAACCTGTTTTTGTAAATTTAAACAAAACAATTCAGCTAAATGACAGAAGTTTATATAATAAATGAAAGCCCATTTGAACTTCCAGCCTATGCTACTGTTTCTTCTTCAGGTGTTGATTTAAAGGCATTTTTAGATCACCCCATAGATTTAAAGCCCTTAGAAAGAAAAATTATTCCTACAGGAATAAAGCTAGCTTTACCAGAAGGATATGAAGCGCAAATAAGGCCTAGAAGTGGGCTAGCTGCTAAACATGGGATATCAATTCTAAATTCCCCTGGGACGATAGACTCTGACTATCGAGGAGAAATTGGTGTGATACTAATAAATCTATCAAACAAAGTATTCACTATTAATAGGGGTGATCGAATAGCACAATTGGTATTAACAAAATATGAAAAGATTAATTGGAAAATAATTAAAGAGCTTCCAGAGACCAATCGTGGAATTGGAGGATTTGGGAGTACGGGTGAAAAATAGATAATGAAAAAAACCTTAATCCAGAGTTCAATATTTATACTGAATTTCATATTCATTATTTCGTGTAAAACAGTAAATGTATTGCCTACCAGAACTCCTATAAAAAATGTAGAATTAGAAGCCCTAGCTCAAAAAATAAAAGCCAATTACCCTAAAGTAAATAAACTGCGCTCGCGAATTAAAGCAGTATACGATGACGGGAAAAGAGAACAGCAGATTATAGTTCAGCTAAGAATGGAAACAAAAAAAATAATTTGGTTAAGTGCTACAATGTTAATACCTATTGCAAAACTTAAAGTTACACCCAATGAAATTTCCTTTTATGAAAAATTCCAAAAAACCTATTTTCAAGGTAACTTTAATCTAATAAATAGTTCTTTTGGAACAAACTTTGGATTTAGTGATCTGGAAAATTTATTTCTAGGTAAGCCATTTTCTGATCCTGCTCAAGGGCAGTGGAAACAGATCATGAATCCACAATATTATATACTATCTCCAAAAGGGAAGCGTTCGATTTTTACACCTACTCTTTTTTTTGATCCTGCAAGTTTTTTACTTAAGGAGCAACGCTTTCTTATTCCCGGAACAACAAATAGTTTAACAATAAAATACTTAAGGCATATTAGAATTGAAGGAAAATCCTTGCCTACTTTAATTGATATAACTTTATTCGATGGGATTAATTCGAAAAAATTGGTTTTAGATTTTAGCAGAACTGATTTTACTGAAGGATTGACTTTTCCATTTGAAATCCCAGAAGGTTATTCCAAAATTAAGTTCTAAATGAAAAGGCTATTTTTTTTGTGCCTATTTATTACGATTTCATTAAATCAATCATTTTCTCAGATTAAAAATGATGAACAAAAAAAACTTGAAGCTCAACGCTTAAAACTAAAAAAGGAAATTAAACAAATTAATAATCTCCTTTTTTCAAATACAAAAAACAGAAAAATTGCACTAAATGAAGTAGAGAATATTGAAACAAGATTAAATGTTAGGTTAGAATTAATTAAGGTAACAAATCAGCAAGCAAACCTTTTAACAAGAAGAATAAACATAAATCAAAGAAACATTGACAATCAAAGAAAAGAATTGGATGAATTAAAAAAGGAGTATGCTAAAATGATTCAAAAATCCTATGCTAGTAAATCTCTTCAAAATAGGTTGATGTTTTTGTTTTCTTCTGAAAATTTTTTACAAGCATACAGGCGGATTCAATATTTAAAACAATATGCTAGATATAGAAGAAAACAAGGACTTCAAATAAGTGAGAAAACAAAATTATTACAGAATTTAAATAAAGTTTTAATTGAAGAAAATGAAGTGAAAACAAAACTAATCAATGAGAATAGGGAGATTAAAAAAAAGCTGGTTCAGGAACAAAAAAAGCAACAAGAATTAATCAATACCTTGAGACTCAAACAAAGTTCATTGAGAACACAAATCGAAAAAAAACAAAAACAACGTCAAAGAATAGATAAAGAGATTAATAGACTTATCAGAGAAGCCATTGCTGAATCGAATCGGATTTCAGGCAAAAAATCAAGAGAAATTTTTCAACTCACACCTGAAGCAAAACTTATAGCTGAAAATTTTCAGGAAAATAAAGGACGGCTTCCTTGGCCTCTAGAAAAAGGTGTAGTTACTCAGGGGTTTGGTAGACAAAGACACCCAGTAGTAAAGACCACTATTATTCAAAGCAATGGTGTAACTATATCCACAGAACCCTTTGCAAAGGTTCGAGCTGTTTTTGAAGGTGAGGTAATGTCTGTTATTATAATTAAAGGCAGCAATCCATCAGTTTTAATACGCCATGGTAGTTATATTACTCTTTATACAAATCTCTCTAAGTTATATGTCAAAAAGGGAGAAAAAGTTTCTTCAAAACAGGTTATTGGTGAGGTTTTTACAAACCAGCAGACAGGAAGGACACAGCTTCAATTTGGAATATTTAATAATATTAAAGCTCTTAATCCAAAAGACTGGGTATATCAGATGTAAAGATTTTTATTTCTCTTCTAAATACCAAGCCTCTTCTTTAAGTGTATACTTAATGAAATAAAGCATGTTTATAGCTTCTTTTTTTGTTAGATATCTTCCGTAAGCCACACGGTGTATTCCTTCTGGATTTACTTCCGCGAGTTCTGCAGGGTATCCTTCACTTTTTAATTGCTCTAATCTTTTAGTAGCATTTTCCATAGAACGAAATGAGCCTGCGATTATACTATAATAATCTTGTTTTAGAATAATATCCTCTTTTTCAGATTTTGTTGAAGCAACTACATTAATTAGGGATAAATCTTCTAATTCAAACGTTGCTTCCTGAACGTTTTTTTCAATTTTCTTTTGTGCTTTTTCTTGTTCAACGATTCTTTGTTCGGTAACATATTTATCACTAAAAAAATATCCTCCACCTAGCATGGCTATACCAATTATTCCTATGGCTGCATATTTTAAAGTAGGCGATTTTTTATTGTTCTCGTCCTGATCTGGAGTAAAAACTAAGTCTTCTTTGTTGTTGTCTTCCATGACATTAATTGTTTTTGATGTAAATGTACGTTCTTTAATTTTATTCCGTTCAAAGAAATGAAGCCCATAAGACCTCAGTTCAAAATTTATTTTTCCTAAAGGAGAAAATTCAAATTTATTTTCCTGATTAAGCTTGATTTCACCAACACCTGGGAAAAGAAGTGTTTGGGTTTTTAATCTCTTTTTCCAGACAATTACTTCTTTCTCAATAATTCTGATAGCATTTTCATATGAAATTCTATTTCTTTTGGCAACATAATTTCCTAGAATTCCATCATTTGATGATAATAATTGATTAAAAGTCACTTCCTTTCTAGGAGGAAAAAAGTTTCCATTATCATCCAGTTTTGCTCCAAATGAACGTGTTAAAAAAGCACCGAAGTTTGGAATTGTAACACATTCGTACTGATAGAGAAGTTCTTGTATGAAGCGAGATACTTGCATTAATCAAAAATAGTAAAATATTATAATAAAGGTAGAAACTTCATTTATTGGATTAATTTAAATTTTACCTAAATAATCATTAATAACCTATTTTATTGCGAACTCTCAATAAAACTTTTTTGGCAACTTTTCTCGCTTTTTCAGCTCCTTTAGAAAGAGCAGAGTTAACTTCCCCAGGATTTTGGAGATAATAGCTGTACTTCTCACGTTCTTTAGAAAAACGAGTTAATATTAAATCGAAAAGTTCTTGCTTAGCTTGTCCGTATCCTAAACCTCCTAAAAGATATTTATCTTTTAAAATTTCAGTTTCAGATTTAGATGCTAAAATCGAATAAAGTGCAAAAATGTTGCAAGTTTCAGGGTTTTTTGGATCATCAATAGGAACACTATCAGTTTGAATGCTCATTATTTGTTTTCTCAAATTCTTTTCTGGTAAAAAAACATCTATTGTATTTTTTTTTGATTTACTCATTTTTTGTCCGTCAGTTCCAGGCACATATTGAGTAGTAGCTTGTATTTTTGCTTCAGGAATTACAAATGTTTCCCCCATTTGATGATTAAATCTAGAAGCTACATCCCTCGTAATCTCTAGATGCTGAAGCTGGTCTTTTCCAACAGGTACAATTTCTGCATCGTAAAGAAGTATATCTGCAGCCATTAGCATAGGATAAGTAAATAAACCAGTATTTAAATCTGATAAGTCTTCAGATTTATCTTTAAATGAATGGGCAAGAGTGAGACGTTGGTATGGAAAAAAACAATTTAAATACCAGGTTAATTCTGCAACTTCACTTACATCACTTTGTTTATAGAAATAAGTTTTTTCTAGGTCAAGGCCACATGCAAGCCATGTAGCAGCTGTAGAAAAGGTATTATTTCGCAGTATATCACCTTTTTTAATCTGAGTGAGAGAATGCAAATCAGCAATGAATAAAAAAGAGTCATCACTCGTTTCTTTGGACATTTTTATTGCAGGAAGAATAGCTCCTAGAAGATTTCCAAGGTGAGGTGTACCGGTTGATTGAACACCAGTTAAAATGCGTGCCATTTTAAAAATTTTTAACAAAGGTACATTTCCTCTAATTTGAGAGCAACTCTCCTATCCAGAATTTTTTGAAATGAATATATTTGATTCATGAGAAAAGTCCTTTTAATACTATGGAGAATTTGGTTCTATGTTTTGTCAGCATTTCCTGTAATATTACTTTTTATTCCACTAGCAACTTTTTTATTGCTTCCCAACGGATATCGTTACATATATTGGGTAGCAAGAAATATATGGTCTCCTTTTGTTTTAATAGGAATGGGATTCAAAATTAAAAGGCTTAATACTTTTCCACCTGATGACAGGAGTATGATTTTAGTAGCCAACCATGCTAGCTACATAGATATTATGTTGATGTTTCGTATGAGAAAAAAACCATTTGTTTTTGTAGGAAAAAAAGAGATTGAAAAAATTCCGATTTTTGGATATTTATATAAAAGATCAGCCATAACGGTAGATAGAAGCAACCATAAAAGTCGTTTTCAAGTATACGAGCGTGCAAATCAAATTATTAGTAAAGGATATAGTATTTGTGTTTTTCCTGAAAAAGAATATTTGGACGAAACAATACTTTTGAATCAGTTTAAAATAGGTGCTTTTAAAATGGCAGTAGAGCACAAATTACCAATACTTCCTCTAGTTTTTTACGACTGCAAAAGGAAGTTCCCTTGGTATACTACGCATGGATACTGTGGTTCTCTTCGTGTTAGAGCTTTAAAAGTTATTGAGACTTCCACATTAGGGGAAGATAGTATCAAGCCTTTATCCATTAAAGTTCATCGGCAAATCGAAAAATCTTTATTAGAAGATCCAAAAAAGCAGTCATTAAAAGCTATAGAAGTTTGGAAAAAGCTAGCATTTTAATGATTAATTATTCATTTATTTTCTTTAGAGCATCAACAATCTCTTTTTCAATTTCTTCCAATAGCTCTGGATTATCCTCTAAAAGTGTTTTTACAGAATCTCTACCCTGACCAATTTTGGTGTCTCCGTAGCTAAACCATGAGCCACTTTTTTTTATAATCTCATAATTTACGCCTAGATCAATAATTTCGCCAATTCTTGAGATACCCTCCCCATACATAATATCAAACTCAGTTGTACGAAAAGGTGGAGCAACTTTATTTTTAACTACTTTAACTCTTGTTTTGTTTCCCATTACTTCAGATTCTGCACTTTTAATTTGTGTAGATCGTCGAATATCTAGTCGAACAGATGCATAAAACTTAAGTGCATTTCCACCTGTAGTTGTCTCAGGATTACCAAACATAACTCCAATTTTTTCACGAAGTTGATTTATGAAAAAAACAGTGCAATTTGTTTTACTTATTGATGCCGTGAGCTTTCTTAAAGCCTGTGACATTAGACGTGCATGTAATCCCATTTTTGAGTCTCCCATTTCTCCCTCGATCTCACTTTTGGGTGTTAGGGCTGCTACTGAATCAACTACCACTATATCAATTGCACCAGAGCGAATTAAGTTATCTGCTATTTCAAGAGCTTGTTCACCATGATCAGGCTGAGAAATTATTAATTCACCCACATCGACTCCAAGTTTCTCTGCATAAAAACGGTCAAAGGCATGTTCTGCATCGATAAAAGCTGCTATACCACCTTGTTTTTGACATTCAGCTATTGCGTGAAGTGTCAACGTTGTCTTCCCCGAAGATTCGGGACCATAAATTTCAATTACTCTACCGCGTGGATATCCTCCCACTCCTAAGGCAATATCAAGACCTAAAGAACCAGAGGGTATAGACTCCACTTCTTCAATAGCTTCGTCACCAAGTTTCATAACGGCTCCCTTACCATAGGTTTTATCTAATTTATCCAATGTAAGCTTAAGTGCTTTCAGCTTCGAACTTTCTTGATCTGACATTATAACTTTTTTACTAAATTACATTTTCTTATTTCTGCTTCCAAGCACCTTTAGATCGCATTATTAACAATTTTTTTTTTGTAGGTTTATTAAAATTTTTTTTATGAAACAGTTATTTTTTTTATTTGTAGTAATAGGATCTCCTTTATTTTCACAAAATGTTTTATCTCTCAGAGAAAGAGCCGATTTAATTGAAAAAATCCAAAAAGAACGTATCCAAAACCTGCTCCCGAAACTTATGGACGAGCAAGACTTAGACCTTTGGGTTTTGATAACACGTGAATATAATGAAGATCCAGTAGTAAAAACCTTATTACCTCCAACTTGGCTTAATGCCAGAAGAAGAACAATCCTAGTTTTTTCCAAAATGAAAAATAAAATTGATGCTGTGGCCATCACTAGATACAACTTCGGGAAAAATATTCGTTCCATTTGGGATAAAGAAAAAGAACCAAACCAATGGAAAGCACTGTCAGATTATATAATTAGTCAGAATCCGAATAAAATCGGGATTAATATTTCAGATAACTATGGGATAGCTGATGGTTTGGCCAAAACGGATTTTGATGGAATTATGAATTCTCTTCCAAATAAATTTCAAAAACGAATTGTTTCAGCAGAAAGCTTGGCAGTAAGATGGATTGAAACAAGAACACCAATAGAAATGTCTATTTATAACACATTGGTAGAAATCACACATAACATTATTAAAGAAGCTTTTTCTTCAAAAGTTATAACACCAGGGGTTACAACAACTGACGATGTAGTTTGGTGGATGAGGGAAAAAGTTTCTAGTTTAGGATTAAAAACCTGGTTTCATCCCACTGTGGATGTACAGCGAACTGGGCAAAGTGATTTATATGGTTTTGACGGAGAATCAAAGTTTGATATTATAAATTCAGGGGATTTAGTTCACTGTGATTTTGGAATCACATATTTAACATTAAATACAGATTGCCAAGAATTAGCATATGTGTTAAGACCTAATGAAACAGAAGCTCCTGAATATCTAAAGAAAGCTCTTAAAAAGGGAAATGATGTTCAAGATGATTTAACCTCCAATTTTAAAAAGGGAAGGACGGGTAACACAACATTGAAAATGGCAATACAGGCAAGTAAAGCAAAGGGTCTTAGGCCACAAATATATACACATCCACTTGGTTTGTATGGTCACTCAGCAGGAACAACATATGGAATGTGGGACGCTCAAGACGGAGTTCCAGGGTCAGGTGACCATCCTTTACACGAAAACACTGTATATGCAATTGAATTAAATGCAAAAGTATACATTAAAGAGTGGGATAAAGACATTCGAGTAATGCTGGAGGAAGCAGGATATTTTGGGCCAAACGGATTTAGATATGTAAATGGGCGTCAGACCAAGTTTTTGTTAATAGGGAATAAAAATAAACACCTCGATTAAATATTAAATAATTTTTTCAGTAGAGCTAAACTATGATAAACAGATTCTTTCTAATCTCTTCTTTAGCCACATTTTTTTGTTGTCAAAAAGAAGATTTTCAAAATAACCTTGCAGAAACAATATTGGGGAATTGGAATATTGAAAAAGGAGGAAATTTTATTTTTGAAAAGGATTCTTTTTCTGCTTCTTTGGGGTGTAATACTTTTTTTGGTGAAATTAAAATTACTGATGGAACAATTAATTTCTACTTGATTGCATCCACCAAAATAGGATGCACGGATCAGCTTAGGCAGCTTGAGGAGCAATTTATTTTACTTCTAGAAAATTCGACTTTAATTTTTAGCATTGATGAAAACTTAGCTAAATTATACAATAGCGAAAGGGAACTTATTTTCAAATTATATCGCGAATAAACACGTTCTATTTTTAATAGGACATTTAATCCCAAAATATTAGTATCAACTTAAGGTTAAGATTTTATTTAGTTATAAAATTTTTTGGTTGGAGAATAAACCTTTTGTCTAACTTTGTACTATACTTAAAAGGTTTATAGCATGCAACTGTACAACAAACTAAGTGCGCAAGAAACAGCTGATATATTAGATCAGTCAACAAAAGATAGGCTTACGCTTTCCTTCTACAAATATGCGCACATTAAAAACCCAAAGCTTTTCAGAGACCATTTATTTTTGTCTTGGGACAGTTTAGAGGTTTTGGGAAGAATTTATGTTGCTTATGAAGGA
Organism: uncultured Bacteroidota bacterium; assembly: GCA_902618245.1. Lineage (GTDB taxonomy): Bacteria > Bacteroidota > Bacteroidia > Flavobacteriales > Flavobacteriaceae > MS024-2A. Next base: position 200,603 of record CACMZR010000002.1, on the reverse strand, counting down.
ATTAACGCACAGCTTAGCTTACCCTCAGAAAATTTTTCTTCATTTAAAGATCATTTAAACACTATATCTTTTTTAAAAGATATCAGAATTAATGTAGCTGTAGAACATCATAAGAAATCATTTTTAAAATTAACTATAAAAGTCCGTAAAAAAATTGTAGCTGACGGACTAGATGACAAAAGTTTTGATGTAACAAAAAAGGGCATCCATTTAGATGCACAAAAGTTCAATGATTTACTAGATGATGATGACACAATTTGTATTGATATGCGGAACCATTACGAAAGTGAAATAGGACATTTTAGGGGAGCTATCACTCCTGATGTTGACACATTTAGAGATTCTTTGCCTGTAATTGAAAAAAATATCTCAGAATATAAGGAAAACAAAAAGCTTCTGATCTATTGTACAGGTGGTATACGTTGTGAAAAAGCGTCAGCTTATTTCAAACACAAAGGTTTTAAAAAAGTTTATCAATTAGAGGGAGGAATCATTGAATATGCTCGACAAGTAAAGGACAAAAATTTGGAAAATAAATTTATTGGCAAAAATTTTGTTTTTGATGAAAGAAAAGCAGAGCGTATTTCGAATGATGTAATTTCTTTATGTCACCAATGTGGGGCTCCGTGTGATAGCCATATTAATTGTGCTAATGAGGCTTGTCATTTACTTTTTATTCAATGCGATTCCTGTAGATCAAAAATGGATAATTGTTGTTCAAAAAAATGCAAAGAAGTTATCAACTTGCCACATGAAGAGAGAAAACTCTCAAGGAAAGGAAAGCATAATAGTAATAAAATTTTCAAAAAAGGGCGCTCAGATGCTCTAAGTTTTAAATTATAATATCAATCAACTAACCTGATTTGAAAAGATTAATAAGAAATATATTACTTGTAAATTTGATTACTATAAACTTTGGATGTAGTCCAGAGAAAGGATACACATTCTATAAGTCAGTCTCAAATGAAGGACTAGGTGTCAATCCTTTGATATTTAAAGTTCCTAAAGGTATAGTTAATTCATCAAAAAAAAATATTTTTCTACGTTTGAGAAATAATAATGACTATCCATATTCAAATATTTTCCTTTTAGCATCTTTAAGATCTGGAGAAGATATAATTTATCATGACACACTTGAATATGCTATGGCATCGGCAGATGGCAGTTGGTTAGGTAGTGGTTTTAATGAGATAAAAGAAAGCAAATTGTGGTGGAAAGGAGGAGTAATATTGCTCAATGAAGATCCACTGATTATAGAGGTTTCTCAGGCTGTACGTAATAATGGAAAGGAGAAAGGTATAAGTAAATTAAAGGGAATTATATCTGTAGGAATTAGTATCGAGGATCAGTAAAATGGTTAAAAAGAGTATAAGTAAACAAAAACATTATAATCGAAAATTCATTCGTTTTTTCTGGGGGTCTTTCATTTTTTTTATTTCAGGCGGATTCATATTATTTTTTGGAGCAGCATTAGGGATCTACGGACCGATGCCAGATCTTCGAGAACTTGAAAATCCAAAAACTAATTTGGCTACCCAAATAATTTCAGCTGATGGAGCTATTCTTGGGAAATATTATTTTAATGACAATAGAACTCCGATTGATTTTGATGAAATTCCTATTCATATGGTTGATGCTTTAATTGCGACTGAAGATGAGCGTTTTTATGAACATTCGGGGATAGATTGGCGCGGTACACTCAGAGCATTTATATATTTAGGAAAAAGGGGAGGTGCTAGTACAATTACTCAACAATTAGCAAGACAAATTTTTGTGGGAATACGTTCTAGAAATATTTTTAAAACAATTCTTCAGAAAGCACAAGAATGGGTTATAGCTGTTCAACTTGAACGACGATATACTAAGAAGGAAATACTCGCTATGTACCTAAATAAGTATGATTTCGGGTATCAAGCTGATGGAATCAGATCAGCAGCCAAAATATTTTTTAATAAAACACCACAGCAATTGACAATAGAAGAATCTGCAACTCTTGTAGGGATGTTAAAAAACTCCTCACTATATAATCCAATTAGACGACCTGAAAGAGTTAGAGAAAGACGTAATATTGTTTTTCGCCAGATGTATAGAAACAAATTTATAACATCTGAAGAGCGAGACTCATTATCAAAACTGCCCCTAAACATAAACTTTACTCCAGAATCTCATAGGGAGGGACTAGCAACATATTTCAGAGCATATTTAAAAGAATTTATGGATAGCTGGATAAAATCTAATCCTAAGCCCGACGGAACTAAACACAACTTGTATAGAGATGGCCTTAGAATTTACACTACAATAGATGCAAAGATGCAACAAATTGCAGAGCAGTCAGTCGAAGAGCATATGAAAAATCTACAGCGTGAATTCTTCATACAAAATTCAGAAGAAGAAAATCCAACAGCACCCTTTTTAGATTTAAGAGAAGGCGAAATAGACACCTTATTGGAGCGATCAATGCTTAGGAGCGAGAGGTGGAGAAAAATGAAAATAGCAGGAATTCCAGAAGAAGATATCATTGCCTCATTTAGTAGACAGGTCCCTATGAAAGTATTTAGTTGGAAGGGTGAAATCGATACGATTATGACTCCAATTGATTCTATAAGATATTACAAGCATTTTTTACGTGCATCTCTGATGTCTATGGAGCCTCAAACAGGTCATGTAAAAGCTTGGGTAGGAGGATTTAATTATAAGCATTTTCAATATGACCAAGTAAAGCAAGGGAGAAGACAAATAGGATCAACTTTTAAGCCTTTTTTATATGCGACAGCTATAGATCAGCTAAAGTTATCCCCCTGCGATTCTTTACCAGATGCATTGTACTGTATTGAACCAAGAAAACATGGGAATACTTCAGCTTGGTGCCCAAAAAATTCTGGAGATAGATATGGTCAAACACGTACTTTAAAAAATGCATTGGCTAATTCAGTTAATACAATAAGTGCCAGAATTATGGATTTGGTTGGTCCTCAGCCAGTTATAAATCTAGCTAGAAAAATGGGAATTTCATCATATTTACCACCAGTTCCTTCAATTGCTTTAGGTACACCCGATATAAGCTTGTTTGAAATGGTTGGAGCATATAGCACATTTGCAAACCAAGGTATTTATGTAAAACCAATTATGATTACAAGAATTGAGGATAAAAATGGTCGTGCTTTGTATGAGGTTGTTCCAGAGAGTAAAGATGTTCTAAGTGAAGAGGCAGCCTATGTAACTGTAAATTTGATGCAAGGTGTTACAACTGCTGGATCTGGAGCAAGACTAAGACATGCAGGTCTTGAAAAGACAAATTATGTTTACGAAAAAATTGTAACAGGCTACCCATATATTTTTGAAAACCCCATAGCAGGTAAAACCGGTACCACTCAAAACCAAAGTGATGGATGGTTTATGGGAATGGTTCCAAATTTGGCAACTGGTGTCTGGGTGGGAGGAGAAGACAGGTCAGTTCATTTTAAACAAATTGCATTTGGACAGGGTGCAACAATGGCACTTCCAATTTGGGCAAATTACATGAAATCTCTTTACGAAAATCCAGATTTTGGAATTTCTAAAGATGATTTTCTTCCACCAGAGGAAATGTCCATTCCTGTTGAATGTGAAAAAATATCAGTAAACAATTTAAATTATAAAATGAGCCCAAAAGAGGATTTAGATGCTCTTGGTTTTTAGGATTCGTAATCTGATGAATGCCACTCAGCAAAGCATGTTTCAGTTTCTCTCAAAATCAAATGGTGTAATTTAACCTTACTCGGTAAATTAGATTTAATCCTTTCCGCAAAATCTAAAATCATCATTTCACTCGTTGGCTGGTAATCTACTTTGACTATTTTATGCCCTTGATCTTCCATAAAACTTACAAGTTTTTTATTGGAATGCATATTCAGGACCGCAGCATGGTCAAAAGGTTCAACGATAATATTATTTATGATCTTTTTTAGATCGCTAAAATCCATAACCATTCCATATTTTGGATTATTGGGATCTTGTGAAGGCTTTCCAATAACAGTAACAGACAATTTATAGCTGTGTCCATGTACATTTTTACATAAACCGTCATGCCCTGAAAGAGCGTGGCTTGTTTCAAATTTAAATTCTTTTGTGATTCTTATAATATTGTCCATAGATTAAAATTTTTCGAGAATACTTTGAGCAGCGTCTTTTAAAAGTAGTTTAGCTGTAATCTCTGCATTTGATTTAAGAGTACCTTCCCAATGTTCAGTATTTTTCCAATGTAATTTTCTAAGTTTTTCCATGGCATCACTAGAATAATTTCCTAATTTTTTAGCAAGTTCCCCAGCTGATATTTCTAACTCTTTGTGGGAATTTACAATAGAATTGTATAAGCCTTTTCTTTTAGCCCATTTTGCTGTTTTCCAATTTTCTGCTTCTAAAGATATTTGTGCAAATGCAGCTGAGCCAATTTTTCTAGTTAGAGCCGGCTCAATTACAAACGGGCCTAAACCAATTGATAATTCAGAAAGTTTAATTTCCGCTTTTTTATACGCTATTGTATAATCGCATGCTGCAACTATTCCTATGCCTCCACCGACAACCTTACCCTGGACTTGTAAGATTACAAATTTTTTTAAAGTTCTAAATGCATTTAATAAGTTAGCGAACCCAATAAAGAATTCTCTTGCCCCTTTGAAGCTTTTTAAAGTTTTTAATTCAGTAAAAGATGCACCACCACTAAAGGCTTTTAAACCTGAACTTTTTAGAATAATCACTTTTACCAGTTTACTTGAATCTAATAACGTTAGATTTTTGCTTAGTTCATTTAACATATTAGATGTTAATGAGTTTCCAGATGCATTTCCAAATTCTAATATTCCGCAATTATCTTTTATATGATGTCTTACAAATGGTTCCATATGGATGTAAAAGTAATGAATCTCTTAAGGTTTAAAAATTTTTGATTTATTCAATTTAAAAAGTAACTATTGCTTAAATATTTGTATTTGATGGAATATTTCATAATTATCAATACCTTGATTCACAGGTCTAAAATATTTAGTTAAGATTTTGTTTGTGCGTAAATATTTGATGTTATTTCATCTTTTTGGATTAATAACTTTTAGTAGTGCTCAAAAATACATTGGTTTAAATGTGGATAACGATCTTTATTTTAAAAGCGACCGTTATTACACTAGTGGTATTTTCTTAGAATACGGAAAACTGAATAAAAAATCATCTGACTCACTTTATAAATGGAATTATATTTCAAAACATTGGACAATTGGTCAAGAAATTAATACACCTTCTTTAGGCTCAACTTCTCTTGTTTCAAGAATGGATTATCCTTATAACGGATGGTTATATTTAGGATATCGACAAGAATTTTTTCAGAATGCTGATTTTGGATATGGTTTGGGATTTCAAATTGGGACAACTGGAGCTAGCGAATCATTAGCTAAGTTTTTTCAAAATACGTATCATGTTAATATATTAAATTTAGAGCCATTAACTTGGGCTGTTTCAATTCCTCAAGCTTTTCATGTTAATATAAATGGATCATTTTTCTGGGGAAGATTTTTAACTACAAGATTAAAATGGGTAAATCATCACAGTGCTCAATTAGGCTCTTTTCGAAACACATTAAAGACCCGCATAGGTATTCAATCAGGATCAATTAAAGGTTTACCTTTTTTTGGGAATAGATTAGAGGCTTTACAAAATGGAATTTCATTTTTTTTAGGTACAGAACTAGAGTACAGCTTTCATGACTATTCATTAACAGGCAGTTGGTTAAAAGACAATAATCCATTTAGTTTAATTCCAAATAAATTTCGTAATATATACCAGGTTGGATTTATTTATCAAAGCTTGCAATGGAAAGCAAATATTATGTTAAATAGAAGTTCTAACTACATCAAAAATCAAAATTACAGCTCTCATTTTTACTTAAAAATTTCGTTGCACTTTTTTATCTAAAGACAAATTTCTCTAATTATGTTTATTGGGAATTTTTAATAACTCATTTACCTTTTTATTTTAGAGGACCAAATTTTATAAGCTAAGCCTAATTGAAATCCATTATTATTGTTGCTTTTTTCAGCCAGAGGGGAGCTAAATTTTGTTGCCCATCTATAATTAATAAAGCCATAGAAATTTTTTAAAAAGTAAAAACCAATTTGTGTAAATCCCCCGAAACTGTTTTCAAAATCTAATTTTTCATATTCCTTTTTCACTATAATATTATTTTCACTAACCTTATTTTCACCTTTGTTAAAAAAGTTATATATAGCACCAAATGAAAAACTAATTTTTTTCGTTGGATTTAATCGAACTCCAATTGGCAAAACAAAGTAATCAAGACGGTCTTTTGCAAACGAATTTGGATAATCATACTCATATGAAATAGCAGTATTTCCAAACCCAATTATAAAACCAAAAGTCTTTGAGATATTAAATTGGACTTCTGTTAACCCGCCCAATGAGAGTACAGGACTTGTATTTTCAAGATCCGTATTTAAATAATTTAACCTACTACCTAAATAAATTGTCCATCTAGAGTAAACATCATCTAGAGCGGGGCCTTTGTTGTATTGTTGAATTAATAAATTTTCACCCTGCGCAAATGTCAAGAATGATGAAAGTACATAAACAATAATTAAATTTTTAAACGAAAGTAAGCGGACTACAACATGCATAATATTGTTCAACAAAGTTCTTAAAAGTAAATAAAAAAAAACCGCTAGAAATATTCCAGCGGTTTAGAAAAAACAAATTGGTTTATGAAATCATTAACCGTTCAAATTTAACGAGAAAATTTAATTTAAGAATTGTATTTTAACGTTTTAAGAAAGTAAGGTTGACTTAGCAAATAGATATCCAATTAAAATTCCTAAAACAAGAATTATGATATTTTCAAAAGTGAAAAGGAATTTAAATCTCTTTTCCCAAGCATCTGGGATTTGATTGTTATTCTCATCCTTCGCAAACCCTGTTTTCACTGATTTTTTTGAGCTCCATAAGAAAAATAAAAATAAAAGAGATATACCTGTAACAATAAAGAAAAGATAATTGGTCATCTAAATAGAATTTTGGTTTACAATCTAAATATACAAATTAGTAGCATAAATTAATGATTTGAAATAACGGTTTCAAAGTTTAATAATTTTCCATAACGAGTTTAAGGTAACACATTCAAACGCACAATTAAATAGGCATAATTTTTTACATTTAAAACAATAATAAAAATCGGATGAATTCCAAGAGTATAATTTTTTTCTAATCATTTTTAAATCAATAGATCTTGTTTAAAATATTTCCGAAACACTCTTTATTGAAAAGACTTTTGTTGCTATCAATTTTTTTTGTCCTTTTTGCCCTTCTTGGATGTAATTCTTCGGAGCAAGGTATTGGCGTTACAATTACTACTCCCCAAACAAATCAGGGTTTAGAGGGTGTTATTGAGAATACATCTTTAGAATTATATGAAGATACTACCTACATCTTAGATCTTGATTATAATGATCTATATGAAGATCAATCTTGTAATTATCGTTATCAAGTACTTCTTTATATTGGTATGGGAGGCATTGTTGAGAAAATTAGTTACCAGTACAGAGTGTGTGCAGATGAAAATTTGCGAGAGTGTGTACAGAAACAGGTTTATAATTTAAGCTTTGATTTTGAGAAAATAGATAACGGAGAAGAATATGGATATAGAAAGCTCTGTGGAGTCGATGAAAACAGTTTCAGTATTTGTACATATTTACAACAAAATGAAGCTGATGAAAAAATAGATGAACTTTTTGTTTTTGAATCTAGGGAAATAATAAAATCATACACCCCAAATGAGAATAATATTATCAATGAAAATAATTCAGAAACCTACTATTTTTTAGAAAATGGTACAACAACTATTAATGAAGTAAGGGAATACTCTTGTAATTATGAACTATATAATTAAAATCAAATTGAAATGAAAAAAATATTTCTTATAGTAATTTTATGTCTTTTTTTTAGATGCGATTCTAAAAAGCCACAAAATAAAATTGGAGTACAATTTTTTCTTGATGTTAAATATCCAGAACTTTATGAAAATGCTTTTCTTAAATTAAGAAAACAAATAAAACCGATTTTAGATGGTGGTGAAATGACAATTGCGAAAATTCATGACGGTGAAGTTATGAATGCAAACTATTATACTTTAATTATGGCTAAAGATATAGAACATTTAAGATTTATTTTGGATACAATACCCAAAACTCAATATCACAAAGACTATAAAGTTAAAATTGGTTTAGAAAAAGGAGATGTAAAAATAATTTCTTCCGCTAGCGTAGAGTTTAAATAAAATCCCTCCATAAGGGAGGGATTTATAATTATATTAATGAATTTCTACTTTGACATTTCTGCCATTGCAGTAGCTTCTTTTATTGTTACACTTGGGTCTCTATAAACTTGGAAAACGACTACTTTACCATTTTCCCATTTTAGGTCTGTATGAACCCTTACAGTGTTGGTTTCTCCAGTAAACTTTCCAGTAGCATTGACAATAAACCAATGATTTGTCCAAATATCTCCATTGTTAAAGTAATTTGTATGGGAGTAATCGTCCAATACTGATAATGAGTTAAATAGTGCACGTTCTTGTTTTAAAGCCTCTATTGTGGCTTTTTTATCCATAGCATTATCGGTAATAATAAAGACTTTACAATCGTCTGAAAATAATTCTTCCCAAAGGCTAAAATCATTGTCAAAGTATGCTTTTAGTAAGCTTTTTGCGTTGAGAGATAATTCGTCACTATCCTTTACTACTGCTGTTCCTGTTTGTTGGTTAGAACAAGAATAGATCATAACCGACAAAAAAAGGATTGATAATATTTTTTTCATTTTTAAAGAATTTATGGTTGATAGAATGTAATATACAAATTATTACTCTTACTAAGTTTTGAGAATACTTCTATTATTAAAAAACCTTCAAAATATATGAATGGTTAAAAAACTATTTTAAAATATTGGCATTATAATAAACGTCTTCCCTAACAATTTTTCCTTCGTCATTAAACCACATTTGACTATGAACAGGAAGTTTAATTATTTTTTTTGTTTTTTTATTTTTAAGAGTAAAAAGCATCCAAATGTAGGCTACTCCACCATCTCCTTCATAATCCATATAATCAGGATACCCAACTTCGTCTAGTGAAACCACCTCAAAGAGGCTGAATATATTTTTAACATTTTTAATGTGGTCTTCAAGTGAATTGTATTCCTTTTCCACCAAATTACTGTCATAAATCCTAGCATTTTCGTTAAAATTTTCAAATGTAGCATCGATATTACCTTGTTCTACATTATAGTAGACAAGTCTAACTTTACCTATATAAGGGTGATCTTTATAAATAGTCCCATTCTTAATAGTTTGTCTTGATAAATTCCATTTTTGCCAAACTGCCCGATTGTCAGCCCACCAAAAGCGAACAATTTTTTCACCTTTTTTATCGAATACATAGGTCGCATTAAATGGTGTTTTAATCTTAAAACCATTATTTTTATCCCAAGCTATTAATTCTTGAAAAGTTTGCACAAAAAGCCCTGATCTTTTATATTCAATTGCATCTGAATAGGCTTGCCCTCGGTCTTTTAGTGTGATATTGACAAAGTTATTTTTAATGAATGTTGACTGTCCAAGCAGGTTGTTGATGTCCCCGCCTGAATAATTTGGACTTGAATTCATCGCACTTCCCATCTTAAAACCTTCGCCAACCAAGCTTTTTAGAGTTTCAGTGTCCCCGTTAATCCAAGCTTTTCCAAATTTATTTACAATATCTATTGCAGGATGTTTATCATAAACCTTTCCATTATTGTTTTTTTGAGCTAAAGAAATTGACGTGATTAGCAAAAATAAAGTAGGGAGTAAAAATATTTTTTTCATTTTTAGTGATTTATAGTTTATAGATTGCAATATACAAAGATGTAATTGACACAACGGATAACAAATGCAGAGGATTTAATTTTTAATGTATCTCATTCCTTCAATTCCTCTTGTTAACTGTAAACTTATCTTCACAGATGCATTATTATCATTTATAAACCTAATCACTTCGTCTGATGCAACATATAATCTTAAGTTTCCTTTTGGAGGCAACTCAATCCTTTGAGTATATTCTCCAGTTTGTTTTTTTTCTCCTTTTATTACTATTTTAACATTAGATGTATTTTTAATTTCAGCTCTATAATTTTTAGTATTCGATTCCCCAAGAATAAGTGTCTCATTTGCTGGTATGGTTACCCCAGATTTTAATGCATAGCAACTTATAAATAGAATTGCTAACAACGAGATTAGTTTTTTAATTGATTTATGTTTTTTGATCTTGGATATAAAAAAAGTTGCTTGAATTTAATGAAGAGAATATGCTAATGATTTATTAATAAAAATAAAAAGGGGATTAAAACCTGTTAAAGATTAAATAAAAAGTTAATCTATTTTATGAAAATTAGCGCTACAAACAGCTTTAATTTTCTGTACTTATTATTTAACACCAAGCTAACTAGACGCCTCCTTTAATTAATGAGGTTTTATTTCATCGCATTAAACATACTAAGGGTATCATCGAAAGTGAGAAAATATTTTAGTTTTCCTTCATCACTATATTCAGCATAATGTCCAAAAATAGTATCCATACCATCTGCTTTTGCATTACATTTCGTAAAAACTTTATTTCCTTCTGCTATCATAAATTCTGCTTCGACGCTAAAATTATCCCACAGTCCTGGTATTTTAGCCATTTGCTCCATCATAGCTTGTTTTCCTTTGTGAGTTCCAGATAAAGGGTGCTTATCACCTGGAAATGTCCATGTAATGTTGTCATCAACGAAGTCGTTAAAAAATGTTTCCATGTCTCCAGCATTAAAAAGGTCATAACCCTTTTGTGAAATTTCTTTATAATTCATAAATAATTTGATTTAAGGTTAATAATAATTAAATATACAAATTAGTACATGAACTTAATGATGAAGATATATTATTACTATTTTAGGTTTTTACTATAACCACTGATTAATGGGTAATATACAAATGGAGCAGTAAAACCGACTTTTTCTGCGGTCATTTTATTAAAATCAATAAGTTTTTGTGTAAATCCTCCTATTACAGTTACTTTATTAAGCGAATGATAATTAAATGATTCTTGCAATAATTTATATCGATTCCCTCCAGGCGAAATATTCTTTGCAGTAATAATATTAGCATCCTCATCTTTATACCTCTCAATAAGAATAATTTTATCACCAGCGTCGTGATAAGTCCATCCAAGTGTATTGGGTTCTGTACTTTTTACGTAATCACTATATCTTTTTGTAAATTTTTTTAATTCCTCTGCAGATTTATCGTCATTTTTAATTAATTCTACAATTACAATTACTTCATTAGGAATCTCTTTTGGATTATCACTAATACAACTACTAATTAATATTCCAAATATTAAACTAACTATTATTTTATTCATTAGAATTGATTTGTGGTTATACACCAAATATACTAAGATGTAATAAACTTAATCAATAGGATAATGCCGATGATAAAAAAACCCTCCATTTAGGAGGGTTAAAAACAGTAGCTAATTTGTTTTATATATCAGTGTAATTTCGTCAGGATCAGACATAGTTCTATATTCATCTCTCATCTCCTCACTTCTCATAGTTTTAGACATAAAATCATCATCCTGAATAAAAGGTTTTCCATTCTGAACGCCTATATTCCAAACTAAATGTGTGGGATTTTTATAAGCTGGCTCATTCCTTTTTGCAATTTTCGTTATTGCCCACCATCTATGATTATTTCTAAGTATTTCTCTTTCAAATACTGGTTTCCATACATTTGATTCATATTCTTCATAATCGTCACGTTTTTGAATCATTGGAGCAAAACTCATTTTATCGCCGATTTTTAGTTCTCCAACAAATGGAGTCGCGTCCAGAAATTCAAGTTCATATTGTCTAACCTCTTTTTTTAAGGCATCTCCCTTTTTAACAATATTGTCGACATTTTTTGAAGACATTTTCCCTCTCAATCCAGCTTTCATAATTGAAATTGCGTTATCCATACTCCAATTTTTCATTGTCTTATCTCTTTGTTCCTCAGAAGAAAAATTATTAAAAACAACATAATGGGCAGAATCATCATTATCATTATCAGTGACAGTTCTTTTCCAAACGGACCAGCCCCATTTCTCACCCGAATCAACAGCTTTTTGATGATAAACACTCCAAACTTTTTCAAGTTTATGATAATCAGAATCTGTACCATTATTAAGTACGATAAAATCCGCAACAACATATTGAGAAAATGCTATAACAGGTAATAAGAAAAATAAAATTATTTTTTTCATCTTTATTGATTTATGGTTAATTAAGTTAACAATATACAAATTAGTTCCTTAAACTAATGAAGAAAATATGCCGATGATTTGATTAAAACTAGTCTCTAGACAACTCTAATTCTATAGTTTTGATATAATTGAGTTTAACAGTAAGATTTTCATTAAGTGTTTCTTCAATTGAATCTGAAATCTCACTGTATGATAATCCATTTTTCAATCCGATTACCGATTTTGTATATAAATCATCTAATGCGTTTTTCAATTTTGTCACATCCTCTTTTTTACTTAATCCACCGTGTCCAGGAATTATAATAGTATTATCATCACATAATAGTTCTAATGTTCCCAAAAAGTCAATTAATCCTTTTATTGAACCTCCGTTATTTAAATCTACGTATGGATATCCATACCTTACAAATGCGTCACCTGTATGAATAATATTATTGTTTTTAAACACTACAACACTATCTCCATCTGTGTGAGCTTTTCCAAAATTATATAATTCAATTTCTTCATTTCCTTGACTTATACTCATTTTACTTTCATAGGTAAATACAGGCAATGATGTTCTATCGTATTTTGGCTGGATAAAATCTTTAATAGAACTATATATCCCCCCATAAAGTTCGATATCTTCCATCATTCTTTTTTTAGCATTTTGATGAGATATAATCGGGATTCCTTGTTTGCCAAATGCTCTGTTACCATCAGAATGGTCGTGATGAAAATGAGTGTTAATTATATATTTGATAGGTTTATCGGTAATTTCTCTTAAAGAAGCCATAAGAACATCCTCTAAGATTTCATATTTATTATCAATTAAAATAACCTCCTCATCACTAATAAAAACGCCTACATTTCCACCACCACCTAAAAGCATATAGAATTTGTTATTAATTTTTTCAATTTTGAAATACTTTACTTCTTGTTTTAGCAAATTTATCTGATTATTGTAAACAGAAAAGTTAGGTTTTTGAGAATAACTAGCTAAATGAAATAATGCAAGAAGGATAGTAAGTTTTATGTTTTTCATTTCAATTGATTTATAATTTATGAGTATTAATATAGAAATTACTCTCCAAACTTAATGAAGAGGATTTACCGATGATTTGTTAAATTATTATAAATTAATCTATTAGTGACTGATAAACTAAGTTTTGAAAATATTCTCTGAGTTTTAATTCATTATATGGTCTCCTTTGGATCATCATTATATAAATTAATTGTTCTTTAGGGTCTATCTGAAAATAAGTACCAAAGGCGCCACCCCAACCAAATGTCCCCCGTGAATTTAACATTTTTGTTTCAGCAGGATTTGTGACAACTGAAAATCCTAAACCAAATCCTTTCCCAAAATTAGGTATAGACAAAAGACCTTTACCATCAAAGTTAGGTGTAGATATAGTATGATCAGATGTCATTAATTCAATTGTTTTTCGCCCAAGCAGTCTTGTATTATTATACTTTCCATTGTTTAATAACATTTGAGAAAAAATAAGATAGTCTTTTGTTGTAGACACAAGACCCCCTCCTCCTCTGAATAGAGTAACTTTTTTTGTCCAAAAACTGTTTGATGGATGGTCTAAAACCTTCAATACTTGATTTTCATCAATCGTATAAGATGTTACAAACCTATCATATTTGTTTGATTTTACTTCGAAAAAAGTATCTTTCATTCCTAATGGAGTAAATATCCTTTCTTTTAAGAATTCATCAAGAGATTTTTTTGATAATACTTCAATTAGATAACCACAAACGGTAGTTGACAACCCATATTTCCATTTTTTACCTGGCTCAAAATATAGGGGTAGCTCCGAAATTTTTTTAACCAATGTTTCATTATTTGGCTGTTCTTTCCTATTTATATTTCTGTATAATGAATTTATATAACCTATTCCGCTTTCGCTTCCAATTCCTGATGTATGTCTTAGTAAATCAATTATTCTTATTTTATTTTTAGCGGGATATAATTCTCCACTAGAATCCATAATTATTGGGTTTTTGAACCAGGGAATATATTTTTCTAAAGGGTCATCCAAATGAAATTTACCTTCTTCATAAAGTGTCATTAATGCCACTGAAACAATTGGTTTTGTCATTGATGCTAAACGAAAAATACTGTTTGTTTTTAAAGGTTTTTTTGTTTCAATATCGGAATATCCATATGTATCAAAGTGAACAAGTGCTCCTTTTCTAAATATCGCAGTTTGAATTCCACTAATTTTTTTTTCATCTACAAATTTGTGGAGAACATAGTTAAGGGTTTTTAATCTACTTTTGGATACCCCATATAATTCTGGATTTTCTACTACACTAAGTTTTTGAGAAAATGATATAGTTGAAAACAACAGTAAAGACGTAAGTGCTAATCTCAATTTATTTAGTTTATGGTTAATAAAGTACAATATACAAATTGCACCATTAACTTAATGTAGAGGATATGCCGATGATATAAAAAACTCTCCGCTTGGAAGGGATTGTAAATATAATTTGCTATTAAAAGTAATAATGGAAATATTATTTATTAATAATTTTTCTAAATGAATTCCATGAAACTACCTTACCTTCAACTATATGGTAATATTCGTAAAAAATTTCAGAATCAATTTTTGAATCGGGATTTGTATTTTTCGATGTGAATTGTGCATGCACCCAATCACCTGTATCCAAATTATTTTCATCTGATCCATCATCTGTTGCTGCAACTGCAAAAGCGAAATTGGTAATCCATTCATAAGAACTTCCCTCAGATTCAACCCTTGCAACTTCAGATTTGATTTTATCAACAAATTCTTGTGGTGTTTTTGCTACATATCCATCATGAAAACTTAATGTTGCTTCATTAGCTATAAAAGTCTTAATTAATTCATAATCAAGTTTAGCCCACGCATTATCTAATTTTTTGAATATTTCTACTGCATCTTGTGAACCTATTTTAGCTTTTGATTCGGTTCCTGAAATAAATCCGTTCACAGAATTTTTAACGACTTGCTGTTGACCACAAGATGCAAACATTATGAGTGTTAATAATATTTTTTTCATTTTAATTGGTTTATGATTAATAATTTAAATATACAAATTAGTCCCTGAATTTAATGAAGAGGATATGCCGATAATATAAAAAAACCCTCCACTTGGGAGGGTGTTAAAATTATTTATCAGTTGAACTAATTAGTTTTTCCATAACTACCATTTTTTTAAGTTCTCTTAAACTATCCCAATTAAATCCTTGTCCGTTACTATCAGATGAATCACCAAACCATCCGCTTAAATAATTTTTATAGCTATCATACCAGTCAATTGTGGCGTGTGTAAAATAAACGTCACTCCCGTATTCGCCAATTCTTCTATGGAAGTTCCATCCAACTTTGTTTGAATTATTACTGATAGATTTTGTTCTTTTAATTTCTTCTTTTTCGTAACTACCAGCTTTACCATTTACTACTTTCATCATATTTAATACCATAATTTCTGGAAGGTAGTCTACTCCTTTTTTTCTAGCTGACCCTAAATCAATCCATTTAACTTGTGCCACTCGATCTCTCATTTGATTTACTTCTTCTTGAATTGTAGCCCACTGGAGATTTGTCATTCCGACCATTTCATAAGGTGTGGCCTCATTTGGATATTTTTTAATGTCATAAATGTAAGTCACCATATGAGTAAAGTCCTCTTGTGGGGTATCAACAACTTTCCATACATCCCATTGAAGTAACATTCCATTTTTGACTCTTTCGTTATGAATTTTGGCATAATGTTCCTTAACAAATTGATCATATTCATAAATATTTTCAGCTTTTATGAAAACATTATCATATAATTTGGCTTGACCATATATTGACATCGTGAATAAAGAAATTGCTAGTAGAAATATTTTTTTCATTTTAATTGATTTATGATTAATAAGCTGCTAATATAAAAAACTTGAGAATATTTATCTGTCCTCTATTGGGATACCAACAGCACCTTTTCTTGGTGACCAGTGAGAATGGATTTTTTTCCACAGACCGTCTACTTTTGTCCAAACAAAAGAGGCTCTTACAGCATAGGGTGTTTTATTTCCGTCAAAAATATAACTCCCATCAACATTAAATGTTACTACCGCAGTATAACCATTTGGAGAAACTTGAACTGTGTGGTTATTTGTTTCAAAACTTACCCATTTATACTTTACTGGTGTTTGAAAATATTTCTCATCATATGTCCTTAATTGAGTTCCATTTGATGAAAAGGTTGAGGAATCCATATTTGGTATTAGAAATTTTTTTGCCTCTTCATAGTTTCTGCCTGTTGATGCAACCTCAGTCCATTTTATACTTTTTTTAATTAACGTTTCTTTTAATTCCTCGGCTTGCCCAAAAGCAACTATGGGAACAAATAATAAAATAAGAAGTAGCTTTTTCATTTTGTTGGTATTAGTTAGTTAAGATATCTAAAATATCACTACTCCGTGTTTTTCTTTCTGAACCTAATGTGGAGGATATGCCGATGATTTAGAATATTGCGATAGCATTAACTGGTGAACCGGTTCCCCCTTTAAACCTTAATGGTTGAATTGATATAAAAAATTCCCATTTATTTTGTTTTATAGCCTCTTTCGAAATTGGTTCTAAATTTAAATTGTCTAATAAAGGCATCCCCATAGAAACCAGTGTTAATTTATGAACTGGACTTCCTTCTTCTGGTATTCCTGAGGGTTGAGCGTCATTTGTTCCATCTGAACCTAAAACTGAGACTTCACGTTCGTCTAATAGTAGTGCAATTTTATAATCAACACCTGCACTTAATTTTGAATAGTCTGAATCTCCTTTGACACTTTTTTCAAACCATCTTCCGGTTCTTACAATAACAACATCTCCTTTTTCTATCTTAACATTATATTTTTCTTCAAATTTTAAAATGTCTTCTGTTGTAATTTTTGTTCCTGCATCTAGATACTCTTTGCCATATAGTAATGGAATATCTATTAAAACCCCCTTAGAAATAATGCCTCCGTTAAAAGCTTCAATACCTAGTTCCTCAAATCCTTGTTGAGTAATATTTGAAGCATCATAACCGTTATATAGTTTACCTCCCTGGCCTAAATGAGCTAATCCATCCATATGGGAAACAGTGAACCCGTGATATGAAATGCTGTAATTATCAAGAGCCCAATCATAGCCCCTAAACTCAAGAGATGATGCTTGATGATCATATTTAGTGACTTCATCAAAATCAGAATGATTAATTTGAGTGGAGTCTTGAGTAATATCAAATGATAATGAGACAGAAATTCCTTTTTTAGGTAGTTTCAAAGCACTTAAGATTTTATTATTATCTATATAGTTTACTGTCCCTCTTTTGTCCTTATCTCCCCATTTCCCCTCGTTTGAAACTTTCTCAAATAATTTGTTATAAATTTTCTTTTCAGGAGAAACATTTTGAGAATTACAATAGTAAAACGGCAATAGTGAAATAATTAAGATATAATATTTCATTTGAATTAAATTTATGGTTAAAATTTAACAATATACAAATTACTCTCTGAACTTAATGAAGAGGATATGCCGATGATTTAAGTCGAAAATTTTACAATAGTAATCCCTCTTTGTAAAGTGCGCCAAGAATACCAATTAAAATACCAACAATAATAGCAGTTCCAACCGCTAAATTTGATTTTTTCCTATCAGAATGTAATTTTACAGCTGTCCTATTTAAAAAGTCAAGTTGTTTTGGATATACTGATTTATCTTCTAAAGAGCGAAATATCTTCAGAGCTTTTACAATTGTAATTAAGCCAGAAACCTCTAAAACAATAACCCCAATTAACAAGAAAATTTCAAATGGGGTGTTTTCTTCAATAATATAAAGAAGAATAATCCCAGAAAATATTAGTAAATAAGATAAACCTATTAATCTCCAAAAATCTCTTTTTGTTTTCATAACATTGATTTATGGTTTAGGATAAATATACAAATTACCCCTTAAGTTAATGAAGAACATATGCCGATGATTTAAATGTTATTTTTTAAGTATACATCATAGACATCGTGTTGAAAATTATATTCAGAATCAGTAGTTAAAACATAGCCAAACCCAACACCCATAATATCATTTAGATATTTGTACTTTTCACTAGATGTCCTAAAACGCCAGTGTGTTTGAAATTTTAATAATTCAAAAGTTTCGGTAATATAATTTAAAACGCCTGTAGCTTTACAGTATATTTTTTCATTTTCTTCGGTTAGTAAGACTAGGTCAATATCCAAATCAGCAAAAGTTTTTCCGTTTTCCTCGTGATAAAGTGGAAAATCTCCACCAATTGGAAGAACCTTTCCTTTGGTAATCCCCTCAAAAACTCCTTTAGTATAGGGCGCGTAGAAAGTCTTCAAATTTAAATACTCTCCAACAGAGGATTGGTACTCTCCAATAGCTACTTTGATCGAGAAAAGTTTTTCACCCTTAATTTTTTGTCCAAATGAAATTATCGGGAAAAAAACGAAAATAAAAAGTAGTTTTCTCATTGTTAGTAGATTTATGGTTAATAAATAGCAATATACAAATTACTCCCTTTACTAAATGAAGAGGATATGCCGATGATAAAAAAAACCCTCAGCATTGGAGGGTTAATTTTTAATTTAAATTAATTCTCAATATGGATTATTTCCATAGTAGCTCCATTGAACATTTTTCTTGATTTGGTTCCCATTTCCTGCAATTTAGAATCTATGAATGAGTTTGTGCCAAATCTAATTGGTGCACCTGTTGGATTTTTAAAAACAAAGTGAGTTAGGTTTTTGTATGCGTTGTCATTTGAAGATATTACTTTTGTTAACCCCCACATTCTTAAACCACCCTCATCTACAACTTTTTCCCATCTTGGCATAAAATATTCTAATTCAAAATTTTCATAATCTTCATTTAAAGCTTCCATAGGGTCAATATTTATAACATCACCAACCTGAGGCCTGTATGATGGGGTTTGATAGATACCTTTCATCAAATATTGTCTCACGGATTTTTTAACTTGATTTCCTTCAGCCATATTAAACATTTTGCTAATAGAACTTTTTGACATCTTCCCCTTATACACTTTAGAAGCATACCCTCTGTAATTATTCCAATCGTCAGAATCCATTTGTGATTGATCTTTATAAACATTGAAAACAAGATAATTCGCCATTTCTTTCGTATTATCGATAGAGCTAAGGTCACCTCCTGATTTTCTCTTCATTACAGCCCATCTTAAAAGTTTACCTTCTTTGATTGCCATAGCTTTAAGAGGGGCTACAAAACTCTCAATTTTTCTATAATCACCATCTTTACCATCTTGAATTACATATGCTTCCATAGAAGCGATTTGTGAATTTAAATTGGAAAAAATAAGTACAGATATTAAAGTTAAAATTTTTCTCATTTTAATTGATTTAAAGTTATTAGTACCAATATACAAATTAGAATCTGAACTGAATGAAGAGGATATGCCGATGATTTAATTTATTTCATCATAAACTAATCTTTCAAAAGCGGTGAATAAATTGTAAGATTCCATATCATTGAATGGTAATATTTGAGTCATATATACTAATGCAAACTCATTCTTGAAATCAATTGTAAAATAAGTATTAAAAAAACCAGCCCAATATCCTGTCCCAAAGGGTCTTATAGACGAATTTTCTTCATATGCCCAAGCTAATGTCCAGTTATCATAACTATCAAAAAAATAATCTTTATCTCCTCTAGCTTTCGTATCAACATTACTGACAGGAACATATCTGTGGGTAGTTTTAAATTCTGATAGCTGAGGAGAATTCATTAGATCAAAAGTTTCTTCTTTAAGAATTTCTACTCCGTTTAATTTTCCTTTGTTTAGCATACAAATAAGAAATTTTCCATAATCTTTAGGAGAGCTTGAAAGACCACCGCCTGCATTAAAACTTTTCGTTTTAGGTCTTTTTGAGTACTTCTTTTGATTTAATTTTCCAGTTTCTGTATCTCTTTCTGAAAATGAGACAACCAACTTTTCCAGATCTTCTGGCACGTTAAACCAAGTACTATTCATTTCTAATGGACCAGTTATATAATCTCTTAAATAGTCTTCAAAATTCATCCCTGAAATTTTTTCAACTAGTCTTCCAACCCAATCTATATTTGTTCCATACATATATGATGTGCCCGATTCAAATAGTCGAGGGCGGTAATCAGAATTCCAGCCTATTTCATTTTTAAGTTTATCCCATTTAGATAACTTAATACTAGTAAATCCATACCCAAAACCTGCAGTATGGGTTAGTAGGTGTCTAAGGGTTATACTTTTTTGGGGATTAACTATTTGATTTTCTTTACCTAAAATTTTTATCGAAGACATTTCTGGTAAGTATTCATCAAGGGGTTCGTCTAACTTAATTTTACCTTGCTCAACTAATTGTAGTGCAGCAACTGATCCTAGTGCTTTGGTCATAGATGCAATTCTAAAAATATTATTTTCATTAATAGTATCACTTCTATCCCACCTTGATGGCCCTTTAGAATAAAACTGCATTTTACCATCTTTAGTAACTTTGCCCATAACAACAGCAGGGATTTGGGTCTTATTTATTTCAGTTTGGACTTTTAGTTGAATGTTCTCTTCACAGCAAACAATTAAAATTAGAATTATTAGGAATGTCCACCTTTTCATTTTAATTGATTTATGGTTAATATTGTTTTTAAGATACTCAGAGTGGATTAAAAATTAAACCCTCTACGCTTAAGTAGGATTGTTTATATTATTCTATTATTTCACCTTCTTCAGTTACTCTTACTAAAATCTCCCAGATTACTTGTTCAAACCATCCATTTGGAGCAGAATCTGTTATTGGTTTTAGGTTTAATTTTGAAATCCCAGGTACATCTGAGTTAATTGATTCAAAAACATCATCTAGAGTTTGGAATCCATCTACAGTCATCACATTCCATTCATATTTGTGACCACGAGGATTTATTCTTCTAGCAACACCCCAACTTTTTTGCTTTGTTTGATTTTTCTTTAAAAGATTCTTAAAAAACGGAAGCCAAATAATCTTTTGTTGATTTGAAAAGTTTTTAGCATCTGAAGACATCGCATAATTGTGAACTGAGTATTTTATGTTTATCCCTTTAGGAGCTGATAGAAATTCATCAAAATATAGATTACTGTTTCCAACAACATATGATCCCCACTTATCTCTACCCAACTGACTTAATTTAGGAGTGAATAATTGTTCAGATGTTTCATCAAAATACTTACCAATTGAATTGTATGCATTTTTTCGAGATTTTATATCTCCGAATGAAATCCAAGTTATGTATTTTACGTCTTTTTCGTCTTTCCCGACTCTTCTGGCCATTCCCCAACCATTTATTAATTGATTTTTTGCAGCTTTTGACATTACATTAGCATACCATTCTTTTTCAGTTGCCTCATATATATTAGTTTCATTGTAAGGAACAGAAAAATGCCACATATCAACATATTGAGATAAACCAACTAATGGACACAGGATTATAAAGAACATAAATTTTTTCATTTTAATTGATTTATGATTAATAATCTAAATATACAAATTAGTCCCTGAACTTAATTAATAAGATATGCAGATAAAAAAAACCCCTCTACTTGAGAGGGTAATTATTGAAACAAAATTTTTATTCAGTACTCATAACAAATTCGAGTTGGACTCTTGGGAAACCTTTCCTCGATTTCAATGCCATATCCCACATCAAACTTTCCTCGTATTCCATTTTATCCCAATCAGTTCTTCTGGATTTTGGAAGATTATCGGATGTATATTTTTCGAAAGTAAAATGTGTTATTTCTCTATTTGCATTCTCAGATCTATCTATTATTTTGTCAAATGCCCAAAATGCTTTTCTGTAATCAAGTATATCAATTTCGTGAGATTTTTTGGCAAATTTCATTTCTAAATTTTCATATTCTTCATTTTTTTCTGCCATTGGATAGATATAAACTGGTGTATTTTTAGAAACAGGAACTGTATTGATTGTTCTGTCGAGACGTTCTAAAGTGTATGTATTTGTATATTCTCTAGCACTATCCCAATTTTGGAAATTGTATCTTATTTTGGATTTTGATAATTTACCTTTATGAGCTCTCATTGCAAGGTCCAACATATCAATATTAGAATTCATTTCCGCTTTATCTTTATAGAAATTGAAAACAAAATAGTCATATCTTCTCTCTTTACCTTTTTCTACTTTGGTAATATTTTTAAAAACATACCAAGCCCTTAATTTATCTTCTTTAACAGCAAGTTTTTTTACTTTCCCCCAAAATTTCTCTGTTTCCAAGTATTCTTTTTCACTGTCTTTTTTAAGTTTTATTGCCTCTAATTGCCATACTTGAGCATTGACTGAAAACGACATTGCACAAATAATTAAGCTAAATATTATTTTTTTCATTTTAATTGATTTATAGTTAATGAGTAACAATATACAAATTACCCCATGATCTTAATGAAGAGGATATGACAATTTTAAAGTGGAGCTTCAATCATTTATTCCTTACAATATTATCGAGTCATTAAAAGATAAAAGAGCATATCATAATTTTTATACTATTCGAATTAAAGAAAGGCTTGAAGCAGATAAAATATTGGTAGATCAAAAAAGAAATAAATAGAAAATAAAAAATGGAACAAGTATCTTAAAAAGAGTGGAATATAATTGAGGAAGAGATGTTAGAGTTAATTAAATAAAGTACAAGAATCTATTTACATTGATAGTGGCTCAAAAGAATATCTTTTAGGAACTAAATTATGTTCTTTAAACATTTGTTGAGTGGATGGTTTAGCTAACCACTCTTGAAGTTTGGCAGGTTTTACATCAAAAAATAGTTCTAAAACATTTTGATCATCAATTTTACAAAAAACACATTTTGAAGAATCACACCAATCAGAAAACTCATGCTTAAATTTTTCATAGCCATTTATTTTAAAATCATCAGCATCATTACAGCTTGCAGTTAGCATTAAGTTCATAAAATTATATTTAAGTTATTTATCACCAAAGTTATAAATTTATCAATAATGTGTCTTATATTTTTAATGAGTTTAAAAAATAAAGTAGCAAGTTTTATTTTATTGTTTTTTCAATTTTTATTTTGACTTGTCTACTCTGAGAACCCTTCTTAGTTTTAGGATTTTTTTCTCTTTCTATATGATATCTTTCGTAATAGTTTTTATAATCCATTCTTAATTTATCTTCGGTTTGTATTTCTTTAAACTGTCCTATTATAAATAAGAGTGTTATTAAAAATCCTATCAAGAATATAGCTGTACTCATAAATTTATTTCTTTTTAGATAGTGGGTTTCTGTAAAGGTAGATAATAAGTATAACTGCAAGAGGCAAACCCCAAAGAAAAGTATAAACGGAATCATCAGACAGAATACCAAATTTAAAAGCTGAATACAGACAAGAAGATGCCCAAGAAACAAGAACAAAAATAGAAAGGTAAAACCTTGAAATTTTCATAACACCTAAAATATAAAAAATGGGAAGAATAGCAGGAGTACCAAACAAAATAACAACAGAAGTAAGGTGTAAGTTAGAAAACCTAATAGATGGTCTTATAAACTCCATACAAATAGAAGAGCTAAATAATACTCAAAAGTTAAAGATGCTTCAAATAGCATTACAGTATACATTACCTCGTTTACAAGCATCACACATTACTAATGAAAGAGAAGATTTACCTCTATTTATAGATTAGTGCCAAATAAGTGCCAAGAAAATGACTAACTTTAAGCTTAACTTAATTGTAAAGAAAAGGTTTCCACTTATATCGTAGAGCCCATTTATAAGGGGATATGCCGATTATTTAATTTGTGGAGAAGATGGGACTCGAACCCACGACCTCTTGACTGCCAGTCAAACGCTCTAGCCAGCTGAGCTACATCCCCAAGTCATAACTAATTGATTTTAAATAACTAATAGAAAATCAAATAGTATTTATCAGATAACTTATTAAAAACAAATCTATTAAAATTTGCTTTTACCACCATTCCCTTTTTTGTAGATTTAAAAATGGAGAAAAGTGAAAAACAAAAGTGGATAATTGTAATTATCGTTTTGACGTTAGGGATATTTGCCACATTATTAAATCAATACCTTGGATAATTAAAAACTCTTTCTAAAACAAGAGTAATTTTATATTATACAACATGTTATGTTCAATATTTATATATTGACAATTCTATTTAATCAAAATTCTTTTAAATGAAAAAAATATTATATGCTATGATGGTTTTAATACTAACGGCAAATTGTGATACAAATAAATCTAAAAACAAACTTAAAGTATTAGATAATTCAGATTCTGAGGAAATAACATTTATAATTGAACTAAACACAAAAGGCAATGAAATTTCATCTGTAAAGGAATTTACCCAGTATTTATCTGATTTTATTGTAGAAAGAGAACCATCCACCGTTTACGGATATTTTATGTCTGATGACGGAAAAAGAGTTACCCTTATTGAACGATATAATAACAGTCAAGATGGAATTCAACATGGGATAGATTTTATAAACGGGCCTAACTTTTCAAGATTTTTTGAAATATTCGAAATAGAATCCTTTATAACAATAGGTAATGCAACTGAAGAGTTTAAAAAATTTGCCTCAGACAATGGTTTTAGAATAGAATACCGAAAATCAATTGGTGGATATGTAAGAAGGTAAAATAGATTGAGTCAGATTTTTATTTAGTGGCTTATTTGTATATTTAAGCTTATTAATCATAAATCAATTGAAATGAAACAATTCAAAATATTACTGTTTTTATTATTAGTACCTGTTTATACTTTTTCACAAGTCTTTGATATTGAACAGGTAAAAGTTAACCCATCAATGATGGGAGATTATGAAAAATTTGAGGGAATGTGGGCAAACGCCCATGAAGAAATTCACAAAATTGGAAATAAAATTGGCTGGTTTTTATTTAAGGTAGTACCTAACTCTAACCAACCAAAGCCTGGGTTCGATTACGTAATTTTAAATTTCTATAAAGATGCTGAGGCAAGAAAAGCAGGTTGGGGAGTAAAAAATTTCCAAACTCTCATGAAGAAAGCTAATTATGGGAAAATTAAGAGTTCAGAAGTTAAAAGACTTTCATCTTTAGGAGGCAAGATAAAATCAGAAGTTAAAGGTTATTCCTTGAGTGTTTTAGACGCCACTATTGAAGTGGGCAGTGGTCCCGCAATTGGAAATAGAGTAACATATCATGGAGTTAAAGCTTTAAATGATGATTATGAAAACTATGAAATGAAATGGTTTAAAGATGGCCATAACCAAGACATTATAGAAGGAAGAAGGTTAGCTTGGTATTTTAACAAAGTAGATTCATCAACTGATAATGCTGATAAATCAATGACACACGTAATTTTTGAAAGGTTCAATCCTAGTGCACCTCAAAGAGAAGCTTTCGAGCCAACATTTGAACAGCAAATGATGTGGAAACACGGTGGTGCGTCCAGAGAATTTATTGAAAATGCAACATTGGAATTGGTTAATTTCAGATCTTCTTTACCACAATAATCAAAAAACCCCTCTTAATTAATTTTAAGAGGGGTTTTTTAATCAAGTAGACAAATCAATTAAATTTTTGAGTTCTGCTAAACTGTTTTTGTAACGTTGTAAAAATATTATTTTACTTTTCATAAATCTAAGTTTTGATGTCAGTAGTGATTTGAGGGTTCTGTCTTCTTGAACAACTTTAGTGAATAGTTTTATTTTTTCAAAATCTGGTATTTTCATTTTACCAATTTCAATTAAAAGCTGAGGATGATTAAACTGAATATATTTTAATACTTCCCTTTGGACAATAATCTCATCTTGTGTATTAGCTAAAACACCAGATTTAGTTCCATTGTAAAATGATTCTATTGCAACTTTTATTTTACTATTTCTTATAAATTTTAAACCCCCGTCGTATTTAAGAGAGGTATAAATTTCTTCACTAGGACTAAAGCCACGATAATCTATTGAAGCGATTAAGAGTTCAACATAAGAAAAGGTGACATTAGGAATACTGTCATCAATTACTTTAGCTAAATTTTCTGCATCAAATTTAAAAACACTGTCTCTATTTTTAACTGTATTTTCAATAACTTCCAGCTCGGTGGATAATTCTGAAAGCACCTCCTTTTCTCTGTCAATATTATCAAGCGATGTCTGATATTTGTCAAACCAAAAGGATACAGAAATACCAAGCACTATAACAGAAAATTCAATTACATATTTTAAAACAATTTTCTTCATCGATAATAGATTCATTAAAATTCAAACCTTTAAATAAATTTCAAGACTCTTTTTAAAGTAATTAAAAAAGAGTTGCATTTAACTTAATTTCACAATTCAAGACTCCTGAAACGGGGCAATTATTTTTTGCTTCTTCAGCTAGTTCAGTAAATTTATCTTGATTAATACTTGGCACATTCCCATTTAAGATTAATTCTATAGATGTTATTACCCCGTCTTGAAAAGTTAAATGTGCCTTAGTATTTAGTTCGTTTGGATTAAAATCTGCTTCATTTAGAACAAAGGCAAGTTTCATATTAAAACAACCAGCAAGTGCAGAGGCTATAAGCTCCTCAGGATTTGTTCCCAGTTTGCCATTTTCATTTTCGAACCTTGTTTTGAAACTATATGGCATATTACTGAATGCACCACTTTGAACATTTAAATGGCCAATTCCGTCAGCACCGCCACCTTTCCATATTGCATTTACTTCTCTTTTCATTTTTATTTAGATTTACGATTAACAGTAACCAATATACTATAATGCTTAATATAAACCATATGCCATTTAATTTTGAAGGATATTTGAAGTGGTATATGTATATCAATATTAATAACGTTCTAAAACTAACCTCTAAAATTTAATAGTATAATAGAATTTAATTTGGTACCATCACATATAAAAATTTTACTTGTTTGAATTACAGTATATTACCATCAGCTACCTCTATTACACTATAAGATTTTTCGTTAAGATTAATTTTTTGATAATAAAAACAAATGTACTTTTGACTTATATTCTTTTTTGAATAAGTTGGTTTATGGTTTAAGGGCACTACTTCTTAGGTGCCCTTTTTTATTTTCACTACTATTTGCTTTCTACATACTCAAAGTATATTTATAATTCATTGTTATTTAGAATTAGTTTAATTATGTATTAGTCCAGTAATTTGGAAACTTGCGATACCTTAATATATATTTGTGGTAAATAAAAAAGATATGGATATTCTAAAAATAAGTAATAGTTGTATAAACTGTGACAACTTAAACCACGAACTTAAAAGATGTGGTATTCACGAAGTTGAAGTAAGTGAAAAGTATACTTGTGCAGAATTCAGAACTGATTCCGCTTAACCTACCACATAACACAATTTTATAAATTATTAAAGAGCTTTATCAAAAGCTCTTTTTTTATGCAATATAATCATATAAATTTCATAATTAGGTTTTGCGATAAATGGTTAAAATTTTAGACAATAGATCTACAAAATGTAAATTAGATTAACCAAAAAAAAAAAATTTAAGATTATGAAAATCATTAACGAATTTAAAGAGTTTGCCTTAAGAGGTAATATGATTGAAATGGCTGTGGGTATAGTTATAGGAGCATCATTTAACTCAGTAGTTGACTCACTAGTTAAAAATATTTTATTGCCACCCCTGTCAATGTTATCTCAAGGCATAAATTTTCAAGAAAAAAAATTAATTCTAAGAAAAGCAACTGAAAGCTATAGTGAAGTGTCAATTGAATATGGTTTATTTATAAATAATATTGTTGATTTTACTATTGTAGGCTTCACAATATTTTTGGTAATTAAATTATTTAATTCATTGAGGAAAAAATCTGAAGATATTTCAGATAAATCCATAGAGACTCCAAAACAAATTATTTTGTTGACAGAGATTAGAGACCTTTTAAAAAAGACCTAGATTTATTTGAGACATCATTTAAATTAACACAAAGTAAGTTTGTAAATCTTTGTATATTAAAGCATTAATATATAAATCAATTTAAAATGAAAAAGTTTTTAATCTTAATGCTATCTATTGGAATTCTTAACTGCGCGAATAATAAGACAGAGCAGGTTTCCACAATCAAAATAAAAGATGAAAAGGCTCAGAAAATTTCTGAAATGATGGAGAGTTATGTAAAAAATAATTTTGACTCGAGCATTATTTCTGATGATGCTAAAATTAAATTTAACCAGCTAGAAATGACTAAAACTGATTTTGAAAATTTAGTGAGCACACATCATGCCATGTTTAGTGAGATTAGTTTTCCGGAAGGTTGGATGGAGACTGTTAATTATACAGGTGCTGATGTTAAAAATGCTGGAGGTAACTATGCTGAGGATTATGGAAGTACTTGGACAAGTCATTGGAGTGATTGGACAGCTGTATCAAAAATTTCTGGTGATACAATATCAAATCACTGCTTTTTTGGTTACAAATGGGAAAATGATAAAATTGTAGAAGTAAGTGCAATTTTTCCAGATGAGGCTTTCAACAAAGAACTCGCCATGTTCATGGAAGCCAATAAAAAATAAATTTTGTTTTTGAATTACTTTTTGGGGGGGGGTAAAGTATGATAAATACCTTTCAAGACCCCCAAAAAGCATAACTTTAAAAAATTGAAAAGACAATTTACCTTTCTTTTCATCTTATTAATTCATCAAACAGCTAATTGTCAGAGTGAATTCGATAGTTTATTTGTAAACTCAACTAGAGAGAGCATAAATAAAATAAAAATAGAATTCAATGATGATTATGGTAATAAAACCTTTTTGCCCTTAACTGTTATAAAAGGGAAAGATCAAGGAATCGTATTTACTATTTTAGCTGGAGTTCACGGAGCGGAATATGCGCCCATTATTGCAACCCAAAAATTAATTAAAAAATTAGAATTAAATAAGTTAACAGGTACCATTATTATACTTCCCATAACAAATATTGGAGCGTTTTATTCGAGTACACCATATGTAAACCCAATTGATAATTTAAATATAAATAGAATTTTCCCTGGTAATGAAAATGGAAGTGTTTCAGAAAAAATAGCTCACTTCATTTCAACAAAGATTATTCCTGAAAGTGATGTTTTTCTTGACGCTCACAGCGGTGATGCCAACGAAGATCTTCTACCTTTTGTATGTTATTATGATAACAAAAATTATCCTTTTAATACTAAAATGGCAAAAGAGTTGTCTGAATATAGCGGCTTTGAAAATGTAATATCTTATCCATATACAATTAAAATTACCGAGCCTGCACTCTATGCATTTAAACAAGCCACTCAAGTTGGGAAAATCGCTCTAAGTTTTGAAAGTGGTAAACTAGGATATCTTCAACCAAAAGCAGTTGACAGAATTTTAAGAGGATATTTTAGAATATTTGATAAATTAAAAATGTATAAATACAATGATCCTTTTGGGGAAATAAAATTCAAAAGGTTGAATAGCCCCTATTATATAAAGTCTAAATTTCAAGGTATTTTATATTCAGAGCACAAGGCAGGAAACAAAGTACTTAAAAATAGAGAGTTGGGTTTTATTACAGATGAGTTTGGTGAAATTATTGAGAGATACTTTGCCACCAAATCAGGAACTATTTTGTATATGAAGGGTACCCCTCCTGTGAATATTGGTGATACCGTATTTAGTATAAGTCCTAACTAATTAAAAATATTTTAGATCAATGAAAATAAAAAATAGCAATTTAGAGGACTTGGATACCATTTTCAAATTGTATGAAATAGCGACAGCCTATATGAAATCAAAAGCCCAAGTACCTTGGCCAAAATTTGAAAAAAAAATGGTAAAAGCTGAGATAAAAAATAAATCACAATGGAAATTAGAAATTAATGAACAAGTTGCTTGCGTTTGGGCAACTACTTTAAAAGATGAGTTGATTTGGGGAGAAGACAAAGCGCCTTCACTTTATATTCATCGTATTGCTTCGAATCCTTCATTTCGGGGGCAGAGATTAGTGGGGAAAATTTTAGACTGGAGCAAAAAATATTGTATCGAAAACAAACTTAAGTTTGTAAGGATGGATACAGTAGGGTTAAATAAAGGACTAATTAAGCACTATGGAAGTTTTGGTTTTGAATTTTTGGGCATAAAAAAACTAAAAGACACAACAAATTTACCAGAGCACTACAAAGAGGATGACGTTTGTTTATTTCAAAAAGAGCTTAAATAGGAGATTACGCTTTTTTTAAACCCTTTTATTAAATCTCTAAAAATATAAAGGAATTACCATCCAGAAAGATAAAATCTAATTATGTAAATTGTATATCAATATAAATTAATTTAAAATGAAAAAACTGTTTATTATTAATCTTCTTCTTTTTGGACTATTAGCTTGTAATAACGCTCCAGCAACAATTGAGAAAGAAACAACCAAAGATAATGGGGAACCAGATTTACCCCATACTTCAGCTGAATGGAAAATATGGGCTTTAAGTACAGCAGCACCTCCGTTTATAGCAGCGAATTGCACTGTAATTGATTCTGATGGGGAAACTATTTTACGAGAAGGGACAAATGGCTGGACTGCAATGGCTGGAAATCCTAGGGGGATGTCTGATCCTGAAAATGGATGGAAAGATCCACATGAAGCAATGCCAATGGTAATGGATGCACAAGGTATGAAATGGATAATGGCTGCTATGTCAGGGCAAAAACCTGAACTAGATCGAGATGGTTGGATGTATATGCTCCATGGAGATATGGGAGAAGATAATTCGAAACCAGGTGTTTTCAATAAAGAGGATGCTAAAGAAGGGCTTTGGATTGAATCAGGTCCTCACTTGATGCTAATGCCTAAAGATCCTTCCTCTTTAAAAGGTATGACAACAGACTTTAATTCAGGGGGACCATATATTATGTTCGAGGGAACAGGACTCGATCATGTTATGATTCCTGTTGAGGGATATTATGATTATCAACCTCAAAAATAATTTGTCAAAACCCTCCTGAACGGAGGGTTTTAAGTTTTCAAAATATCCTTTTTATAAATTTTATTACTTCTTTGTATATTGCTTTTTTAAAAACATAAATCAATTAAAATGAAAAAATATATTTTTATTTTCTCTACACTTATATCCATATCCTTTTTTTCTTGTCAAAATGATGGAGGAGTTTGGCTTGGTGAAGGAGATAGTTACGGAAAATCATACACATTTGGAACACAAGCTGAAATTGACAACCTACAGGATTTAGCTAAAGCATACTCAGATTTAGATCTTGAAAAATCGTTTCCATACTATGCTGATGAATTTTTAACTGATAAGTTTAAAGAAAATCAAGCCAAATGGGCAGATGCAATGGAGAGCTTATCTATGGTTCCTTATAAAATAATTCCTTTACACCAGAAAGATGGTGATTTTAAGCAGGTTTTGGCTTGGTCCAAAGAAGAAAGAATCTTTAAAAATGGATCTTACCAGAAATTAGATTTAATGGAACAATTTGTTCTTGACAACGCTGGGAAAGTTAAAGGATTTAAACAATGGGTAGCAATAGACTCTGCAAATTACGGATTCCCTTACGGAGGTAAATTTTTTGGTAGAAAAGAAAGTGAGTATACAGGAAGACCTTTTGTTTTTTCTAATAGAAATGAAACAAAGATTATAGAGCAAATGGTTGAAAGTTACAATAAAATGGATACAGAAGGTATGAAGATGGCTTTTGCAGATGAATTTGTTTTTAATGATTATAGGGGTCAAAAAGCTACGTATAAAAAATCAGATCTAGCAAATTTTTTCAAACCTTTTAGATCTGTAAATTGGAAACTCAATGCAATAATTCCAATTAAAATTGCAAATACTGATGCTGCAAGTGGTGTAATTGTTAGAGGGACAGAGTCAAGAGTTTTTAAAAATGGTAGAAAATGTAATAAAGAACTAATGGAAATTTATTATTTCGATTTAGAAGGTAAAATTTCCTCCATGGAACAATTTGCTAAATAAATAGATAACCCTCCAAAATAAGGAGGGTTTTTTTATATTGCACTTTTATTAACCATAAATCAATTAAAAATGAAAAGATTATTAATTACAATACTACTTTTTACATTCTTTAGTAATGTAAATTCTCAGATCCTACAAATGAGAGTGCTAACTGTTGAAAATAAGGATATCCCAGAATTTGAATCGGCAGTTGCAAAAAAAACTCAAATGTATAACGGGAAAGGAGCCAAAGAAAAGTTTTTTACCTTCAAAATTTTAACAGGTCCCAATGCTCAAAATTACGCTAGGGTGAGGGTAGTAAGAAATCTAGGAGAATTAGACTATCAAAATAGCAAAGGGAATAGTTACTGGTTCAAAAACGTTCCTCACACATCAGGTAGGGTAAGTCTTTGGGCAGTTAATAAAGAGGCAAGTTATAGAACTGGTAATTATGAGGGAAATGATCATAGGAGAATTGCTTTTTTAAGTTATAAAGAGGATAAAAAAGATGATTTTTGGACTTTCCAAATGAGGGCAAAAAAAGCCTATGAAAAAATTGGTCATCCATATAATAAAAGCATCTTAAATCAAATCTCTGGAGCCTCTCGACGAAATGTTGTTATGATCCGATGGATATTTAAAAACTTTGAGGATGAAGAAAATTGGAGAAAAAATAGTATTCCAAAGCTCATCGCCGCTTACAATGAATTGTTTGGAGCTTGGGATGTAGACTATAAAAAATTTAGGGAATCTCTTGTAGACGATTGGGGCCTTACAAGGCATCATACATTTATGCCTGAATTAAGTTCTCCTAGAGAATAAACTTATAATCACTTTTTAAATAATATTATAAATACCCTCTTAGTAATTTCTATGGGGGTTTTTGTAATTTTATTGCATCTCAATAAAATTAAAATGAAAAAAATCAAAGTATTATTCGGCCTGTTTATTATTTCTGCTTCCTTAAGTGGACAAACAAGAAGCTTCGGTGAAAAAATAGAAGAGGGAAGTATAATTGAAAATTCTAAAATCCAAAATTTATTTTTGGCTAAAGAAAAGTTTAATGCAAAACTGAAAGCTAAAGTAACTGATGTATGCCAAATGAAAGGGTGTTGGATGAAACTTGAAATCGGAGAAGAAAAAGATATTATGGTCAATTTTAAGGATTACTCATTTTTTGTTCCCAAAAATATAATTGGAAAAGAAGTCATAGTAAGTGGCGAGGCTTTTAAAAGAAACATATCTGTCGATGAATTAAAACATTATGCACGTGATAGAGGAGAAAATGAGTCAGCTATCAGTTTAATTGTTGAACCGAAAGAAATATATTCTTTGACTGCAAAAGGAGTTATTCTTTTACCATAAAAGTAAAGAGTTGAAAAGAGCGTTACTTTCTTTAGTTTTTTTGTTTGCCATATTAGGCTGTACTAAAGAATTTGTATTAGATATAAGAGTAAATCCGCCCGAAGGTGGTTCTGTTTTTCCTTCAAATGGGACATTTAAAAACGGTACTTCAGTAACTCTTAATGCCACACCAAACAGTGAGTATGTTTTTACAGGATGGTCAGGTGATGCAATTGGCAACAATACCTCTGTTCAAGTTACTGTAGATGATAATAAAAGTGTAGTTGCAAATTTTAGATTAGTTCAATACGAATTAACTACAAGTGTAAATGGACAGGGGAGTATAACAGAAACAATTATAAACACAGGGAAAACAGATTATGATTCAGGTACTAAAGTAAGGCTTGAAGCTGTTCCTGCACAAGGGTATTATTTTAAAGAGTGGTCGGGAGATTTACAAGGAGACACAAATCCTGCTGAACTAACAATAAACAGTGCCAAAAATGTAACAGCAACTTTTGAAAAATTATCTTACGAACTTCGAGTTCAAACTGTTGGGGAAGGTACAGTAACCGAAGAAATTATTAATACCGGTAAATCTACAGATTATCTTTATGGCACTACTGTAAGGTTAACAGCAACCCCTGAAGAAGGATCCGACTTTTATGGCTGGGAGGATGAAGAGGTTCTATCCACAGACAACCCACTTGATGTAGTCATTTCTGAGCCTAAATTTATTAAAGCTTTTTTTGAATATGAACTTTTTAACGAGGTTGTAGGCAAATGGAAAATAAAAAAGAAAAGACAACAGCAGCAACAAAAATCAAGGATTTTTGATGTTAAAAGTGTTGTTTTTAATCAAGACAAAACTTTTAAGTTAAATTACTCTGCAGGACAAATAAGCGGAACATTTTCTGTTGATTCTAACAGTACCATCACACTTAACGATAGAGGATCACTTTCTAATATTGTTGTGATTGATAATCAAATTAATTTTAATTTAAATGTGACTTCACTATTTCAATTCGAAGTGACCGGAACAAAAGATGAGGATTACCAACCAAACAGAACAGCAATAGCAGATCAAAATTTTGAGCAAGCACTAATTGATTTAGGCTATGATGATCTTATTGACGGTTTTATTAACGATTCTGAAATGATAGCTATAAACGATCTTGATTTAAGTAACAGACAGATTACAGATTTTTCAGGATTAGAAGAATTTATAAACCTTGTTACTCTAAATTTATCTGGTAATAATCTCTCTGACGTACCTCTTGTAAATTTGAATAAACTTACTTCACTTAATTTAGGTAATACGGGACTTACTCAGATTGATCTCTCTCAAAATAATAGTATTATTGATTTAGATATAACAAACAATCCCAACTTAAGTTGTGTTAAGGTCAGTTCTCAGATATTTCAACAAATACCTTCAGGTTGGCTTTATGATGGAAGTACAAGTTTTGGACTTGAGGATTGTCCAAAATTATTACTTATCTCAGGTGAAAAAAGTCAAGTCATTTGTAATGGTCAGCCCATAGATCCAATTGTGTTTGAGTATGGTGGGGAAGGGGTAAGTGTAAATACAGAGATATTACCCTCAGGGTTGGAATCTAATATTGTTAATGGTGAATTAACAATATCAGGAACACCCATCTTTACGGATGAGAATTTTACTTTTTCTGTTTATACATCTAGCGGTAGTTCAAATTTTAGTCAAGCTTCACAGACGATTTCGTTAACCAAAAATGAAAACTCTTCAGGTATTACTCTTATTTCAGGATCATTTAATCAGACAATAAACGTTTTAGATATCATTCAACCTATTGTTGTGACATATTCTGGAGCAGCAACCGGATTAAATATTGTTGGTCCTGATGATGAAGGTGAGATATCGCAATCTGGAAATAATTACACTATTAATGCATCTTTCACAGCTGCAGGGACATACAGTGGTACGATAACAACAATAAGTGATGGAGGTTGTCCTGAAGTGGTTCAAGATATTGTTATAACTGTTGATCCTGCCCCTGTCACAAATACAGGAGGCACTGATAATAGTGGAAATACTGACAATACCAGTGATTCATCAGGGATTAGTCAATCTGGAACTTCTTCTTCAACCAGTGATTCTTCAAATTCAGCTGAAACTTTTTCAATAGATGTGAGTGCTGCAAGTTTTAGTGATTATAATCTTAGTGGAAGAGACAGAAATGGATCGGTATCAGGAAATGACGCTTCTATAACTGTAGAAGTTGGAGATACAATAAACTTTAATCTAAGTGTTTCTGGACATCCTTTTTATATAAAAACAAGTCCGGGTACAGGGACAAACAACTTAGCAAATAGTGTATCAAGAAATGGCAGTGAAAGTGGGACAGTTTCTTGGACTCCTAACGCTGCGGGAACTTATTACTATCAATGTTCGCTTCACAGCGGGATGGTTGGAACAATAACAGTAAATTAGTTGGATTCACCGAAATCTGTTTTTATTTATCTGTTTATTCTATTCAGCTATGGTTTAATTTTTTCTCAATCAGATAAAACTTTTTTTATAAGAGGGAATTTAAATGTCAACAATAATGGGATTGATTGGGTACCCCTTTTTTCAAGAGATAAGCCGTCACTTATTACAAATTTCTCTTTCGGGGGAGAGAGACTCTCAATAAGCCCACTTATTAGATATGAATTAGACGGTTTTCAACCTTGGGGTTTTGATATATGGTGGGATTATAAAATAAAAAAGTCAGGAAAATTCAATTTTTCAATTGGAGGTGTTTTTCCTGGAATAGTGAACCAGAAAATAACGGTTCAAGACGAGGATTTACCAACAACCATACTCCAACCTTGGTCTTCAGCTATAATAAAACCTAGTATTTCCTATTTTTTTAATAAAAACTTTGGATTGAATTTATCATACTTTGAAATAATACCATTAAAACTCGTAAATGCTAATCAAATTGAATCAGGGAGAGTTATTATTTTATCACCACAAATAAAGTCTTTTACAATTAAAAATTCTGTTTACATAAGATGGGAGCCTTTACTTTATGCTTTACAAATTGAAGACACCGAAACTGGGTTTTTTTCAGCTCAGACAATAAATTTTGGTATTGTTAACTTCCCATTCTCTATAAGCACAGTGATGAATAAACCTATTGATTTTGGTGATTTAACAGGGAAAAAATTTGATTGGAATATTGGGCTAAATTATTCCTTTGAATTAAAACTTGTAAAAGCAAAATAAGTATACCTTTATTATATACATTACTATACAACATATTATTAACTTTAAAACGATATAAGATGATTCCAATTAAACATTTAATGCATATTAATTCTTCTGTTGAAGATGTTTTTAGCGCATTATCAAGTGTAGAAAAAATGAAAAAATGGTATACAACCAAAATTGAAGGTATTTTTTCAAAAGATGAGGTTGTAACTTTTGAATTTGTAAATCTGGCTATATTTAAATTTAAGGTTTTACATTTTGAGCAAAACAAATCAATTCATATAGAATGTGTTGATTCTGAATGGGAAAACATAGGCCATGTAATGAAATATGACTTGGATGAGAATAATGGTAAAACCCGTGTCAGATATTCCTATGAAGGATTTGAAGAAATGGATGATGCATACGCAAACATGAATTATAGTTCTGGGAAATATTTGGAAAGCTTAAGAC
The DNA here is from genome assembly GCA_902618245.1 of uncultured Bacteroidota bacterium. Taxonomy (GTDB): domain Bacteria; phylum Bacteroidota; class Bacteroidia; order Flavobacteriales; family Flavobacteriaceae; genus MS024-2A. Next base: position 163,251 of record CACMZR010000002.1, on the reverse strand, counting down.
AATTTTGTCAAACTGGAATAGGTGAAGCTTTTGGATCAGAAACTTACAGAGCTTAAAATTTTAAAAACTTTGTATATATTAGAACTATTATTAATCATAAATCAATTTAAAATGAAAAAAAGTATTTTGTTACTGGCTTTACTATTTAGTTTTAGCCTTATTGCTCAAAGGTCACTTCGTATTTATAACCTTAATGTTAAAAGAGGATACGAATCAAGTGTAGTGGAAACGTTTTCTGATTTTGCAGGTGGTGAAAAATGGAAGTCAGGCGGGGTTATGCTTCAAGCCGTTGGATTTAAAAACGGAGTAACACACAGAATAGTGGTTTGGGGCGATCCTGAAAATTTCGGAACAGAAAGAGAAAGATCAGACGAGGAATGGGCTCTTTATACAGAGAGAATGAGTAATTACACTTACCCAAATACAGGTGATAGTGCAATGGGGTCAATATTAGCTTTTACAGAAGGAGATTGGAAAAAAAATCTTTCAGCAAGAGTCTATGATGTTAAAGTTTACGAACCTGCTAAATTCAAAAAAGCGTGGGACAAAAATGCAAAAGCAGCAGAAAAAATTCTTGGTGATAGAAGAATTGGATTAGTAAGCTACGAAGTTGGTGGTACACCTGGGGCTACTCACGGTCTAGTAATATATGGTAAAAATCCAAATGACGTTCAAGTCACTTTACGTAAAATACAAAAAACAAAAGCTTTCCAAGAATATATTTCCTCCAGAGGAAAAGTAGATTATATTCAATCTTATATCACCAATACAGTAAAAAGATTCCAATAAAAAAGTTTTTAAACAATTAAAACCCCTCAAATTTGAGGGGTTTTTTTATATTGATGTCTTACAACGCTATTCTATTAAACTATATAAACAATATCAAATAAAGAAACATGAAAAAAATAATATGCTTAATTTTTTTAATTCCAGCAATTTTTTACTCCCAAGATTGGGTAACTCCGGTAATTAAAGGGTATGGAAAAATAAAATATTCAAAAAATATTGCTGTTCAACCAGATGAAAACTTACATTATAAAGCGGTTTACAAGATTACCTCAAGCGAAAAAAGAGAAGGGATTAATAAGGGGTTAAATGGAATTGCCCATGCTATAAATATGCTTGGGTGTAAAAATATCAAAAAAGAGAATGTTGATATTGTAGCAACCATTCAAGGACAAGCAACTACAGTAGTTTTATCCGACGATGCATATGAAAAGAAATTTGGCACAAAAAATCCTAATACAAAAGTTATAGAGCTTCTATCTCAATATGGAGTAAAACTATTTGTTTGTTCTCAAGCAACTGCTTACAGGAAAATTAAATCATCTGACATAAATGAAAATATTCCAGAGGCTCTTTCTGGCTCTAGTGTTCTTTTAAACTATCAATTAAATGGGTATGCACTAATGCAATAATATCTGTTTTTTTGATTTAGTTTTAGAGCTAAAACTTAAAGAATAACTTATGAAGAGTGGACCATTTCATTTGCCAAAATGTACTTTTTTCATATACTTATTTAGCTTCCTGGCTATTATAATATTTAACTACTCTTGTCAAGACAAAAGTCTAGCCAGCTCTGAGGACGTAGAATTTAATGTTATTGAATTTGAACCTATTTCTGTAAATAAAATAATTAAAACACCAGTCTATGCTCATTATATGCCTTGGTTCCAAACACCAGAGTTTAGTGGATATTGGGGAAATCATTGGACAATGGCAAATAAAAATCCAGAGGAATTTATAAATGACCAAAGGTCAATAGCCTCCCACTACTACCCCTTAATAGGACCCTATGATAGTAGTGATGAGCATTATCTTGAATACGCTTTGATCTGCATGAAGCTGTCGGGTATCGACGGTATTTTAATTGATTTCTATGGTCAATCTCAATTTAATGATTACCCCCAACTACTCGTTGCATCAAACGCTGTTATAGAAATGTGTGAAAAAGTAGGATTAGATTTTGCAATAGTTTATGAGGATAGAACAATAAAAAGTATTCTTGACCAAGGCTACGGCAGTAAAGCAGGTTTAGCCAAAGAAGATTTACTTTACATTGAAAAAAATTATTTTCCAAAAAGCAATTACGTAAATATTGATAATAAACCAATTCTTTTAAATTTTGGACCTATTACATTAACCTCAAACGAAGATTGGGAAAATGCATTTTCTGAAATTAAAACTGATTTTTATTTTTTCCCACTAGCTTATCATCCACGATATTATAATTTGAATACGATTGTGGATGGTGTTTATTCTTGGGTTGGCGAGGCTCAAAGTGACGATTTTTATAATTATGGCAAACAATTTGATTATTTGGGGGGATCAGGAATTTTTGAATTTAGAGAATTCTATGAAGAAGGAGGCTGGGATAAAACTGGGCAAAGTGATATTTTACCTAGAGATGGTAATCTACTTAGAGAAACACTTGAAAAATCAACATCTTCAGGTGTAGATTTTATTCAACTTATAACTTGGAATGATTGGGGTGAGGGGACAGCAATTGAACCTTCAGTTGAATATCAGTTTGAACCTTTGTCAATAATTCAAGAGTTTGTTGGTGTACCATATAAAAAGGAAGATCTAGATCTTCCAATAACCCTTTATTTAATGCGGAAGGAGTATAAAAATAATACTCTTATTAATAAAAAACTTGATCAGGTATTTTATTATCTAGTTTCGCTTCAAACGGAAAACGCTAGAGAAATATTAGATGATCTTTAGTTTGGAAACTTCCAAAACTTTTTAGATGGTTCCTTTTTTCGAGCCATAATAAAAAAGCCCCATACTTAATAATCCGAGCACTATGACCGGTATGGGTGCTGTTGGTTGTCCACTTAAAACATTTATTAAGTCAGGAAGTGCAAAAAAACCTGCCAATACAAAAAATAAAAGTGATAACCTTTTTAAAGTACCTTCATCATTGAATGAAAGTGACCCATATAAAAAAATAATTATACCAATAACAGTAAGCCCTAGGACTAAAGCAAATTGCTCAAACATTACTATAGCGTCCTTTGAAGGATCTTCTCCAAAGGCGTCTGTCATTAGCATTATTTTGAATTCAGGTGAAAATAATGAAATAATTAATGGCAACACTTGTAATGCAATTATCACCATGTTTATTTTAAAAATTGTTTTGATTTTCATTTAAGTTTGATTTCTAATTAGTTTAAACTAAATATACAAATTGGTTAGAACCCCCCCCTCATTAATTTAGTAGCCTTCGTTAGGAATAGGATCATAAGATTGGCTTTCGTCATCTTTTTCGCATGAAGTTAAAAATAGAGTTAAAGCCAGTAAGGTGAATGCTATTTTTTTCATTTTCACTTTTTTAGTTTTGTAAAATTAAACAAATAATAAAAAATTTGGATAAAAATACAATTTTGTCTAAGTTTAGAAAAAATAGCTAGACATGAAATTTAAAAGAAAAGAGCATATATATTTTGATGTTCGTGAGCAAAAAGTGAGATTTGACAAATATTCTTGGCTAGAAACAATCAAGTGGTATATGGTCAAATTTTTTAGTTTTTAAAAAATGCTTTTCAAAAATAATTAAACAAATGTTTATTAATAGAGAAAGATTTAAATGAAAATTCATCTTTGTTTTATAAATAATAATTTTATAAAGCATTCTTGTTTAAAACCTTTAGTATTTCCCTTTTCCATACCTTGTAACCCCTGCTACTTAAGTGTAGATTATCTTTAAGAAAGTAAGACTTAATTATTTTTCTGTCTTTATTTAAAAATAATTTAAATATATCTATATAGGAATTTTTATCACTTTTCGTTAATTCCTTTTCAATAAGAGAATTCAACTGCTTTATTTGGTCAAACTTATCAATTCTATGATAGCTGGGCTTAATTGAAACTGATATAACTCTAGCATTTGGGAATTGAGATTTTATTTTTTTTAAAAGGTTCTTAAACAAGGAAATAATTTTTCTATTAGAATATTCTAAAGAAAGATCATTCCCTCCCACATAAAGGACAAATACATTTGGATTTATATTAGAAAAAAGCTTATCAAAATATCTAATACAATCTTCAATAAAAGCTCCACCGAATCCGAAATTAAGTACATTATAGGGTTTAAAATCTTCATTTAAATTATTCCAAAGTCTAAATGAAGAACTTCCATAGAAGGCAACAATGTTTTTTTTTGAAATAAGTTTATCTTTTTTCAAGATCAATTTTTCTATTTCCTGATCATACCCTTCATTAAATTTTCTTAGATCATTAACCCAATTTCTATAATTAATATTTAAATCGATTAAAAAATTATCTAATTTCTTTCTATCATCATAGTTATCTACAACACTTGAAAGACGGAAAGGTTTTTTAATTTCACACCTATAGATAGTCTCAGAATAAAGTTTGTCAAAGTTTGTCATCACCAACGGAACAACAAATGGATCCAATCCTGAACGGATAATCATTTTAAATACACCAGCTTTAAAATCAGATGGAGACATTTCAGTAGAAGAAGAAATCCCTTCAGGATTTACGATTAGATTTTCACCTTTTACCAAGGTCTCCTTAGCTTTTTTATAAAATTCCTTTTTAGCATCATTTATTTTCTCTTTTGAAATATTTTCTGGCAGATAATTTTTGGAATATACTTTTATGTAGTCAAATTTATTATAGTAAATGGCATGTTCCTTTTCATTAGGTAAACTATGACGAATAATCCTTACGCCAGGTGATTTGTAATAATTATAAGATATCATACTGCTAATAAAATGGCTATCTAAAGTTATTTGAAAGTCTTTTTTTAGAAAATATTCGTCATTATTTGAGATATGGTTGTAGATAAATACAACTCCCGATTTCAAAGGAAGATTCTCTGTTCCTAATAGATCATACTTATTTAAAGAGAAAATTTTTTGAAGATATTCAGCTGCAACTTTTCTAGCATCTAATGGAGAATTAAAATCTGTAGTTATAATTTTTTCTAAATATTGATTTAAAGCTTTTATAAAGATTTCTTCTTTTTTTATCATCAATTTACTTATGAATTATATCAGTTAAGTGTATTTTGGATTTAAATATAGCTTATTGATAGCTTAGTAAAGTGTTAGAATTAGTAAGATCCTAATTAAATCCTCAAATTTTGTGTTAATATTAATTTTTGCATTAGAACATAATGAATAATGTAATTTTTATGTTTCCATAACATTCAGGTGATAATTAAATTGCAAAACGCAATTAAATTTGAATAACCAAACCATAAATATTCATGAAAAGAATTGTATTAGTTTTTCTAATCATTCCTTAATTTTTAATTGGACAATCGATTTTTTTCTGGCAAAGTTATAGATGGAGAACAAAAACCCAGTATCCTTTTGTAACATCCTTTTAGTTAGCCCAACTGGGGATGAAAATTTTATTTTGACCTTAAACGGAACAAATCTTCTTAATACAATGAGATTTAGACCATTTTTCGATATTCCAGATTTAAATATTATTCAAAGTGCGGATATTTTGTTTTTAAAACCTCAAGCTAAAATTACTATCACATATAATTTTGGTAATAGAAATGTAAAAAGCAAAAAAATTGAATCAACTGAAGAATCTCAAAGGATAAAAACTGGGTCCGATTAATTTTTTTAGCAAAGTTCATTTAAGCCAAATCTTCATTTTTTGTACGTTACAAAATCTTTAACTTTAGAAAATGGAGATTAAATTTGGTATCGTTGGACTAGGACGTATAGGTAAAATTCATTTTGAGAATATCAATTCATTTATAGAAGACGCTTCAATTACCGCCGTTTCTAATTTAAATTCAAAAAATCAAAAATGGGTAAAAGAACGGTCTAATGTTAAAATATATGATCATTATGATAAAATGGTTAGAGATTCTAAAATTGATGCAATAATTATCTCTTCCCCAACGTCTTTTCACATAGAACATATAAATATTGCTCTTAAAGCTGGCAAAGCAATTTTTTGTGAAAAACCAGTAGATCTATCATTTAAAAAAGTAAAATTGATAAAAGATTCGATTAAAGATTCAAAGATTCCATTTATGGTTGGATTTAACAGGCGTTATGATAAAAGCATCCAAAAAATAAAAAAATCTATTAAAAATGGAACTATCGGGACACCACAAATTATTGGAATTACAAGTCGTGATCCAGCACCACCTGATATTAATTATTTAAAAACATCCGGCGGTTTATTTTTGGATATGGCGATACATGATTTTGACATGGCATGCTTTTTAAATGAAAATCCGGTAGAATCAGTTTATTCTACAGGCAGTGTTTTTGGTGATAAACAGATAAAAAATTTAGGAGATGTTGATACTGCTGTGACTACCTTAAATTTTGAGAACGGGTCGATTGCAACTATAAACAATAGTAGAAAAGCAGTATATGGCTATGATCAAAGAGTTGAAGTTTTTGGAGATTTGGGAATGTGTGCCACAAACAATCAATTACCGGATAATCATCTTATTGCAGATAAAAATGGAATCCACACACCAAGACCAATAGGATTTTTTTTAGAACGTTATGCTGATTCTTACAAGTCAATTATTAAAGAATTTATCTCTTGCTTAATAGAAAAAACGGAGATGCCAAACGGAATTAATGCAGGATTAAATTCATTGCATATTTCACTAGCAGCAAAAAAATCATTTCAAGAAAAAAGAGTTGTTTATCTGAAAGAGTCATTTAATTGATGAAGACATGCACATTTTAAATTGGAATCAAATATTTTAAGTATACCATATTAGGTATATTTGATTTTATTTAATATTAAAATTTTTGAAAAAAATTATAGCTCTATTTTTATTTCTTACAATTAATGCACACTCGCAGTGGGAGTACACTATTAATAGTTCAAAAAGAATAAGCAAGGCAATTGGACAAATAGAGTTTACATATAAAAAGCAGGATACTCTTTCATTAGTGTTATCTAATTCTAGAAAATTAGGATTAGATCTTTCATTAAAAGGCAATGTTTTTCGTGAAGAACAAGAATATTATATCCTATTTGAAATATCCGAAAGAAAATTTAAGCCTTCTAATTCAACAATTGAAAATGAAAAATATCGAATCTTTGAGATGAAGGATTTAATTACAAGTGAAAAATATGAACTAGAAGATTTTTTGAAAATATTAAAGTCAGGCAAGTCATTAACCCTTACAGTTCGTCTAAAAGATAGGGTGATTCAAGGCTTTAACGATCTAAACAGTAGTTTTTCACCAATTAATAGTGTCATAAGCGACAGGTTTTAACCTGTTGTTTTAGTTAATCATATTGATAACGATCTCCTTTTTTATCTAAATATTGTTTTTTGTCAGTATAATAGGTAGTACCAGTTTTTTTATCGAACACAACATTATTTTCAATATGTTCGAAACGCTGAGTCTGACTAGACCCCAAGATTGCAAACCCAATAATTAAAGAAGAAATCAGAATAGAAATAGGAATTATATAATCTTTCATTTAGAATTTTTTATAAATAGAAGTTTAATTTACTTATAAAATCTAACAAAATCTATTTCCATAGAGTCTTGAATAAAATCTCCTGGGATATCTCCGCCCAATGTGCCTCCCATGGCAACATTTAAAATTAAGTAATGCGGATTATCAAAGGGGACAGAGTCATTATTCATTAATTCACAGATAAGTAAATTATCTACATAAATTCTGAGAATTCCAGTGGTCCACTCTAATGAGTATAGGTGAAATTCGTTAGTCACATCTGTGATACCTAATGAATTGATATCTTTTGTTAAGCCGTAAGAGGCCTGCTGGCTTGAATTATCGGCCCAATGGAATGTGCCATAAAGTATTTGTTTATTAGAGCCGTTTTGTTCCATAATGTCTATTTCGCCGCATTCAGGCCAACCTACATTACCCTCTTGGTTTCCATGATAATTTCCAATCTCACCCACATTTGTCCCCAGAGTCCATATAGCTGGCCAAGTACCTACTGATTTAGGGAGTTTTGCTCTTACATCTATTCGACCATATTGAAAACCAAACTTTGAATTTAGTCTAGCTGATGTGTAAGACTTTGTTATCCCTTCATAATCGTATATTTCACTTTTTGCTACGATTTTTAGTGTCCCATTTGAGACATAAGAATTTTCTCTTCTATTTGTGTAATGCTGTTTTTCATTGTTAGCCCATCCACCCTCTAAAATAGGAATTACTTGATAGTGCCATTTATCTTCTACAGGTGCACCCTCATAGTTGAATTCATCATTCCATACTAGTTGGTAACCTGAATATCTAGTCACTTGTTCACTTGAGTCTATATTTAATTGGTCAACAATAATTTGAATAGGATTTGAAAATTGAATATTATCCATATAGTAATTTACTTCTGACTGATTTGAAATATCATAACCTAGAACGAAAGTGATAGTATTGTAGATGTTGTTTCTTCCATCAAATTCTGGAATATTAAAAATTAGTGTTTCCCAACCAGTTGTTGTAGTTATTGCAAAAAGATCACCCGTAGTTTTTTTTCCTGGAGTTCCATTTGGCAAACCGTCTTCTAATTTTAAAAGAACTTTATGTCCCGGTTTAGGAGAGTAAAATAGAATTGAAATAGCCTCTTTTCCTTCGGGGAAATTAATTTTTTCTTCTAAAACGAAATAAAAACCAGCCCATGATTGAATTCCCGAGGGTTCTTTAATTTTCATAACTTTTGTTGAATTATTGATGTTATCAATATTAGGATTTTCGTCATATTCTAAAGATAAATTGGATGAACTTATTCCTCCAAATCTCCCCCAGTTCCCTGAACTTCTGTTATCAGGTTGAATATTTTGTTCTGAGAAATTTACTAAGTTATCTTCAAAATTAATTATTCCGTCATTTAGGTTGAAACTTAAAATTTCTGGTGTGGTTGCAGCTGAATCTATATTATTTTCACTTTGAGTTATGTTATTACTTGCACTATTAGATTCAGTTTCATCGTTTTCACTGCAAGAGAAAAGCTGTAAAAAACAGATAAATAATATGGTTTGCAGAGGTGAGCTAGTTTTTTTCAATTAAAAGAGTGTTTTTGTAAACTTCAGTATTTTAAATCATAAGATCAAAATTTTTCAAAAAATTTTTAGATGGTATTCAATTTTGTTTTTTACTATATGTAGATCTAAATGAATAATTAATTCCAATATTCCAATCAAAGGGTTTAGCATTAATCGAAGTACTAATACTTTGATTTAAAGTTGAAGAAATAAAGAAAGGAATTTTTTTGTGTTTCAGTGCAAATGTATTTGCAAAATAAAAACCACTATTATTATCAATTTGAAGAAAATATATTTCTGGATTAAAATTTATGTATATACTATCAGTCAATGATAGATTATTTACCCCTGTTCTTATTGTTACAAAATTTGCTTGATCGCTTTGATCTCTTTTTTCAAGGCCATGACCATTAATGTAAAATAATGTAAAATTTATTTTCTTAGAGAGTTTATAATTAAGTAAAGAATTTAAAATGAAAAACCTTTGCGGCGTTAAAATATCTACTGATTCAAAATTTCTTGTATAATTTAATTTAGTAAAAGCGTAAGCGAAACTTGTCCCAACACTTAACAAAAGGCGTTTCTTTTTTAATAGCTTGTAGTTCCATCCAAATAATAAAGACCATGGTTTCAGTCCGTCAAGATCAAATCTAAGCTGAGGATCAAAACTAAAACGCTTACCTGTAACAGACAGATTGACTGTTGCTGCTGGCTTTCCAAGTGAAAATAGTGGAATAAAGGAAAAACCATTATTAGTTAAATTTATATTTCCTGAAAATTCTAAATGTTTTTTAATTTCATCGTTTTGGGCATTTAATTTTAGCACAAATAGATATATAAAACTAAAAGTGAAATAGGTTAGTCTTAAAAAGATAGAATTTGTGATCTTAAATTTGATTTTAGGTTATTAGTTAGTTATTAAAAATTGACAAGTTTTTAAATTAATTAAAAGAACTATTGAATAAAATTACAATATCAAAATATATATTATTATATATCTTTAAATAAACCTTAATTATTTTTTGATGGATTGGTACATGAAAAATAGGTGGTGGATTTGGACAATCACTGGAATTTATCTTGCCTATAGAATTATAGTAGGGATTTATTACAGATAAAGTTTTTTAAATAAAAAACCAACTTTTGAAACAAAAACCTAAACTTTCATTTTATGAAAAGGATTGTAAAACTTTTTTTATTGACAATATCAACAATATTTCTTTTGCTGATAACCATCTATATATTTTTCTCAATTAAGTGGAAGCTTGATTCCATAAAGAACTTTGATCTTTTAGGAGATAAGGCCCCAATTATTAATCTTGGTGAAAATTCTTTAAGAGATTTAAATAAAAACGGAAGGCTTGATCCATACGAGAATCCCAATAATACAATTGAAGTAAGAGTTGAGGATTTAGTGAATCAAATGACAATTGAAGAGAAAGCAGGATCCATATTTATTAATATGATAGGAGTAAATGCAGATGGAACTCTGATGGAGGTTCCAAACTTATTTAATCCCTTTAGCTTTTTGATGGGGTCGTCGTCTGAAAAATTGATTTTAAAAAAAATGAACCATTTTAATATTAGAGCATCTCATTCTAAAGAGAATATGTTAAAGTGGCACAATAAGATTCAAGAGATAGGCGAAAGATCTAGATTAGGGATTCCTATCACAATAGCCTCTGATCCAAGACATGGGGTACCAAACACTTTTGGAGCTTCAATATTTACTCCATATTTCTCCAAATGGCCTTCTGCTTTAGGATTAGGTGCAACTCAAGACAGTTTATTAGTTTATGAGCATGCTAAAATTGTTAAAGAAGAGTATAAAGCCATTGGAATAAGAGTTGCTTTAGGTCCTATGGCAGATATTTCAACCGAACCTAGATGGGTAAGAGTAGATGGTACTTTTGGAGAAGATTTTTTAATTAATTCCAAACTTACTGCAGCATATGTAAAAGGAATACAAGGTGATTCGATAGGAATTAATTCTGTAGCCTCAATGGTAAAACATTTTCCAGGCGCAGGAACACCTTTAGACGGAAACGATACTCATTTTCCTCCTGGAATTCAAACTTATCCCGGAGGTGAATTTGATAAACACTTAAAACCCTTTGAGGCGGCATTTAATGTCGGAGTTTCCTCAGTTATGCCATATTACAGTATACCAAAGGGAATCACATCTGAGGATGTAGGAGGTGGTTACAATAAAGATATTATAACTGGACTACTAAGAGAAAAATATAATTTCCAGGGTATAATTTGTACAGATTGGGCTACTATTACTGATTTAAAACCGCTAGGGATCATTTTCAAGCCTGCATCAGCTCATGGAGTAGAGCATTTAAATACCGATCAAAGATTAAAAAAACTTTTTGATGCAGGTATTGATATGGTTGGTGGAGAATCCTTAACAAATGAATTAAGTGAGCTTATAAAAAAAGATGAAATAAGTTTGACCAGAATCGATGAATCTGTAAAAAGAATAATGAAGCAAAAGTTTCAATTAGGATTATTTGACAACCCTTATCTTGACTTAAAAGCTTTAAATGTTTACAATAATCAGGAAAATCTCAATAAAGGAATTGAAGCACAAAAAAAATCACTTGTTCTTTTAAAAAATAACCAAAAATTATTACCATTAAAAAAAGAGGCTAAGGTTTATCTACATGGATTTGATTTCTATCCAAATAGTTTATTTCAATCATATAGTTTAGAGAATGCGGATATAATTATTGCAAAAGTAAAATCCCCAAATTACGGCAAAGATTCGGAATATCTAATGGAAAAAATGATTGGAGGAGGAGATCTTGATTTTTTAGAAAGTGATGTTAATCAAATGATTAAATTATTTAAATCCAAACCTACCATAATAGTTTTAAATTTAAAAAGGCCAGCAATTATTAGTAAAATTGAACCATATTCAGAAGCTATCATTGCGGATTTTGATGTTGATGAAAAAATCATCCTTGAGCTAATTTACGGGGAATTCTCACCTACTGGTAAATTACCTATTCAACTGCCCTCTTCAATGGAAAGTGTTTTAGAACAAGATGAAGATGTGCCATTTGATCTTAAAAATCCTCTTTATGATTATGGTCACGGTTTAAGTTTTTGAAATTTTAACCACTTTATATTTATTATTTTTATCTATGTCAACGAAATCATAAAAATACTGAAGTGAAATGATTAGTTACTGGGAAAAAACACAATTGTTGCATTATGATTTAGTTGTACTTGGAGGAGGAATAACTGGTATTTTTTGTGCTCTTCACTTTAGAAAAAATAATCCTAGTGCATCGATTGCAATTCTTGAGCGTGGATTATTTTCATCCGGGGCAAGTACCAAAAACGCAGGCTTTGCGTGTTTTGGATCTCTTTCTGAATTAATTGAAGATGAAATTGAGTTTGGAGAGGAAAAATTATTATCAATTATTAAAATGCGTTTAGACGGTCTTTCCATGTTAAGGGAAATTGTCGGAGACCATAAAATGGATTTAAAATGGGATGGAGGCTATGAACTTTTTTTTGATAAAAATCCAAAAAAACTAAATCAGATTGATTATATAAATTCAATACTAAAGCCCTTTTTTTCAAAGGATATTTTTACTATTAATAATAAGAAAATTAAAAAATTCGGATTTAACACGGACATGGTAAATCATTTAGTTCAAAATTCTTTTGAAGGGCAACTAAATACTGGTAAATTAATGAGAGTTCTGAGAACAAAATTAAATAAGGAAGACATCACCTTCTTTTCAAATACAGAATTGACAGATTTTGAGTCTAAATCAAATAAAAATCAACTAATAATAAGTTTAAAAAATCAAAAATTTAATCTTACTTGTAATAAACTAGCAATTTGCAATAATGCATTTGCAACTCAAATTTTACCAAATTTTAATATTGTACCAGGTAGGGGTTTAATAATTTTAACAAAACCATTTTCAAAACTTAACATAAAAGGATCATTTCATTATGATCGGGGATTTTATTATTTCAGAAATATTGAAAACAGAATATTATTTGGTGGAGGGCGAAACTTAGATTTTAAAAAAGAGGAAACAATCGAATTTGGGATAAATAAAAAAATAAAAAATAAGCTAATTACTGACCTAGATAAATTTATTATTCCTAAACATAAAATTGAGATCGATATGGAATGGTCTGGAATAATGGCCTTTGGGAAAAGTAAAATTCCAATAATAAAAAAAGAGTCAAATTCAGTTGCTGTTGGGATTAAGTCCTCAGGAATGGGTGTTGCGATAGGAAGTTATGTAGGCAAAAGTGTTGCAGATATTTTATTGGATTAAAATGGTTTTATCACAAACCTAATTAAATATATTTTTAAACTTACGTACATTTAAGGATGAAAAAAATATTATTTTACTTTTCATTTTCTTACTTAAAGCCAAATTACTATTGGCCTATCAGAGTTATTTTAATTTTGTATTTAATAATAATTTGTGTTGGATTAATTTATGACCTCAATACTCAAAAAGTAGAGTATTATTCGAACACAGATGAATATTTAAATATTCTTTTTTCAGATTCACTATTTTATTACATATACATACTGCCATTTTTTGGAGTTTATTTTGTATCGGTTTTATTAGAGTTTTTTATCAGTATTAACAACGATAAGAGAGGTGATAATACAAAAACCGCCTCTAAAAAGAGGCGGCTAAACAAATGAATAAATTAACAAAGAATAAATACCAAGCTCTTAATGATGAAAAAAGCGTTTGTATTTAAAAAAAATGCAACTAAATAGGCTGTACATCTTTTATTTTTCAAAGATAAATGCAATTCACAGAAAATTACATTAAGAAATTGTAAAAAATTCACTTTTTATTGAGTATTTAATAATTAGGTACATAAAATAAGGATTGTATTAAATATTTTACCTTATTTTAAGATTTTGGTGATAAATGTGAGTTATAAATATTATAAATCATATTACCTTTTATTAAATTAAACCCAAAAGGCAAACTGTATGATATGTTTTGTAAAAATTATTACTAATTAGGCCAAGATGAAATTTTTTTTTGCACATATAATTTTATTTTTTCTCATTAACTGCAACACATATGATCCTCCAAATGTAATTTTTATTCTTACGGATGACCAAGGTTATGGAGATTTAGGTGTGTATGGAGCTTCTGATATACTAACGCCAAATTTGGATAAATTGGCTAGAGATGGTGCTTATTTTACGTCATATTACGCTACTCAACCAGTATGTTCTGCCTCAAGGGCATCAATTCTAACAGGTTGCTATCCTGACAGAATTGGAATTTTCAATGCTTATAGCCCAGGTTCAAAAGTGGGTATTAATCCAAATGAAACAACTGTTGCTGAGCTTTTAAAAGAAAAAGGATATTCTACTGCAATTTTTGGGAAATGGCATTTGGGAGATGCTCCCAAGTTTAATCCCTTAAAACATGGCTTTGATGAATTCTATGGAATATTGTATTCTAATGACATGTGGCCAAAACACCCTGAACAAGGCACAGTATTTAACTTTCCAGACATAGAGTTATATGAAAATGACAAACCGATTAAAGTCTTAAATGATCAAACCTTTTTAACAGATGCTTTAACTGACAAAGCAATTGATTTTATAAAACGTAATAAGAATAATCCTTTTTTTCTATACTTGCCACATCCCCAACCGCATGTTCCTTTATATGCATCTGATAAATTTATAGGATCACAAAAAAGAGGACTATATGGAGATGTAATTAACGAAATTGACTATTCAGTTGGTCGTATTTTAAAGGCTCTGAAAATGGAAAAATTAGAAGAGAATACCATAATAATTTTTACTTCTGATAATGGCCCATGGCTCTCTTATGGTGGGCATTCAGGATCTGCTGGTATTTTTAGGGAAGGTAAAGGAACTAATTGGGAAGGTGGTCATCGTGTGCCTAGTATAGTATATTATCCAAATAAAATAAAATCAAATACTAGAATCGATGCACCTGCAATGGGAATTGATTGGTTACCTACATTAGTTGAATTTACCCGTAGCAAATCACCTAAAAATAAAATTGATGGTGCTTCACTTGTTCCTTTATTGACAGGTAAAACAGATCAGTCACCTCACAAAAATTTCTTTTTTTATTATAGAGTTAATGAACTACATGCTGTAAGACATAAAAATTGGAAATTCTACGTACCTCATACTTATCGTTCGCTTAATGGTAGGGTTGGGACTAGTGATGGTTTTCCAATTCCATATGAAATGAATACTATTAAGTACCCAGCTCTATTTGATTTAGAGAAAGATCCTAAAGAGCGGATTGATTTAGCTTCGAAACACCCAGAAATTGTGACAAAAATCTCTAAAATAGCAGATTCAATTAGAGCAATTCTTGGAGACAAATTGACTGGAACAAAGGGTAAAGAGGTACGCTCTGTTGGGAAAATAGATTAATTTTTATTTCTCCAAGGGCCATTTATAATTTCATTTTTTTTATTATCTAAAGTCATAATACCGTGAGCACCAAAATAGTCTCTTTGTGCCTGGATTATATTAGCACTGCTTTTTTCTTGAGACATAGAAATTAAAAAATTCCAAGCTGAGGAAATACATGGAATTGGAATCAGTCTCGCAGCAGCATAGCTTAGAATTGAATTCCAATTAGTTTGAGCTTCCAATATATTTTTTTTAAAAACATCCATTTCCAAAATTGAAGACTTAGTTTTAAATTCCTTCTCTAACGTTTTCATTAATCCAGATTTTATAATACAACCCTCTGACCACAAATGAGCAATCATTCGAAAATCTGCATTCCAACCATAAATTTGGTTTGAATTTTTCATCATTTCAAAGCCTTGGTGATGATTAATTAGACGGCATATATCGTAAATGATTTTTAATTTTTTTGTTGAAATTTTAGCACTTTCTTTTTTAAGAGTGAAAAATTTAGAAAGGTTTTCCCGTTGAGTTTTCATTTTGGAAGTAAATCTAGCTTGTAATGCAGCGATCATTAAACTGTTAGGGTAACCTATTGAGATTCCACTTTCCGCAGCCCAAACACCAGTCCCTTTGGTTGAGGCAGTATCAATAATTTTATTTATAAAAAAATCATTATCTTCTTTATATGTAAGAATTTCTAATGTAATTGCTAGCAGGTAACTATCACTTGAACTTTTTTGCCAACTCTCCAATTCTTTTTGAATATTATTTATTTTACCCTTGAAGGTTTCCATCAAAACATAAAAAATTTCAGCAATTAACTGCATTTCTGCATATTCAATGCCATTGTGTATCATTTTAACAAAATGACCAGCACCTAGGTTACCTAAATAAGCGCAGCAAGGCTTTCCTTCAACTCTTTTTGCAGACACATTCTCTAAATCCTTAGCTACATATTTATATGCTTCTTTATCACCACCAATCATTAATGAAGGGCCATTTAAAGCACCTTTATCACCCCCTGAAATACCCATTCCCAAAAAATAAATCTTTTTTTTGTTGAGTTGTAAATTAATTTTTTCAGTCTCTTTATAGTGTGAATTACCACCATCAATAATAATGTCACCTTCTGATAATAATGGGATTAGTTTTTTTAAAAATATTTTCAGTGCTGATCCAGCTGTTATTAATATTATTATTTTCCTGGGACGCTTTATTGAAGAAACAAAATTAGCTAGTGATTCAAAAGCTAAGGCATCCTTGAGCTCTGGGAATTTCTTTTTTTGTTTGAGTGCTATTTGTTCTTCTTTACCTTTAAGATGTCTATTATAAAGTGACAATCTATATCCATTTAAAGCAAAATTTCTGCTCAGATTAGTACCCATTGAACCCATACCAACAATTCCCCATTCTATTTTTTTACTTTCCAAGCTCACGGTGTATTTTTTTAATTTGTTCTTCGATTGTCAAAGAGCTGATTAGATAAAAAGCATTTTTTGGTTTTTCAAATATTTTTATTTGGCTTTCAAGTAAGTCGACAGGCATAAAATGGCTTCTTTTTTGCATTCTTTTTTTTAACTCTTTGATTTCACAATCTAAAACTACCCAGAGTATATTTTTTTTGGGCACAAATCTAACTAATAGTTCACGGTACTTTTCTTTTAGTGCCGAACATGCCACAACAACACCATTTTTATGACTTTCAAATATTTTTTTAGAAAGTTTAATTAGCCACGGTTTTCGATCTTTGTCATTTAGTGGTATAGATTTTTTCATTTTTTCAATATTATCTAGACTATGAAAATCATCTCCATCAATAAATAATATACCAAGCTTTTTCGATAGTACTTCTCCAAGAGTACTTTTACCACTCCCACTCACACCAATCAAAATAATTATATTTTTCATAGGTTAAATTTATAAAACCAGTCTTTAACGTGTTTTTTGTAGATATTTTTAAAGTAAAACAAAAACTACTCCCAAAACTGAGTTTTTTTAGTAACAGAAGCTTTCAAAGCAAGACTTAAAATTTTAGAAACAATCAAATTATTCTCAACACTATATAATGAAAAAGGCTCTAGTTTCTTATCATTAAATACAACCTCATATAGTAATCTAAATGGATCTTTTTTATTTTTTGGAATAGCCGAAGGAATATATTTTTGTCCTCCTATATTTTCATTTTCCATAAATTCCATTTGATGACTATTTTGGCAATCTATAAAACCTTTTGTTCCGTATAGCTGCATATCTTTTCTATTGTGGGACCAATTCCAGGAGGCCTGAATAATAACTTGCTGATTGGTGTATTCCAACAAAATTGTAGTATCATCATCTACTTTTGGGTAAAGCTTAGGCTTAGTTTGTTTGGCAACACAACTAATACTTATTGGAGTTTCACCGTCTAATAACCAGGTTGTAATATTTGCACCGTAACATCCAAAATCTGTGAGTGCTCCAGCTCCATTTAGAACGGGATCTGTCAACCAAGAAAGAAATTCTGGCGTACACCCAATTTCTTTTGGGCCAGGATGTCCGGTATTGAAAACTATTTTAGTAAGTGATCCAAAGCTGCCCTGATTCAAAAGGGTTTTGGCCTCATAGGTGGTTTCATACCATGATGTTTCATAATTCACTAGCAAAGGGGTCTTGTAATTTTCAATAATTTCAGCCATTTCTTTAGCTTCATTATAATTCGTTGCCATCGGTTTTTCTACCATAATTGGGATTCCCTTTGGAGCAAAATATTTTACTACATTAAGATGCTCTTTAGTTGAATTGAAAGCAGAAATAGCATCTATTTCAACATTTTGTAAAAGAGATTCATAACTATCGAAAAATAGACTATCGGGGATATTATAGCGTTTTTTATACCGGTTTATGGATTTAAGATTGGTTTCCACAATGCCAACTATTTTTACATCGCTTTGCTTTCTATTTAAAATCCAATTGACATGATCATGAACTAACCCAATAACAGCTAAACGAAGAACATTTTTTTTTGGATATTCTAAATCAACTGCCTTTAATGAATGACTTATCATAAGAGTTAAAAAAAAGCAGGATAATTTTAAAAAAAAAGAAACTCGCATATTTTTATTAAATTCATTAACGGTAATTTAACCATTAAAAACTAAGTAAGTACTATGAAAAAAATAATTCTGAGTTTGTTTTTTTTAATAACAAATTTCTATATGCTATGCGCTCAAAATGAACCTAAAAAATTACTAGCAATTTTTGCTCATCCTGATGATGAGCAATCGGTAGCACCCTTACTAGTAAAATTGGTTGAAGAAGGTGTTGAAGTAACATTAGTCATTGCTACTGACGGTAGGCTTGGTGTAAATGAATATAATGACAATAAAGCAGGAGTCGGTTTAGCAAAAATTAGAAGAAAGGAGATGATGTGTGCTGCTGATATTTTGGGAGTAAAATTGATTCATTTAGATTATCATGATCAGCTTAAGGCAGCTGAAGGCTTTGATGGACATGTTCCTCATGCACAAAAGTTAATTCTAGAATTAAAAAATATTATCGACAAAGTTCAGCCAGACGCAATAATAACTTGGGGACCTGATGGTGTTACAACTCATATGGATCACAGATTAGTAGGCGCTTCAGTAACTCAAGTATTCGTATCTCAAAAATGGAAAAATTCAATGAAATTATACTTCTTTGGTGTACCTAGTGATATGCTAGGTTCTCAAAAAGTTAAAACTTTGAGAGGCCAGGAAAGATCATTTTTAAATGTTCAAATACCTTTCACTTGGGATCAATATGATAAAGCTTATCAATCTTTGTTATGCCACGAAAGTCAATACCCAGCTGAAGTTGTTATGAAAATGAAAGAGGATAGAAAATCATTTGGGGATAGGATTTATTTAAGACAATTTATGTCTTCAAAAAAGGTCAAAAATAGATTATTCTAAGTTTCCAACAATTTCAATTCCTTCAAATTTTTGATTTTGATTATTTATTTCTTTTGAAGTAACAAGGGTATTCCATAGAAACACTTTTTTTAAAGACTTTGAATTTTCAATCAGTTCAAAAATTTCTTTATCAACCCTAGTGCTATGCAGATTTAAAATTTCTATATGATCTAAAGTTGAAAGTGGTTTTAGCGCATCTGTTTTCAAATTATTTTTTTGAAGTGATAAACGTGTTAAATTTTTCATCTTGGAGATAAACTTAATGTGACCATCCTTTAACCTGCATTCACCTAGATTTAACCAAGTAATGTATGGGGCATATTTCACTAAAGTTAAAAGGTCTTTTTCTTGAATTTGAGAACCATTATAACGAATATCTAAAAGTGAATTTTTTGAAGAAAGTTTTTTGCAGCTGAAATTGTGTTTATCTAGATCATTGAATACCGATTCATCGATTGCAGGTAATTTTACTAATTCATACCATGGTTTTTTACGTAAATCAATAGAGTAATTTTTAAAAAGTAATGATTGAATTTTAGAATCAGGTTTTATATCGGTAAGAGATGTTTTTAAGGAAGCTCCTTGATTTATCCACCATTCCAATAATTTGATTTCATCATAAGTAAGGGGAATTCCAGTTGGTGGCATAAACTGATTATTATCTTGAGATCTAGTGACTCTATTGAATACAAGACTTTTTTTAAGGTCATTAGCCACAATCGAAGGACCACTTCTACCCCCTTTAAAAAGACTTGTTGTAGTAATCATATTAAGACCTCCTCTAGCAATATTATTATTATGACACGCGATACATTTTGATAAGAAAATAGGATGTATTAAGTCTTTATAAACTCCTATAGAATCTAGTGGTACCTCTTCAAATTTTTTTTGTTTTGTTTCAGAAATCAAAACTGTTTTAATTGGTTCAGGGGCATATTCAAATAAATAGCTTTCGCCATGAGTTAGATTTCCGCCGAGATGACCAACAACAATTAAAAATACTAAGATTATAGCATTATTAAATTTCTTTAAAAACTTTGGTATGTTAAGAAATTGAAATATCCATCCCAATCCACTCAAAAAAACCAAAATAAATCCTGTTAACTTGTGTAAAAATAATTGTTCTTCTATATAATACCCATTTTGTGATAAAAGCCATCCCATAAGGGCTGAAAAAAAAGCACTTATAAAACTCAAAAACCAAATTACACGTAAAACTCGAGTGTAACTAAAATTATTTACTTGATTAAATGCACTTAGTATAATAGAAATTATTAAAAAACCGATAGGTAAATGAACAAGTAAAGGATGGAATCTGCCAAAAAAATTTGTTATTTCAAATAAATACATAAGATTACACCCTAGTCAATTTTAGTGGATAGGTTTTCCCAGAATTCCATTGTGGCACATATATGTTTTCATCATTATCTATACACACATCATGTGGATTAAAAAAAGTTTTTTGATCATATATTGGTGGGATTAAAGACGAACCATCGTATGTTGGTTTATTTCCTCCAGGCATTGATACAACAGTATTGTTTTTGTCTAGGATCGCCAACATTCCGTCATAAGTCCCCCAATCCCTTGTAACAATTACGGCAAAATATAAATCACCATTTTTAAGAACAGGTCTACAAATAAAACATGATGGTAGATTTATAGTTTCGATATACTTTCCATCTAACGTAAAACGCTTAAAACAATTTGCAGTGCGTGAAGTAATCAATAAGCTATTATTCCCGTCACGAGAATCTAAAGTTACTCCATGACAGCAATCAAAATGATTATCTTCTTTTCCCTTCCCACCAAAATGTTGAATATAATTCCCATTTGAATCATAGCGGATTATAAAATCAAGACCGTATCCATCAGCTACATAAATATCGCCGTTAGGTGCGATGGCGGTTTCGGTTGGTTTAAACTGATCTTTCTTCTTATAACTGCTAATTTCTTTTGGAGTGTAAAGCTCAAAGATTTTCCTCCCTTTTAATGTAGTTTTACAAACTTTATGTGTCTCAGGATCAGTAATATATAAAAACTCTTCACCACCTTCATCATTTAGAGTAAGGCCATGTGCTCCAGGGAAATCTTTTCCCCAAGCGTCTAGTATTTTGCCTCTACGGTCATATATCAAGATATTATTCTTGGGATGTGTAGTTGTCATGAAAATTCGATTTTTCTTATCTAAAACCATCTCATGACAATCATTAACTGGAAATTTAGAAGGGTCTTGGACACCCCAGTTTCTGTCAACTTTATATTTAAAGTCGCCATGCCCAACAATAGGATTTTTATAAATTACTTTTTTTGTAATCGGATAAATATTTTTAAATGGATTTATTATTATCCCTGCTGCTAATCCTGTTTTTTTTAAAAACTGCCTCCTTGTTTTTTTCATAACTAACTTAGTATGTCTTTTACAAGATCACCATGAACATCGGTTAATCGATAGCGTCTTCCCTGGAATTTAAATGTAAATTTTTCATGATCAATTCCCATTAAATGCATAAGGGTTGCTTGGAAATCATGAATATGAACCGGATTTTCAACAATATTATATCCGAATTCATCTGTTTTACCATAGGTTATGCCCTTTTTAATTCCAGCACCTGCCATAAAAATAGTAAAGCACGAAGGGTGATGATCTCTTGCATAATTTGTTTCTGTTAATTGTCCTTGAGAATAATTTGTTCTTCCAAATTCCCCTCCCCATATAACAAGAGTGTCCTCTAAAAGGCCTCTTTGTTTTAAATCTTTAATTAGAGCAGCAGTAGGTTGATCAGTTTCTTTGCATTGAACTTTTATGTTTTTTGGAAGATCTCCGTGGTGGTCCCATCCTTGATGATAGAGCTGTACAAAGCGGACATCTTTCTCAATTAATCTTCTTGCAAGTAAACAGTTTGCTGCAAAGGTTCCTGGTTTTCGGGAATCTTCACCATACATTTCAAAAATAGAATTTGGCTCATTGGAAATATCCATCACTTCAGGAACAGAAGTTTGCATCCTAAAAGCCATTTCATATTGACTAATTCTGGATAAAATTTCAGGGTCTCCAATATCTGAATATCGATCCTTTTGCATTTTTGAAAGAAAATCCAATTGTTCCTTTCTTAAATCTTTTGTTACTCCAGGAGGGTTGTCCAAATATAATACTGGGTTTTTTCCAGACCTGAATTGAACCCCTTGATGCTGTGATGGTAAAAATCCATTCCCCCATGATCTTGAGTAAAGAGGCTGTCCGTATTTATCCTTGGTAATTAAAACTACAAACCCAGGAAGATTTTTGTTATCACTTCCTAACCCGTAACTTAACCAGGAACCAATAGAAGGTCTTCCCGGAATCTGAGAACCTGTTTGAATGAAAGTCACTGCAGGATCGTGATTTATAGCTTCAGTATGCATAGATTTAATAAAACAAAGTTCATCGGATATTTTACTTATATGAGGCATCAAATCGCTAATCCATGCCCCACTATTTCCGTGTCGTTTAAATTCAAATTGACTTCCTGCCAAAGGGAATGAATTTTGACCTGCAGTCATCCCAGTTAACCTTTGACCACCAAAAACACTTTCAGGAATTTCTTCACCATTCATTTTATTTAAAAGAGGCTTGTGATCAAATAAATCAAGTTGCGAAGGTGCTCCACTTTGGAAAAGGTAAATTACTCGTTTTACTTTGGGGACAAAATGAGGTAACCCTATGTTGTTTGGTTTATATGATTGAATTTTTTCTGATGCAAATATGTTTTCAGTATTTAGCATGCTAGCCAGACTAATTCCACCTATACCAAGAGAAGTTTTTGTCAAAAAATCTCTTCTAGAGTAATTTGAATTATAGTGGTTGTGATTGCAATTCATAAATTAATATTTATAGTAAGATTCATTTAGATTTAGAAGAGTATTGGCAACCATTGTCATAGCAGCAACTTGAGGGGCCTTTTTGTTAAATTTTGTTTTTGAGGCTCCAATACTAATTACTTTGTAAGCTTCACCTTTATTTTTTTTGTAAAAACTAAGCTTATTTAAATAAAGCTCTTTTAATAGTTTAACTTCAGATTCTTTAGGAAATCTTGAAGTTGCTAATCTAAAACCATATGTAATTTGATCACTTAAGTCATTTTTTGATTGTGAAATAATTCGCTCAGCAAATACTCGGGAGGCCTCAAAAAATTGAGTGTCATTTAAAAGCACTAGTGATTGCAGGGGAGAAGATGTTTTTTCTCTTTTTATTGTACAAATTTCTCTTGATGTAGCATCAAAGGTTATTAATGAGGGCGGAGGAGAACCTCTTTTTATAAATGTATACATTCCTCTTCTATATAAATCCTCTCCTTGAGACTCTTTATATTCTAAAAGTCTAAGAGAAAATGTATTTTTTTCTTTCCATAAGCCTTTTGGCTGATAAGGTTTTACACTTGGACCACCGACTTTTTTTGATAACAACCCACTTAAAGCTAGTGCATTGTCTCTTATCATTTCTGCTGGAAGGCGATGACTACTTGCTCTAGATAAGTATATATTGTTGGGATCAATTGAGTTTTTTTCCTTTCCAAAAAGAGACTTTTGTTTGTAAGTCCTTGAGCTCACAATTATTTTAATTAAATCTCTTATATTCCAATTTTTATCAATAAAATATAAAGATAGCCAGTCTAATAATTCAGGATGTGATGGTAAACTACCCTGTACTCCAAAGTCAGTAGGTGTCGAAACCAAACCGTTTCCAAAAATAAGTTGCCAATAGCGGTTAACAGCCACTCGCGATGTTAGCGGATTATCATCTTGAAAAAGCCAACGGGCTAGGCCTAATCTATTTTTTTTATACCCATCTTTCATCTTTGGGAGTATTTCAGGAGTATTTGTTTTAACAATTTTTGATGGTTCATTATAGTTACCTCGGTTGTATAAAAAAGTTTTTCTTGGCTTCGACATTTCTTCCATTACCATAACCTCAACTACAGGTTCGATTTTTTCTCTCCAAGAGCTTAAATTCTTAAGTAATTCTTTTTTAAGACTTGTATATTTGGGGTTGTTTTTTATCCAATACTCTTTTATTAATTCTTGTTCATATTTATCTTTTGTTTTAGAATGTTGATTATACAAAATTCTCATCTCTAAATCAGTGAGCTCCTTTTTATAAATTTGGATGTCATCCATTTTACCCATGAAAAGACCATTATCACCAGTTGAACCCTCATATGTTTTACCTATTAATATTGGCCTTTTTTCAAGTTTTAATCCACTAGCTGTAACCGGTTTGATTGATTTAGAGAGGTTATCGATTTTAGTTATAAAATCAAATGCTCTGCCATTTTTATATATCTTAACACCTTTAGCTTTTCCAGTACCGTCATAGGAAAATGCAAGTTGATTCCATTCGTGAACTTTTATATTTTCCTTAGATCTTATGTGGATCATATTACCAGGTGCAATATTTATCAATCTTAAATTGACATAATTTTTGTCGTCAAGATAAAAATCCCAACCGCGCCACCAATTATTTTTTCCTCCTGTTGTGCCAAGAAGAAATTGCCTTGAATTTTCTTTTTTCTGATATGTTTGAGCCCACATTGAAATCGAAAATGGATCTGTCCATTCAAAACTGGGAATCTCATTTTCTATTCTTACACGATCATAATCACCGCTAAATTCTAATGCCTTTCCACTTACACCTTTAACCAATTTTGGTGACTTTCTAGCTTTAACATTTCTATTTTCGTCAAGTATAAAGTAGTCTGGCTTTAATGAGGATTTTTCTGAGATAATATATTGTGAATTCTTTTTTGTTTTGACAGGATTGATTTTGTCAAAAGGATAATATCCAATAAGGTTTTTATCAATTTGATTTTTGGATGGAAGATCATTCACATATTTATATAAATCAGAAAGCTCCTTTTTTGTTAAATCAAGTTTAAATTTCGTTTTATTTACAATCTTATTTAATTCATCAAGATTTTCTTCTTGATCATCATTAGGAAGATAAAGCAATGGACCATAATTACCGTCGTCTCCAGTCATTCCTAATTCTCTAATGTTATTAAAAAATCCGCTTAGTTGATAGTAGTCCTTTTGAGAAATAGGATCAAATTTGTGGTCATGACATTTAGCACATGCCACCGTGAGCCCTAAAAAAGCTGTGCTGAATGTTTCTGTTCTATCAAAAACATAATGTAATCTCCATTCCTCATCAATAACTCCCCCTTCGGCAGTCATAGGTGAGTTTCTGTTAAAAGCAGTAGCTAATTTTTGTTCTCTTGTCGCGTTAGGCAGAAGGTCGCCAGCCAATTGAAGTGTGACGAATTGATCGTAAGGCATGTTATCCTCAAAAGCTTTGATTACCCAATCTCTCCATGGCCACATTGTTCTGAGACCATCGGCGTGTAGACCATGAGAATCTGCATAACGAGACAGATCTAACCAATCAAGGGTTAGTCTTTCAGCAAAGGCACTAGAACTCATTAAACGATCTACTAATCTTTCATAACTCCCATTAAGAGTATCACTTAGAAATTTATTTATTTGCTTTATTGTAGGGGGTAATCCAGTAAGGTCGAAAGTTAATCTACGAACTAAGGTTTCTTTATCTGCAATCGGTTCAAAATCTAATTTTTTTTCTTTTAGCTTATCGTAAACAAATTGATCAATCTGATTAGAAAAAAACTGTTGAGATTCTTGTGAAGGAAATTTTCTTTCCGGGGTGAGAAATGCCCAATGGTCTTTCCATTCTGCACCCTGATCAATCCATTTTATGAGAATTGCTCTTTCTCTGTTTGACAAATTTAGATTTGATTCTGGAGGTGGCATCTGAATATCAGGATCATCACTTAAAATCCTGTGGATACTTTCACTCCTATAAATGCTTCCCTTTACAAATGCACGGTTATTAGTTTGAAGCTTCGAGAATGCTACAGATTCTACATCCAATCTAAGGCCTGCTTTCCTAGTTTTTGCATCAGGACCGTGACAAGCATAACATCGATCTGAAAGAATTGGTTTAACATGATAATTGAAATCGATACTCTCAGGCAGACTCTCTATTTCTATAGCAACCTCTTTTGGAATATCAACGGAACACTTTGATAAAACAAAAACTAAAATCAAACAAAAAGATGTCCTTAAAAACATTTTCAAATCCATATCCCAATCAAACTGATAAATTCTAAGATAAAAAATTTAATCGAAAAGAAAACTGTTAGAGTTCAAATTCTTGACCAATTCTAGCAACGTTGAAGCCTTGTTTAACGACCCATTTAGTGGAATCGCTATTTGGGTCCAAAAGAGGATTTGTGTGATTCATATGTATGAAATAAACTTTATTTTTAATTTCCGTAGTTTCATCTTCCAAATATTTTATTGTCTCATGAACTAATGGATGTGGTATTTCTGATATTGGCCTGTAGTCTACTTCCTCGGCATTAAAAAAAGTTGCGTCTAAAAAAGCAAGATCAACTTCTTTTAAAACAGAGATTAAATTTTTATTCCAAAGTGACCATTTATCAATATCTGGAATAAATAGCACCTTTTTTTTTGGACCAATAATTTTGTATCCAACAGTTTCTGAAAATTCATCTCTGTGCGGTACCAAAATTGGTGTAATTTTCACTTTATTAAGAACTTGAACAGTTTTATTTTCATGAAGTTTTTTTAGTAAAATATTTTTCTGATTTATTAGCTGACACCAAGGCCCATTTTTGCTCAGAAAATTATACATTTTGGGCATTACATAAACTGGTATATTTTTACTTGATAAGGCCTCTTTTCCTAGATGAAGTAATCCAGAATAATGGCCCATGTGCGCATGGGTTATAAATATTCCACTAGCAGGGAAATTCATTAAATTCCATTGAGAAATTATATCAGGTGAAGCTTCAAATAAAAGACTTTTATCCGTTCCACTTTGATATAACTCTAGGGAGGTTACTTTCCTCTGTTTTCTTTCTTCTAAACTTAAATCTTTACAACAACTTTTTTGACAACCAATGTGAGGAGAACCTCCGTCTTGGACAGTCCCTAAAACCTTTAAGTATGTTTTATATTGATATTCCTGGCCATTACCTGAGACCATCATTAAATATATTATCGCAGTTTTAAAAAAATTAGATATGTTTTTTTTGTAAGCCATAAAGCTGAGAATACAATTATGTTATTAACTACAAATTAGCTATTTTAGAATAAAACATTATCCATTAAAAACTATTTTAGATGAAAAAATTATTATCCTTTACAGCCCTTTTTATTATAGCTTCATGTGGAACTCAAAAAAAAGTTATAGTTGATCCTTATGTTGGTATATATGATGTAACAATATTTGATGTGCCTCAAGTTGGTGACTGGCCGTTAAATTTGATAATTAAAAAGGATGATAATGGATATGCTGCCGAACTTCAAACAAATTCTGAGGATCCAGCTGCCTCTGAATATTTATGGGAAGTAACATCTACTTCCGTTGATGATAATATGGTTTATATAGATGCCACAATAGCCGCGTACAACTTAAATTTTGAATTAAGTATAGATGAGGATGATATTTCAGGTTCTATGATGGGAATGTTTGATGTTGAAGGTATAAGGGTTAAATAATTACAGATTAAAAAAATACAATTGGGATTTAGCTCAATTCAATCATTTTTTTTCTTTTTAGACAAACCTCTTATACCACTATACAGCATCCACAAAACAGCAGCAATAGCACCATAAACCAAAATATTTCTTATGAAATAACCCATAAAGTTATTTTATATGTCGTTCTTTTATTTCAATAATTAGAGCTATAACCAAGCAAAGACCAAGACTGCCAAAAAAAATGCCACCAACTCCCATGATTTTTTTTTTAAAAGTAAAAATTATTTGTAAAAGATTGCGCTTAGAAATTTAATAAACTTGAAATCTAAAAGATTTAACTATTTTTAATTAAACAGAAAACCTTGTAAAGTAAAACAGATGAAAAATTTGAATCGTAGAAATTTTATCAAAAAATCTAGCCTTACAGCAGCCTCCGTTTACAGTGCGGTAAATTTAGCTTGCTATGATGAATATGAAAAAACATCTTCTGGGGGTAAATATATGGGAGATTTTTCAGCACCAAAACTAGAAACTGTCCGTATAGCAGTTATAGGTGTTGGAGCGCGGGGCTCAGGCCACATCAAACAATTTGCAGCAATAGAAGGCACAGAAATTGTTGGTATAGCAGATCTTTACGAGGATTTGGTAGATAACTCAGTTTCATCTTGTAAAGAAATGGATTCCAAAAGACATCAAAATATAGCAAGGTATTTTGGGAGTGAAGATCAATGGAAAAAAATGCTGGTAGATATTAAGCCAGATGCAGTAATTATTGCTACTAACTGGAATAATCATGCAAAAATGGCAATCGAGTCTATGAAAAATGGGGCTCACGCATTTGTCGAGGTTCCCATAGGGGTTACAATTAAAGAAATGTGGGAAATAGTGAATACCTCAGAAAAAACACAAAAGCACTGCATGATGATGGAAAATGTTAATTATGGAAGAGAGGAACTTTTATATCTTAATTTATGCCGTAAAGGAATAATTGGCAATTTACTTCATGCAGAAGCAGCTTATATCCATGAGCTTCGTTTTCAAATGGAAGAACAACAGAGGGGAACTGGTTCTTGGAGAACGCATCATTATTCAAAAAGAAATGGGAATCTATACCCCACACATGGATTAGGACCTGTTGCGCAATACATGAATCTGTCTAGAGGAGAAGATCAATTTAACACAATTGTTTCATTCTCTACCCCAGCCATTGGGAGGAAGTTATATGCTCAAAAAAATTATGCTAAAGGGCATAAGTGGAATAATCTAGATTATAAAGGTGGAGATTTAAATACATCAATTATTAAGACAAATTTAGGAAGAACTATAATGGTTCAGTGGGACGAAACAAGCCCTAGGCCTTATTCTAGACTTAATCTCATCCAAGGGACAAAAGGGACATTAGCGGGCTATCCAACTAGGGTTGCATTAGAGGGAGGTGTTCCTGGAGCAAATAAAGATCATCATACTTGGGCACAAGGCGATCAATTAGAAACTCTATATGCTAAATATGAACACCCTTTATTTAAAAGAATAGGTAATTTGAGAGAAAAAAATCATGTCGGTGATCATGGGGGTATGGATTTTATAATGCGATACCGTATCATTGAATGCTTAAGGGAAGGGATGCCGTTGGATCAAAATGTGTATGAGGGATGTTTTTGGAGTGCAGTTTCCCCTTTAAGCGAGGCATCTGTGGCTCAGGGAGGAATGCCCCAAAAATTTCCAGACTTTACAAGAGGGGCTTGGAGTCAAACAAATCCTTTAGCAATTGTATCCTAATTTTACACATAAGAGTGATAAAAGTTGAAGCACCCGCACGTATTTGTTTTTTTGGAGACCATCAAGACTATTTAAATTTGCCTGTAATTGCAGGAACCATTAACAGATTCATCCATATTGAAGGAAAGCCAATAAATAAAAAATCTTTTTTTTTAGAACTAATTGATATAAAAGAAGTTATAACAATTGACCTCAATAAAAAATACAATAATATAAAAAACGGAGATTATTTTCTTTCTGCATTAGACATCCTAAAAAGAGCAGGCTTTTTGTTCAATCAGGGTTATAAGATTAAAATATTTGGTGAAATACCTATTAATGCTGGTATATCAAGTTCTTCAGCACTAGTGGTTGCATGGATACGTTTTTTAATTTCAATACAAGATCATAAACCTGAGATTACTGATCTGCAAATCGGTAAATGGGCTTACGAAGCAGAATCTGAATTTTTTAATCAACCAGGAGGATTGATGGATCAATACACCATATCCCAAAAGGGCCTGTTGTATATAGATACAAAAACAACTCAAATGGAGAGACTAAATCCTGATATTGGAAGTTTAGTGATTGCTGAATCTGGAATTGCTAAAAAAACCTTGAGCATTCTTCAAAATGCTAGAGCCTATGCCGAGGCATCGATTAATGCAGTAAAGAAAAAAGTTCCAGATTTTGATATTTTCAAAGCAGATGAAGCTGATTATCATGAGTATTTAGCATTTGTACCTGAAATATATCGGGATCATTGGTATGCAACTATTTTTAATCACATATTAACACAAAAGGCAAGAAAAATGCTAAAACTAGGTCCTTTGGATTTAGAGCAACTTGGAGCTTGGATGGATTCTCATCAAAAAATATTACAAGAAAGAATTCAAAATACACCTAAAAAAATGAAATTACAAATGCAAGCTGCAAGAAAGGCAGGAGCTTTAGGAACAAAAATTATTGGCTCAGGAGGAGGTGGGTGTATGGTAGCTATTGTATCTGAAAAATCAAAAGAAAATGTAATTAAAGCTTTTTTAAATAATGGAGCTAAAGCTGCCTATGAAATCAATTTAACAACCCCTATATGAAAAATGTAATTATTATGGCTGGTGGAGCATCCTCTAGAATGAAACGTTCTCTATCTCAAAGTCAACTATCTGAAGATGAAAAGAATTTAGCAGAAAAAGTGCACAAGAGTTTAATCCCCCTTGGCAAATCCAAGAAACCATTACTTTTTTATTTAGTATCTAATGCCGTTGCAGCAGGTATAACTAAAATTTATTTGGTTACAAGTCCAGAAAACGTGGCTTTTAAAAGATGGTTAGAAACTTGGCAAAAAAATAATTCTTTTGAAGGAACAAAAATCCAAATTGCAATACAATATCTCAAAAAAGGTTATGAAAAACCATTAGGTACAGCTGATGCGATTGAACAAACAGTAGATCAATATCCTGAGTTACTAAATACGACTTTTATTGTCTGCAATGGAGATAATTTGTATTCAAAAGAAGCCTTTCAACAGTTAATCAAACCGAGAAGTGCGCCGCATGCTTTAATTAGCTATGCTCGATCTGGATTGAAA
Organism: uncultured Bacteroidota bacterium; assembly: GCA_902618245.1. Taxonomy (GTDB): domain Bacteria; phylum Bacteroidota; class Bacteroidia; order Flavobacteriales; family Flavobacteriaceae; genus MS024-2A. Next base: position 131,994 of record CACMZR010000002.1, on the reverse strand, counting down.
TTTGATGATGAACGTATTAAAAAATTTGCAGTGATGGATATAAATGATCTAGGATATTTGAATCGAATAATTGAAAAACCTAACTCTGAAACTGTTGAAAGATGTAGGGATGCCTCAGGAGAAATAAGAGTAAGTATGAATATGTTTAGTTTTTTTGGGCAGAAACTTTATCCATATTTGAAAAACTGCACTATTCACCCTATCCGAAAAGAAAAAGAACTTCCAGAAGCAATTAGATTAATGAATGAAGTGGATTCTAATCAAATTATTTGTTATTCTAGGAAAGAAAACATTTTGGATTTAACATCAGCTGAAGACATAGCTAGTTTTAACCTACTATAAGCATATTCAGCCAAATAACATGATAAAAGTTTTAAAATGATTTTATGATAAAAAATTTTATTATTGTTTTTTCTATTTCTTTTATAATTAGTTGTAGTACTTCTCCTACGGTTTTAGATAAAGTATTAAACAAAAATATTGATGAGTTACAAAAAGTGTTGAAAAATAAAGAAAAACACGAGCTACAAATTCTTTTAACTCACATTAAAAGAGATGGTTCAGGTAAAGCTGTATTTAAAGAAAATACATTTCAACTTGATGAAGGCCGTTATTTTTATCCTGCAAGTACAGCTAAACTTCCAATAGCAATACTTTCACTTCAGAAATTAAATGAATTAAGATCAAATGGGCTTCAAATTTCTGGAGACACCCCTTTTTTTATAACTGACAAAAATGGGGAAATTTTGGTTAAAACGGATTCAACTCATTTTAAAGGAATTCTAACTATAAATCATCTAATAAAAAAGATTTTTTTAGTTAGCGACGATAATGCATATAATTATCTTTTCGATTTCTTAGGTACTGACTATATCAATAAAGAATTAACTCAAAGAGGTTTAAGTAATACTAGGCTTTACCATAAATTTCTTTTTGGAGCTGATAATATTAACACTTGGGGATTTACTTTTTTGAATGAAAATAAAAAAATTATTTACCATCAGCCCTCCATAAGTGCTTTGGTTGATTTGAAAATAAATAATTTGGAGGGTAATTTGAAGGGAATTGGACATATAAAGTCCAAAAACATTGTCTTCGAACCAATGAATTTTGAAAGAAAAAATAGAATTTCGATACGTAACCTCGAGGGTATTCTTAAAAGAATAATTTTCCCTGAAGCTTTTACAGAAAAAGAACTTTTCAATTTGACTAAAGCGGATTATAAATTTTTAAGACATTGGATGAGCAGAACTACATTAGAAAGTAATTATCCTAATTATAATGATGGAAAACATTGGGATAGTTATTGTAAGTTTTTTATTTATGGAGATAAAAAAGGGGCAATGATACCCGAGATTAGAATATTTAATAAAGTTGGGCAAGCTTACGGCACTTTAACAGATGTTGCCTATATAAAAGATGAAAAAAATAAAATTGAATTCTTCCTCACGGCAACAATTTTAGTTAATGAGAATATGATTTATAACGACGATATCTATGAATATGATGAAATTGGAATCCCTTTTTTAGCTGCTTTAGGGAGGAGTGTGCATAAAGAAATAATGAAATCTAGTTTTGATTAATCCTATTTCATTTTAGTCTATATTTTATGAAATATAATCATTCTGCCACATTTTTATTTTTTAAATTTTATTATCTCCTTTGTAGTACCTCTTTAATGAAATAAAACAAATGAAAACGATTAAGGGAAATCTAATTTTAATATTGATATTTTGTTTTGTTTCATCAGTTCTTAAGGCAAAGAATATCAGAACTTGCAAACAGTACAACTTCAAGGAATTAAAAAAAACAAACAGTTCTCAACAACAGATTGGTAAATGGTTATTTACAATCATTAAGAGAGACTTAGAGTTTAATATAGATAGGCAAGAAAAAGTAGTTGTAATGGAAAAACTATTAAACTTGCCTCAATCAGCTATTAATCTTGATGAAGATATAGTCTGGTTTAGACCCCGTGATAAAGGTATTCACCTATATCACAACGATATTATTGGGGTTGGTTTGAACAAGACTGATAACGGAATAAATTTTGTCAGTCTATTTGATTTGGATAAAGGGATTGAATTACTGAATAGATCTAATACTTCAATATTCAAACTTATGATTTCCATTGGAAAAGACACAATAAGACTTGATAATGAGTCAAGTTGGAAGAAGACTGAAATTAAATGGGATAAAAATGAAAAATTATCATTACTTACTTTAAATTTTAAAGACTCAAAGGACTCTAAATTAAATGGTCTCTCTGTTGTCTGTGAGGTCGAATTCCATAATAACCTAACACATTGGGGATTGGAAACAAAACTACCTGAAAAGGGACTTTCACTTTTGGAAACTGAGTTTCCTTCAATTAAAGCAGGACCTATTGGACAAGTTCCTGAAGAGAATGTACTTCATTATCCCAAGGCTTCAGGTATTGCATATCAATCACCTTACACAAAAGATATTAATTACAGTGAGGTCTATCCAAATTGGAGAGCTACTTATCAGATGCTTGGGCTATATAATAAGCAAGGTGGACTCTATATTGCCAGTCACGATCCAACTGGAAGTGTGAAGAAAATATCCACTAGTACTGATCAGGAAAAGGTTAATTTCCAATTCAACTGGCCTGCACCGAATATAGGTATTGATGACAATGGCTATAAACTACCTGGAAATGTAGTTCTTGGTTATGTTGAGGGGACATGGTATGAAGCAGCTATGATTTACCAGGCGTGGGTAAAACGAGAGGCTCCCTGGTGGCCAAAAGCTCCATTTAAGCGTCCCTCTGGAATTCAAGATATAGCTGTCTGGGTACAACACGAATCAGGTGGTGATCTAAAAACTCTTGTAGAAGAAGTCCTAGATTTTGCCAAATTTATGAGAGTACCGATAGGTTTTCACTGGTATGTATGGCACAAAATTCCTTTTGATAATGATTATCCGCATTTTTTTCCAGCAAAAGAGGGTTTTGTAAAAGCTGTACGTGAGTTAGAAGATGCAGGTGTTCGAGTGATGCCATATATAAATGGGCGTTTGTGGGATGCTGACCTTGACGATTTTAAATCAGAAGGAATTAAAGCTGCTACTAAGAATGAAAAAGGTGAGCCTTATATCGAAGACTACGGGAATGGTGTTCGCAATGCTGTGATGAATCCTGTCACCAAAATCTGGCAGAAAAAAATTAAGGAGATTGTTTTAAGGCTGCAAAAATATTCTGGTACTTCAGGTGTTTACCTAGACCAGATTAGTGCTGCCTCACCAAAATTATGCATGGATAGATCCCATGGGCATCCATTGGGAGGTGGTTCATGGTGGCTTGACCAAGGATATTACAAATTACTCTCAGCCATACGGGAAGAAATGCCGGAAGGAGCTTTTCTTACAAGTGAAGCTATGGCCGAACCTTATAACCATTTATTGGATGGTCTTTTAAGCTGGAATTCTCAATTCCAGAATCAAAAACCGATCTATTCTGCCATATATGGAGGTCAGATATCAATCTTCGGTCGCTTCAACCCAGTTGGCCCCGACAAACATAAAGCACTAATTATGAGAGCAGGTCAGCAATTAGTTTTTGGTGAACAACTCGGTTGGATTAGTCCAACTATTCTTAAACAGAAAGTGCCTGCCATCTTTTTAAGAAAAATGGCTCAAACTCGATACAAATTGATTGATTATTTTGTTGGGGGCCAAATGTTACCTCCACCTATAGTGCATGGAGATATTCCAAATATCACTGCAGATTGGGAGTGGGGTGAAAATAATCCATCAGATATTACCATATCTGCTTTGCAACGTGCAGCTTGGATGTCAAAAGATGGTAGAATTGTAAAAATTTTTGTGAACGTATCAGATAAAACCATTGACTTTAGAATTTCAAATGAAAATGGAAAAGAAGAAGAAAAAATATTACTTGATGCTTATAGTATAAAGTTTATTAGAGTTGGTAGTGATTAATAGAATTGAATAGATTGTATTTTAATTAATTTTTAAAATATAAAAACACACTGCTGATTATAGGTTTTTTCTGTAAATTTTTATGTATTAAAGCCCTTATAACAAAAAATTAATAAACCTAGTTTTTGATTAAACCTAGTTCCTTTAATCTTTGGTCTAAAAATTCGCCTGCTAGAATGTCATCATATTTCTTTAAATTTTTCTTATTATAAGTTTGTGGTAAGCAGTTCAATGGCATTTCTGGTATTGGGTGCATAAAAAAAGGGACTGAATATCGGGAGCTACCCCAAAATTTCTTTGATGGATTTACAACTCTATGCAGAGTAGAAGGGAAAAAATTATTTGTTAATCTTGAGAGCATGTCGCCAATATTAATTATCAATTCGTCTTTTTCTGCAACAGCCTCTATCCACTGATTTTTTCGATTTAAAACTTGTAAACCTCCACCTTGAGCACCCATTAATAACGTAATCAAGTTGATATCACTATGTGCTGCAGCCCGTTCAGCTTCTTTTGGGTTTTCTTTTATTGGAGGATAATGTATTGCCCTTAAGATAGAATTTCCACCATCAACGAATTTGTCAAAATAAAATTCGTTCAGATTCAAAAAAATAGCTAAAGCTCGAAGTACTAATTTTGCAGTTCTCTCTAATTCCAAAAAGGCTAAGTTGCCAACATGATTAAAATTTTTTAATTCTTTAACTTTCATATTTTCTGCATATTTTTTTTTGAGATATTTCTTTGTATTTAAATCCTGACCGAAATGCCAAAATTCCTTTAAATCACCCACTGACCTACCAGCTGCACTCTCTTTTCCAAATCCAGTATAACCTCTTTGACTCCCTCCGTCTTTAATTTCGTATGATGACTTGATTTCATCAGATAGATTAAAAAAATCACGAATTTCCTTATAAAGATTTTCTTGAAGTGAGCTGCTTAGAAAATGACCCTTTAAGACAAGAAATCCAATTTCTTGAAATGCTATACCAATTTTTTTGACAAATAATTTTTTCGTTTTTGAATTTTTAGAAGTGAAATCTTCTAAGTTTGCTTTAGGAATGTTGTTCATTTCAATAAAAAAAGCGGATCCATCGATCCGCTTTTGTAATAGATAAGGAAAGCTACAGCAGACCGCAATTGGGTACCTGCTGTCTCGAATTCCTTAAATGATTATAATAAGACATAGACACCTCCTTTCAAATTTGGTTAGACATCACTGTTGTCACAGCATAAACTACTCACATCAAATATAACTACCACTTTAATGGTTTTCAAATTATTTAACTATTTTTTTCAAGGTTAATCCTTGAACCAAAATTGTAAATAAAACAACTCCATAGGTAAGTATTAAAATAAGGTCTTTTCCTGCACCAATGCTATTAGGTAAGTTTAATGCCAATGCAATACTTAGTCCCCCACGGAGCCCTCCCCATGTTATTATAAGTGCAGTATTTTTTTCAAAACTTTTTTTAATAGAAAGAATTTTTATTGGAACAAATACACCAATCCCCCTAGAAAAAACAACTATCACAATCATAACAATAACAATGATTAGATAAGAGAAATCAAAATTTTGTAAAATAGGAATTACTTCCAATCCTATTAGGATGAATAATATTGCATTCAACGTTTCATCAAGAAGATGCCAAAATTTATAAACGTAGTCGCCCATAACCCTTTGTAGTCCCTCAGCCTTTTTGTCACCATCAATATTTTGATTAAGAAAAAGTCCCATAACCACAACACCTAATACAGCAGAAAAATGAAATATATGAGAAATCACAGGAACTAATAATACCATAGAAAGTGTAATCAAAACTTCCAATTCAACATGTTCATTTTCTATATATTTAACCAGTTTTAAGCCTAAAAATCCCATCACAGCACCAAGTAATACTCCTCCGATAACTTCTGTAGCAAATAATGACCCAACGCTTGCAAGGCTAATATTTTCTATACCTTCAGCCTTCATGCTTAGAAGAGTCAAAAAAACAACTACTCCGATTCCGTCATTGAAAAGTGATTCTCCGGCAATTCTAGTTTCTGTTATTGAGGAGAGATTCATTTTTTTGACCATTGCTAAAACCGCGATAGGGTCTGTGGGGGCTATTAGAGCACCAAAAAGCAAACAGTCAACATAAGTTAAACCTAGATCAGATAGCCCAAAAAGTGATTGTTGTGTTAACCAAAAAAGACCCGTTCCAACTACAAAAGTTGAGAAAACAACACCGAAGCTTGCTAACAAAAGTATGGTTAACTTATCTTTTAAAAGTTCGTGTACATTTACGCTGATAGCACCAGCAAATAATAAAAAAGGCAACATCACGTCGATTAATAAAACGCTGAAGTCAAATTCTTCAGTTAATGAGGTTGCAAATTTTAATAAGTCAGGTTCAATTAAACCTGCAAATAAGACAACAGCAGATAAAACGATAGCCAAAACCATTAGACCTATTGTCTGGGGAAGCTTTAAAAGGCGAAGATTTATAATTGAAAAAATTGAGGCGAGTAGTAATAATACAGTTGCAAGTTCTAGAAAATTCATTTGATTTAGTTTTTACTAAAGATAAAAAATTAACCTTTTAAATGGAGTTTAGCAATGTATTTTCCAATCATATCAAATTCAAGATTAACAAAACTTCCTATTTCAATTTGTTTAAAATTCGTATGCTCAAATGTGTAAGGTATTATAGCTACTGAAAATCGATTTTCTTCAGAGTTTACAACTGTAAGACTTACTCCATTAACTGTTATTGATCCTTTTTCAATAGTCATATTACCTGACTTCTTATTGTATTCAAATGTAAAAAACCAACTTCCGTCCAATGTCTCAGCGGAAATACATTTTGCGATTTGATCTACATGACCCTGAACAATATGTCCATCTAATCTATCTCCAATTTTCAGAGAACGTTCAATGTTAACATAATCTCCAATTTGCAAAAGGCCAAGGTTAGTTTTATCTAAGGTTTCTTTGATAGCAGTAACTGAATAGTACTTTCCCTCACATTTTTCAACAGTAAGGCAGACACCGTTATGTGAAACACTCTGATCAATTTTTAATTCTTCTGCCAGGTTACATTCAAATTTTATTTGAAGATTTTCACCTACCTTATTGAGTGTTTTAACTTTCGCGAATGCTTCAATAATTCCTGTAAACATTGATATTTAATTACATTTGCATCAAAATTAAAATAAAAAACTAGCACACTTGTCTGAATCGTCAAAAATTAAAGTTGGAATTTCTGTAGGTGATCCTAATGGAATTGGATTTGAAATAATTTTAAAAACTTTTCAAGAAAAAAATCTTTTCAAGAAATTTATTCCTATTGCTTTTGCACACCCTCAAAATTTTTTTGAGGAAAGTGAGAAGTACAAATTAGATACAAATATTATAGAAGTAAAAAATATTGGGGATATACAAGAAAATTTCCTTAATGTTATTGATATTTGGGATAATCCTTTTCCAATTAATTATGGTAAAGATGAATTAACTGCAGGCAATTTTGCTTTTAGTTCTTTAGAAGCTGCTACTATGGGCCTAATAAAAAACAAAATAGATGTTTTAGTTACAGCACCAATCAACAAAAAAAATATTCAATCGAAGAGGTTTAAATTTAAAGGTCACACTGATTATTTGGATAAAGAAATTAATGGTGAGAGTTTGATGTTTATGATATCCGATCAAATAAAGCTCGCACTTGTAACTGATCACATCCCTTTAGCTAAAGTAAATGAATTTGCAACAAAAAGTACAATCATAAAAAAAATTAAAATTCTAGAACATAGCTTAAAAAGTGATTTTAATATTTCTGAACCAAAAATTGCTATTTTAGGTATTAATCCACATGCAGGTGATTATGGAGTTATTGGAGAAGAAGAGGAGACTTTTTTAAGACCATTGGTAAAAGCGCAATTTGATAAGGGTATTAGAATCGATGGACCTTTTCCTGCTGATGGATTCTTTGGAAGTCAGTCATACCAAAAATTTGACGCTATACTTGCTATTTACCATGATCAAGGGCTGATTCCATTTAAAACATTATCATTTGGGGAAGGTGTAAATTTTACTGCAGGTCTCGATAGAGTTAGAACATCTCCTGATCATGGTACTGCATATGATATTGCCGGTCAGGGAGAGGCTGATCATAATTCTTTTAAAAAAGCACTTCATACAGCAAGAGAAATTTTCTTGAATCGTAAAAAATTTAATGACGCAACCAATTAAAACTAACTATTAAAAAATATTTAGGAGTAATCAATTTTTGTTTTTAAATATACTGACAAAAAAACTTCCTAAAAGAGAGTGAACAAGACTTGATAAAGCAGCTGGTATAGCCACCAAAGGGCTAGTAAAGTTTTCACGTGAAAGTACAACACCTAGTCCTGAGTTTTGCATTCCTACTTCTATAGATATCGTTTTGGCAACTTTTAAGTTTTTAAATGCAATCCAACTTATTGAAAAACCGATAATAAAACCTGAAAGATGGAGTAAAATCAATGAAACTAAAAGTTTGAATCCTGATTCCAAAATAACATCTTTTCCCTGCCCTACAATACTGCCTACAATAAGACATATTAATAACACAGCTAAAGGTGGAGCATAATGTAAAACTTTTGAAACATACTTTGATAAGTACTTATTTAAAATTATACCAATTGAAATAGGGATTAAAACAACCTTAATAGTACTATAAAATAGTCCCATTGCAGATATATCGAGATAACTTCCAGAAAGTTTGAGAGTTAAAAAGGGGGTCATAAAAATTGCAATCATCGTTGAGCAGGCAGTCATACACACTGAAAGAGCAACTTCAGCTTTAGACAAATATGAAATTACATTAGAAGCTGTTCCGCCAGGACAGCATGAAACTAAAATCATACCTACGGCAAAAAGAGGAGGCAAATCAAAAATCTTAGAAATTCCCCATCCTAAAAAAGGCATAATAAGAAACTGAAGTATTAATCCTGTAATTACCCAATTAGGACTTTTTAGTACTTCAACAAAATCAGAACTTTTTAATGTAAGACCCATCCCAAGCATTATTCCTGCCAAACCAAGTGTTATTGATGATCCACTAAACCATGTTGTCAATGGAGGATGTAATAAACCCAAAAAAGCGAAAATTGAAACAATCCATGGGAATGCATTAGTAAATCGAGTCATAACCATTCAATTAAAAATAATAAATGTAGCACTTTAACAGGATTTAATTATTCTTAAAAAAGGCAATAAATTTTTACAATAAATAGATTCTTTTTTATTTTTGCTCCTCATTAATAGCCATAACTGTTTTATCTAATTAAAATGCTCGAATAAAATTATATGAAAAATTCCACTTTATTTTCAAATTTAAAAAGCGACATACCAGCAAGTATAGTAGTATTTTTTGTCGCGCTGCCACTTTGTTTAGGGATTGCTTTAGCAAGCGGTGCCCCACTATTTTCCGGTCTAATTGCTGGAATAATAGGAGGAATAATTGTGGGTATTATCAGTGGTTCTCAAATAGGAGTAAGTGGCCCTGCTGCGGGTCTTGCGGCTATCGTTTTTACTGCGATTGGAGATCTAGGTGGCTTTCAAAACTTTCTTCTAGCTGTAGTATTAGGTGGACTTATTCAATTTGTCTTCGGTATACTCAGAGCAGGAGTTATAGGTTATTATTTCCCTTCATCAGTTATAAGGGGAATGTTAACAGGTATAGGTATAATAATCATTATTAAACAAGTAAGACATTTTTTTGGTTATCAAAGTCCTGGAGAAGAATTTCCTGGAATTTTAGAGGCCTTAAATTATATAAATCCTGGAGCAACATTAATTGCTATTGTAAGTATGGGGATATTATTGCTTTGGTCAAATATTTTGAGTAAAAAAGGGAAGATTTTTCAACTAATCCAAGGACCCTTGGTTGCCGTTATAATTGGGATTATTTATGTTGTTTTCACAAAAGGGAATAATTACTGGGCAATTCAGTCAGAACTTTTGGTATCAGTTCCGGTTCCTGAGGATATGAATTCGTTTTTTGGTCAATTTAGTTTTCCAAACTTTCAAGGCATCACAAGAGTTGAAATTTGGATAACAGCATTTACAATAGCTCTTGTTGCAAGTCTAGAGACACTTTTATGTGTCGAGGCAACGGACAAATTAGATCCAGATAAACGAATAACACCCACGAACAGAGAACTCATTGCTCAAGGGACGGGGAATTTTATTTCTGGTTTAATAGGGGGTTTACCGGTAACTCAAGTTATTGTGAGAAGTTCCGCGAATATTCAATCTGGAGGTAAAACAAAAATGTCTGCTATCATTCATGGATTCTTTTTGTTAATATCCATTCTTCTCATTCCTGCATTACTTAATCAAATTCCATTATCTGTACTAGCAGCTATACTTTTTATAGTGGGATATAAACTTGCAAAACCAAGCTTATTTGTCACAATGTATAAATTAGGCTGGAAACAACTTCTTCCATTTTTGATTACTATTATCGGGATCGTTTTCACCGATCTTTTGATAGGTATTGGTCTAGGTTTAATTCTAGGAATAGTAATTATATTAATTAATAGTTTCCAAAATTCACATTCAATTTCAACAGAGGGAAAAAGTAAAACTAGAATCACATTAGCAGAAGAGGTTACTTTTTTTAATAAGGCATCAATATTAAAGGAATTAAATAAATTACCAGAAGCGACATCCCTTGAAATAGACTTAAGAGGAGCAAAATTTATAGATAATGATATAATTGAAATTTTTGAAGATTTTTTAGCAAAACAAAAAAATAAGAACTTTGAATTTAAAATTATATCGGAAAAAGGGGAATACAAAAATCCAGAAAATCTTGCCAAATTATTTTAGTTAAAAAAAAAAAATGAAATTATATTTAACTATTAACTGCGCAATGAAGAGAACTATTAACTTAAATTATATAAAATGATTACTAAAGAACAGGTTTTAGAAGCTCAAAAATTATGGGGTGACGGTGTTGTAAAAATTGGATCCTTAAAACAAAGTAGAACTGAATGTGAAGAATATGCTAGCAATTTTCTTGATAATCGTTATGCTTTTGAACAAGGCGATGTTTTATTCAAGCCTACGAAATGTGAGTTAGAACAATTTAGGCCAACTAAATCAGAAGCATTGTCATATTTTATTGCTGGTGATGATAGAGCATGCCAGGAAGATAAAGGATTTGCAATAAATCCTTGGACAAATGTGAGATTTGAGAACACTGGCTTTATTTTAGAAGAAAACAGAGCTATCGCGATGGGAAATTATTTTTTCACAGATTTGCAAGGTGTTGAAGCTAAAGTAGAGTACACATTTGGTTATAAATTGTCAAATGGGGAGCTAAAAATTGATTTACATCATTCTTCATTTCCATATACAATTTAATAAGACTTTTAAAATTAAATTTAACTTATCCCTTATTCATATTAAATTTGTGAATAAGGGATTTTTTTATTAAAACAAAGTTTAATAATTATGAGAATATACATCTATTTTATTTTTGTGAGTTTACTTATCGTTTCATGTAATGAAAGCCATAATAAAAATAGTTATCCAGAAACAAAAAAAATTCCAGTAACCGATATTTATTTTGATGAATCAGTAACTGACGATTATCGTTGGCTTGAAAATGACAACTCTGATGACACCAAAAAGTGGGTAATTAATCAGAATAATACAACTTTCAAATATTTAGATGAAATTCCTTATAGAAATGATCTTAAGGTTCGATTAGAACAACTTTGGGATTATGAAAAAATTTCAGCACCATTTAAAGAAGGACAATACACCTATTTTTACAAAAATGATGGCCTTCAAAATCAATCTATTCTTTACCGTGAAAACAATAAAAATAACGCTGAGGTCTTTTTAGATCCAAATAGTTTTTCTAAAGATGGCACTACTTCTCTATCCACTTTAAGCTTCTCAAAAACAGGAGAATTAGTTGCATATTCTATAAGCGAAGGGGGAAGTGATTGGAGAAAAATTATAGTTATGAATGCCACTAATAAAAAAATTATTGGGGATACTTTAGTAGATGTTAAATTCAGTGGAATACAATGGAAACTTGATGAAGGTTTTTTCTATTCTAGTTATGATAAACCGAAAGGAAGTGAGCTTAGTGAAATGACCGATCAGCACAAATTATATTATCATAAGTTAGGAACCAAACAATCTGAAGACATATTAGTGTATGGTGGAGAAAACGATCAAAAACACAGATATGTTGGAGCAAAAGTTTCTGATAATGGGAAGTATCTTTTTATTTCAGCCTCTAAAACAACATCTGGCAATATTAGTTTTTTAAAGGACTTAAATTTGAATTTGAAAACTAGTCCCTTAATTAGAGTAGATGAAAACTATCAAACAGATAGTTATTTATTACACTCAGATGGGGAAAGGCTGTATATAGTGACTAACAGCAATGCACCAAATCAAAAGCTTATAGTGGTTAATGCCAGAAAACCACAAGAAAAATACTGGAAGGATTTTATACCTGAAGGTAAGTATGTTCTTTCACCAACTGTTGGAGGTGGATATTTTTTTGCTCGTTATATCGCTGATGTGATAACGAAAGTAATTCAATATGATATGGATGGAGTAAATATGGGAGAAATAGAATTACCAGGATTAGGAACAGCCTCTGGTTGGAGTGGAAAAAAAGATCAAGAAGTTTTATATTTCAGTTTCACAAACTACCATTCCCCTAGCCAAATATATTCTTATAATCCAAAAACAAAAACATCAATAAAATACTGGGAGCCCCGAATTGATTTTGATTCAAATGATTATAAGTCAGAACAAATTTTTTATAAATCAGAAGATGGAACTAAAATTCCGATGATTATTACATATAAAAAGGGGATCAAATTTAATGGACAAAACCCTACAATATTATATGGCTATGGAGGCTTCAATATAAGTATCCGACCATCTTTTAGTATAGCTAATGCTGTTTGGTTAGAACAGGGCGGCATCTATGCTGTTCCAAACCTCAGGGGTGGTGGAGAATATGGAAAAGAATGGCATAAAGCAGGAACACAACAAAAAAAACAAAATGTGTTTAATGACTTCATTGCAGCAGCAGAATTTCTAATAAAAAATAAATTTACCAATCCAGAGTTTCTTGCTATTAGGGGAGGTTCAAATGGTGGCTTACTAGTTGGAGCCACAATGACTCAAAGACCTGAACTAATGAAGGTTGCATTACCTGCAGTAGGAGTTTTAGATATGTTACGTTATCACAAGTTTACTTCAGGTGCAGGCTGGGCATACGATTATGGGACTTCTGAAGATTCTAAGGAGATGTTTGATTATTTAATGAGTTATTCTCCAGTTCATAATGTAAAAGAGGATACAAATTATCCTGCGACTTTAATTACAACTGGGGATCATGATGACCGTGTGGTTCCTGCACACTCTTTTAAATTTGCAGCCCAGTTACAGAACAAACAAAATGGAGAAAATCCAGTTTTAATTCGGATAGAGACCAACGCTGGTCATGGAGCTGGAACTCCTGTATCAAAAAGAATTGAGCAATATGCCGATATCTTTGGATTTACTCTATTCAATATGGGATTTAAAGTATTACCTCAAAAGGTTAAAAATAAAGTAAAAGGGTAAAATTTAATTCACTATGATACGTGAGGCAAAGTCTAAGGATGCAAAAGCTATTACTTCAATTTATAATCACTATATTTTAAATTCTGCTATAAGTTTTGAAGAAAAACCTATAAATGAAAATATTATAATTGAGAGAATAAATTCTAATGAAAAGAATAAATGGTGGATTTATGAATCTGCAGATGAGTTATTAGGTTATGCATATTCTACTAAATGGAAGTCTAGATCAGCATACCGCTATACGGTCGAAAGTAGTATTTATTTAAAGCCAAATAATTTTCGAAATGGAATAGGAACAGCACTTTACACAAAACTTTTAGAGTCATTAAAAAAAGAGGGATTTAGAAGGGTTCTAGCTGGAATCTCATTGCCTAATGACTCGAGTGTTCTATTTCATGAGAATTTTGGATTTAAAAAAGTAGGACAACTTGAGTCTGTGGGATATAAGTTTAAAAAATGGATAGATATCGGGTATTGGGAGCTTAAAATTTAGAAATACTAATTCTCCATTTTAAAATTCTCCATAAATTTTGTTGTATACTTTCCACTCAAATAAGCTGGATCGCTCATTAACTTTAAATGAAATGGTATAGTTGTTTTTACTCCTTCTATAATAAATTCCTCTAGAGCACGCTTCATTTTATGTATTGCACCCTCTCTTGTTTGAGCCGTAGTGATTAGTTTAGCAATCATCGAGTCATAGTTAGGAGGAATCACATAACCACTATAAACATGAGTATCTAGTCTTACCCCGTGGCCTCCTGGGAAATGCATTGTACTTATCATTCCAGGACTAGGTCTAAAATCATTAAATGGATCCTCAGCATTGATTCTACATTCTATAGAATGAAGTTTAGGAAAGTAATTTTTACCTGAAATTTTTTCACCAGCTGCTACCTTAATTTGTTCACAAATAAGATCAAAATCTATTACTTGCTCAGTTATAGGATGTTCTACTTGAATCCTAGTATTCATTTCCATGAAGTAGAAGTTTTTATTTTTATCTACTAGAAATTCAATTGTACCTGCTCCTTCATATTTAATAAATTCAGTTGCTTTTACTGCTGCCTCTCCCATTTTATTTCTTAGTGTTGATGTCATAAATGGCGAAGGAGTTTCTTCAGTCAATTTTTGATGGCGCCGCTGTATTGAACAATCCCTTTCAGAAAGATGACAAGCTTTTCCACTTGAATCACCAACTACTTGAATTTCAATATGCCGAGGTTCTTCGATGAGTTTTTCCATGTACATTCCATCATTTCCAAAAGAAGCAGCAGCCTCTTGTCTTGAGCTATTCCAAGCTTTTTCAAGTTCGTTTGACTTCCATACAGCGCGCATTCCTTTTCCACCACCTCCGGCTGTCGCTTTTAACATTACTGGATAGCCAATCTCAGATGCTATTTTTTCAGCTTCTTTAAAACTTCCTATTATCCCTTTTGAACCTGGTATAGTTGGGACACCTGCCTCTTGCATAGTTTTTTTTGCTGAAGCTTTATCTCCCATTTTACTTATCATGGACGGAGAGGCACCAATAAATTTAATTTTATGCTCCTCACATATTTCGGAAAATTTTGCATTTTCAGATAAAAAACCATAACCAGGATGTATAGCATCTGCATTTGTAATTTCGGCTGCAGCAATAATATTTGACATTTTCAAGTAAGATTCGTTACTAGCAGCAGGACCAATGCAAACGGCTTCATCTGCAAATCTAACATGAAGGCTATCAGTATCTGCTTTTGAATAAACAGCAACTGTTTTTACACCCATTTCTTTGCAAGTACGGATAATTCTCATGGCTATTTCACCCCTATTTGCAATTAGAATTTTATTGAACATTTTTAAGACTTAATGGGGTTTGATTAGAAATAAAGGTTGATCAAATTCTACTGGAGAAGCGTCATCCACAAGGATTTTGACAATTGTACCAGCTAATTCAGATTCAATTTCATTAAAAAGTTTCATGGCTTCAATAACACAAAGAACGTCGCCTTCCTTAATAGTGTCTCCAACTTCAACAAATGGGGGTTTATCAGGGGCAGATTTCCTGTAAAAAGTACCAATTATCGGAGATTTTATGGTAATTAATCCGTCATCTTCAGATGAGGAATCATCTCTTTTATGATCAGCACCTTTAGGCTCACTCAAAGGGACTTCTGAAGATTGAGGGGTAACAGCTGATATTGACAATGGATTTACATTTTGCAATATTCCATTAGGTTCTATATTATTTGATTTTCCTCCAGTTTTGATAGTTATTTTAATATCCTCCATCTCAAGCTTTACCTCTTGTGCTCCAGATTTGGCTACAAATTTTATTAGGTTTTGAATGTCTTTTATATCCATTTTTATTTTTATTTTAATTTAATATGCCCACGTAAGGTAAGCTGCACCCCATGTAAAGCCACCACCAAAGGCAGCAAAAACTAGCTTATCTCCTATATTTAATTTATTTTCATAATCATTTAACAATAGCGGTAGGGTTGCCGCAGTAGTATTCCCAAAATACTCAATGTTCATCATTACTTTATTTGGGTTTAAATCTAGACGCTGAGTCGTTGCATCAATAATTCTTTTATTTGCTTGATGAGGAACAAGATAGTCAATACTCTCTTTATCAAGTTGGTTTCTTTTCATAATTTCTTTTGTGACCGTCGACATTTCTGAGACTGCATACTTAAATACAGTTTTGCCATCTTGATGAATATTGTGCCACCCTTTTTCTAATGTGTCTTTCGAAGTAGGATGTAGTGAGCCGCCTGCTTTGATTCTTAATGACATTCTATCGGAACCGTCACTTCTAAAGTATTCGTCTTCCCAACCATTTTCATTTGAACTGGGTTCAAATAAAACAGCCCCCCCTCCATCACCAAAAATTATACAAGTTGTACGATCTGTATAATCAACAATTGAGGACATTTTATCAGCACCAATCAGTAATACTTTTTTATATTGACCAGAATTTACATATGCAGCTGCAACACTCATACCATAAAGAAAACCAGAACAAGCAGCATTTAAATCAAATGCAAAAGCATTCTTTGCTCCTATCGATGAAGCAACATAAGCTGCTGTTGCTGCTACATGTAAATCTGGTGTAACTGTCGCAACAATCACAAGATCAATAGTATTTACGTTTGTATTTTTTTTACTTAAAAGATCTTTAGCTGCTTTTATTGCCAAATAGGACGTAGCTTTATTTTCATCCAAAAGGATTCTACGCTCTTTTATGCCGGTTCTACTTTGAATCCATTCGTCGCTGGTATCAACCATAGTTTCTAACTTATGATTGGAAAGGATTGTTTTAGGTGTGTATCCTCCAACAGCTGTTATCGCTGCTTTGAGAATTTTTTTCCCCTTTAGATGCATTTAGTCGTCTGCTTTTATAGCGAAATTAAGGTGATGAAAATAGTTTTTTAATGCAATCAAAATAAAACAACAAAAAAAAGTTTTTATGAATCAAGCCTTATAATTGGGATCTATTAATGATTATGCAGTCTCAGTTTCAGTAGCATCAATAAGTACTTTACCTCTGTAATAAAGTTTACCTTCATGCCAATGAGCTCTATGATAAAGATGTGCTTCGCCTGTTTTTGAACATGTCGAAATCTGTTGGTCAGCAGCTTTATAATGAGTTCTTCTTTTATCTCTTCTTGTCTTGGAAATTTTTCTTTTTGGATGTGCCATGGTTTTAATTTTTATAATAAACTTTCTAACTTCTCCCAGCGTGGGTCTTTACTAATAACAGGTTTTTTATTTTGTGGGTCTAACTGTTCTAATTTGCTTAAAACTTCATTTTTTAATGTTCCATTTTTAATACCTGGATGTACTCTTTTTAAAGGGATAGATAAAACAACCATTTCATAAAAATATTGCGCAACATTAATCTGATAACTCCCTTCGGGAATAATTAAAATTTCATCTGGATCAGTTTCTCTAGTTGCACCGAATTTAACAATCATATCATAGTTGGATTTTACAGTGTGGCTAAATAACTCGGTTGAAACGTCACAGGTTAATATTACCTTGCCTTTGACATCAAAGTGTAACTCTAAGAATGAAGGTTTTTTGTCCAAAACTAATTTACCTTCAAGTTTTGTTTTGTGAAAATCATCAAACCCAAAATGCTCAAAGAACTTATTTTCTATTGCAAATGAAAAATTGTGTTTGCCTTGTTTTAAACCTACAAAAGGTAATGTGAATTCCTTTAATTCCATTTGCACCATTTAGCTGACAAATTTATTAATTTTTTTAACTAATCGCATTAAAATTTCTTTGTGTAATACAATAGTGAATTTACACTATGTTGTTATGAATTAAATATTCAGCTATCTGAATTGTATTGGTTGCAGCTCCCTTTCTTAAATTATCTGAAACAATCCAGAGATTTAAACCATTTTCTACAGATTCATCTCTTCTTATACGACCAATAAAAACTTCATCTTTTCCTTCTGCATTAATTGGCATAGGATACAAATTTTTCTTTGGATCATCAATTACCTCCACTCCAATTGTTTCATTTAAAATTGTTCTTACTTTTTTTATATCATATTTTAATTTAAATTCAATATTTACTGACTCACTGTGACCTCCTACTACTGGAATTCTTATTGCTGTTGCTGTAATTCCTATTGAAGAATCTTCTAGAATTTTATGAGTTTCTTGAACCAATTTCATTTCTTCTTTAGTGTAGTCATTTTTAAGAAAAACATCACACTGTGGAAGTGCATTTTTGTGGATTTGATAAGGGTAGGCCTTCTCTCCTATCTTATCATACATTTCATTATCAAGTTGCTCAACCGCTTTTACTCCTGTACCTGTAATTGACTGATAAGTAGAAATAACTAAACGTTTGATTTTAAAAGCTTTGTGTAAAGGGGCTATTGCCATAACCATTTGAATAGTTGAACAGTTTGGATTAGCGATTATTTTATCAGTTGAAGTCAATTTGGATGCATTAATTTCTGGAATAACAAGTTTTATATCTTTTTTCATTCTCCAAGCTGAGGAATTATCAATCACAGTTGTTCCATTTTCTGCAAATTTTGGAGCCCATTCCAAAGAAGTATCTCCACCAGCAGAAAACAAAGCTATATCTGGCTGAGTATTTAGTGCTTCCGCTAATCCGATAACTTCCAAATTTTCCCCTTTAAATAAAATAGTTTTTCCTATTGATTTTTCAGATGCAACTGGTATTAATTCACTGATTGGAATATTGCGTTCTGTTAAAACATCTAACATAACTTTTCCTACCATACCTGTTACCCCTACAACAGCTATTCTCATTTATTAAATTTTATTAAAATTACTACTTAATGTGTTTTTGACAATATCCGCGGACATTTATAACAAATATTATTGTTTTGTTATTTGATGAATATTTTTTCTAATCATAAATTACTCTCTTTACTCTTGAACCAATAGCAGTGAGTAATTCATAACTTATTGTACCAGCACGGTGTGCCAGATCTGAAACAGAGCTTTCATTTCCAAAAACATAAACTTTGTCTCCTTCACTACATGAAATTTTGGTTACGTCTACCATGAACATGTCCATACAAATATTACCAACAATAGGTGCAATTTTTCCATTAATTAAGACTTTTCCCGTATGATTTCCAAGTTTTCTATTTATTCCATCTGCATGACCTAGTGGAATTGTTGCAATCTTTTTTCCTTCATTTACTTTACATCCAAAATCATAACCAACATATTCCCCTTTTTTGACAAGGTGGATTTGACTTATCGATGTTATTAATTCAGCTACAGGCTTAAGTTGTTTGTCCCATTCTGAACGGTTTGCGAATCCATGAAGTGCTATACCACATCTTACAGCATCAAACTGAAACTCAGGAAAATTAAATAATCCTGAGCTATTTAAAAGATGAAACTTTGGATTTATTTCAGAAATTGCAATATGTCTATCTCTCAGTCTTAAAAATGATTCAATTTGTTTTTTATTTAATTCTATTTCTTTATTAGCCTGAGACACGGCTAGATGGGAATATATACTTTTAAGTGTAAAAGCATCATTTTTAAGTTGATTTATAATCCAGTCAAAAGAACTTGGCTTAAAACCTAACCTATTTAGGCCAGTGTTATATTTAATATGAACAGGGAAATTTCTTAATTTCTTAAGGATCAATTTTTCATGAAATTTTTTTAATATGTTGACACTATATAAGCAGGCTTCTAATTTATTGTCAATGATGTCGTCAAGTCCTGAGGGTTGGGGATAAAAGACCATAATTCTGGACTTGATTCCATGTTTTCTTAAAATTTTTCCTTCATTTGAATAAGCTACTGCAAATGTATTAACCCCTAATTTTTCAAGTCGTTTTGTAATTGCTGGTAATGCGCTTCCATAAGCTGAAGCTTTTACAACAGCTATAAGGTTAGTTCTAGAATTCAAATTTCCTTTAAGAAATTTATAGTTGTGCTCCAAATTTGATAAATAAATATTAAGCTGATTCAAGGCTTTCGTTTTGTGTGTTTATTTTTCTGAATCAATTTTTGAAATTCTACTCTTGAAAGAGGCATATAACTTTCTTTTTGTCCTAGATGAACCAATGATTTATCATTAGAAATTCTATGACTATGATTTGCTAAATTTCCACTTTTCGCACATATGGCATGAAGTTTAGTTACATTTTCTGCAATTGCCATTAGATAGGGCATAGGACCAAAGGGATTACCCTTATAGTCCATATCTAAGCCTGCCACAATAACCCGAATACCCTCATTAGCTAAATCATTACATATTTTAACAATTTCGTTATCAAAAAATTGAGCCTCATCAATCCCAATAACGTCATAACCCTTAGCTTTGATTCTTATATCAGAGGATTTTGATACAGACTCTGATTTAATTTGATTTTTATTGTGAGAAAAAACAAAATCCTTGTTAAAACGAGAATCAATAATTGGTTTAAAAACTTTAATTTTTTGTTTTGCGTATTTTGCACGATTTAATCTACGAATAAGCTCCTCTGTTTTACCAGAAAACATTGAGCCACAGATTATTTCAATCCAGCCAAATTGTTCATTAGTCATTAAGGTGTTTTCTAAAAACATTTTGTAATTTTCAAAATTAATCTAAGGTTTGTTATGAATCAATTATCCAAAGGTATTAATAAAGACGGCTTTAAACTATATATCAGATGACTGAAAAAATTAAAACAGCTTTGGTTAAGTGGGCAACAAATATTATTAAAGATCAATCCGATTGGGATGATGAGAAAACACATGAAGCCATTCAAAAAATTTATGAGCTTTCTATTTTTCAAAAAATGCTAATTGATCAGGAGGAAATTGATAAGAGCCTTTGGGAAAGGCATCAAAAAAAGCTTGATGAGGTAATAAATTCTCTCACAGAAGATACGAATAAAGAAAAGACAAAAGATGATGATATGGAGGTAGCACCAATGATGGAGACAATTAAAAATATGGTTACTGAAATGCCAGAACCCGAAACATATGAAAAGCTTTTTGAATCTGTTGGAACTCCACCAACTTTCATGTCAAAAAAGAATGACAGTATTAGAAACAAATTAGATACTGAAAAAGACATTTCAAATGACAAAAAAAACATTAATGATCAATTCTCAAAAAAACTAAGCGTTGATAACAATGAACGATTAGCCTTTATTAAGCACCTTTTTGATGGTGATACAAATAATTATGAGCGTGTTCTTAATCAAACACTAACTTTAGGTTCTTGGGCAGAAGTGTCAAATTTAATTAGCTCCAAAGTAAAAATTGAATATAATAATTGGAAAGGAAAAGAAGATATTGCTGATCGTTTTTTAACTGTTCTACAGAAAAGTTTCAAATCATGAGATATCCTAAATTGAAATTATAATAATACTAGCTTGCTTTATTTAATACCAACTCCTATTGGTAATTTAGAGGATATCACGTTAAGATCTTTACGTTTGTTAAAGGAGGTGGATCTTATTTTAGCTGAAGATACCAGGGTCAGTTCGATACTTTTAAATCATTATGATATATCCAAACGTGTTGAAAGTTATCATCTTAAAAACGAGCATTATAAAACTTCAATAATTATAGAAAAACTCAAAAAGGGAATAACGATTGCAATGATTTCTGATGCTGGTACACCAGCTATTTCAGACCCAGGATATTTGTTAGTTCGCCGTGCTTTAGAAGAAGGGATAAAAGTAAAATGCTTACCTGGCCCAACCGCGTTAATACCGGCAATAGTTCAAAGTGGAATCCCATGTGATCGTTTTATTTTTGAAGGATTCCTACCTCATAAAAAAGGACGAATTAATAGATTAAAAAATATGGCAAAAGAATCAAGAACACTTGTTCTTTACGAATCCCCACATAAACTCTTAAAGCTATTTGAACAGATGATTCCCTTTTTTGGGAGTGAACGTAGATTAGCAGTAATAAAAGAAATTACAAAAATATACGAAGAGACGTATAGTGGTACTTTAGAAGAGGTAAAGTCATTTTTTGAAGTGAATCATCCTAAAGGGGAATTTGTAATCGTTGTTGAAGGAATAAAAAAATAGGTTTATGAAATGGGGAAAAATTCCTGAACCACAAATTGAAAATGTTAAAAAACTTTCCACTGTCCTGGGAGTTAGCGATATCGTTTCAAAACTTTTGATTCAAAGAGGTATTAATAATTTTGACAGCGCAAAGGACTATTTTCGTCCTGAGTGGAACCACCTCCATAATCCTTTTCTAATGAAAGACATGCAAATCGCTGTTGACCGAATAAAACAAGCTATTGATAAAAATGAAAAAGTAATGGTCTTGGGCGATTATGATGTAGACGGAACAACTTCTGTATCACTAATTATTTCATATTTGAATGACAAGATCACTGATTTAAAACCATATATTCCGGATAGATATTCTGAAGGTTATGGAATTTCAGAGAGGGCTATTAAATATGCTAATTCTGAAGGTATCAACTTAATTATAGCTCTTGATTGTGGAATAAAAGCTGTTGAAAAAGTAAAATATGCAAGTTCATTAGGGATTGATTTTATAATATGTGATCATCATATGCCTGAAGAAATATTACCTGATGCAATAGCAGTTTTAGATCCCAAAAGAACAGATTGTAATTATCCATTCAAGGATCTTTGTGGATGTGGGATCGGTTTTAAATTAGTACAGGCAATTAATAATCACCTTGGACTTTCTGATAGTGAGTTAATTATTTATCTTGATCTAGTAGCAACTGCTATTGCAGCAGACTTGGTATCTCTAGTTGGTGAAAATAGAACATTGATGTTTTTGGGTTTGAAACAATTAAGAGAGAATCCTCGTCTTGGGTTTAAAATTTTTATCAAAGACTTAACAAGACCAATAAATGTATCTGATCTAGCTTTTATTATCGCACCAAGAATTAATGCAGCTGGCAGAATGGATCACGGTATTAACGCTGTAAAATTAATGACCAGTAAAGATCAAAAAGCAGTTCTTTCCATAGCTAGGACTATAGAGTTTTTTAATACAGAACGTAAAAGCACTGAAGAAAGAATAACAAATGAAGCTTTACAACAAATAAAGTTAGATGATATTACGAAAAATTGTTCTACAGTTGTTTACCACTCTTCTTGGCATAAAGGTGTTATTGGGATCGTTGCATCAAGATTAATTGAACATTATTACCGACCTACTGTAGTTTTAACTAAGGCAGAAGATCTAATGGTAGGTTCTGTAAGATCTATTTACGGATTTGATGTTTATGAAGCCCTTGAAGCATGTAAACAGCATATTTTTCAATTTGGAGGGCACAAATATGCAGCAGGATTAACATTAAATACTGAACAACTTAATCCATTTAAAGAGGCTTTTGAAACTTATGTTAGTAAAAATTTGTCACCTGAATTTAAAGAGCCAGAGATTAAATATGATTTAGAAGTTGAGTTCAGTGATTTAAATTCAAAATTATTACGAATTATAAATCAGATGAGACCATTTGGTCCCAAAAATATGAATCCTGTATTTGCAACTCACAATTGCAGAGACAGTGGTTCAAGCCGTTTAGTGGGAAGTGATAAAACACATTTACGATTAGATGTTTTAGACTCTAATCAAACACATTTCCAAGGGATTGGATTCGGTTTGGGACATATGCTTAAAAAAGTAAAAGAGGCAGATACATTTTCAATACTTTATACACTAGATGAAAATCACTACAATGGTATGGTGAATCTTCAGTTTAAACTTAGAGACATAAATTTTAATTAACAGGCCTATTTTTTATTATTTCAATAAGTTTTTTTGTTGAAGGGTCATGAGAATTTTTACTTTTACCTTCAATATCGTCAAGTACTTTGTTTGCTAGCTGTTTTCCTAATTCAACCCCCCATTGATCATAACTAAAAATATTCCAGATCACACCTTGAACATAAATTTTGTGCTCATACATTGCTATTAGCGAACCAAGAGATGCTGGGGTTAATTTGTCAATTAAAATTGTATTTGTGGGTTTATTTCCCTCAAATATTTTGAATGGAGCTATCTTTTTTTGTTCTAAGGGATCTATATCCAAACGATTAAGTTCTTCTAGAACTTCAGTTTCGTTTTTTCCATTCATAAGTGCTTCTGTTTGGGCAATAAAATTTGATAGTAATTTGTTTTGGTGGTCTTCATTACCATTAAGTGATTTTCTAAAACATATAAAGTCAGTTGGTATAAGCTTAGTTCCCTGATGAATTAGTTGAAAAAAAGCGTGTTGAGCATTTGTCCCCGAAGCACCCCAAATGATGGATCCAGTTTGATAATCTACGAAATTTCCATCACGGCCTACTATTTTGCCATTACTCTCCATAAAGGCCTGTTGAAGGTATGCGGGTAAATTTCTGAGATATTGAGTATATGGAATGATAGCTTGACTTTCTGAACCCCAAAAATTATTATACCATACACTAATTAAACCAAGAATTACCGGTATATTTTTTTCAAAGGGGCTATTTCTAAAATGATAATCCATTTTACCAGCACCTTCAAGAAGTTCCTTGAATTGATTGGGGCCAATAGCCAAACAAATAATTAAACCAACTGAACTCCATAAAGAAAATCGACCGCCAACCCAATCTTTCATTGGGAAAACATTGTCAGAAGAAATTCCAAAAGAAACTGTTTTTTCAACATTACTTGATACTGCAACAAAGTTTTTTTTAATAGCGCTTTGAGGAGCTTGTTTTAAAAACCAATTACGGATACTATTAGCATTAGTTATTGTTTCTTGTGTGCTGAAGCTTTTAGAAACTATCACAAAAAGGGTTGTCTCTGGATTTATTCCTTTCAATATCTCCTTGTGATGATCTCCTTCAATATTTGAAATAAAACGAATATCAAGATGATTTTTGTAATTAGATAAAGCCTCAACTACCATTTTAGGACCAAGATCAGACCCCCCAATACCAATATTAATAACATGAGTAATCTTTTTTCCTGTGTATCCTCTCCACTGACCATTAATTATTTTTTCACAAAAAACATACATTTTTTGTTGCATCGCTCTTAATTCGGGAATTATATCCTTATCATCTAAAAAAATTGGATTATTATCTAAATTTCTTAAGGAAGTGTGCAAAACAGCTCTGTTTTCGGTAGTGTTTATTTTCTCTCCTTTAAATTGAGCTTCAATTGCTTTTTCAAGCCCGGCCTCTTTTGCTAATTTAATAAGTAGATTAAATCCTTTTTTATCGATTCTATTTTTGGAAACATCAACGATCATATTCTCCCAATCCAACCATGTGTATTTTAGCCGATCGTGTTCTTTCTTAAAATGTTCTTTAATGCTTACTGCTGAAATTTGTTTTTGATAAGCTTTTAATAATTTATAGGAATCAAGTTTAGATAAAGGCTTATCAGGAAGAATTTTTGGCATATGGTTTAGATTTATTTTCTGCAATTTCACTCTTAGAGTTGTCATTAAATTTTATACAGTCTAATTTTTTTTTAATGGGGATAATATCTTTAGAATACTTTACCATCAAGTCATTTGAAATAGGCTTCGCATCTGGTAGTTTTTGTTTAAACGGGTCTACTTGCCTTCCATTTTTCCAAAACCTATAACAAACATGGGGACCCGATGTATTTCCTGTCATTCCAACCCAACCGATTATATCTCCCTGCTTGACAAATTGTCCAATTTTTGCTTTTCTTTTTTTCATATGCAAATATTGTGTTGTGTAGATATTGTTATGTTTTATTGTGACGTAGTTGCCATTTCCCCTTGAATATCTTGATTTTATAACAGTCCCATTTGCAGTAGCTAAAATCGGAGTACCAACTGAAGCGGCAAAATCAGTTCCCTTGTGAGGTCTAACCCTATTTCCATAATAGGATATTCTTCTTCGCAGGTTGTATCGCGATGTAATTCTGTTGAATTTAAGTGGACCTCTGAGAAAAGCTCTTCTTAAACTTTTCGCATTTTCATCAAAATAGTCGATTATTCCTTTTTTTGGATCTGTAACATATTCAAAAGCATACAGAGTTTTTCCTTTATGTTCAAAACAAGCAGCTTTTACATGATCAACTCCTATTGATATTGAGTCGTCTACAAACTTTTCAGTATAAATCACTTTAAATTTGTCCCCTTTTTGTAAGCGAAAAAAATCTATAGTCCACGCATAAATATCGGATAAATGATATGTAATTTCTTCATTAACCCCAATATTTTTCATTGTTTCGTATAATGAGCTTTCTATAATTCCTGATACTTCAAATTCTATTTTTTTAATAGGTTTTTTAATTACATCTCCATATAAGCTATCTTTCAGATGAACAAGAGTGTAAGCTTTTGGATCAGGGTGGTAAACGAAATATTCAGGGGTTAGTGTGCTATCATTTGAGAAAAATAAACTGTATGGTTTGCCTGTTGCAAGCTTTCTAACATTTACTTTTCCTTTAATTTCTTGAAGAATTTTGTAGACTTCCGGATAGTCAATACCATTATCTTCTAAAATTTTTCCAAAACTATCACCCCATTTGATTTTTTGTGTTTTAATGTTGTATTTGTTCAAATCGATACCATATAATAAGTTAGGTACTTTTACCTCAGAAGTAATATTTATTTTATCACTCTGATTTTGTGGTGTTTTTTTACAACTAAAAAAAACTAAAAACAAAATAAGCTTTAAAACACGATACATCTTATTCTTTTGCATAAATTTCATAACTTATTTTGTTTCTTTTTTAAGAATTAAGAAAAGTTATCCCGTTTTTTTTAAACTATTTTACAATGATTCTAAGCGGATGTTTTAAGTTTTTGAAGTTTTCTAGATCAGCTTTAATTGAACCAACTAGAATATCGGCTTTAATACGAACAGGAATACGATTCTTATCATCGGAAACCCATAAGGTAACACTTTCTTGTTCCTCGAAAACCCTTCCTGATTGAACTATTGGTCTGAACTTCATACATTTAATTTTCCCAAATTTTGTATTAATAATTTCTTTACCTAAATATTTCAACCTAAAAACATAATTTTCAAAATCAAAAAACATGTTTATGTCAAAACTTTCATTCACTTTTATTTCATCTTTTGGGTAAAAATTTCTTAAGTAATAAAAAGATGATATTAAATCTTGTACTCCATTTTTTATTTCAAACTCGCTAACCTCTCCTATTTTTTTGTTATTTACAACAGCAGTTTTTTCTTGATGATTAAAATCAATTTGTATATTCTTTGTGTAACCTCCTTCATTAATATTTCTTATAAACTTATATGGTAGTCCAGTTTCTTCATCAAAATAACTTTCATAATAATCTTCTACTTTAAAAAACCAGCGTGCTAAACCTGTTGTTTCTCCAAATCCTTTAGCATGATATACAGGATGCTCATTAATTGTGTCTCGTTCCAAAGATAGGGTTGCATAGCTAGCATTGAATGGACCATAGTGAAGTCTTAACTGAAACCATTCACCTTCTTGGAATGATTGGTTTGTTTTTAATAATTCACTATTATTTATTTGACCCAAAAGAATTTGGAGACTAAAAAAAACATATAAAACGAGATTTTTTATCATCTTTCAAAGATAACAAATCAATAATTTGAGATTTGGTTGAAAACAACTTAAAAAAATTTGATGCCTAATATTTTTTTAGTGTCTCAAATATTTTTTTCCCTTTTTTATTTCCTAAAATATCAATGATTTCGTTTTCTGATGCCGATTTTATCCGGGTGAATGTTTTTAGATTTCTTAAAAGTTTTAGACGTGAAGCTTCTCCTATACCTGGTATTTGATCTAATTTGGAGTGTATACTATTTTTACTGCGCTTTTTTCTATGAAATGTAATTCCAAATCGATGTGCTTCGTCTCTTGCTCGCTGCAATATTTTTAGTGTTTCAGATTTTTTATCTAAATAAAGTGGAATTTTATCACCAGGGAAATATATTTCTTCTAGGCGCTTAGCAATTCCTAAAATTGAAATCTTACCTCTCAAACCTAAAAAATCAAGACTTTTTAATGCTGAAGAAAGTTGTCCCTTACCACCATCAATAACAATAAGTTGCGGAAGTGGAGCTTTTTCATTCAGTAGGCGTTTATATCTTCTCAAAATTACTTCTTCCATAGAAGCAAAGTCATCAGGCCCTTCTACAGTTTTTATATTATAGTGACGATACTCTTTTTTACTTGGCTTACCCTTTTTAAAAACAACACATGCAGCTACAGGATTTGACCCTTGAATATTTGAATTATCGAAGCATTCGATATGAAAGGGCTCCTCAGGTAATCTCAAATCAATTTTCATTTGATTCATTATTCGTTTGGTATGACTTTCAGGATCCAACATTTTGATTTGTTTAAAGCGTTCAATCCTAAAATATTTGGCATTTCTGAGTGATAAATCCACTAAGCTTTTTTTATCTCCTTGTTTAGGTACAATTAGATTTAATTCTTTTGTTAAGCTAACTTTTTCAGAAAGTAATATAGTTTTTGCATTACAGGAAAACTTTTGTCTTATTTCAATAATTCCAAGCTGTAGTAGGGTTGAATTACTTTCCTGTAGTTTTTTTCTTATTTCAAGAGTGTAGGATCTTACAATAGCACCATATGATACTTGCAAAAAATTAACATATCCATAGTTTTCATCTGAAACAATAGAAAATACATCTACATTAGTAATTTTAGGATTTACTATTGTTGATTTAGCTTGAAATTTCTTTAAACTTAGAATTTTTTCTTTTACTAGTTGTGCTTCTTCATATTTCAAACTTTCGGACATCATTTTCATTTCCTTTTTGAAATGAGTTATACAGAAATTAAAATTTCCTTTTATTAATTCTTTTATCGAATTTTCATGCTTTTTAAATAATAAAATGGACGATTCTTCGGAGTTAATTTTTAGTAAGTGATTCAATTCATGATTTAGAAATGGATGAATCTCTTTAATCAACCGCAGAAGAATTTTTAAGTTTTTTACACTGGTAAAAGGGCCAAAATATTCACCATTTTTATCTTTTAAGTTTCTTGTTATATAAATATTTGGTTTGGGAGTCTTCTCTAAGCAAATCCAAGGATAGGTTTTATCATCCTTGAGAAGAATATTATACCGAGGTTTATATTTTTTAATCAAATTATTTTCTAAAAGCAAAGCGTCCATTTCAGATTCTACAACAATGTTTTCTATTCTTTTAATTTTTTTTACTAGGACTTTTGTTTTATGATTTTCTAAATTTTTATTAAAGTAAGATGCAACTCGTTTTTTTATGTTTTTTGCCTTACCTACGTATATAATATTTTCTTTAGAATCGAAAAACTGATATACCCCTGCAACTTGAGGTAAAGTTTTAAGCTGGATTTCAATAGAATCTAATTTCACAAAACGAAAATATTGATTTTCTTTGGGTATATATATATTAGAAATATTATTTCATGAATTCTAATTTAACAAAATCAGCTCTTCGGAGAACTTTTTTAAAAAAACGTCGTGCCCTTTCTAGTCAAAAACATGTGGATATGAGTTTTGCAATTGCAAATAATTGTTTAAAACTACCAATATGGCATTTAGATTATTATCATATATATCTCCCAATAAAAGCAAAGGCTGAAATAGATACTACTTTAATTTTAACTTTACTACAAGGAAAGGATAAACAGGTAATTTTGCCTAGAATCAAAGGTTCAGAATTGGAACATATCTTATTGACAGATATCACAAAACTTAAGACTAATATTTTAGGAATAACAGAACCTGAAAAAGGAATAAAAATTTCTCCAGAGCAAATTGATGTAATTTTTCTCCCATTGTTAGCTTGGGATAAAAGTGGAAATCGTTTGGGTTATGGGAAAGGATTTTATGATAATTTTTTATCTCTATGTAAAACAAATACTATAAAGGTCGGACTTTCTTTTTTCGACCCTGTGGACAAGATTGTTGACATACGTTCTAAAGATGTTCGAATGGATTTTTGTGTTAATCCCGAAGGAATAAAAAAGTTTACTTCTTGATAAATTCAGGCAAAGATTTTTTTATTGAAAAAAATCAATATTCCAACCCCTGTGCTTATTGCAGTGTCCGCAATATTAAAAATGTATTGGAAAAATAAATAGTCCTTACCGCCAATATAAGGTAACCATGAAGGCCACGTCCATTCGACTAACGGAAATTGTAACATGTCAACAACATGGCCATAAAAAAGAGGAGCATATCCTTTTTCAGGGAAAAACTGTGCAATTTGACCGTTACTATCAGAGAACAAGACACCATAGAAAATTGAATCGATAATATTACCCAAAGCACCAGCGAATATTAATGATAAGGCCCAACAAAGTAAAACTCCACTTTGTTTTCTTATGGAATCCAATAACCAATAACCTAAGCCAAATATTGCAGCAATTCGGAAAATGGTTAAAATCAACTTTCCAGTATTTTCAT
This sequence comes from uncultured Bacteroidota bacterium, assembly GCA_902618245.1. Classification (GTDB taxonomy): domain Bacteria; phylum Bacteroidota; class Bacteroidia; order Flavobacteriales; family Flavobacteriaceae; genus MS024-2A. The sequence continues at coordinate 101,521 of CACMZR010000002.1, read as the reverse complement.
TAATAAATGGAATAAAATCATTGATTTTAGTACCCATAGCCATCCCTTTATTTTCTACAAAAATAATTTTAAAGTATTCCCAATCTAAAATCGGTGAAATACCATATCCGGATAAAGGGAAGTTTAATTTGATATATATTTTTGTAATTTGATCAAGTAGCAGAATTAAAATTATGATTCCTGCTGCCCATGATTTATCGAAATATGTTTTGTTTGTATTCAGGGCCTATCTTGCACTTATTTCTGCATATTTTTAGCCTCTATACTTAACGTAGCGTGTGGAACTAAAAACAAGCGTTTTTTATTAATTAAATTACCAGTTACGCGACAAATACCATAAGTCTTGTTTTCAATACGAATTAGGGCATTTTTAAGGTCGCGGATAAACTTTTCTTGGCGAAGAGCAAGTTGAGTGTTTGCTTCTTTTGACATTGTTTCGGACCCTTCTTCAAAAGCTTTAAAAGTTGGTGCAGTATCCTCAGTGCCGTTATTACCGTCATTCATGTAGGAGCTTTTCAAAAGATCTAGGTCTTCTTTTGCTTTTTCAATCTTTTCTTCAATTAGGCTTCTAAATTCCTTAAGTTCACTGTCTGTAAATCTTGTTTTCTTGCTCATGAGTTTACCTTTTTAATAAGAATTTCAGTTTTAAAATTATCAAATTCTATAGGTGTTCCATCAAAAATATATGATTCAAATTTAAGAGTATTAGCTAATGTTTCATTTAAAATATAATTTTTATTTTCTCTTATAGCTTTTTCTAGTTCAAATTCACTTTTCAGAATAATATCAATTCTGTCAGTGACCTCTAGCCCACTATCCTTTCTGTAATTTTGAATTCTATTAACTAGTTCTCTTGCTACACCTTCATTTTTTAGTTTTTGGGTTATGGTCACATCTAGGGCTATTGTCGTGTCTGAGTTTTTAGCTACTTCCCACCCTTCGATGTCTTTGTAAATAACATCAACATCGTTTATATCTAAAATAACATTTTTTTTATTTACTAAAATATTTAATTCTTTTTTTTCTTCTAGAAGATTTATTTGTTGAGAGTTTAGATTTTTTATAACATCTACAACTGATTTCATTTCTTTGCCATATTTAGGGCCAATAATTTTAAAATTTGGGCGGACATCTTTCACTAATAAATCATTGGCATCATCTAGCAGCTCAACTTCTTTTATGTTGATCTCACTTTTTAATTGTTCAATTGTATTTTCAATACGTTTTTTTTGTAATTCATTTTTTACAGGGATCATCATTTTCTGTAGAGGCTGACGTACTTTGATTTGTTGTTTTTTCCTTAAAGAAAGTGCTAAAGATGTGATTTCTCTAGCAATGTTAGTTTGTGATTCTAATTCAGAATTTATAAAGTGGGGATTTGGTTTTGGAAATTCAGATAAGTGCACTGAGGTTTTTTTATTTCTTATTAGGTCTTGGTATAATCGATCCATAAAAAATGGAGCAACTGGTGCACCTAGCTGAGATATTATTAATAAACATTCGTAAAGAGTTTGGTATGCAGCAATTTTATCTGGCCCATAATTGCCTTTCCAAAATCTCCTTCTGCTAAGGCGAACATACCAATTACTTAATTTTTCCTGTACAAAATCAGAAATTGCTCTGCAGGCAATTGTCGCTTCATAATCCTGGTAAGCATCATCAACAACTTTAACTAGACTATTTAATTCTGATAAAATCCATTGGTCGAGTTCGGTTCTCTCAGTATTAGGAATAAGACCTTCATTTTTAAAACCAAATTGGTCAATATTAGCGTAAAGGCTAAAAAAAGAATAAGTGTTATATAAAGTCCCGAAAAACTTGCGCTGAACTTCAGCAATTCCTTCAATATCAAATTTTAAATTATCCCATGGATTTGCGTTTGAAATCATATACCAACGAGTTGCATCGGGACCAAATTTATCTAATGTTTCAAAAGGATCAATAGCATTATTTAATCTCTTTGACATTTTTTGACCCTTTTTGTCAAGTACAAGACCATTTGAAACAACATTTTTAAAAGCCTTTTTATTAAAAACTAAAGTAGCTATAGCATGGAGTGTATAAAACCATCCTCTTGTTTGGTCAACACCCTCAGCAATATAGTCAGCAGGAAAATGTATCTCATTATCTATTAATTCTTTATTTTCAAAAGGATAATGCCACTGTGCATAGGGCATTGCACCAGAGTCAAACCATACATCAATTAGGTCTAACTCTCTAAACATGGGTTCACCTTTACTGCTAGACAGGATAATCTTATCAACTATGTTTTTGTGAAGGTCAATTTTTTCATAGTTATTATCTGAATAATCTCCAACTATAAAATCTTTGAAAGGATTTTCTTTCATAATACCAATTTTTATAGAGATTTCAATAGCCTCACATAATTCTTTTAGTGACCCAATTACTTTTGTTTCTTTTCCGTCCGAACTTCTCCAAATGGGCAATGGAATACCCCAAAATCTGGATCGAGACAGATTCCAATCATTTGCATTGCTGAGCCAATTTCCAAATCTCCCTTCACCTGTAGCCTTTGGCTTCCAGTTTATCTCGTTGTTTAGAGTGGTCATATTTTCTCTCACTTCACTTATTTTGATGAACCAAGAGTCAAGAGGATAATATAGGATAGGTTTGTCAGTTCTCCAACAATTTGGATAAGGGTGAACATATTTTTCTACTTTAAAGGCTTTATTTTCTTTTTTTAGTTGTATTGCAATTTCAACATCTACAGAACGTTCAGGTGCTGTGCCATCTGGATAGTATTCGTTTTTAACGAAGCGATTCCCTAGATGCCCAACTTCATTTCTAAATCTTCCTTGCATATCTACTAAAGGAACTTTATTATCATTTTCATCTAAGACTAAAAGGGGAGGTACTTCTGGATTTGCTTCCTTTGCTGCTTTGGCGTCGTCTGCACCAAAAGTAGGGGCAGTATGTACAATTCCTGTTCCCTCGTCAGTTGTTACAAAATCTCCTGAAATTATACGATATGCATTTTCGGAATTCTCAATTGGTACTGGGGATTCTGACCAAATTTTTTCATATCTAATTCCTAGGAGCTCAGAGCCCTTATGTTCGCTTTCTATTTTATATGGTATTTTTTTATCACTAGGTTTGTAGTTGTCTACACTTGGAGATTCAATAAACTTTTCGCCAAATTGTTTTTTTATAAGATCTTTAGCAATAAGAACTCGTATGGGCTTGAATGTATATTGGTTAAAAGTGCGAATAATCAAATAATCTATTTTCTTACCGATTGTAAGAGCTGTATTTGAGGGTAATGTCCATGGAGTAGTAGTCCAAGCAAGAATATAAAGGGCTATTTCATCTTTTATTTCTTCAGGAAGGCTTTCTGGAATAGTCTTAAACTGCGCAGTAATGGTTGTATCTGTAGTTTCTTGATAAGTTCCAGGTTGATTTAGTTCGTGTGAACTCAAACCTGTACCGGCCATCGGAGAAAATGGCTGAATAGAATAACCTTTATAAAGAAACCCTTTTTCATGAATTTGTTTAATTAACCACCAAACACTTTCCATATATTTGGATTTATAGGTAATGTAGGGTTCTCCCATATCGACCCAATAACCTATTCTTTCTGTAAGCTTATTCCAAATATCTGTATATTTCATTACTGCTTTTTTGCACGCTAGGTTGTAATCTTCAACTGAAATAGTTTTTCCAATTGATTCTTTTGTGATGCCTAATTCTTTTTCTACTCCAAGTTCAACTGGAAGTCCGTGTGTATCCCATCCTGCTTTTCTATCTACTTTAAATCCCTTTTGGGTTTTAAAGCGACAAAAAATATCCTTAATTGTACGGGCCATGACGTGGTGAATACCAGGTAGACCATTTGCAGATGGGGGGCCTTCATAAAATATAAATTCTGGTTTACCCTCCTTGCTTTTTATACTTTTTAAAAAGGTTTTATTAACCTTCCAGTCTGCAAGTATTTCCTTGGCTATTTTGGGTAAATCTAGTTTATCGTACTCATTGAATTTCACCTATGAAATATTTTAGTTGCTTTTCAAAACCCTAAGAAAGAAAAGTAAATGTAATAATATAACAATTTGCGAAATTAATTAATTTAACTCGAAAATATGTCCCCATACCAAGGGCTTTTTTTGTTATAAGTAGTTTAGAATTTTAGATTTAAACCTAATCTTAAATTTCTACCTGGTGCAGATACACCTGATGCAAAACTTCTATAATGGACATCGAATATATTTTCCAGCCCAATTGTTATTTTTCCATTTTCATTCAAGCTAAATTGAGTTAAAAAAGACAGTTCAGACCATGCAGGTGTACCTGCATAAATTCCTTGAGACTCAGATATAATAGGTGTTTCTTCTAAACCGTCTTCACCACCTAGACTGTATTCTTCTGGGTTTTTACTTCCGCTGTATTGGTATCTTAAACTTGCAAACCATTTCTTTTTCTCATAGTTGATAAATAAATTAATAAAAACTGGAGAAATCGATGGGAGAGGACCGTATTGATCATTCTTTAATGCATTAATAATATTAAAGTCTCCTTTTAATGAAATTTTATCTGTAAAAAATATATTACCATCTAATGATGTTCCTAACATATATCGATTACCTAAATTATTATTCGCTAAGGTGATTAACTCTTCACCGTTGTATAAAATAGTATTGTTGCTGCTTGTTGTTTGATCAGAAAAAATAGGATAATTATTTCGCCCAATATGTCTAGAGATTAGTGTGGTAAAACCTTGAATTGAGATATAATTCTTTTCTTTATTTAAGTATTTAGTAAGTCCCAATTCAAAATTATAGGCATATTCAGGTAAAAGCATAGGATTTGGAACAATTAGATAGCCCCTGTTTTCTCTGATTTTTCCAACATCGTCAATATTAGGATTTCTAAAACCATTTGAAATTATTGCTTTCCATTTTGTTTTTATACTTGGTCTGTAAATAAGAGACAAAGTTTCTGTTAATGCCTCAGAATTTAATTTTACCGAGGATAATAATGCATTTATATTATAATACTCTTTCCACTCTCCTTGTAAAGAAGTATCGGTTAATCTAAGTCCTGCATTTAAAGTCAATTGAGTATTAAGATCCCAGACCCAATTCATATACACAGCATAACTTCTATAAGAACTACCCTTACTAGGATAACGTGTGGGAAATGGAAGATCTGGAGTAAAACCTGTTATAACATTTTCTTCAATAATTAGATCTTTTTTTGAGGCAAATGAATTTACATCATTATAAACGCCTTCAAATCCATATGCAAAAGCATGTTTTTTATCTATCTTAAATTCAAAATCTCCATTAACACTTAAAGAATTTACTTTTTCATTTTTAGTTATACGAGTCAAACTATTAAAGGTTCGGGAGATCCTAGATTCTTCAAAATTTTGAATTGCAATTGTAACCTTTCCTGAATTTAATAGTTTTTTTCTTGGGAATATTTTTAATTGAGGAGAAAAAAGTAATCTTTTTTGGGGACCATAATACCATTCTGCATAACGTAAAAATCCGTTTCGGTTTTCAACTAATTTATCATATCTAGGAATATCTGAGGAATTTGAATATTGAAAATTAACAACTAGTTGATTTTCAGCATTGAGTTTGAATAAAAACTTTTGAAGTAAATCAATTTGATTATAATCGGTATTTTTTTGAATTGAAGGATTTAAATTTATGACAGGATCAGCTGTATAAGTATTTCTATTATTCAATGAATACAAAAAGTTTAGTCCCCAATTTTCAAATCCATGGATTCTGTTTCTACCCATTCGAATGTCTCCGAAATCAGAATAACTGAGACTTGTTAAGCTTGCCCATTTTTTAAAACTTAATTCAGTGGATATGGAATTAATATACGAATTATTTGCCGTAGAAAAATCACTAGAAAGCTGAGTTCTTATTTTTTTTTCATTGTTAATCAATGGATTTTTTGTGTAGTAGTGTACAACTCCACCTAAAGCATCTGAACCATATCCAACTGATGAAGAACCATATATAACCTCTACACGCTCTATCATATTGGGGTGAATAGTTAAAGAATTTTGTAGATGACCACTTCTAAAGATTGCATTGTTAAGTCTAACCCCATCAACAACCAAAAGTAAACGATTTGCTTCAAATCCTCTAATGACTGGACTTCCACCTCCTCCTTGTGACTTTTGGATCCTAATTCCTGGACTAAGGCCTACTAATTCTGCTCCTGATGTAGGACGCTGATTGGAAATATCCTTAATTGAAATAATATTTACTTTTTCTGCTATTTTTGAACGTTTTGTAGCATTTCTTGCGACCGAAAGTATGACTTCATCTAAAGTCTCGTTTTCTGCTTGAATTGGAAAACGAAAATTTTGTGATAATTCTTTCAAGCTTATTTTTATACTTTCAATTTTAAAGCCATAAAATTGAATGTAAACCGTCTCACCTTCTGGAAAAATAGAAAGGTCAGCGACCCCATCAGAATTACTAATTGTTCCTAATGTCTTATTTTTATTATAAATAGCAACTCCCTCCAGAGCTTCATTTGTGAACTTATCCACAATAGTAATTTCTTGTCCAACTATCCAAAAGGAAAGTAAGGCAAAACAAAATGAACTAAGGCACCTTAAAGATTTCATTTAGTATTTCAAGGGATTTTGGTGGCTTAAACTGTTGTAAATGTAGTTCGAAATAGGTTAAAACATGATTTAGAAGTTTAATTTTATCTTTTTTCAAAATTCTAATTTTATCTATCATATCAAAATCTATACCCAAAAGCTGAATGAAATATTCTTTTAACGGATTTTCAATAAAATTTTTTCCTGGCTTTATAGATGTAAAACATCCAGTTTCAAGGTCAAAATATGGTTTGTTTGAATTCGAAATATTTGGGTAGAAACCGATGTATTTTGTTATGTCTAGCATTATTTTAAGATGAAACAAACTCAGTGAATGGTTTGTATCAAGCCAAATGAGTTTTTTTTTGATATAGTCAAAAAGTAATTTATTAGGCCCTTGTTCCTCGCGAGCAACCTGATAAATAATCTCTGCAAGAAATAAAACCAAAGCTTTTTTACTCAAATTATAAGGGATTGAAGTAAAAACATATGCTAATTTTGCTTCATCCATATATCCAATTTTGTTCTGTTTGTTTTGAGAAGCCACAAGTTCCAAAAGGGTTAAAGGTTCAAAAAGGGATCGATGGTTTTTTTTTTTACCTCTAGACAAAATTCCTTTAAGCATGTATGACTGTAAACCGAATTCTAGAGTATAGCAATTGGCAATTAAGCTTGTATCTCCATACTTGATAATTCCTAAATTAACAGCATGAATAGTTTTTTTTGTTTTGCTAGACATTTGTCAAACAACTCCTTGAGCTAGCATCGCATCAGCAACTTTTACAAACCCTGCAATATTGGCTCCTTTTACATAATTAATGAATCCTTTTTCATTTCCAAACGAAAGACACGATTGATGTATGTCTTTCATAATTGCCTGCAGGCGTTTGTCAACTTCCTCTCTGGACCAACTGTAGCGAAGAGAATTTTGAGCCATTTCTAGACCTGAGACTGCTACCCCGCCTGCATTTGATGCCTTTCCAGGTGCAAATAAAATTTTATTTTTCAGGAAAATTTCTATTGCCTTTGGAGAGCATGGCATATTTGCGCCTTCTCCCACACAAATACACCCATTCTTAATAAGATTTTGTGCGTCAAATTCTCCTAGTTCATTTTGTGTAGCACAAGGTAAAGCAATTTGACAAGGAACATCCCAAGGTTTTTTGCCTTCAAAAAATTTAGCATTAGGGAATTCATTAATATATTCAATAATCCTACCTCGTTTAACATTTTTAAGATCCATAATAAATGCAAGTTTATCCGAATTAATACCTTCGGGATCAAAAATATACCCAGACGAATCGGACATAGTGTAAATTTTTGCACCAAGTTGTAAACATTTTTCTGCAGCGTACTGAGCAACATTTCCAGAGCCTGAAATGACAACTTTTTTATTCTTTAAGCTGTCATTCTTATTTTCTAACATCTCTTGAGTAAAATATGCAACGCCATAACCAGTAGCCTCAGGTCTTATAAGAGACCCACCCCAACTTACACCTTTACCTGTTAAAACTCCAGTGAATTCGTTTTTCAACCGTTTATATTGACCAAACATATAGCCTATTTCTCGACTCCCAACACCAATATCTCCTGCAGGTATATCTCTATTTGGACCAATATGACGAAATAATTCGGTCATAAAGCTTTGACAGAAGCGCATTATCTCTGTATCAGATTTTCCTTTTGGATCAAAGTCAGAACCTCCTTTTCCCCCTCCCATGGGTAGAGTAGTCAAACTATTTTTAAAAGTCTGTTCAAATGCTAAGAATTTTAAAACACTTAGGTTAACACTTGGATGGAATCGTAATCCACCTTTGTAAGGACCAATAGCGGAATTCATTTCGATTCTATAACCTCTGTTCACTTGAATTTCTTCTTTATCATCAATCCATGCAACACGAAACGAAATTATTCGCTCAGGTTCAGCAATCCTTAGTAAAATATTTTGTCCGTAATAAATATCATTTTGAACGATGTAGGGTATAACATTTTCAGCAACCTCAGTTACAGCTTGCATAAACTCGGGTTCATTCTGATTTCTAGCGTTTACTTCTGAAATAAATTGTGAAATGATTTCTTTCATTTAGCTTTTGTTATGTCTCTCGAAGATATACTCTTTTTTCTAAAAATCTGGATTAGAAAAGAAAATTAACTAAGCTCTCAACTTTTGACAATTGATGTAACTTAATTATGTTTTGTTGACCACTAAATTTAGTATATGATGAAATGAAAATTCCTTCAAATCCGAGTTTTTCTGCTTCTTGAATTCGCTGGTTAGTTTTTGAAATTGGGCGTAGTTCTCCTGAAAGCCCAATTTCTGAAGCAAAACATAGTTTTTGCGATATGGGAATATCATGACAGCTTGATAAAATTGCTGCTATAACAGCTAGATCCAATGCAGGATCAACCACATTTATACCGCCAGTAATATTTATAAATACATCTTTACTAACTAAGTTAAATCCTGCTCTTTTTTCTAAGACAGCTAGTAACATATTTAAACGCTTTGAATTGAATCCAGTACAACTTCTTTGAGGTGTGCCATAAACGGCTGTACTTACTAATGCTTGCACCTCAATCATTAAAGGCCGAATACCTTCAATAGTAGCTGCAATTGCATGTCCACTTAAAGTTTTCTCTTTTTCAGAAATTAATACTTCTGAGGGATTTTTTACTTGTCGTAATCCTTTTTGTATCATTTCATAAATTCCTATTTCAGAGGTAGCTCCAAAACGATTTTTTTGAACTCTTAAAATTCTGTAAACATGATTTTGATCCCCTTCAAACTGAATAACAGTGTCAACCATGTGTTCAAGTATTTTTGGACCAGCTATTGTACCATCTTTTGTAATATGTCCAATTAAAATGACTGGAATATTTGTACTTTTTGCAAAACTGATGAGTTCACTTGCTACTGATCTTATTTGTGTAATACTCCCCGCGGTATTGTCAACATCAGTGTCATGAAGGGTTTGTATAGAGTCTACAATTATTATATCAGGGGTAAGACTTTGAATTTGTAAAAAAATTAATTGAATATTGGTTTCACATAGAACATAACAAGATTCCTCATTAAGTCCCATTCTTTTTGCTCTAGATTTAATCTGTTGTTGGCTTTCTTCTCCTGAAATATAGAGTACTTTATTGTTAATTTGGAGTGCTATTTGGAGCAGTAAGGTCGACTTACCAATACCTGGCTCTCCACCTAAAAGTACAACTCCTCCTGGGACTACCCCGCCACCTAGAACCCGATCAAATTCATCATCACCAGTTTTGAATCTAGAAGTTTCTTTAAGACCAATTTTATCCATTCTAATTGGTTTTATAGCCTTTGTTAAATTATCTGTTTTCCAATCTTTGGAAATATTTTTATGTATAACCTCTTCAGTAACGGTGTTCCACTCTTTACAAATCTTACATTGACCCTGCCACTGGTTATGCTCCGCCCCGCAATTTTTACAAAAAAACCCTTTTTTAATTTTCACAATTAGTTATACGTTAAGATTAATTTCTCTTGTTTACTAAAGGTAGAATAAAAAAAGAAAGACTTCCAAAAAATAGAATCATCAATGTTTGAGATGTCCATACTATCCAACCAAATGCTAATCCGGATTCATTAGAAATTCCAAAGAATGAAAGCGTCATCGCAACAGATAAAGGGTAGATTCCAATACCTCCATTTGTTGCTGTTAAGGTTAGCCCACCAATCACAAAAGTTAGTAATAGATACTCTAGGTCTAATTTTTCCATCTCAGGAATGGTCCATTTTATTATAAAGAACATACCAAAATACATCAACCAGATAAATACAGTATGGACAATAAAATTAAACTTGAAGGGCATATTTTTAATTGACATAATGCCTTCGATAAAGCCCTTCAAAATAGCTTTTATTTTGAGTGATATTTTTGAATTACTTTTTTTCAAAAACCATTTTACGACTAAAAAAATAAAAAATAAGATAGGAGCCCCGATAGAAAGAGTTCTTAAAAACATGGGTCTTTTATTAAGAACCTCCCAGACTAATTCGAATTGTAAACTAAATGACAAAAAAATTAGACTTAAAAGTATTAATAGGTCAACAATCCTTTCAGCAATTATAGTTCCAAATAATTTTTCAAAAGGAATCTTTTCATAACTACTTAGGGTAGTAGCTCTTAAAATTTCACCTGATCTAGGAATTCCAAGATTTGCAATGTAGGAAATTAATACAGCTAGGACAGAATTTATAAATTTAGGGTTATATCCTAGTGGTAGTAAAAGATATTTCCAGCGAAAAGCCCTTGAGAGATGACTTAATATTCCAAATATTATTGAAATAATAATATACTTGAGCTCAGCATTTTTTATATAGCTAATAATCAGTTTTCTTTCTTCAACAGATGTTATATTTATTGATAAATAAATAAAAAATATTCCTAAAAGGGGAGGGAAAAATATTTTTAAATAACTATAACGTTTTCTCACCTTTTTTATGATTTGTTTTTCAATAGATTATTAACCCACAACTTTATATACAAACCAACAATATTAAATGAAATTTAATTAAATATTTTTATTTCTTCGTTGTCAATCAGTCTTATATTACCTGCACATACAGCAACAAAAATTCGGTATTTTTGAAATTTTTCAAATTTTTCTACCGGTATTAAATCATCTATAGATGCAATACAAAAGTATTCAACTTTTAAATCTTTGCTATGTTCTACAGTATTAATAAAGAAACGTTTCATATCGAGAAATTTTTTTTTTGCATTTTTTAATTCTGTTAATGCAAAATAAATTTTCTGTGCAGCAGATCTCTGTCTTGGATTTAAAAACTTGTTTCTTGTACTTATTGCTAGGCCATCTTTTTCTCTTTCAGTTGAACAAGATATTATCTTTACACCGAGTTTAAGAGATTTATTAAGAGCTTTTATTATTTGTATTTGCTGATAATCTTTTTCACCAAAATAAGCATTATGTGGTTTTATATCCTTGATAAGTTTTTCTATGACAGTCGCTACACCATCAAAATGTCCTGGGCGAAATTTTCCTTCCATGTGATGAGAAATTGAGCCAAAGTTATATGAGTTTCTCTTTATTCCAGACGGATACATTTCATCGTTATCTGGGTTATAAATAACTACATTTTTTGATAATGATGATAAAAAAGTTTTATCTTTTTCCAAATCAAAGGGGTAGTTTTTTAAATCATCTTCATCATTAAATTGAGTAGGATTTATATATATGCTTACAACTACTTTCTCATTATCTAAACAAGCTTTTTTAATTAGTGATAAGTGACCCTGATGCAATCCACCCATAGTAGGGACAAGGCCAATTTTAAAAGACTTAGAATTTAAATGTTTTTTAAGTTTTTCTAAGTCTTTAAATACCAACATTTAGCAATTTATTAACTCTGCTAAAGTAGGTAGTTTTTAATAATATGTCTATTAATTTTGTATTTTTGCGAGACTTTTTCCTTAGGAAAATAAAATATGAAAGATAAGAGAGTACTAATTATATCCTCTGAGGTCGTTCCTTATTTGCCTCAAACAGAACAAGCAATTAAATCATTTCAGATCCCTAAAACAGTAAATGAAAATGGTGGGCAAACACGAATTTTTATGCCACGGTATGGATTGATAAATGAAAGAAGACATCAATTGCATGAAGTAATAAGACTTTCCGGGATGAATCTTGTAATTAATGATATGGATATGCCGCTGATTATAAAGGTTGCTTCAATACCCAAAGAAAGGATGCAGGTTTATTTTATTGATAATGAGGAGTACTTTAAACGAAGAGCCATACTTCACGATTCTGCAGGGAAAATATTTAAGGACAATGACGAACGTATGATTTTTTTTACAAAGGGAGTTATAGAGACAGTTAAGAAGTTAAACTGGTCACCGGACATAATTCATCTTCACGGTTGGTTCACCTCCCTATTCCCACTTTATTTAAAATCATATTATGCAGATGAGCCACTGTTTCTAGAAAGTAAGATAGTATATTCAGTCTACGAACCTGATTTTAAAGGAGTTGTTTCTAAGAAAATTTATGATAAAGTTGCATTTGATAAAATTGATGCAGAACATATAGGTCAGCTTAAAAAAGCTGATTATAGCGGGCTTACTAATTTAGCTTCAACTTATTCTGATGGAATAATAGCAGCCTCAGAAAATTTAACTGCAGATATTTTAAATGACTTAAAAAACAGTAAAAAACCATTTTTAGAGTATCCTAAATCTCAAGAAGATAAATTATTGGTTAATTTTTACTCACAAGAAATATAACCTGTTGTTGTGAGGTATTTTGAATGTTTTTTCTCAATTTATTTAATACTAATATTTGGCGCTTGTAATAAAGATTATCATCCTGTAGGGGAACCTATATTTTCAGATTTAACCTTAGAAACAAAACAAAAAAACATTCCTGTTTTTACCTATCAACAAAGTGTTAATGAAGTTCAATCAAATGTTCAGCCACTCGGACAACTAGGGCAAATCAATCATCCTGTTTTTGGGGTTGTAAAAGCGAGTATTTTTACGCAAATATCAATTGGCTCGGACCTTTTCTTTGGAAATCTAAAACAATCTTTGGAGAATTCTGGAGATCAGAATGATGTAAATATTATTCCTGAAAATGAAACAATTAAAGAAGTCTATTTAGAAATTCCTTTTTTTTCGAATACCGATGATTCGGATAACGATGGAGTAATTGATCTTTTTGATGCAGACCCTAATGATCCTGCAAGTAATTCTGATAATGATAATTTAACGGATATAGTTGAGTCTCAACTAGGGTTAAATCCTTTGAGTGAAGATAGCGATGGCGATGGTATTTTTGACCATGACGACAATGACAATCAAAATTATGATAGTGAGAATAGAGTATATGAAATCGATTCTATTTATGGAAATCGTAATTCTGAATTTAACTTGCAAGTTCATGAGTTAACTTATTATTTAAATAATCTAGATTCAAATGATAATTTTGAATCTGCCCAAATATATTTTTCAAATCGTGATTATTATGACGAAGGTTTTATAGGGGAAACACTTTTCAATGGACAAATCAAACTCAACTTTGACGAGGTTAGGTTAAATTTTACCGAAGATGATCTAGCTACCGAAGATATTGATGAAACAACATTAGTTGAGACTAGATTAAGTCCTCGTCTTAGGATTCCGTTAAACAAAAATTTTTTTCAAAAAAATTTGATAGAACTTGAGGGGACAAACTTCTTGTTTGATGATACAACTTACCAGAAAAAAATGAGAGGTATTATTATACGAGGAGATAATTTTTCAGATAATCTTTATATGCTATTGGATATTCAGAACGCTTCAATTAAGATTAAGTATGAATTTGACGATTACAACACTCAAGGAACGCTAGATGATTTGTCGGATGATGTAATTGAAAAAAGAGAAAGAGACTTAACATTAACTTTGGGAATTACTCGGATAAATTCTTTAAAAAATTCAGCTTTTGATTCAGCTATTCAAAACAGAATAGAAACTTCACTAAATAATCAGCCTTCAGATAAATTATTTGTTCAAAGTAGCCGACTACACGGAAAAATTAGACTTTTCTCACGTGAAGACCCCGAAGTAAACGAAATATTAAACAATATAAGGGAAGAGAAATTACTTGTAAATCAGGCAAACCTAATTTTTTATGTTGATCCTGAAACAATAACAGAGGAAATTACTGCACAAAGAATCTATTTATATAATTACAATAATGGATTACCAATTAGTGATTACATTAGTGATGTCTCAACATCAAATTTTGGAACCAACTCAAACAAAACAACTTTTGGTGGGATTTTAGAACTAAGTGAAGATGGGAAACCCTTTCGTTACAAATTTAATTTGACAAATCACATAACAAATATTATAAAAAATGATTCGTTAAATTATGACTTAGGGCTAACTATAACTGGAAACATAGAAAATTCATTTCCTATCAAAGCTAAAACAAGCATGGAAGGTGTTGATATTGATTACCCTTTATCTGGGACACTTAATCCTCTGGGCACAGTCTTGGTTGGTTCTCATCCAGACACTACCTCAACTAATAAAAAAGCTAAGCTAGAGCTAATTTATTCTTCATATTAATAAACTATAAATAAAGCCAAACTGTGTAGCAAACAAATAAAATTGTAAAACCTATCATACCTTGAATAAAAGTTCCCAAAGTATGGGTTTTAAGTGCAGTTTTAGTATCTATCATGCTCATTTGTGATACAATCCAGAAATAAGAATCGTTTAGATGAGAAACGGTCATGGAACCCACTCCTATAGCTATTATAATCCAGACTTTACCTAATTCAGTCTCTAATCCGATAAGGGGAAGTAACGGCAAGCAAATAGATGATGAGGTAATTATTGCAACTGTAGACGAACCTTGAGCAGTTTTTAAGAACGCAGCAATTAAAAATGGAATTAAAAGCCCAAATGAGTTATTAAATGAAAGATTTGTAAAATAATCTTGAAAGGGGATGGTTTGAATTACTTTACCTAAACCTCCTCCCATACCTGTAATCAATAGTATTGGGACAGCTTTTTTAAATGATTCTTTAAAACTGTAGACAATCGTTTTTTTTCGATTTTTTTTAATTAAATAAAATGAAAAAATCATTCCAATTCCCATAGCAAAAATAGGATGTGATATCATGTTAGCAATTTCAATTATAACTTGATTATTTGAAGTAAAATTTGAAATTGGTCCAAAACTAAGTAGAAAAATAGGGGCTATGATCGGTAATATAGCTTGACCAAAACTTGGAGTATCTCTAGTTTCGTTTTTGGTAAAAATTATATCATTACTATTACTATTTACTCCTTTTTTTTTAATTAAAAAGTTGGCATAAGTAGCTCCAATCAAAACTAGTATAAAGGCAAAAAAAGATCCGAAAACAACAAGTAAAAAAAGATTATCTAATTTAAGATTAAATGCCGCTGCAAGTGGTCCTGGTGTTGGAGGCACCAAAACATGAGGGGCAAACAATCCTGTTGATAATGCGACTGTTAAGCCTGTTATAGGAATTTTACCTTGTTTCGAGAGTGTCTTGTTAAGATTAGATAGAATCACAAAAGCTGCGTCACAAAAAACAGGAATAGAGACTAGGTATCCTATTAAACTAATAGCATATGGCAGAGGAATCCTTTTTAGATATTTTAGAATACCCCTAGCTAACGAATGAGTTCCTCCAGATTTTTCAAGTAAAACTCCTATTATGATTCCGAAAATAATTAATAGTCCCAGATTTTTAACTATCCCAAATAGTCCTTTAAATATTATGAAAACATTTTGTTTAATTGGAATTTGAAGCAAGAATCCGAGGATTAGGGCAGCCAAAAATAAGACTAAAGATGGATGAAGTTTAAACTTTGAAATGCCTAATATTATCAAAAGTAGGACTATGAATATGCTTGCTACAGGAAACAACATAGCTTCTAATATAGATAAATATGTATAGATAGATAAGTTTTATTTTTCTTTTAGGGCTACTGAATTCATTATTATTGAAGCATGTATCCTTGAGTTTTCTATGAACCATTTATTTGTTTTATAGCCACCACAGACCACTCCTGCTAAATAGACCCCTTTTGAATTAGATTCCATGGTTTTATCATTATATATTGGTGTTTTATAATCATCTTTTTGAAATCTAACACCGACACTCTCCAACATCTCAAAGTTTGGTTCATAGCCTGTCATAGCTAGAACAAAATCATTAGCAATCTTATAAGTTTTTTTATTGTCCTTAAAATGTATAAAATCTTTTTCAATTAAGGTGATTTCAGCATTAAAATGGGCTTTGATTGTTCCCTCTTTAATTCTATTGAGTATATCGGGACGGGCCCAATACTTAACATTAGTTCCGATTTCTTTTTCACGGATTATCATAGTAACACTTTTAGCACCCTTTCTGTAAGTTTCTAATGCTACATCTACTGCAGAGTTTGCAGATCCAACAACTACTAAATCCATTCCAAAGTAAGGATGAGGTTCAGTATAATAATGTTTAACTTTAGAAAGTTCTTCACCAGGAACTCCAATTAAAAATGGACGGTCATAAAAACCTGTAGCAAAAACAATACTATCTGATTTATAAGTCCCATTGTTAGTTTTAACTTTAAATTGATCCGTATCTTTTTTAATATTTTCTACAGATTCGTATAGATTTAGTTTAAGCTTCCAATGGGTTGTAACCCTTCTGTAATATTCTAAAGCTTCAGCCCTTGTTGGCTTTGAGTTATGCGAAATAAAGGGGACACCACCAATTTCTAGTTTGTCTGAGGTTGAAAAAAAAGTCATATTTAAAGGATAATTATATAATGAATTTACAAGGACACCCTTATCAAAAACCATATATTTCAGCCCCCTTTTTTTTGCCTCAATTGCACATGCAAGCCCAATTGGACCTGCACCTATAATAATAACATCTATCATGATTCGAATGTATGAATCTTTTAAAAATCAATGTAAATTATAATAAATAACTATCTAAAATAAATATATTATAATTATAAGTAATAATATTAGTTTTTTTAATAGGTTAATAGCCAGTAAAACAAATTAAATATAGTATATAACTATGATAATACATTTTATGATAGTAAAATCCTTTGCCTTATTAGAATAGAAACAATACATAATATCAAATATACCGTCATCATTGGGTTTCCAAAATAATAAGCTATAAAAATAGAAGTAAATAACCACCAAATAGGAAACAAAAATGCTCCCAAAGCATATTTCATTGAGCTAACAAAAACTTTGTCATCAAATCGATTTATTATCTTTCTCGTAATCCATAATGGAATTATGTTTGGAATACTTAAAACTGAAGTTAGGATGGATTCTATTTTAGTAGTATTTCTTCTTTTAGGCAAATCACTTGAAGAATCTCGGAGGGCTTTTCTTAAATCATCAAAACTCATTTTTGTTGTTATGCGATTTATGCATTCCTTTTGTGTATGATATTTTTCTGTTTCAAATGGGAGCCAAAGACATTCCTGCATTCTTATCTGTAGTTCTTCTCTGATTAAATTTATATTTTCAGCTTCATTTAGTTTGGGATCTATAAAATCTGACACTAATATTGGCTTTCCGTATACAAGATGAAGAGTAGAGCAAGTTTGTTTGTGGTGCCCATAATTAATACCCACTGGAAGAATATAGATCTTTTTATCATTATTATAATTTTGAGCTTGATACGCTAGTCTACTACTTCCTTTTGAAAGTTTTTTTAAATAATATTCGTCATGATGACCACCTTCTGAAAACATCATTAAAAATTTACCTTCTCCCAACAATTCAAAGCATTTTTTGAAAGTAATATCATTTTTTTTTAAATTACTGTAGCCATTCCTTATTCTATACACAGGGAGCATTTGTAGTGCATCTAAAAACCATTGAAGTGGTCCACCAAATACATCACTCCTAGTTAAAGATGTTATTTTTTTTGGTGTCATAGAACCTATAAGAAGGGGATCTAAAAATGCACCTTGATGATTTGGTGAAAATAATACTCCTCCATCTTTAGGAATATTTTGATATCCATATTCCTTTATATCTCTAAAAAAAATTTGATTGTAGTACCTCAAGAAATACTTAAGTGAAAAATAAAAGATGTTTTTCAAAATACAATAAGCTTACTTGTTTTTACATATAATGTAATAAGTAAACGTAGCAATTTTTTTTCTAAGAATGTAAATTAAATTTTAAAATAAATAACCTGTAAGTTAAGTCTTTGAATAAAATTCACTTATATAGACAAAAAAATATTAACTTGGCATTGAATAATAGACAAGACGAAGCCTTAAATATAATTTGAATTCCCTTTAGCTTGCTCAGTTATTCAAAACAAATGAAAATAAAATAATATGAAAACAAAGAATATATTTAAAAGGGTATTTTTCGCCCTATTTTTTTTAACCATCCAACTTACTCTTGCACAAAATACAATTTCAGGTAAAATAGTTGATTCTGAGAATCAAGAAGCTATTCCTGGAGCTAATGTCATTGTTTTAGGATCAAATACTGGAGCAGTGGCTGATTTCGATGGTAATTTTACATTGAATACTTCCGCTGAACTTCCTTTAACAATAGAGGCAAGTTATGTAGGTTATAGCTCTAAAAGTTTTGAAGTTACTAGTTTAGACCAAGATATTGTTATTTCTTTAGATTTTGGTCAGAATCTTAATGAAGTTGTTATATCAGCATCGAGGAGATCAGAAAAGATTTTGGATGCACCTGCTTCTGTTTCAATAATTTCTACTCAGGACATTGAAAATACAGCTAATGTTAATGATCCTGTGAGAAATTTAATTAATATACCTGGGTTGCAATTCCAACAGCAATCTGCTAATTCAATAAATTTTGAAATGAGAGCTGGCTCTGGTGTTTTTGGGACAAGTGTTTTTCCAATACTCGACTATCGATTTCTACAATCACCAGCATCAGGATCTTTTTTCGCTTTTCAATCAGGATTGTCTAATTTGGATATAGAGAGAATTGAAATTGTCCGAGGTGCTGCGTCTGCCTTATACGGCCCTGGTGTTGAATCAGGTGTAGTTCATTTTTTCTCTAAAAAAGCTATTGATAAACCAGGGACATCAGTCGAGCTTATAGGAGGAAACTTAAGTACTCTACAAGGTGCAATCAGACATGCTTATGCAAATGATAAGAAAACCTTTGGGTTTAAAATTAATGCTCAATACAAAAAAGGTGATGAATTCAGTTTAGATCCTGTGGAGGATGCACAGTTTTTAGGGGCTATAAACGCGGCTACTGCCAATGGGATTTTTCAACCAACTGTAAGAAATAATCGAATTGACCCTGCAGCCGCTTCAAACCAAGTACTCTCAAGATCAGATATTGACCCAGATGGAGACGGGAATGCTTACTTGAATGAATATGAAACATTTATGGCTAATGCTCATTTGGAATTTAGACCAAATGATAAAACTGATGCTGTAATTTCAGGTGGGATTAATTCAGGAAATGGATTGATAAATCAATCACAAGGACCTGGATATGCAGCTGGAAACGATTACTGGGGTCAGGCAAGAATTAGATCTGGAGGATTTTTCGGACAACTATCTTACACAGCTAATGATGGTGGAAGTGAAAATGCACCATTTTATCTTTACTTGACCGCGCAGAGAATTATAACAAAAAGATCTGCCCTTGATGTCCAATTGCAATACAGTTTTGATACTGAAAACTTCCTTGATTCAAATTTCACTTTTGGTGCTGATTATAGAGATATTGGTGCAGATTCAGAAAATACACTTTTTGGTATTAATGATGGAAGTAATGATTACATAAATTATGGTGTTTATGGACAAGGGACTTCACGTTTTAGTGACAAATTAGACCTTACTTATGCTCTAAGGTACGATAAACTAAATTTTGTCGATAAAGGGAAAATAGCACCAAGGATAGCGCTTGTATTCAAGCCAAATGCAAAAAATAGTTTTAGATTAACTTACAACGAAGCTGTTTTTGGACCAAGTGCCCTAGAGACTTATGTTGACTTTCCAGTTCAAATACAAGCACCGGGAATTTTAGACGTTTGGTTATCAGGACAAACATCGGCTCAAAATTTTGATCCAAATGCACCTATCGAAGTTGTTGGTGGAGGAGGACAAGTCTATCTTCCTGCAAATACAACTGATTGGCCACTTGCCGTTCCTTATGGAGCAGTAGCAGGCCAAGTACTCCCATTGCTTTATCAAGGAGTTGGAGCTGATCCCAATTATGCCCCTCTTTTACCTTTAGTTCAAAACTTTTTTAGTACGTATCAACCTGCTGGAACTTCTGGGACAATTCAGGGATATAATGCGTTTAATGGAACCCCAATGCCACAAGCTGTTGGCACACCTTCAGCATTACTTGGAACTACCACATCTTGGGAAGTTGGATACAAAGGTTTACTTGGAGATAAATTCGCAATAGGATTGGATGTATATACTTTTGCTAGGACTGGATCAACACAATTTACGGCAATTGGTCCTACATTTAGGCTTACGGGTGCTGAGAACATACCTAATGATCTAGGAGCTCAAGTTGCAGCTGATTTTGCAGCTGATCCTGTTATTAGTGGAGCAATTACTCAAGCTGTAACTGCTTTAACACAAGCTGCTGTAGAAGCCCAATATACAGCAAATGGTATACCCGAAGCAATATGGGCAACTGGTGCTCCAGCAGGAGCATTATTTCCAGGATCACCAGCAGTCGCACCTGTTTCAGCAGCTGTTGCAGCAGCAGCACCTGGTCAGATTGCAGCGGCGAATGCTGAAGTAGCTACTCTAGTTGGTGGAGCTTTTGTTCAAGGAGGTCAGGCTTATACATCTTTGATTAATACTGCTGCAGTAGGTGTTATTGAATCACAAAGAGTACCTCAAAATGACGGTATAGCCCATATTTCCGCAGGATACAGAATTTTCGATAATGTAACACGTTCACACTGGGGGAGTGATCTTTCAATGGAATATTTCGCAACTGAGAAACTAACTTTCTGGGGAAATGCTTCTTGGTTAAGCCAAAATGAGTGGAACCCTGGTGAGGAAAATGATGACGATTTACCTTTCCAAGATTTTCTTAATGCACCAAGATTCAAATTCCGTTTAGGGATGGATTACCTTGATAGAAATGGATTTCAGTTTTCTCTAGCATTCCAACACGATGACGAATTCAACTCCAATCAAGGGTTTTACGCAGGAACTGTACAAGAAAAAAATCTAGTGGATGCCAGTATTGGATACAGATTATCTGATAGTGTAAAGTTAGATCTTTCATCGACCAATTTATTTAATCAACAGTACAGAGCATTTCCAAATATGCCAGTTATTGGTAGAAGATTAAATCTTAGATTGGTTTTTGATTTCTAAATCTAGAGTTTAAATAACTTTAAAGGCAGCAATTATTGCTGCCTTTTTTGTTAAAATTTTTGTCAAAAAAAAAAAAGAGCTATTTCTCAAAATTACCAGTAACTCCCTTATATTTACGAATCAAAAAAAATAAAATTTCAATTAATTTATAATGGCTAAAAGCATTGGCAAAGTATCTCAAATAATTGGTCCTGTTGTAGATGTTGAGTTCAGTGGAGAAAACAATTCTCTGCCGAAAATTTATGATGCACTAGAGATAAAAAAAGAAGATGGTTCCAAACTTGTTTTGGAAGTACAATCACATATTGGTGAAGAAACGGTGAGGACAATATCTATGGATTCAACAGATGGACTTAGCCGTGGAGCGGACGCAACGTCACTAGACAGTCCAATACAAATGCCAATTGGAGAAGAAATTAATGGGCGTCTTTTTAATGTTATTGGAGATGCTATTGATGGTATGCCTAACTTACCAAAAAATAAAGAGAAAGGACTTCCTATCCATAGACCTGCTCCTGCTTTTGAAGAATTATCTACATCAACAGAAGTCCTTTTTACAGGGATAAAAGTAATTGATCTTATCGAGCCCTATGCCAAAGGAGGTAAAATTGGACTATTTGGTGGTGCTGGGGTAGGAAAGACTGTTTTGATACAAGAATTGATTAATAATATTGCGAAAGGACATGGCGGTCTATCTGTTTTTGCTGGGGTAGGAGAGCGAACTAGAGAAGGAAACGATTTGCTTAGAGAAATGTTAGAATCAGGTATTATAAAGTATGGTGATGGTTTTATGAAATCAATGGAAGAAGGTGGCTGGGATTTAAAGAAAGTAGATAAAAAAGCACTCAAAGACTCAAAAGCTACATTTGTTTTCGGGCAGATGAACGAACCTCCAGGAGCTAGAGCTAGAGTAGCACTTTCAGGCCTAACTATAGCAGAATATTTTCGTGATGGATCTGGAGACGGTCAAGGGAAAGATGTACTTTTCTTTGTTGATAACATATTTAGGTTTACCCAGGCTGGTTCGGAGGTTTCAGCACTTTTGGGGCGAATGCCCTCTGCAGTTGGATACCAGCCAACACTAGCTACCGAAATGGGTGCGATGCAAGAGCGCATAACATCTACTAAAAAAGGCTCAATCACTTCAGTTCAAGCAGTTTATGTACCTGCAGATGACCTTACTGACCCAGCACCAGCAACTACTTTTGCTCATTTAGATGCGACTACAGTCCTCTCTAGAAAAATTTCTGAGCTTGGAATTTATCCAGCTGTAGATCCACTAGATTCGACTTCCAGAATTTTAACACCAGAAATTTTAGGAGATGAGCATTATTCTTGTGCTCAACGAGTTAAGGAATTATTGCAACGTTATAAAGAACTACAAGATATTATAGCTATTTTAGGAATGGATGAGCTTTCTGAGGAAGATAAACTTGCTGTGTCAAGAGCAAGGCGTGTGCAGCGTTTTTTATCCCAGCCATTTCATGTAGCCGAACAATTTACAGGAATTCCAGGTGTTCTGGTTGATATTAAAGATACTATAAGAGGTTTCAATATGATCATGGATGGAGAAT
This sequence comes from uncultured Bacteroidota bacterium, assembly GCA_902618245.1. Taxonomy (GTDB): domain Bacteria; phylum Bacteroidota; class Bacteroidia; order Flavobacteriales; family Flavobacteriaceae; genus MS024-2A. The sequence continues at coordinate 78,455 of CACMZR010000002.1, read as the reverse complement.
TAGATCATATTCCTGAAGCAGCTTTTAATTTAAAAGGGACAATTGAAGAAGCGATTGAGGCCGGAGAGAAAATGATAGCTGAATCAAAAAAATAGTATGAATCTTTCAATTGTTTCTCCCGAAGCTTTGCTTTTTAAGGGTGAAGTGGAAAGTGTCACTCTCCCAGGAACTTCTGGTTACTTTCAGATTTTAAATAACCACACTCCATTAGTTTCGACATTAGCAGCGGGAAAAGTAAAAATTCAAGGAAAAATTAATTTAGATGAACTAAACAAAAAAAAGTTCGAATATAAAGAGGGTTTTACATATTTAAATATTATTTCTGGTGTGGTTGAAGTTTTAAATAATGAAGTCACAATTTTAACTGACTAAAACTCATATTTTTCTTAATGCTTCAAAAATTTTCTCAACTTCCCAACCTCTATACGAAAGATAGTTTAAAACCTTTCTTTTTTTCTCGGATTCAGATAAATGCGATAATTCCGACAACTTTTTATCTAAAAGCTTGTTAAATGTTTCTTCATAATCTGAGTTTGATATTTCTTTCATTCCCATTTTTATGTTGTATTCTGAAATTTCTCTTTTATTCAGTTCTCGTCGGATTTTGACTTTACCCCATTTTTTTATCCTAAATTTTCCCCTAGCAAAACTTTGAGCAAAACGTGTTTCATTCAAATAATTATTTTGTATTAAGTCTGCAACTATTTTCTCAATTGCATTTTGAATAATACCTAGGTCTTTTAATTTATTTATTACTTCTTTATGACAGCGTTCTTGATAAGCACAATAATGCTCAATATTTTTTTTCGCATCTGAAATCGTTATTGACTTTCTAGCTTCCATTCTTACTAATATAAAAATTCTTTTCTTAGTTTAAATCAAAAAAAAACCGCCTCTAAAGGCGGTTTTATATTAATTTCGAAGTCTTTTTCGATCTTTATTTAAAAATCTAAACTCCAAATATCGATAAGCGTGGCGTGGAACAATTCTAATCCACTTTTTGTATTCAAAATACCATTTTAAGCGTAAAGATGGATTTCCACTTAAAATGAATGCAGTTACAAAAGGATGAGCATGTAAAAATATCTTTTCCTTTGCATTGCTTTTATTCTTAGCAATTTTACTAAGCTCTGTGTTGATTTTGTCAATTAGTACAATAGGAGCTTCGACTTCATCATTAATTGATGGAGTAGGCTCTTTAGTTTTTATACTCATTTCAGGCCTTACACGCTGACGTGTAATTTGAATGAGGCCGAATCTACTTGGAGGCAGAATTTTATGTTTAGTTCTGTCCTCACTCATTTCATTAATCAAATGATCAAATAATTTTTTACGATTATTGTTAGTATTTAGATCTATAAAATCAACCACAATTATTCCACCCATATCCCGGAGTCTTAATTGTCTTGCAATTTCAGATGCTGCTATTAAATTGACTTCCATGGCAGTCTCTTCTTGATTTTTAGAACGATTGGATCGGTTTCCGCTATTAACATCAATGACGTGTAGGGCTTCAGTATGTTCTATGACTAAGTATGCTCCTTTTTGCATTGAAACTGTTTTACCAAAAGAGGTCTTAATTTGTCTTTCGATTCCAAATTTCTCAAAAATTGGGAGATGGTTTTCATATAGTTTTACAACTGATTTTTTTTCGGGGGCTATTGTCTCTAAATAATCCCTTATTTCATTTTGTATTTCTGCATCATCTACATAAATACCAGTAAAACTATTATCAAAAATATCTCGAAGTATACTCGATGATCGATTTATTTCACTTAACACCTTCGTTGGAAATTTATCAATTTGTTTCAATTTAGAGGACAAATTTTTCCATCTAGTCAACAATTGTTGGATATCTGCATCTAAAGAGGCTACTTTTTGACCCTCAGCAACAGTTCGTATGATTAGACCAAATCCTTTGGGCTTAATACTTTGTACAAGTTTTTTTAAGCGACTTTTTTCAGCTTTATCTTCAATTTTTTGCGATATTGAAACACGGTCTGAAAAAGGCATTAAAACCATATAACGTCCAGCCAGTGAAATTTCAGAACTCAATCTTGGGCCTTTAGTTGAAATAGGTTCTTTTACAATTTGAACTAAAACAGTTTGTTTAGTAGATAAAATGTCTCCAATATTTCCGTCTTTATTTATTTCATTTTCGTAACGAAATTGTTTTAAAAGATAATCTTTGTTTTTACCTGTGCTTACCTGTTTAATGTATTTAACCAGCGAAGGGAGTTTAGGGCCTAAATCATGGTAATGAAGAAAGCCGTCTTTTTCATAGCCTACATTTACAAATGCGGCGTTTAACCCAGGAACAGATTTTCTAATTTTGCCAACAAAAATGTCGCCTACAGAAAATTTGTTGTCTTCAATCTCTTGGTTTAGCTCAATTAATTTTCCATCTTTGAGCAGTGCAAAATCAACAGCAGAGGAATTTGAACGTATAATTAATTCTTTATTCACTCTGACAAATTTTGTGTCATCACTATTTTAAAGTGGTGACTGATTAAACAATAATTTCAGGATTTACCTGTAGCAACTTACATTTATTGAAGTTGCTTTTCAATGAACTTTTGTAAAAGTTTAAAGTGTTTTACCTAGCACTATTTCTTCTTGTGGCGATTTGCTCTTAATCTTTTTTTTCTTTTATGAGTCGCTACCTTATGTCTTTTTCTTTTTTTACCACTTGGCATATTTTATGATTAGTTTGTTTTAAACTATTTGGGAACAGCTACTTTAGATTTAATTCCCTGGACAAAAATTTTTGCAGGCTTGAAGGCTGGAATATTATGAGCAGGAATTTTTACGGCAACGTTTCTAGAAATGTTACGGCCTGTTTTTTCTGCACGAGTTTTTATGATGAAACTCCCAAACCCTCTTAAGTAAACGTTCTCTCCCTTTTCTAAAGAAATCTTAACTTCTTTCATGAATTTCTCAACTGTTGCTTGCACATCTGCTCTATCAATTCCAAGTTCGTTAGATATATTTGATACAATGTCTGCTTTTGTCATAGTTTTTTAATTTGTCATCCAAAATTCAAGGCAAGCAAATATATAAATTTTGAATTACAAATCTCTCTGTCCAAAGTTTTTATATTATAATTGCTCAAGGAAAAATGACTTTAAAAAAAAAATTGAATTGGACTCAAATTTTATTGGATTGGTTTCATAAAAATAAAAGAGATTTTATTTGGCGTAAAACAAAAGATCCATACAATATTTGGATATCAGAAATAATACTACAGCAAACAAGGGCTTCTCAAGGGTTACCTTACTATAAAAAGTTTATTGACATTTTTCCAGATATTTCTACACTAGCTTTAGCAAGTCAGGATGAAGTTTTAAAATTATGGCAAGGTCTAGGATATTATTCAAGAGCAATAAATCTTCATTCTACTGCTCAGTACATTTACTATGAGTGTGATGGCAAATTTCCGAATACATTTAATGAAATAATAAATTTAAAAGGCATTGGAGATTACACTGCAAGCGCAATTGCTTCAATCTGTTATAATCTTCCAGAAGCTGTAGTGGATGGAAATGTTTATAGGTTTTTATCTCGTTTTTTTGGTATTTCTATTCCAATTAATACAAACAGTGCTCATCGTCACTTCAAAAAAAAGGCATCAGATTTAATGGATTTGGATAATCCAGGTGAATTTAACCAAGCAATGATGGAATTTGGAGCACTACAATGCAAACCCAAAAACCCTGCATGCTTAGAGTGCCCATTTAAAGATAATTGTATAGCGTACAAAAATCAAAAAATTCATCTTTTTCCAGTAAAAAAGAGAAATAAAAAGTTGAAAAATAGGTATTTGAATTATTTTGTTATTCAAGATAAAAACCAAAAAATAATTTTAGAAAAAAGGAAAGAAAAAGATATTTGGGAAAATTTATTTCAATTTCCTTTGATAGAGTTACCTATGCTTAAACATGAGAAAGAGGAATTATTGTTTCAGATAAAATCAAAATATAATTTTAAAGTTAAGTTTGATAAACTTGAATTATGGAACTCTGTACCTATCATACATAAGCTCTCACATCAAAAATTATACATATATTTTTGGATTTTAAATTCAAACGGATGTCTACAAAATGGAATTAGTGTAAATAGTTCAAAAAATTTTGCCATGCCAGTTGTTATTCAAAAATTTATTGATAATTTTTATAATTGAGACATGATGTTTAAATTTACTAATAATCTATTTTGCTAAAGTTTCTCTAAAAAAGTAAATTATTATGAGTGGAAGTCTGAACAAAGTAATGCTTATTGGACACCTGGGTGATGACATAAAATTACATCATTTTGATGGAGGTGGATCAATCGGGAGATTTCCCCTTGCTACAAATGAGACTTACACAAATAAAAATACTGGCGAAAAAATTACAAATACAGAATGGCACAATATTGTGGTAAGAAATAAAGCTGCAGAAATTTGTGAAAAATATTTAAGTAAAGGTGATAGGATCTACATTGAAGGAAGAATCAAGACTCGTAAATGGCAAGCAGAAGACGGAAAGGACAGATATTCAACTGAAATAAATGTAAACGATTTTACTTTTTTAACCACAAAAAAAGACAGTTCAAAATTATCTCCATCTGATTTAAATCAAAATACCAATTTTGATTCTAAACCAAATGAATCCGATGATTTACCATTTTAAAAGCTAAATATTGGATAACAACTCCCAATTATTTTTTTTTACAATTTTAATTGAAAACCTACAAACATTTTGGTTACAATTAATTGTTATTATTTTTCTACTAATATGCTCGGCATTAATTTCTGCATCGGAAGTGGCTTTTTTTTCTCTTCAAATAAAATCCCTAGAGGAAAGTGATGACAATCAAATAACACCTGGGACTTTACGTGTAATATCTCTACTAAAAAACCCAAAGCGTCTTTTAGCGACCATTTTGGTTGCTAATAATTTTATAAATATTGCAATTGTTCTTTTGTTTACCATTATAAGTAAAAAAATATTTGTTGGAATAAATAATCCATTTTTACTATTATTCATTGAAATTGGAATTGTTACCACTTTAATTTTAATTTTTGGTGAGATACTACCGAAGGTATATGCAAACCGAAATGCATACACTTTTTCGCTACGAATGGCGCCAATAATCCAATTTTTAGACCGTTTCATTTTATTTTGGATAACTTCACCTATGAGTAGTACTACAGCTTATCTTGAAAAGAAGCTTGGGGATAAAAAAAACAAGATTTCTGTGGACCAACTTTCTCAGGCACTTGAACTAACTGATGACCAAGAAACAACTTCTGACGAACAAAGAATGCTTGAAGGAATTGTAAATTTTGGGAACACCGACACTCGAGAAGTAATGTGTCCTAGAATTGATATTTTTGCCCTTTCAGATCAAATGGGCTTAAAGGAAATCATTCCTTTGATATTGAGTAAAGGGTTTTCTCGGATACCAGTTTACAGCGAAAAAAAAGATAACATTAAAGGTATCTTATACACCAAAGACTTACTTCCGCACTTAAATAATTCAGATTATGAATGGCAAAAACTTTTAAAAACCCCATTGTATGTTCCAGAAAACAAAAAACTTGACGATTTACTTAAAGAATTTCAGCAAAAGAAAAATCATCTAGCAATTGTAGTTGACGAATACGGAGGAACTTCGGGGTTAATTACGCTTGAAGACATTATGGAAGAAATTATTGGAGATATAAGTGATGAGTTTGATGAAATAGATCTTAATTTTTCTAAAATTGACGAATCGACATATGTTTTTGATGCAAAAATAAGTTTAAAAGACTTTTTTAGAGTAATAAATATCGAGGATTCAGGTCTATTTGATAACATTAAAGGTGAGGCAGAAACCTTAGCAGGTCTTGTTTTGGAGATGACTAAAAAATTTCCAAGGCGTGGGCAAAAAGTTTCTTTCAAGGGCTACAAATTTATAGTTGAAGAGATTGATCAGTTTCGCGTTAAGCAGATAAAAGTTAATTTGCCAGGGAAATATAATTTGATAAAGTAAATGCTAATAAAAAAAATTTTCATTTTTGGAGTTCTATTGTTTTTATTTAGCTGTAAATCAGAAGTACAACCTAAGCCTAGAGCTTACTTAAGATTGAAATATGAAAAACCAAATTACAAGACAATTAAAACAGGTTCTAACTTTTCATTTCAACATAATACTTCGGCACAATTAAAAATCAGTAAAAAAAAATCTCTACAATTGATATATCCTGATATGAAAGCGACACTATACATGAATTATAATTCCGTTGAGGAAAATATTGATTCTCTCTTAACCGATGCTTATCAACTTCCTTTTAAACATATTTCAAAAGCAGAATCAATACCTGAAAAAATATTTATAAATAAAGAGAAAAAAGTTTACGGAACACTTTTTTCAGTTGTGGGTAATGCTGCATCTCAATTTCAATTTTTTTTAACTGATAGTGCAAACCATTTTTTAGTGGGATCAGTCTATTTTTATGCTAGACCAAATTATGATTCGTTATTTCCTGCTATAAAATTCTTAGAAAAAGATTTATTTCATCTTATAGAAACTTTCGAGTGGAAATAACGGAGTTACTCATTTTCAGTTTGGGTTATTAAATAGATTTAGTTACTCCAAAAAAAAAATGCATTTTTGCATCGCTATGAATCTATCAATTAAAAAATGGTTGTACCTAATAATACTTTCATTTATTTGGGGGAGTTCTTACATTTTAATTAAAAAGGGCTTAATTGGTCTTAACCCACTTCAGTTAGGATCTTTAAGAATAATTGTCACAACACTAATCTTATTTATTTTTGGGTGGAGCGAATTAGGTAAAATACCGAAAGACTCATGGAAATGGATTGCTTTGACCGGTTATTTTGGAACTTTTTTCCCCACATTCTTATTTGCATATGCCGAGACAGCTATAGATTCTTCAGTTGCAGCTGTTCTTAATGGAATGACACCGTTATTTACCCTCTTGATAGGAATTTCTTTTTTTAGAAGTGAATTAAAATTGAAAAAATTGTTTGGGATTTTGATTGGTTTTGGAGGTACATTAGTATTGGTTTCTAACGAATTCACAATCAATAATGGGCCAAAAAGCTGGTATTCGTTTTTAGTTGTTTTAGCCGCCTTTTGTTATGCAATAAATGTAAATCTAATAAAATACAAATTGGAAGGTATATCTGCGCTTGCCATAGCTTTAGGAAACTTTATAGCTATTTTATTTCCAGCTATAATAGTATTAATTTTTTCGAATTTCCCTTTGCAAGAAGTATTTACTGGGGAAAAGGTGTCAATTTCAATGGGGTATGTTTTTATCCTAGCATTCTTTGGTACTGCTCTTGCAAAAGTCATGTTTAACGATTTAGTTGCAATTTCATCTCCTGTTTTCTCAATTTCCATTACTTATTTACTACCAATTGTTGCAATTTTATGGGGTGTATTAGACAACGAAATATTTACTTTTATTCAATGGATTGGTTGTGCTTTCATACTTTTGGGGGTATACTTAGTTACAGAAAATAAACGGTTTAAGAGTAAAAAACACCTTAAATGATTATTTAATACATTTATAAAAAAAACTACATGAAATTTTTACTTAGTCTTATCTTCACTTTATACATTTCAAATTCTTTAGCTCAAAAAAAATATGATGTCATCTTAAAATCCATTGAAACCAATGGTTCAGAATATAAAAATGTAGCAAACCAAATATGGTCATTTGCAGAAATGGGTTACCAGGAAGAAAAAAGTAGTGCTTTACTACAAAAAACACTATTTGAAGAAGGTTTTTCTGTAAAAACTGGAGTAGCAAATATTCCTACAGCTTTTGTAGCTTCATACGGCTCGGGGAGTCCAGTTATTGCTATTTTAGGAGAATATGATGCGCTACCAGGTCTTTCACAACAAGCAGTACCTTATAAACTTAGTGCTAATGATAAGGCAGGACACGCTTGTGGACACCACCTTTTTGGGACAGCTTCAGCCGCAGCTGCAATAGCTATAAAGAATTATATTAAAAATCAAAAAATATCAGGGACTATAAAATACTATGGTTGTCCTGCTGAAGAGGGAGGATCTGGTAAAGTTTATATGGTTAGAGACGGTCTTTTTAGTGACGTAGATGTTGCCCTTCACTGGCACGCCGCTGACGAAAATTCAGCTAGTGCAGGAAAATCTCTAGCAAATAAAACTGCTAAATTTAGATTTTATGGTATTTCTTCTCATGCTTCTGGGTCTCCACAAAATGGGCGTTCAGCCTTAGATGGTGTCGAAGCTATGAATAATATGGTCAATATGTTAAGGGAACACACAACTGAAAGCACAAGAATTCACTATGTTATAACTAGGGGAGGCAATGCACCAAATGTTGTACCAGACTTTGCTGAAGTATATTATTACGCTAGACACCAAAAAAGAGATGAAGTTCGAAATATATTTAATAGAATTGTTAAAGCAGCCAAAGGCGCAGCTATCGGAACTGAGACAACAATGGATTACGAAGTAATTAGTGGTGTTCATGAACTTTTACATATAGAAAGTTTGCAAAAAAGAATGCATGAAAATTTAGAAAAAATTGGAGGTTATTCTTATGATGAAAAAGAAAAAGCTTTCGCAGAAAAAATTTCTAAAACATTAGGATTGAAATTAAACACAAAGTATGTTGAAGGTGTTATGCCTTATGACCCAGAAGGGAAAGCTGGGGGTTCTACTGATGTTGGAGATGTTAGTTTTGCAGTTCCCACAGTTGGTTTAAGAGCTGCAACTTGGGTACCAGGAACTTCTGCACATAGCTGGCAAGCAGTTGCAGCTGGTGGTACAAGTATCGGTTTAAAGGGCATGATGATTGCAGCAAAGACACTAGCTTTAACTGGTATGCAGTTAATTGATGACCCTGAGGCAATTTCGCTAGCCAAAAAAGAGTTTTTAAACCAGAGAGGACTTGATTTTAAATACGTACCACTTTTAGGTAATAGAGAACCTGCTCTAGATTATAGAAATTAAATATATGTTATGAAAAAAGATATTTTTAAAATTCTATTTCTTTTTTGCTCAATGTCATTTTCTCAAGTTTATAATTTTAATTCCCTAAGTAACGGGAAAAATATTACTCATAAAATAATGTTAGATGAAAATTATTTTGTTGAAACCCAATATCTAACTAAAACAGCAGAATTCATACTAACTCGTGGTGGATATTACAATAAAACAGAGACAAATATTATTAAAGTTAATTTAGAATTCAATTCAAATTTTTTAAAAGACAGTCTTAAGTTATTTCAGATTGAAAAAAAAGATTCTTGGATAAAATCTTTTGGGAAACCAATTGATCTAAATGGGAAATGGTTGATGGCAGGGAGAATTACAGATGAGGGAGAAAAAAGAAGAGACATTTCAAAACCAAGAAAAACAATGAAATTTTTGAAAAATGGAAATTTTCAATGGATTGCATTTAACACTGAAAACTTTCAATTCTTTGGTTCAGGGGGTGGGACTTATTCTGCTAAAAATGGAATTTATACAGAAAATATTCAGTTCTTTTCAAGAAATAATAATAGTGTTGGCAAGATTTTACCTTTTAATTACAGTCTTAAAGGCGTTGATTGGCATCATTCAGGTAAGAGTAGCAAGGGAGATCCTATTTATGAAATTTGGACAAAAAGAATCGATTAATTACTTCACAAAAATTTACCTTTGAAGAGATATTTAAATCAGAATACTTTTTAAAACGACTATGATATCCAGTCAAGAATTAATAGATCTTTTAACAATTGATAGGAAAGAAAAGTACCACTTTGTAGGTCAAAATTATAAAACCGCCTGGGGCCGAGTCTTTGGGGGTCAGGTTCTTGGGCAATCACTTCATGCAGCCTATCAAACAGTTCCTAATAATCGAATAGCCCATTCTATGCACGGTTACTTTATTCTTGGAGGAGATGTTAATATACCGATTGATTATCATGTTGATGATATTCGAGATGGAAGGAGCTTTACAACAAGACGTGTAGTAGCTTTTCAAGAAGGTAAAGCCATTTTTAATATGGCTGCATCATTCCATATAAAAGAAGAAGGTGAAAATCATCAAATACAAATGCCTAATGTACTTACACCTGACTTACTATTAACAGATATTCAACAAGCAGAAGCATTACAAAAAAAAGACCCAATACGTTTTCAAAGATTAATGAAAGCACATCCACAAATTTTTGAATTTAAACCCGTCAATAAAGCCATTTATCTACAAACTCGAAATTCACTACCATTGGCTCATATTTGGTTTAGAATAAAAGATAAAATCAGCGCAGATATTGCTCTTCAACAACAGATTTTAGCTTTCGCCTCTGATTACAGTCTTTTATTAACAGCAACTTTACCACATAGACAGAAAATTGTGGACTCAAAAATGTATTATGCAAGTCTGGACCATGCATTATGGTTTCACCGTGATTTTAAGATTGATGATTGGTTACTCTACGCAATAGAGAGTCCTAGTGCCTCTAATGCTAGAGGTTTTTCAAAAGGTAGTATTTTTGATCGAAAAGGGAAAATGATTGCTTCTGTAACTCAAGAAGGACTGATGCGTAAATTTAAATGAAGATGAGGTTTGTTAGTTTTTTAATTTTTTCTCTTAGCATATGCTTTGTTAATAAATCCATTTCACAGGAATATGAAAGGGTCAATGGTTTGTGGAATGCAGCTTTTGTGGATTTACCAATTTCAAAAAAAATAAGTTTTAGAACGGAATTTCATTCACGAACCATATCTTATTTTGGTATTTGGGATCAACAGCTCTTAAGACCACAATTTTCATACAAATCATCAAAAAATGTATCATGGAGAGCAGGATATACATTTATTAAAAACTTTGATCAAGATAATACTGCTGATCCAAGGATAAGGAGAGAGCATAATATTTGGGAGCAGGTTGAATTTAATGCACCACTAAATAAATCTTCATTTAGGACTTGGATTCGCCTTGAGCACAGATTTCAGGAGAATTTACCACTTCAACAAAATAGAAATTTAAAAACTTTTGACTTTTCAAGTAGACTAAGATTTAGATTGACTTACTCAAAAAAACTATCCAAAGAAGATGCTAAAACTATTTGGGATCTTGTTATTTATGATGAGATCTTTTCATTGTTAAATACTCAGGGTATTCCTTATAAGTTCAATCAAAACTGGACTTTTCTTGGCTTCAACGTAAAATTTAATAATAAACTGAATGTTCTTTCTGGCTTTCAAAAAAATACTATTCTTAAAACATCTAATAATTACTTAATTAATAGGTTATGGAATACCATAATATTCTATAAAATTTAGGGTGAAATTAATTTTATAGATAAATTTTTAAGTGAACTTTTCCACATTAATTGGGTTTGCAATTAGATTTTAATTAAAAACTAAAAGATTTTTTTATTTTTAATTTAAATACGAAAATCATGATAAAAGACAGTGCATGGAGACCATTGCCTGATTTTTTGACAATTGGCAACAGTAAAATCGAAGGATTAGGACTTTTTGCATTAAAGAATCTTCCTGAAGGTAAGGATTTAGGGATGACGCATATTTTTGATAAAAGATTTAAAGACCAATATATAAGACTCCCTCTTGGGGCATTTATTAATCATCACGAAATACCAAATTGTGAAGCGATTTTTGCAGATTTTGATCCGGAAATAGGGAAGCTTAAACACATACGAATAATAACTTCCAAACAAATAAACGAGGGGGAAGAAATTACAGTTAAGTATATAATAAACAAATTAAAAAATCCAAATTGGGAGCATGAATATGAAGCTACCCAATGATATATTTTATACTATCTAGAAAAATTAGTACCACTACGATATCTGTTTTAAAGTAATTAAAATATCTAAACAGAAAATTGTATTTCTAATGCAGATCGATTTTTAGCTGTAAAATTTAGTTTAAATTTTTTCTTGTTTGTTAAAAGTTTTGGAATTTTGGTAGTATAAAGTAGTGTTTAAATACCGAATTATTAACAACCTGTTAATTATTTATACTATTTTTTGCTAAAAACATAATTAAAATAATAAATTCTTGTAAAGATTTTATTAAATTAGCTATATCAATTCTTCAATAATGAATTGGTTTATGGTTATAGCCTTTGGGAATAATTCCCGAAGGCTTTTTTAATAAATCTATTTATTGAAATAAGTCTAAAATTTGTCTTAATGAAAAGAATCAATATTTAAATTTGAGAATGTATCATTTTTTTTTAGCTACAATGATTTATTTTGTTGGATCTGCTCAGATTTCTTACAAATTATTTAAGTTGCCTAAATCACTCTCAGAAACATCTGGACTTGAGACCTATGGTGACTATCTAATAACACATAATGATTCGGGTGATAAACCCAAACTTTATATAATTTCTAGAAGCGGTGAAAAAATAATTGAGATAAAAATTAATAATATAGAAAATAATGATTGGGAGGATATATCGTCAGATTCAGACCACTTTTATATAGCTGATACTGGAAACAAATATGGAACAAGAGAAAATTTAAAAATATACATTCTGAATAAAAATTTTATACTTAAAGGGTCCATAGGAATTAAATACTCTAAACAGTCAAATTATATAAAGAACAAAAAAAGTGAATTTGATGCTGAAAGTTTAGCTGTTGTTGGAGATGATTTGGTCTTGTTTTCTAAAAATAGGAGAACATTGAAATCAGAAATATATGTTTTTCCAAAAAAAAAGGGAAACTATATCTTAGAACCAAAAGCAACAATTAATTCGAAAGCCCTTATTACAGGTGCAGATTATGATAATATCAACGACCTTATGGTTTTAACAGGATATAGTTTGAAGGGGGATCAGTTTATTTTTAAAATAAATAATTTTAAAGGGAATGGTTACAAAAACTTGAAGCTTGACCGATATAAAATACCAGTTGAAAATGCCCAGATTGAAGCTATAAAAATAATTAATCAAGAAGAGTTTTGGGTTAGTTCTGAAAGTGAAGAACAAAACACACCTAGCCTATTTCATATTAAAATAGAATCTGAATAATTTCCATTTGGTAGTGTTGCATCAAACAAAATTTTTATAATAAATTGTAAGCAATAAAAATTAATAAAATTGAATGGGTGTAAATCGCGAGTTTATTTTAAAAATCAGAAAAACACACCGTTATTTAGGGGTATTCATTGGATTACAGTTTTTGGCTTGGACTGTGTCAGGTCTCTATTTTAGTTGGACTGATCTAGATGAAATTCATGGAGATCAGTTTCGAGTTGAATCCCCACTTGAAAAAGGATTATTTTCTAATCTGATTTCATTCGACAGTATACCTGTACAAGTTGAAAAGCTTAGTTTGGTATCAATTGATAATCAACCATATTATTGGATTAATGGTCAAGTGCTTTATCATGCTCAGACAGGGATTTTAAAAAAAAATATTTCAGAAAAAGAAGCCATAGGTGTTGCGAAACAAAACTTGATTGAGGGTCTTAAAGTAGACCATGTTGAATTATTAAAAACTACTGATTCTCATCATGAGTATAGAGGTCAAAAATTACCGGTCTATGCTATACATTACGACCATCCTGATTTGTTGGTAGCATATGTAGATGCAAAGAGTGGTATTTTTAAAAAAATACGTCACGAAAGTTGGCGTTGGTTTGATTTTTTGTGGATGGGACATACAATGGATTACGCAGGGAGAGATAATTTTAACAATTTATTACTACGCATATTTTCACTTTTTGGATTGTTTACTGTTATTAGTGGATTTTTACTTTGGGGTACTAGTTCTCCAACTTTAAGGAAAATATTAAAGTGACAATAGTATGAGAATTTTTTGGTGCCTATTATTTATTAGTTCGCTTAACCTTTGGTGTCAGGACATCTATTTTCCAAATTCTATTAAGTCTATTGGATTTGGATCTTGCAATCGTATAGATTTAGACCAGAAAATTTGGGATGTAATAGCAAATCAGCCAATGAATGCTTGGGTTTGGTTGGGTGATATAGTCTATACTGAAGGGGAGAAGATGGATGATCTTGCTTTAAAATATTCAATTCAAAAATCACTACCGGCTTATAGAAAATTATCTTCCAAAACAAATATATTTGGAATTTGGGATGATCACGATTTTGGAAAAAATGATGGAGGAAGTGAATTTAGGAAAAAACAGCAAAGTAGAGATTTGTTATTTGATTTTTTAGATCTGTCTACTGATCATCCAGCGAGGTCTAGAAATGGTGCATATCAAAGTTATTGTTTTGGAGTTGAACGACAGAAAGTATGCATTTACCTTTTAGATGTAAGATATTTTAAAGAGGAATATGAAAAAGATTTAGGTTTAAAACAGCGCTACAAAAAAAACAATGGGAGTTTACTAGGAGAAGAACAATGGCGATGGTTGGAGAAAGAATTATTGAAAAATGATGCAGAAGTAAATTTGCTTGCAGGAGGGATACAATTAATTTCTTCTGAACACGCATATGAGAAATGGGCAAATTTCCCTAAAGCTAGGCAGCGCCTATTTGACTTACTAATAAGGGATAAAATAAAAAATCCTATATATTTAAGTGGTGATCGTCATTTTGCTGAGGTTTCTGTTATTGAACTTCTTCCAAATTACAAACTTTACGATATAACTTCGAGCGGTTTAACCCATTCATATGAAGACTTGGAAGAAGAATTTAATTCTAATAGAATAAGCCCATTAATTACATCAAAAAATTTTGGGATGATAAGGTGGAATTGGGATACAAGAAAAATTGCTTTACAAATTTATAATATTGATGGAAGGATTTTGTATGAGAAAACACTCAAAATTCAATAATCTATTTTATTTTCTTCAATTTTAAATATTAATTTTAGCTGATGGAAAACATATCTTTTGTTTTGTTCTTTATTGCTCTATCATCTTTAGTATTCTTTCTTTATAGGAGCAGAAATTCGTTAAGTAAATTTTTGCTTGATGAACTAAGAGGTCAACTTCAAAAAGAGTTTCTATTTAACAGAGAAGAACTTTCAAAAAATTTACATGAAAATAGGATTGAGCTTACTCAAAGTCTTCAAAGATTAAACGATACTATTTTATTAAAAGCAAAAGATGATCGTGATGAATTGAGAAAAACACTGAAAGAATTTGAATCTAGTTTTGTAAAAAATGTTGAGACATTTAATACAATACAAAAAGAGAAGTTCGATCAGATGAAATTAAAACAAGACGAAATGATTAAAACAACTGAAATTCGTTTGGAAAGAATGCGAGAAACAGTTGATGAAAAGCTTCATAAAACACTTGAAGAGCGGCTTGGCAAATCATTTGAAATGGTCACCAAACAATTAATAGTTGTTCAAAAGGGATTGGGTGAGATGCAAAATATTGCTTCTGGGGTTGGAGATCTAAAAAAAGTACTAAGTAATGTAAAAACTCGTGGGGTATTGGGAGAAATTCAATTAGGGAATATTTTGGAAGAAATTATGACTCCAGATCAGTATGACAAAAACGTGAAAACAAAAAAAGGATCTGATTTCCAAGTTGAATTTGCTATAAAATTACCCGGTCGGAACAAAACTGATAATCCAGTCTATTTACCTATTGATGCCAAGTTCCCACAGGAAGACTACATAAGACTTCAAAATGCTTACGAAGCAGGTGACCCTGTTGCAGTAGAATTATCTTTGAAAGCTATTCTTCAGTCAGTAAAAAAATTTGCTAAAGATATTTCAACGAAATATATCGATCCTCCAAACACGACTGATTTTGGAATAATGTTTCTACCAATTGAAGGTTTGTTTGCAGAAGTGGTAAGACAACCAGACATGATTGCTTTGCTTCAAAGAGAATACAAAATCGTTGTTACTGGACCCACAACCCTTGCGGCTATGTTAAATAGTCTTCAAATGGGATTCAAAACGCTAGCAATTCAAAAAAGAAGTAGTGAAGTTTGGAATGTACTTGCAGCCGTAAAAAAAGAATTTAATTCTTTTGGAGGAGTTTTGGAGAAGGCACAAAAGAAAATCAATGAGGCTAACCAAGAAATTGAAACTTTAGTTGGTACAAGAACAAGAATTATGCAATCCAAACTCAAAAATGTAGAACAGCTCAAAGAAAACAATTCAGAAAAAGAGTCAACAAATGACTTCATTGATTTAAAGGATAAATAGTTACCTAGGTACATACAAGTTAATTAAAAGTTTTCTAAACATGAAACCCCAAAAAGGATTTGGGGTTTAAAGTGGTACCTCCAGGAATCGAACCAGGGACACAAGGATTTTCAGTCCTTTGCTCTACCAACTGAGCTAAGGTACCATTTACAAAAATCAAACAAATATAAAGGGCTTTTAAATTCTCACAAAAACATTTCACTAAATTTCTTTGTAATTTTATGCAAAGAAATTACAAAAAATGCATTTGATTATTGACCTAGGGAATAGTAAGATTAAATTTTTTGTATTTCAAGAAAATAGAATTTTATATAGGGCATTTAACCCTATACTTGAGTGGGAAAATACTCTAAAACAAATACAAAAAAAATATTCTACTATTTCGAATTGTATAATATCTGATGTTAATGGCTCAATTACAAATGACCTGAAAAAAAGCCTAGGACCTATTTCAGTTCTTTTTTGTTCTTCTAAACTAAAACTTCCATTCAGAACACTATATAAACCAAAAAAACAATTAGGTGCAGATCGAATAGCTTTATTATCAGCCTGTATTTTAGATTTTCCTAATAAGGATGTTTTAGTGGTAGATCTAGGGACTTGTATTACGTATGATTTTATTGACAAGAATAGTCTGCATCATGGAGGAGCAATAAGTCCTGGATTTAAAATGCGATACAAATCTTTAAATTTTTTTACAGGAAGTTTACCATTATTAAACCCAAAAATCAGCAACAAATTTTTAGGTGATTCAACTAAAAGTTCTATTCATATTGGAGTTACTAATGGTATTATTGCTGAGATTAATGAGCGTATTTACAATCATAAAAAAAAATTTGAGGACCTTACTGTGATTTTTTCAGGGGGAGACTCTCTTAGGTTGTCAAAACCATTTAAAAATATGATATTTGCAGACACAAATTTTTTAGCTAAAGGATTGAATTTCATTTTAGTAAGCAATTTAAGTTGATGATTCGAAAAACATTATTATCATTTATTTTAATTTCGGCCAATATATTCGGACAAAACAACTCAGCATCACCCTATTCTTCAGCTGGGTTGGGAGAAGATACTTTTAACGGTACTCAGGCCACAAGGCACATGGGAGGACTAGACGTTTTAACTGACTCAATTCATGCAAATCTTCTAAATCCTGCTAGCTATGCATTTTTAAAGTTTACTACCTATTCAGTTGGAGTAAATTATACAAATAATAATTTGGCATCGGTTTCAGAGTCAAAAAATATAGAATTAGCAGCTTTAGATTATTTATCAGTCAGTATTCCGACCAAAAATTTTAGTTTTGGTTTTGGGATAGTTCCTTTTTCATCAGTTGGATATCGTATTCAATCAATTACTGAAAATGAAAATCAAAATATTTTTAATAGATATGAAGGCTCAGGGGGACTTAACAGAGCATACTTTTCTTTAGGCATCCCTATTACAAAATATTTTGCTTTGGGATCAACAGTAAATTATAATTTTGGGAGTTTATTTTATAGAACAGGTCAATACATAGATGAAGTTGATAATGGTACTTTTGTCACGCATGATTCAAGCGTATCAGGATTTAGTTATCAATTTTCTGCTCAAGCTATAATTCCTTTAGGTAAAAAATATAGTACACAGCTAATGTTTTCTTATCAACCATTGGGATCTTTAGATTCTCAAAATAGCAAAATTTATTATACTCAGTCTCTTTCTAGACAAACTATTATTGAATTTACTGAAGTTAATTTGTCTTCCTCTGGACTTGAGAAAACTAACCTAGATGTTTCCCCAACCACTAGTTTAGGATTTGGCTTTGGTAAAAACAAAAAATGGTTTTTAGGGATTCAGTATGATTATACAAAATCTTCAAATTTCAAAAATCTATTTTTTGAAAGGAGAAATATATCTTACAAAGACGGACAAAAGTGGATACTTGGGGGCTATTTTATTCCAAACTATTCTTCGTTTACTAGTTTTTGGAAAAGGGTAGTATATCGCTTTGGATTTAGAACTGAACAACTGAGTACAATCGTTAATAATTTACCAATGAATGAGACCGGAATTTCTTTTGGACTAGGCTTACCATTAGCAGGCTTATCCAATGCAAATGTTGGTTTTGAATTAAGTCAAAGGGGAACAAAGGAATCGGGAATGGTTAAAGAATCGATTGCTTCACTAAGAATAGGCCTATCTTTAAATGACATATGGTTTATAAAAAGAAGGTATAATTAAAATTATTAATAAATTTATTTTTTTTGTATTTATAATGATAAATTCTTGCGAAGTCAATAAATTTTACTAAGATTTAAACAGAATGCATATAATTTTTTCAAGAGATTTTATATTTGTTAAAAATTTATTATGATGAATAAACTATTACTTATCGCTTCTCTATTTGTTGGGGCATCTGTATTTCAATTATCATATTCTCAAGATAATTCAGCTTGTATGCAAGACCTTTCAATCTTTGCAGAATATGTTAAAGTAAAAAATTATGATGCAGCAATTGAGCCCTGGATCAAAGTAAGAGAAAACTGTCCAGACCTAAATGCTGCAATTTATACATATGGCGAACGCATAATAAAGAATAATATAAAGAATGGAAATGCTGACCTTGTTGAATCTTCCAAAAAAGAATTAATAAAGCTCTATGATGAATGGATTCAATATTTTCCGAAAAACAAAAATAAAAGTGTTATTGGTGACGTAATAGGGAAAAAAGCCCAAGCTCTACTTGACTATAAGATGGCTGATTTAAAAAAAATCTATTCTACATTTGATGAAGCTTTTACTAAAGATGCAACAAGTTTCACAAATCCCAAGTTTTTATACAATTATTTTAAAACACTTTATGATTTGTATAAATCTGGTGATAATCAAGTTAGTATGGAGATGTTAATAAATAAATATGAAGAAGTTTCAGAAAAATTTGACTTAGAAACAGTTGCATTGGCAAAAAAACTTGATGTTATATTGAAAAAAGAAGACGATGGTAAACCTCTAACAAGTAGGGAGCAGAGAAGAAAACGAATATATAATATAAATTCTAAGGCAATAGGGACTTATTTATCAAACTTAGATGCAATAATTGCAAAAGAAGCAACTTGTGAAAATTTAATACCTCTATATAAAAGAAATTTTGAAGAATTTAAAGAAGATTCGGTGTGGTTGAAGCGAGCAGCAAGCCGAATGGATAGTAAAGAATGTTCAGACGATCCGTTTTTTGTGACGCTTGTGGAGGCATTACATTCGCTCGATCCGTCAGCAGATTCAGCATATTATCTTGGTCTACTCAATGATAAAAGAGGAAATGCTAATGAGGCACTTAAATATTACGAAGAATCAATTTCCTTAGAAACAGACAATTATAAAAAAGCAAAAATCCTACTAAAAATTGCAAATAAATTTAAGTTAGCTGGTAGAAAAACCTCCGCACGAAACTATGCAAACAAAGCTCTTAGTTTTCAGCCCTCTCTAGGCAGGGCCTACCTTTTAATTGCTAATATGTATGCTGACAGTGCAAATGAATGCGGAGATTCTCAATTTAATAAAAGGGCAGTTTATTGGCTGGCTGCTGATATCGCAAAAAAAGCCGCTAATGTAGATAACTCTCTATCTAAAATTGCAAAAAAAACTGCTGATAGTTATAACGGTAGAGCTCCAAGTAAAACTGATATTTTCACTGAGGGTAACGAAGGAATTACAATTAAATTTGATTGTTGGATCAACAGAACCGTAACAGTACCAAAGCTTTAATTTAAGTTGGAAAGCAACTTTTTTTTTAGGGTAGTTAAAATCATTTTTATCATGTTACTCTCCTGTGAAGATAATACCCAAGCTCTAAAGGAGATTAACACAAGCAGGCAGGATCCTTTGGGTATAGCTTCAAACATAAGGATGGTTTATAGTGACTCTCTAAAAATACAGGCTATTTTGACAGCTCCCAAGCACGTAGATTATTCAAATCTAGAATTTAAATTTGCGGAATTTCCAGAAGGTTTAGAAGTATTATTTTTCGATAAATTAGGAAATCAAAATAAAGTTGTTGCTGATTATGGTATTTTGTATACTGAAACTAAACTAATAGATCTAAAAGGCAATGTAGAGTTGAAATCTTATAATGGATCATTATTAAAAACAAATCAACTTTACTGGGATTCTGATAATGAATGGTTATTTACCGAGCAGGAATTTACATTTCAGGATGAAAAGTATAATTTTAATGCTAAGAGACTAGATGGCAATAAAGATTTCAGTAAGTTTTTAACAGGAAATCTTATTGGGACAGTTTCTGTTTCAGAAGATCAGGATACTTTATCAAAAAAAGAATGAGAACTTATAAAATTTCTGAAATATTATATTGGGTAATTGCTGGGATTTCAACTTTTAAGACTATTTCACTTTGGAATATGAATAACACACGAGCTTATTACTTTTTGGGATTTGCAATTTTATCTATTTTGATGGCACTTTTTCGAAGACATTACAGAAAAAAATTTAAAAATCGTAATAATACCTATAAATGATTTTATCTGACATAGTAATTTTAACGTGTTTAATATTTTCAGCTTTTTTTTCTGGTATGGAAATCGCCTTTGTTTCTTCAAACCGTATTTACTTAGAAATTGAGAAATCTCAAAGTAGCTACACCTCTAGAGTATTGAAAAACATAACGCAAAAGCCATCTAGATTTATTGCAACAATGCTTTTAGGTAATAATATTGCACTCGTTGTTTATGGAATTTTTGCAGGAGAAAGAATTTTACAATTCTTTTTTTCTGATAGTGTATTTATCGGACAACATCCTAGCATTCTAATTATTTTTTATCAAACATTGATATCTACCATTGTTATTCTACTTACAGCAGAGTTTTTACCTAAGGTTTTCTTCCAAATTTATGCAAATTTAAGTGTAAAAATTTTTACCATCCCAGTAGCTTTTTTTTATTATCTATTTCTTCCAATAACGTACATAATTATAAAATTTACTGATATCATATTAAAAAGGTTTTTGAAAACAGAATCTGATCAAATCCAACTTTCATTTTCAAAAGTAGAGTTGGGTAATTACATTGAAGAACAATTGGAGTCAACTGATGATAAGGAAAGTTTAGATTCTGAAATTCAGATTTTTCAGAATGCCCTAGATTTTTCAGAAGTTAAGGCAAAGGAAGCTATGGTTCCTAGAGCTGAACTTGTAGCAGTTGAAGAAAATACACCAATCAGTGAGATCAAAGATCTTTTTATTGAAACAGGTTTTTCTAAAATACCAGTTTACAAAAATACAATTGATAAAATTTTGGGTTATGTTCATGTTTTTGATATGTTGAAGAATCCAAAATCACTTCAAAACATTCTCTTACCTTTAGCCTATGTACCTGAAACCATGCTAATCAATGATGTTTTGAAGATTTTAACTCGTCAACAAAAGAGTATATCTGTTGTAATTGACGAATATGGAGGCATTTCTGGTATAATTACTGTTGAGGATATTGTGGAAGAACTTTTTGGTGAAATTGAAGATGAGTATGATTCTATAAATCATGTTGAAAAAAAATTAAGTACTTCAACGTTTAACTTTTCTGCTCGTTTAGAAGTAGACTATATAAATCAGAAATATGGATTATGTCTTCCTGAAACTGAATTCTATGAAACAATTGGTGGTTTAGTTGCTTACAACACAGGTGAAATTCCAAAAAAAGGTGAGCAAATAGAAATATCACCTTATACTTTAACCATAAAAAAAGTCTCCGCAACCAAAATTGAGGAAGTAATTATAACTGAAATAAATGAGATTTGAAAAAGGATTCAGTTTTAGATACCCCAAAATTACACTAAGAGACTTTCTTAATTCGATGGAAAAGATTAATTTCGCAAACCATTTAAAAACAATAATTTATGGCCATTTTAGGAAAAATTAGAGAGCGCTCAATTTTTTTGATTTTAGTTATTGGTATGGCTCTCTTCGCATTTGTCATTTCCGGGGTAATTGACGGCAATTCTCAAAATACAGGTTTATCTGAACCGGTTGGTATAGTAAATGATGAAAAAATTGAATCTGACTTTTTTCGTCAAATGGTAGAGCAAACTCAAAGAACATATAATTTCTCTACAATTAAATCTTTAAATCTTGTATGGGATCAAACTTTAAGAAATACAATTTTTAAGCAAGAATTTGAAAAACTTGGAATAGATGCCGGTAAGGATCAGTTAGAGCAAATTATCTCATCAGATGATAATTTAATAAATAATCCAAATTTTCAAAATGAGTCTGGTTTTTTCGACTTCCAAATGTTTTCAGATTATATTGCTCAATTGAAAACACAAAACCCTACTGCATACGAAAACTGGAGATTTCAAGAGGAAAGTATAATTAATGTTGCAAAACAACGGATATATCTAGACTTAATAAAGGCAAGTACATCTATGACTATTGCCGAAGCAAAAGACCATTATCACCTAGAAAATGACAATGTAAACATCAAGTACGCTTTTATTCCTTATAATATAATCGCGGATAGTGTAATAAAAATAAATGACAATGAAGTTGCTAAGTATATAAGAGAAAATAAGTTAAAATATGAAAAAGACAAGAGCACAAGCATACAATTTGTTACTTTCGAAGATTTACCTACTGAAGACGATTTATTTGAAATAAGATCACGATTAGATGCATTAAAAACAAAACAAATTGTTTATAATGAAGTTTCAAAATTAACTGACACTATAGAGGGATTTAAACAGATTGATGATATTGTTGAATTCATTGATCAATATTCAGAAGTTCCCTTTGATTCTGTGTATAAACCTCGCGGAAGATTTAATAATGAATATGCTGACATTTTATTTGGCTTGGAAAAGGGCGAGGTATTTGGACCATATAGAGATAATAACGATTTCAAACTATCAAAGCTCATTGATATTAAAAGAAATGCCTCAATTAGAGCTAGTCATATTTTGATATCCTACAATGGTGCAACTAGAGCAAACTCAAATGTTTCAAGAACAGAAAAAGAAGCAAAAAGTTTAGCTAATCGTGTTTATAGAGAAGCAAGAAGGTCTTCAACTGACTTTAGGGAACTTGCAATGAAATACTCTGACGGGCCAACAAAAAATAGTGGGGGTGATCTAGGATTTTTTCAACAGGGACAAATGGCAGAAGAATTCTTCACTTTCGCAAATACAAATAGAGTTGGAAAGTTAGGAATCGTAAAAACAGAATTTGGATATCACATAATTAAAATCACTGATAAAGATGATTTAGCTTTAATTGCCGACGTTGTTATTAAAGCGGTTCCTTCTGACAAAACATCAAATGAAGTATTTAGAAAAGCAACTCAATTTGAAATGGAAAGCAAAAATGATAAAGATTTTGCCAAAATTGCACAAAATAACAATTACAAAATTCGTACTGTGAGTCAAATAAGTGAATTGGAGGAAAACTTGCCAGGATTACCCAAGCAGCGAAATATTGTTCGTTGGACCTTTGAAGAGGACTCAAGTATAGGAGATGTAAAAAGGTTTACATTAAATAGTGGAGGATATGTTGTTGTTCAGATCACCGAAAAAATAGATAAGGGACTTTCATCAATTGATAATGTGGGGGAAGAAGTAAGAAAAATTATTTCTAAAAAAAAGAAAGACGCTGTAATAAAAAATCGTTACAAAGACATTAAAAGTTTAGATTCTTTTTCCAAAGAGGATAAAGTAATTATCGAAACGGCTTCAGCTATTAATCAAAAAAATCCAACCATTCCAGGTACTGGTAACGAGCCATTTGTTGTTGGAGCTGCGTTTGCTTTAACTGAGGGAAAAACTTCTAGTCTTATTACTGGTGAAAAAGGAGTTTATATGATTGTCTTACTGAAAAAAAATATTGTCCCCGATTTGGATGATTATTCTAGTTATTCCAAACTAATTCTTAAAAATTCTAGCCAAAATCTAGCTGAAAATATATTTAACGCCTTAAAGTCAGTAGCTAATATTGAAGACAATAGGGCAATGTATTATTAGAG
Organism: uncultured Bacteroidota bacterium; assembly: GCA_902618245.1. Taxonomy (GTDB): domain Bacteria; phylum Bacteroidota; class Bacteroidia; order Flavobacteriales; family Flavobacteriaceae; genus MS024-2A. Next base: position 54,298 of record CACMZR010000002.1, on the reverse strand, counting down.
ACACATTTGGCGGTAAGGAATAATAGTTGTGAATCCCTTATCATAGAAATATTTCATTTCTGATCTATCTCCTGTAGCTAAGAAAAAATCACCGCCCCAAGCTCCTAAACTTTTAATACCGCCATTAAAGTCAGGAAATAAGTCTTTCTTGATGGGATTTTTTTTGAGTAATTTTCCTATCAAAAATTCATGTTGAGTTATCAATTCCTCAAAGGCACTTAGTTTTTTTGTTTGTGCAATTTTATCAGTTAGACTATTTAATTTAGAAATGATAGAACGGGTGACTAATTTTAAATCAAAATTTTTAACAGCATTCTGGCTATTCATTTTCTTATTTAGATTTACAAAAAATAATTTATCAGTGAAAGATGGTGAAAAATTAACTTTTTGAATGATAGGTTTGTTAGAATTGCGTGTGAAAAAAATTGGACCTTTAGCTAAGCCACATGCTATATCGTATCCACTTCCACCAAATGAAGATTCACCCAAACTATAAGGATTTATTTTAGCCCACAAAGCTATGTTTGAAATAAGTGTTGAGGAACTCCCAAGGCCCCACTTAAAATCAAATTCAAGAGAAGTTTTTACTTCACCCCCCAAATTTAAAAATGACTTATTTAGACTTTTCGCATTATTCAGAATATTTTGAAGACGTTTAGCAATTACAGAGTCTGAAGTATCTTTTATTTTTATTTCAGGGACGATAAAAGTCGCTTCAAACCATAAAGAATTTTGATAATCATAACTTTTCCAAGTTAAAATTCTTGTATTATTTTTTTTAAATTCTAGATTTTGTCCTTTTTTGCATGGTAATGCTAATGCTTTAGCACCACCCAAAACTCCATATTCAGATGTAAGTAATAATTTACCATTACTAAAATATGAACTCATTTAAAAGATGTTTTTATCTAAAAATTTTTCAACTGCATCTACAGATATTGATTTTTTTTCAAAATATTTTAAAGCAGCCAATTTTTGATTTTCATTCGCCTGAAGCTGATTTAGTATGTTAGTTAAATGCATTTTCATATGGCCTTTTTGTATGCCAGATGTAATTAGAGAACGAAGAGCAGCAAAATTTTGAGCTAAACCTGCAACAGCGACTATTTCCATTAATTCTTCTGCACTAGGATTACCTAACAACTCTAGACACCAATTAGCCATTGGATGAAGTTTTGTTAGTCCACCGACAGTACCTAATGAAATTGGTAGGGTAAGTTCCATACAAAATTTTTCATTCTTTATGTAAGCGTTACTTAATGATTTATATTCGCCTGAGCGAGCAGCATAAGCGTGTACTCCTGCTTCAATAGCTCTAAAATCGTTACCGGTAGCAATTATCAATGCATCAACTCCATTCATTATACCCTTATTGTGAGTAACAGCTCTGTATGGTTCAATATTTGCAATTTCAACAGCATTAATAAATCGCTTTGCATAATCAATTCCCATATTACCATTTTTCTGAAGTATAAAATTTTCAACCTTACAATTTATTGATGCGCGCACGATACATTCAGGAGTATAATTTGAAAGTATACTCATTATTATCTCCAATCTTTTATTACTTTTTTTAGAAAGGTTCTCTTTTTCAGAAAGGGCAAGAAATTTTTTAGCAACATGTTCAAGACAAGAATTAATAAAATTAGCACCCATCGCATTATCAGTTTTAAAACGCAAATGGAGCTGAAAGTAGTTATTCATTCTATTGGTTTTATCAACAAGTTCGATACTCTGAATCCCTCCACCACGCCTGTCCATCTTTTTTGTTAGACTCTCAGTACTTCTTAATAATTCTTCTTTTTTGTCAATAAAAAAATCATATAGCTTTTTTGAGTCACCATAAAATAAAAAATGCACTTGGCCCACTTTTACAGTTTCAATTATTTCTGTTTTAAATCCTCCACGTGTACTCCAAAATTTTGCTGAATTTCCAGCTGCAGCTACTACTGAACTTTCTTCGATTGCCATTGGCAATGAGTAAATTTTCTCATTTATTAAAAAATTTGGAGCAACACCAAGAGGTATATAGAAATTAGAAATGGTATTCTCTATAAATTCATCGTGGCTTTTTTGTAATTCTGAGTTGTTATTCCAGTATTGTTCAAGTCTTTTCTTGGCCAGTTTTGGATCTTTAAAATGAGTTTTAGTAATCCAATCTATTTTTTCAGATTTTGATAATTTAGAAAAGCCTTTGATAACTTTGCCCATTAAAAACTTTTTAATAAAGATACTGAATTTCAATCCCTTCTAAGATTAAGGTTACACCATTTTTCATAAATTGCTTGAAAAAATTATGAGAGCTAATCATTCTTTATTAAAATTATATTCTGAAAAAATTTATGAGATTTTTATCAATTGTAAACCTCAATATTTGCTAATTTTCTTAATCAACTTTTTTTTTGTTAATGCACAAAATTCGATTCTAGATTTTGGGGAATTGTGGCAAGGAAAGTTCGAACCTGAAAGGTTAGAAATGATTAGATCTATGAATGATGGAGAGCATTACACAGTAATAGAAAAGGGAAAAAATTCAACAAAAATAGTTTCCTACTCATATGAAAAGGCAAAAGAAAAAAATATAGTTTTTGATTCAAATCAGTTTTCAGAGATATTAGAAATTTCAGATTATTCCTTTTCTAAAGATGAAAATAAGGTTTTACTTGAAACAAATAAAGATCAGATTTATAGAAGGTCAAAACAAGCATTTTATTGGGTTTATAACCTAAAAACTAAAAAATTAGATAAAGTATTCAAAGAGAAAATTCAAGAGCCACTTCTCTCTCCTGACGGAGTTAAAGTTGCTTTTGTATTTAAAAGAAATCTTTTTGTAAAAAATTTAAATACTCAAAAAATTTCACAAATAACCTTTGATGGTGACTATCAAACAATTAATGGAATTACTGATTGGGTGTATGAGGAGGAGTTTGGTTTTGTAAGAGCATTTGATTGGAGTAAGGATTCAAATCATATTGCATATATGCGATTTGACGAATCAAAAGTTCCATTATTTTCAATGGATGTTTACGGAAGAGAAACTTATCCTTTTCCATACATGTTCAGATATCCAAAAGCTGGAGAAGAAAATTCAACTATAACACTGTATACCTTTAACTTGCAGAGTAGCTCAAAAGAAACGATTTATTTTCAAGACGAGCCTTACTATATACCGAGAATTAAATTTGAAGGTGGAGAAAAAAGTTTAATTATACAGACATTAAATAGACATCAAAATGATCTAAAACTATGGCGATGGGATATAGAAAAAAAAGAGTTTCAACTTTTATTAAGGGAGCAGGATGAAGCCTATGTAAGTATTTATGATGACTTTATTTTTTTGGAAGATAACAGCTTTTTGTGGACAAGTGAGCGGGATGGCTACAAACACATTTATCATTACGATAAAAATGGAAAATTACTAAAACAACTTACTAATGGTAATTGGGAAGTAACATCTTTATATACATTTAATCCAAATACTAAAGAAGTTTATTATCAGTCAGTAGAGGGAAGTTCAATTGAAAGGGGGATTTATGCTATTAAACTCTCAGGAGAGGGTAAAAGAAAACTACAGCCTAGTAAAGGGACTAATGGAGCTACGTTCAGTAAACAAGGCACCTATTACATACATTCATATTCCGATGAAAAGACACCTCCTTTGTATTCATTATATAAGACAAAAAACAATAAAATTGTCAGAGATTTACTTGAAAACTCTCAACTTCTAAACACTTTGAAATCTTTTAATTTTTCTAATAAAGAATTTTCAAAAATTGAAATTAATGGGAATGAATTAAATACATGGATTATTAAACCTAGAAATTTTAATCCAAAAAAGAAATACCCATTGCTTATGTTCCAATACTCCGGACCAGGCTCTCAACAGGTTGCAAATAGGTGGGGAGATCCTAGAACACTTTGGCACAAATATCTCGCAAATCAGGGATATGTAATAGCATGTGTAGATGGAATAGGAACAGGTTATAAAGGAGCTAAATTTAAAAAATCTACTTACTTAAATTTAGTTAAACTTGAGGCATTAGATCAAATTGATGTTGCTAAATATTTTGGTTCTTTACCTTATATTGATGATAAAAGAATAGGAATATGGGGATGGAGTTTTGGTGGACATATGGCAGCACATTGTTTGTTAACAGGCAAAGAAATATTTTCGCTTGCTATAGCTGTTGCACCAGTTACAAACTGGCGTTTTTATGACACTATATATACAGAAAGATTTTTAAGAACACCGCAAGAAAACCCAGAAGGGTATGATTTGAATTCTCCCCTAAATTATGCTGATCAATTAGAGGGTAAATTTCTTATTATCCATGGTTCAGGGGATGATAATGTTCATGTTCAAAACACTATGCGAATGGTTGAGGAATTAATACAATCAGATAAACAGTTTGAATGGATGATTTATCCAGATAAAAATCATGGTATATATGGTGGGAATACCAGAAAGCACCTTTACAAAAAGATGACAAAATTTATTCTTCAAAACTTATAATATAATACCTACACAAATTATGGTAGAAAATAAAAAATTAATAGGACCTAAGTCAATGTTTGGACATCCTTCCGGACTTTATGTTTTATTTTTTACTGAATTGTGGGAGCGATTTTCTTATTATGGCATGAGAGCTTTATTTACTCTCTTTCTTGTAGCTAAAACAGATTCTGAAAATCCAGGATTTGGATGGACCAATTCAGAAGCTATTTCTCTTTATGGATGGTATACTATGTTGGTTTACCTAGCGTCTTTACCTGGTGGATGGATTGCGGATAAAATATTAGGTCAAAAGAAAACGGTAATGTTAGGTGGTATTTTACTTTGTATTGGACATACAATTTTGGCTTTTGATAACGAGCTTAGTTTTTATTTAGGTTGTTTTTTTGTCATTTTAGGTGTAGGAGGTCTCAAACCAAATATTTCTAGTATGGTGGGGGGTCTATATCAAAAAGGAGATGAGAGAAGGGACTTAGGATTTTACATTTTTTACATGGGTATTAATATTGGTGGATTTGCGGCACCTATTTTATGTGGATGGGTTGGAGAGACATACAATTGGCATTATGGTTTTGGTTTGGCTGCAATTGGAATGTTTTTTGGACAATTAACTTATTTTTATGGGCAGAGATACTTAGAAGGAGTAGGAGATTTTATTGGTAAAAGTTCTCATCCGGACAATAAATTAATAAAGCACAAACTTACTCAAGTTGAGAGGGACAGGATAAAAGTTTTACTAATCTCTTTTTTATTAATAATTATTTTTTGGGGTGCTTTTGAACAAGCAGGTGGTTTAATGAATCTTTATGCAAAACAAAAAACAGATCGGATGCTTTTAGGGATTGAAATTCCAGCTTCATGGTTTCAATCTTTAAATTCATTTTTTATAATTACTCTTGCTGTTTCTGTGGGAGGATTTTGGATGCGATGGAAATTAAAAGGTAAAGAAGCATCATCATTGTACAAAATTGCAATTGGAATTTTGATTATGGGATTTGGTTTTATGTTTATGCGTTTTGCTTCGTCAGATTACGAAGTTTATGGTAAATCAGCTATGTACTGGCTAATATTAGCCTATTTGTTTCATACCATTGGAGAATTGTGTGCATCGCCTGTATCCTTGTCATTTATAACCAAATTAGCTCCATTGAAGTATTCTTCATCAATAATGGGTCTATATTGGGCTGCTACTGGCTTAGGAAATAAACTTGCTGCTGCAATTGGAAGTTTTGCTGAAAAAGCAGGAGAAAAGCAAATCTTCACAGGTATATTTATTTTTTGTACACTTATTGCTTTATTAGTTATTTTACTTCTTAAACAGTTGAAAAAACTTACACATGGGGCTGAAGAACTTCAGAAAATTTAATTGTTTTGTAACTTTATAGTGATTTTATAAGTTTTAAGTTTTGGTTCGTACAATATTCATATTAATTTTCCTGATTAACTCAATTGAATTATTCGCTCAAAAGATTAATTGGATGACTTTAGATGAAGCAAGAGCAGCTCAAAAAAAAGAGCCCAAGAAAATTTTTATGGATGTTTACACTAATTGGTGTGGCCCTTGCAAGCTATTAGATAAAATCACTTTCCAAAATCCAGATGTGTCTCGTTATATTAGTGAGCATTTTTATGCAGTAAAATTTAATGCTGAAGGGACAGAAGAAATAACCTTTTATAATCAAAAATTTTCAAACCCGAATTACGACCCTAACAGAAATGGAAGAAATGCAACTCATCAGTTTACACAATTTCTTGGGGTAAGGGGATATCCAACAATGGTTTTTTTTAGCGAAGATGGAGATCCAATTATGCCATTGGTTGGTTATTACAAACCAAAACAAATTGAACTTTATTTGAAAATGATAAAACAAGGCGACTACCAAGTTTTTTCAAAACCTGAAGACTTTGAAAATTACAAGAATAACTTTGTACCGCGTTTTAGAGGGTAATTATTCAATTAGATTTTATTGAATTAAAAATCAATCTGGCAGTTCTATTGCTGGCTCCTGGTTTACCTAACATTAATTTCAATTTTATGTAATCATTTTTCATCTTTTCTAATTCTCTTACTTTTAAAAGCCTGTTTAAGCTTAAAGTTAGGTTTTCAAAATTTAATTCTTTTTGAATAAGTTCAACCAAACTTTTTTTATTTAAAATAAGGTTTACAAGGGATACATATTTAACTTTAACAAATTTCCTAGCAATCCAGTAATTTATGGGTTTAGTTTTGTAGCAAACAATCTGAGGGATATTAAAAAGAGCTGCCTCTAGGGTTGCTGTACCACTTGCTACTAATGCAAATGTGCTGCAATTTAAAACATCGTAAGTTTGGTTGTAAACAATCTTAATATTTGAATTTTTAATGAAAGAGTCATACTTTTCAGAGGGTATTCCAGGAGCTCCAGCTATAATAAATTGATATTCATTAAATTTTTTTGCAACTTTAATAAAGACAGGTAAAATTTTATTTATTTCTTGAAGTCTACTACCAGGTAATAGGGCAATAATTTTTTCCTGATTTAAATTATATTTCTTTTTAAAAAGAGGATTTTCAATAAAATTTTTGTGTAGATCCAACTGAGGATGCCCGACAAAATGAACAGGGATGTCATATTTTATTTCAAAAAATTTTTTTTCAAATTCAAGAATTACATAAAGTGCATCTATATTTTGTTTTATCTGTTTTACCCTCCACTCTTTCCAAGCCCAAATTTTAGGACTTATATAGTAGTGGTTCTTAAATCCCTTTTTCTTAGCCCATTTGGCTATTCTTAAGTTAAAACCAGGATAATCAATGTAAATTATTGTATCTGGATTAAAATCTTTAATATCTTTTTTACAAAACTTTAAATATTTAATCATTTTTGGAATACTGAGAAAAACATCTACGAACCCCATAACCGCAAGTTCTCTATAATGCTTTACAACAACTGAACCCTCCTTTTTCATTAAATCACCTCCCCACGCCCGAAATTTTGCCTTTTTATCAAAAGATTTAAGAGCTTTAACTAATAATGAACCGTAAAGATCTCCTGATGCTTCTCCTGAAATAATATAATATTTCACAGGTTAAAGTTTTTTAAAAGTTTATTTTTAAAATTCCAATCAGAAAAACTAGGATCAAAGAAATTGCGACTAACCCAGCTGCAAAATCAAATTTATTTTTTCTGAGTGCAATAAAAAAAATGGGCAAATTAATAAGTGCTGCAAGTGAAATCACCCCCCCCAATTTTTGTTTTTTGTATAATTTTAAAATACTTTCCTCAAGTGGAACTTCAGATAGGAAAAATAATAATATCAACACGCCAAAACTTGTCCATAATAATCCCGCAAATAGTCCCCAGAAAAAATATTTACTTTTTATAAATTCCATTTTTTCAGTGTCTGAATCATATTGTGATCAGTTAAATCAAACTTTGTAGGTACTACGGAAATATAGCCATTATCTAGAGCCCATTCATCAGTATCTATACCATTATCGTTGTTTAAAAAAGTTCCTGTCAACCAATAATATTTTTCACCCATGGGGTTTGAACGCTTATCAAATTTTTCTAACCAAGTCGTATTAGCCTGTCTACAAATTTTAATTCCTTTAATTTGATTTTCCTTTAGTTTTGGCAAATTAACATTTAGGATTAAATTTTTAGATGTGGGATTATTAATGACTTCAAGAGTTAGTTTTTCAATGTAATTTTTAAATGGTTTGAAATCAGCATTCCATTTAAAATCCAATAATGAGAAACCAATTGAAGGAACTCCTTGAATCCCTGCCTCAATAGCTGCACTCATTGTACCTGAATAAACTACATTTATTGAAGAATTTGACCCATGATTAATCCCTGAAACACAAATGTCAGGTTTTCGATCTAAGATTTCATTTATGGCTAATTTGACACAGTCAGCAGGTGTTCCAGAGCAGCTATACTGAATTGTGTTGATGTTATCTGATTTTATTTTTTTGCAGTGTAGTATAGAGTTTATTGTGATGGCATGCCCCATAGCTGATCGTGGCGAATCTGGTGCTACAACAATAACTTCTCCAATATCACTCATTATTTTTACAAGTGCTCGAAGACCAGGAGCGGTAATTCCATCATCATTTGTAACTAGAATGAGTGGTTTTTTATTCATAGATAAATTTCATGGCAAATTTAGCAAATCTTTATCCGCTTTCTTTTATATAACTCTAATAAAAGTGTATTATAATATCCTTATATTTGCTCGCAATGAAAAAGATACTCAAGATTACATTTTTTCGAAAATATATTTGGTTATTAGTTTTTATTTTTTGTAGTGCCTTAATTTACGGAGTTGCTTTAAAAGATCAAGATCCAAACAAAGATAAGTTACTTATTGAGATAATTTCCTATGTAATTAAACGAGGACATTATGATCCACGAGAAATAAATGATTCCTTTTCTGAAAACGTTTTTATGAATTATTTAGAAAGCTTAGATGGTCAACACAGATTCTTTCTTCAATCAGATATAAGGTCATTTGAATCATTCCGTTTTAAAATTGATGACGAGATAAAAAATGCACAAATCAATTTTTTTAATCTTACTTTTTCAAAGTTGAAGGAGCGAATGGAACAAGTGGAAGGATTTTACTCAGAAATATTAAATAAACCATTTGACTTCAATATAAAAGAGGAAATTAATTTAGACTTCGAATCTATACCTTACGCTAATTCACTTAACGAATTAAAGACTTTTTGGAGGAAAAGATTTAAACTAAATGCACTTGAGACATTTACAGCAAAAAAAGATGAAGAAATTGAAAAAAAGAAGTTAGATAATTCCTATGAAATGATTTCTGACATAGAAATAGAAAAGAATGCTAGAAAAGATATAGAGGAAAACATCAACAATTTATTCGAAATTTATAATGATCAGAAAAGAAAAGATTGGTTTTCAATTTATTTAAACTCAATAGTACTTCAATTTGATCCGCATACATATTATTTTGCTCCAAGGGACAAAGATAGGTTTGATATGTCTATGTCAGGGAAATTTGAAGGTATTGGAGCTAGGCTTAGTAAAAGAAATCAACAAATAAAAGTTGTAGAAATTATTTCTGGAGGCCCTGTTTGGAGGCAGGATAATCTTGAAGTAGGAGATGCAATTTTAAAAGTTAGACAGGATGATCAACTTGAAGCTATCGATATTTCGGGAATGGTCATTGATGAAGCTGTAAAGTTGATTAAAGGTCCTAAAGGGACAAAAGTTTTTCTTACCATTAAACGAGTTGAGGGAAATATTGAAGAAATATCTATTATAAGAGATGTTGTTGAACTTGAAGAAACTTATGCAAAATCAACACTGATCAAAGATACTTCTGGTGATTATGGATTAATTGAATTACCAAAATTTTATATCAATTTTGAAAATTATAATGAACGTAATGCAGCAGTTGATGTTAAAAAAGAATTAAAACAACTAAAAGAGAAAAATGTAAAAGGAATCATTCTTGATTTGAGGAATAATGGTGGGGGCTCTTTGAAAACAGTTGTTGATATGACAGGTTATTTTATTGATAAAGGGCCAGTTGTTCAGGTCAAGAGTACTGGGGGTAGAAAAGAGGTCCTAAGGGATGTCGATTCTTCTATAGTTTGGAATGGTCCTTTGGTTATATTAGTTAATGAGTTTTCGGCATCTGCATCTGAAATTATTGCTGCGGCACTCCAAGATTACAAGAGAGCAATTATCTTAGGTAGTGAGCAGACATTTGGTAAGGGGACAGTTCAAAATGTTATTGATTTGAATAAAATGATAACTGGGGGAACCTATGGAGACTTGGGAGCTTTAAAGGTAACGACTGATAAATTTTATCGTGTGAATGGGAAATCGACACAACTTGAAGGTGTAAAAAGTGATATTATTTTTCCAGATCGTTATGCTTATGTTGAAATGGGTGAAAAAGATCAAGATAATCCATTATCATGGGATCGTATAACACCTGCAAATTATAAACCATCAGTCATGAATAATTATGATTATGCAGTAGAACAGAGTAAAAAAAGATTAAAAGAAAATCCTATAGTATCACTGATTGATGAACAGGCATTATGGGTAAAAAGGCAACAAAGTGACTTCTCATATTTTTTAGACTATGATTCCTTTAAAACTGAAATGGAATCGAAGAAAAAATATGCAAAACGTTTTGATAAATTATCAGAATTTATTGCACCTTTCGAATTTCAATGGCTTCCTGAAGCAGGTCAAAAAACTCCACCAAGTGGTACGACTATTGAAAAAAGAAATAGAGGAATTGAATCTTTAAAGAAAGATTTTTATATTACTGAGGCAGTTAGAATTCTTAAAGACCTTTCATCACTAGATGCTAACCGCTCTATAGCAAAAAAGTAAATATACAGTAAATTAAGTTGGAGTTAAAGCGGACTTTAAAATATTTAAAAAAGGACGTCTGGGCTCAAATTAGTGCTATTTATATATTTTTAGTTATTATCGTTGCAACTTTCGCATACCAATTGGCACCAGATAAAACTAGAAATGCAAATCAAATGCATTTATCTATCCATTCTAAAGGACCTGGTTTTTCTTGCTTATTACTAATAGTTCCTAGAAATATTTCAACCACTAGGAAAAGTTTTTTTAACGGAAATATTACTAGTAATGAGGAAATTCCTGTTAAAGACATAAGCTGGGTAAATGATGGAATTTTATTCAAAAGATATGGTAATGCTACAGATTATTTTGAAAAAGTTGATTATAACGATTTTGCAGAGGGAATAGGCAGGAATGAAATAGAAAAGAAATATTTAAAGAAGAAGTTTTTTATTTTAGGGACAGATAAATTCGGTAGAGATTTATTAAGTCGTCTAATTATAGGTTCTAGAGTATCAATTTCTATTGGCTTTGTTGCAGTAATTATTTCTTTAATTTTAGGCATTTTTTTTGGATCGATTGCTGGATTTTATGGAGGATGGATTGATAAAATCATAATTTGGCTCATTAATATAGTTTGGTCAGTCCCAACTCTTTTGATGGTTATTGCTATAACTTTAGCACTTGGTAAAGGATTTTGGCAAGTTTTTGTTGCTGTAGGAATTACTATGTGGGTTGAAGTAGCGAGGTTAGTAAGAGGGTTAGTTAAGTCTACTAAAGAAGAATTTTATGTCAAAGCAGGATTAGTATTAGGGTTTTCAAAAATGAGGGTACTAATTAATCACATACTTCCAATAACTATAGGTCCACTTATAATTATATCAGCTGCTAATTTTGCAAGCGCTATATTAATGGAAAGCGGTCTAGGATTTTTAGGTATAGGAGCCCAGCCGCCGATGCCAAGTTGGGGAGGTATGATAAAAAACCACTTCAATTATTTACTTCTCGGTAAGCCATATTTAACTATCCTACCTGGTTTAGCAATTATGAGTCTAGTTTTGTCATTTATGACTTTAGGAAACAGTCTTCGTGATGCATTAGATGTGAAAAGTTAATTTAATCTATTTGCATCAAAATTTAAATATATAAAAAACATTAAACTAAAAGCCAAAAGGTTGGTTCCACCATAGCTAATATAAGGAAGTGGAATTCCTACTGTTGGAAATAATCCTAAGGTCATACCTATATTTACTAAAAAGTGAATAAATAACATGCCAACAAAGCTATAGGAGAAAATCCTTGGGAATGATTGAGTATGTTTTTCAGCTCGAGATAATATCCTAAGCATCAAAAATGTATAAAAAATAATAAGAATGCTACTTCCGATAAAACCCCATTCTTCTCCAACAGTACTAAATATATAATCGGTGTGTTGTTCTGGGACAAATCCTCCCTTGGTTTGAGTTCCATTTAGATAACCCTTTCCATCAAAACCCCCAGATCCAATCGCAATTTTAGACTGGTTAATGTTGTATCCTATACCCTTTAAGTCAGTTTCTATACCAAGAATTACATTAAATCGATCACGATGTCTTTGCTCGAAAATTGTGTTAAAAATAAAGTCGACTGAAAATGAAAAAATAATAGATGTAATCAAAACTATCAAAAAAGGTGATTTATTTGTTTTAGGGAACTTACTTATCAGATAACGATATATTGTTGTAAAGATCAAAATTAAAATAAGACTCAAAAGCAATGGTTTAAGAAGTAATGTAAGTACAAAAATAAATGATGATAAAAAACTTAAATAGAGAAATTTCATATTTAAACCTTCTCGTAAAAAAGCAAAAACTATTCCTAGAAAAACAATAGCAGAACCCGCATCAGACTGAAGAATTATTAAAAACATTGGGAATAAAATTATACTAAATAACTTCAAAATATCTTTAACTTTTTTTATGTCTGTCTGAATAGAGCTTAAGTTTGTCGCAATTAATAAAGCGGTTGTAAGTTTAGCAAATTCAGAGGGCTGAAAACTAAATCCACCAACTGTGTACCAGGATGTCGCTCCTGAAATTTTTTGTCCAAAAAATAACAAACCGATTAAACTAATTATTGAAATTCCATAAAATATATTTGATAAATGTTCAAAAAAACTAGTATTTACAAATAAAATAAATGGCATTAATACTAATGATATCATAAATATCCAAAATTGTTTGCCTGCAGGATTTCCTGAATTAAAAATTGAAATAGAGAATTCGGAATATGTAGCTGAATAAATATTTAAAATACCAAAGCCTACAAGTATTATAAAAATTAAAATACTTAGCCAATCTAGTCTTGAAAGAAATTTTTTATTCATTTATATTAAAAGGTTTACCAAGTAAAGGTTTTTCATACTCAGCAATAAGGCTTCCCTCAGTAATTCTTTTTTCAAGCCATTTACGTTTAACTTCTTTTCTAAGATACTTCTCTATCATTAAACTTGCGATTGGAGCCGCCCATCTCGCCCCCCAATATCCATTCTCTATAAAAACAGCTAGTGCAATTTTAGGATTTTCTTTGGGAGCAAATGCAATAAAAATTGAATGATCGGTTAGCTGAGTTTTCTCATTATTAAGGCGGATAAAGTTTTCTACAGTTCCGGTTTTACCACAAATTTCAAGTCCGTTTATTTTTGCTATGCGTGCAGTACCTTTTTCAACTACTTGATGCATTCCTTCAATAACAGTTTCAAAATGTTTGGAATCAATCAAAGTTCTTTTGACAGGGTATAATGAGTCATTAATTATATTATCAAATGATTTTTTAAAGTGTGGTTTTATGTAAAAACCACGATTCGCAATAGCAGCAGTAAAATTTGCCATTTGGATAGGTGTTGTTAGAATCTCTCCTTGACCTATTGCATTGGATATTACTGTGGTTGAGCTCCAATTTTTTTCAGGATACCAATCATTGTAATAATCGCTACCAGGTATAAATCCTGGTTTTCCAATTGGTAAATCATACCCCAAATAATTTCCTAATCCAAAACTTGTTAAGTAGTTTTTCCATAAGTCTATGCCCTTTTCTGGACTTGATTCACTCTCAATTATTCTAACAAAAGTCTTTGCAAAATAACTATTGCAAGATTTGTAGATTCCTTTAATTAGATTACTTTTTGTACCTATGCCGTTATGACATTTCATAAAGGCCCCTTTCGCATAATAGTGCCCTTCATTACAGGAAAAAATAGTTTCTGGAGTGATAATATTTTCTTGAAGACCAATAAGGGCATTTAATAGTTTAAATGGAGATCCTGGAGAATATTCAGCTTGTAAACTCCTATCAAAAAGAGGTTTAGAAATTGTATCAGCTACCAATTTATTAAAGAATTTTGATCTATCTCTTCCTATAAGAATGTTGGGATTGTAATTAGGTGCAGTAATAAGAGCTAACACTTCACCACTTCTAGGTTCTATGGCAACAATTCCACCTCTTTTATTTTGCATCAAAGATTCACCATAATTTTGTAAATCAGAGTCTAGAGTTAAAGTCAAATTTTCAGCGGCTTCAGGAGCTTTGTCATAATTACCATCCTCATAGGGACCTATTATTCTGTTAAAACGATCTTTTTGAAAAATTTTGATACCCTTTTTACCGCGAAGAATTTTTTCATATGTTTTTTCAATTCCTTGTCTTCCAATCATTTCTCCAAGGTCGTAATCCGGTTTCATTTCTAACTCTCTTTTATTTGTTTCACTTATATAACCCAGAATATTTCCTCCGATTGGGAGCACATAATCTCTCGTTGTTTTTTTTTGAAAATAAAAACCTGGAAATTTCCACATTTTTTCTTGAATAACCGATATTTCTGACAATGATAATTGACGCTCTATAACAGAGGGTAATTTTTTTGAAAATTGTTCTGCACTTTCAATTTTCTCAATAAGCTCGTTCTTTGATATTTTCAAATTTTGAGTAAGTTCAACAGTATCAAATTTTTTCAAATTTTCGGGGACTACCATTAAATCATATACAGGTTTGTTACTAACCCATAACTTACCATTCCTATCATATATTAGTCCTCGAGGTGGATAAACTGTTCGCTCTAGAGTAGCATTACTAAGAGACCGCTCAGAATATTCAGACTTAAATAATTGTAATACTATCAATTGACAAATAAATATTACTGAGACTGCTAGGGTAAAATAAAACAAAATATTTTTACGAATCATCAGATTTTCTATAGAAATTCAAAACCATCACACTTAAAATTAAAGAAAAAATAAATGTTAAAAATGTGCTCTTTAAAATAAGATATATTGCGTTCCAATTAAAAAATACGACTGAAAAATAAATTAGGTGATGTAAAATTAATATGAGTGATAAAAATGTGAATTTATTTATTTTCCTTGTATCAGATTGGAAACTTACTGGAACTTCTGATGTGACTCCATAAGAATTTCTTATTAAAATTGGTCTAAGAAAAGATACTACTAATGTAGCAATAGTGTGTGCTCCACCAGATTGAGAAAAAAAATCAGTTGAAAAGCCTAAAAGAAAACAAACTAAAATGAACAGAGTTTGATCACTATCAAAATTATAGATAATTAAAAAAACTAGATAAATCATTGGATTTATAAAGCCAAAAATATTCATGTTGTTAAAGACAAAAATTTGGAAAAATAAAAGTGAAATAAAAGATGTTAAGAGGATTAAGCTTTTTCTATTCATTCTGTAAATCTTCTTGTAGTTGCTTAATTTCTTCTTTATCCTCATTAGTTAATATATAAACATAGTTAACTAATGAGGGATCTTCAAATAGTCTAGCATTTATAGTATAGTATCCGTTCTGTGAATTACTTTCAAAATCGACCACCTCTCCCAATGGAATTCCATATGGGAAGTATGAAGACATACCACCTGTAATTATTGTATCTCCTTTCTTGAAAGAAACGTTATTAATTACATCTTCAATTTTAAACTCCAAT
Source organism: uncultured Bacteroidota bacterium (assembly GCA_902618245.1). Classification (GTDB taxonomy): domain Bacteria; phylum Bacteroidota; class Bacteroidia; order Flavobacteriales; family Flavobacteriaceae; genus MS024-2A. The sequence continues at coordinate 38,462 of CACMZR010000002.1, read as the reverse complement.
GGATTTAATCCTTTCCAATACATAGAACCCAACGCATTACTTTTTTTTAAACGGACATTGATTTTTATTTCCTGGTTTAAAATTGAAATTACCCTTGAATAGTTTTTAGAAACTGAGTTTACGATACCGATAATTCCATTTTTTGAAATTACACCCATTTCGTTTTTAATACCATCAACAGAACCTTTATCAATAATTAGATTATTTCTTTGATTCAAAAAGCTGTTTTTAATTACGTTAGCCTCTTTTAGTTTAAATGGGAAACGCCTTTTTTCATTGAAAGCATTTGGATAAAGAGCTAAACTATTAGATTTAAGGTGAAGTTCTTTTAATTTTCTATTCTCTTTTAATAATTCTTCATTTTTCTTTTTCAAATTAAAATAATTTAATAATTCATAATTGAGATTATAAAGTTCTTTTGTAGCATACATTCCGTAAGCTTCTAATTGAGTTTTGTGATATTTACTTTTTTTACTTAAAAACAGAATAGAGCAACTCAATAAAAAAAAGAATAAAATGGGATTTCTATATTGTATGAGCGCATTTATTATTCGCTGCATACCACGTTATTTAATTAAAACAGTCTTAAAACGTTCAGTATTTTTAAGTGCGATACCCGTACCTCTCACAACAGCTTGTAGTGGATCTTCTGCTACATAAATTGGTAAATCAGTTTTTTGTGACAATCTTTTGTCTAATCCGCGCAAAAGAGCACCACCACCAGCTAAGTAAATTCCAGTATTATAAATATCTGCAGATAGTTCAGGTGGAGTTTGGGAAAGGGCATCCATAATTGCATCCTCGATACGAATAACTGATTTATCCAGTGCTTTTGCTACTTCTGCGTGGCTGATAATTACCTGTTTGGGTTTACCTGATAACAAATCTCTTCCTTGAACTGACATTTCTTCTGGAGGGTTATCTAAGTCTTCAATAACACTACCAACAAGAATTTTAATTTTTTCTGCAGTCCTGTCTCCAATGTATAAATTGTGCTTACTTCTCATATAATTAATTATATCTCCAGTAAAAACGTCTCCTGCAATTTTAATTGATTTATCACACACAATTCCAGATAATGCAATTACTGCAATTTCTGTTGTACCTCCTCCAATGTCAACAACCATATTACCTTTTGGTTGCATAATATCTATTCCAATGCCAATTGCTGCTGCCATAGGTTCGTGAATAAGATAAACTTCTTTTCCGTTAACTCTTTCTGCAGATTCTTTTACTGCTCTCATTTCTACCTCAGTAATGCCTGAAGGAATACAAATTACCATTCTAAGGGAGGGTGAAAAAAACTTTCGGTGCAATGTCGGTATACTTTTGATTAAACGATTAATCATTTGTTCTGAAGCATTAAAGTCTGCAATGACACCGTCTTTTAGGGGACGAACGGTTCTAATATTTTCATGTGTTTTACCCTGCATCATATTTGCTTCTTCACCAATAGCTATTACTTTATTAGTAGTTCTGTCTATAGCTACAATGGAAGGACTATTAACTACGACTTTATCATTGTGGATAATAAGAGTGTTTGCTGTTCCTAAATCTATCGCTATGTCTTCAGAGAATAAACCCATAATTGATAATGTTTTGCAAAATTAAGAATTAATGTTTAAAATGACGTATTCCTGTCAAAACCATACTCATTTCGTTTGCATCACAGTAATCTACGGATAAATTATCTTTTATAGAACCTCCAGGTTGTATTACAGAATTGATACCTTCACTATTTGCGATTTCAACACAATCTGGAAATGGGAAAAAAGCATCACTTGCCATGACAGCATTTTTTAGGTCAAAACCAAAGTTTTTAGCTTTTTTAATTGCTTGATTTAATGCATCCACTCGTGAAGTTTGACCAGTACCAGAGCCAATAAGTTGTTTATTTTTTGCAAGTACAATTGTGTTTGATTTTGTGTGTTTGCAAATTTTTGATGCAAATAACAAATCTTCGGTTTCATTAGGGAGAGGTGATTTTTTTGTAACATACTTTAAATCATTTTTTTTATCGGTTTTAAGGTCTTTATCTTGCACCAAAATACCATTTAGGCAACTTCTTAACACTTGATTTGACTGAGTGTTTTCTTTTTGGACAAGAATAATTCGATTCTTTTTAACCTTTAGTAATTCAATAGCTTTAGAATCATAACCTGGTGCAATTATAACTTCAAAAAAAAGCTTGTTAATTTCAAGTGCTGTAATTAAATCAATTATTTTATTGCTTATTAAGACTCCTCCAAAAGCAGATATTGGGTCGCCGTCTAAAGACGCAAGATAAGCTTCATTTAATTTATCTCTAACTGCAAAACCACATGCATTGTTATGTTTAAAAATTCCAAAAGCAGGGTTACCCTGATAAAATTCCAACATTAAATTTATAGCCGAATCAATGTCAAGTAGATTGTTATAAGATATTTCTTTGCCGTTTATTTGATCCAATAAATCTGAAAATGAACCATAAAAATATCCTTTCTGATGAGGGTTTTCCCCGTAACGAAGAACCTTTGCATTGCTAATACTGAGCTTCAATCGATTTTGATCTTTATTGAAATGATTAAAAATAGCAGTATCGTAATTTGATGATATGTGGAAAGCCTTAATAGAATATTCTTTCCTCTCTTTAAGTGAAGGAGCACCATTAGACTTTTTATAAAGCGAAATAAAATTTGCATAATCGTCTTTATCCGATATACAGAAAACGTTATTGAAGTTTTTCGCTGCAGCCCTGATTAACGCAATTCCTCCAATATCAATTTTTTCAATAATATCAGTCTCTGAAGCATTTTCTGCTACAGTTTTTTCAAATGGATATAAATCTACGACAACTAAATCAAATGATGGTATTTGAAATTTTTTCATTTCTATGGAGTCATTCTCATTATTTGATCTTTTGAGAATTCCTCCAAAAATTTTCGGATGCAATGTTTTAACTCTTCCGCCAAGTATTGAAGGATAGCCTGTTAAGTCTTCAACCGCTAATACTTCGTATCCTAAATCTTGAATAAAATCCTTTGTACCTCCTGTCGAATAGAGCGTAACATCATTATGAACTAATTCTTTTATTAATGGCTTTAGATTACTTTTATCAAATACAGAAATTAAGGCTGAGGTTATTTTTATATTTTCCATTTTAATTTATATTTTTAGTAGTCTTGATCCATAAGTTTTTGAAATGAAATCGCAACATAATACTAGTAAATTTTCATCTTCTTTCGAAAAAGCATCAATTTTATTTGAGTCAATATCAATTTGACCAATATTTCTTCCTTCAAAAAACAATGGGACAACTAATTCTGAGCGGACATTTATATTACATGATATGTAATTATTTTCTTCTTTAACATCTGGTACAATAAAGTTTTTATTAGTCAACGCAACTTGACCACATATTCCTTTTCCAAAAGGTATGGTAATATGTTCTGTTCCATCTCCAGAAAAAGCCTTGAGGTTAAGTGTCTTAGTATCGAAGTTTGAAAAGTAAAAGCCCACCCAATCATAATGAGCAATATTATTTCTAAGGACCTTACAGCAAGTCTCTAAACCCGTTAATGCTTCATTTTTTAAAGGTTTAATAGAAGTTTTGATTTTTTTAAATATTGAAAAGTAAGTGGCTTCTGACATGATAAACAAAATTAAGTAATCTGTTACTTACAAACTTAAATTTCGTTTATCATTTATATACAAAATTGTGATTAACTTTGTTAAGGATTTTAATATTTTAAAATCTAATATTATGGTTTATCAACTAAAGCAAAATGAAAAGCAAATTCTACATTTCTGGGATGACATGCTTAACTTGTCAAAAGACAGTTTCGGATAAAATTAAATCATATAGAGGGGTACTGGGAGTAAAAGTAAATTTAAAATCAGGGATTGCAGAAATTGATTCAAAACAATTTATTGAGGGTAAAGAAATTTCAAAGCTTCTAGGTGCAAAATATACTGTTAAAGGTGACATACCCTTATCCAAAAAAGAAACAAAGTCTAAATTAAGACAACTGACTCCCCTGTTTTTGATATTTTCATACCTAATGGTGGGGACTTTTTATATTTCTATTCAAATTAATGCCAGCTATGAAAGATCTATGCAAATTTTTATGGGATTATTTTTTATAATATTTAGTTTATTCAAATTTTTAGATTACGGTGGTTTCCCTGTATCATTTAAGCGTTACGACCCATTAGCAAAAAAAATTCCATTTTATGCAAATTTGTATCCTTTTCTTGAAACAGCCCTAGGTATAGCTTTCTTAATCGAATGGAATCTCCCAGTAATTCTTTCTGTTACATTATTGGTTTTATCTATTACTTCTTTAGGTGTGATTAAGACTTTAGTAAATAAAACCGAAATTGATTGCGCTTGTTTAGGGACTTCATTGAAACTCCCAATGACAGAAGCAACTTTAATTGAAAATTTAATAATGCTAAGCATGTCAAGTATTCTTTTGATCTCATATTTTATTTAAAAAAAGTATCTTTGAATAATGAAAATTAAAAGTTTAGTAAGTTTATTTTTGACGCTAACCATTTTGGGTACTAGAGTTGGTTATGCAATCAACATACATTATTGTAAGGACAAAATAGCCAAGATTTCATTGGCATATAACTCCTCAAACTGTAATATGGATTCTAATTTTGATCCCAAAGCTAATTCAGAAAATGTATTTACAAAAAAGTTTTGTTGTGAAGACGATATTCAATTATTTCAAAACCATGAACCCCAAAAAATAGATCAAGTGAACTTTTTAAAAATTACAATTATTGAAAATGTATTTTTTAGAGATTCGGATTCCAAAACTCTAAAATCAAACTTGTTATCTAAGGCATATCTATTTAATTCACTTTCACCTCCCACCAAAACTTGCAAACTGTTTCTTAAGAACAATTCATTTATATTTTATGGCTAATCTGACCTTTCAAATTAAAAAGGATGGAATAACTCATAAAAATTCAAAGTGAAAAAATATATTTTAATACTATTAAGCCTTTTAGGCTTTAAACTTTCAGCTCAGGAAAATCTTCAAGGAAGATTACTAACTAAAGACGGTAGTGAAACAATACCTCTTATTGGTGCAAATGTTTTTTGGTTAAATACCCAAACAGGAACTGTAACTGATCAAGAGGGTAAATTTACAATTCCTTATTTAGGTCCCGAAGAAAAACTTATACTTAGTTACATTGGTTTTAAATCAGATACGTTGAGTGTTCAAAATGGCAAATTGTTAATCAGATTTTTGAAGCCTAGCGATACAGAATCACTGGATGAAGTAACAATTTTTCAAAGGAGAAAAGCAGTACAGAAAGCCTATTTTGAGGCTCAAAATATTATAAATATAAATAGTGAAGAATTATTAAAAGCAGCATGTTGCAATCTCTCAGAAAGCTTCGAGACGAATCCTTCGATTGATGTTAATTTTTCAGATGCACTCACTGGCACTAAGCAAATACAAATGTTAGGACTAACCAGCCCATATTTATTGATTAGTGAAGAAAATATTCCTATGGTTCGCGGAGCTTCTCAAGCTTATGGTCTTACTTTTACACCAGGAACATGGATTGAAAGTATTCAAATAACTAAAGGAACAGGAAGTGTAATCAATGGATTCGAGAGTATTGCTGGCCAAATAAATACTGAAATAAAAAAACCTTTTTCAAGTGAACCACTATTTTTTAATCTTTTCAGTTCTAATATGGGCAGACGAGAAGCAAATTTTAATGGCAGTTTTAAACTAAATAATAAATGGAGTACAGGCCTCTTTATTCATGGTAATTTACGCAATCAAGAGATGAATAATAATGGTGACTCATTTTTAGATGTACCACTTGGTGAACAGGTAAATATTTTGAATCGTTGGCAATACACTGATTCAAAAAAAGGATGGGTTGGTTTTGGGAGCATACGTTTAATGCAAGATGAAAAGCAAGTTGGTGAATTAGGTTTTATACCAGAAGGTGATAGATACGAAAATCTTTTATGGGGAAGTCAGATTAACACCAATAGAATAGATGCTTCTTTGAAAATTGGATATGTATTTCCTGAATTATCTTATAAAAGTTTTGGTTTTCAATCTGCATATAGTAATCATAGACAAGAGGCTTTTTATGGTTTTAGAAATTATGACATTGACCATAAGAGTTTTTATAGTAATCTTTTATATAATTCAATTATTGGTAATACCAAAAACAAATTCAAATTAGGATTTAATTTTTCATATGACCATTATTTAGAAACGGTGGATGCTTTTTATTTCAATAGAAATGATATTTCGGTTGGCAGCTTCTTCGAATACAGCTATGATAGTTTGGAAGATTTTAATTTAGTAGCCGGTATTAGAATTGACTCCCATAATCGCTTGGGAACTTTTGTTACTCCTAGATTGCACTTGAGGTATCTTCCCAATGAAACTACAATATTTAGAATTTCAGGAGGAAGTGGAAGAAAAGCAGCAAATATTTTTGCCGAAAATCAAACTCTTTTTGGTACAAATCGTATAATAAATATTCTAGAGAGTGGAGGATCTATTTATGGCTTGAATCCTGAGAAAGCCTGGAATTATGGAATTAGTGTACGTCAGATTTTTAAACTTTTTGGAAGAGGTGGAGATATAACAGCAGATTATTATGTTACCAACTTTACCGATCAAGTTGTTGTAGACTGGGAATCGGAAGGTCAAATCTCGTTTTATAATTTAGAGGGTTTAAGTCGTGCGAATAGTTTTCAATTATCAATTGATTACAATCCTTTCGAGCTCACAAGTCTTCGTTTTGCTTATAAAAATTATGATGTAAAAACAACATACAATTCAGGTTTTCTGCAAAGACCGTTACAAGCTCAAAACAGATTTTTTGCAAATTTTGCATGGGAAACAAAACGAAAAACTAGGGGAGCTCAATGGCGATGGGATTTAACTTATCACTATTTAGGGCAACAACGCTTAGTCTCTACCATTCGAGATCCTGAAGGGAGCTACTCTCCATCTTATGGACTTTGGAATAGCCAAATAACCTATGCTTTTACTAATAAATTTGAAGTTTATAGTGGCGTTGAAAATTTAGGAAATTTTAGACAATTGAATCCAATTATTGCAGCTGATAGTCCATTTGGAATAAATTTTGATTCTGCTCAGGTTTATGCACCAATTTTTGGGAGAATGATTTATATTGGTTTACGTTTAAATTTATAATTAACTTTATTTAAAATCATGAAAAAACTTCTATTACTTTCTTTGTTTGTTATATCGATATCAGTAAATGGACAAAACCAAAAGAATAAAAAATCAAATTTTGAAGTAATTGGCAATTGTGAAATTTGTAAAAAACGAATCGAAAAAGCAGCTTTGTCGTTAAAAGGTGTAAAAATGGCTACATGGGACATTCCATCAAATATTCTCTCTGTCACTTATAATTCAAATAAAATATTGCTAGATCAAATTCAAAGTACTATTGCTAACGTAGGACACGATACCCCACTATTTAGAGCACCTGATGATGTATATAATGAACTTCCAATGTGCTGTATCTACGAACGAAACTAAATAAAAAAGACTCTCATTTGAGAGTCTTTTAAAATGTTTATTTACATCATGCCTGGCATTCCGCCTCCTCCCATTGGGGGTGCTGGTGGTGTTTCCTCTTTGATGTCAATTAATGCACATTCTGTGGTGAGAATCATTCCAGCTACTGATGCTGCATTTTCAAGTGCAACTCGAGCAACTTTTTTTGGATCAATGATTCCTTCTTTCAGCATGTCTACATAAGTTCCGTCCTTTGCATTGAATCCAAAATTTCCGTTGCCTTCAGAAACCTTTGAAACTACAACTGAACCCTCACCTCCAGAATTTTCAACGATTGTTCTTAGTGGAGATTCAACGGCTTTGTTTATAATCTGAACACCAGTTGCCTCATCGGCGTTATCTGGCTTGATTTTTTTCAATTCATTTTGAGCATTTAAAAGAGCAACACCTCCACCTGCGACAATTCCTTCTTCAACAGCTGCACGAGTTGCATGTAAAGCATCATCTACTCTGTCTTTTTTCTCTTTCATTTCTACTTCGGAAGGAGCACCCACGTACAAGACTGCAACTCCACCTGAGAGTTTTGCTAAACGTTCTTGTAACTTTTCCTTGTCATAGTCTGAAGTTGTTGTTTCGATTTGAGATTTAATTTGATTTACTCTGGCCTGAATATCTTTTTTTGCACCATTACCATTTACGATTGTTGTATTATCCTTGTCTATTGTGGCACGTTCTGTAGTACCTAACATTTCGATTGTGGTATTCTCAAGAGTAAATCCTCTTTCCTCAGAAATTACAGTTCCTCCAGTAAGAATTGCAATATCTTCTAACATTGCTTTTCTTCTATCTCCAAATCCAGGAGCTTTTACAGCTGCTATTTTTAGAGCCCCTCTAAGTTTGTTCACAACTAGAGTAGCTAAAGCTTCACCATCAACATCTTCAGCTATTACAAGCAGAGGTTTTCCTGTTTGAGAAACTGGTTCTAGTATGGGTAGAAGATCCTTCATTGTTGAAATCTTTTTGTCATACAATAAAATGTAAGGTGATTCGAGGTCTGCCTCCATTTTCTCAGAGTCTGTAACAAAATATGGGGATAAGTATCCACGGTCAAATTGCATACCTTCAACAACATCTACGTATGTGTCTGTACCTTTTGCCTCTTCTACTGTTATAACACCCTCTTTACCTACTTTTTCGAATGCTTCAGTAATTAAACTTCCAATAGTCGAATCATTATTTGCTGAAATACTTGCTACTTGTTGGATCTTTTCTGATGAGTCACCTACTTCAACAGATTGTTTTTCAAGAGAACTAACAATTGAATCTACTGCTTTATCAATTCCTCTTTTTAAATCAAGGGGGTTTGCTCCTGCAGCAACATTTTTTAGTCCCTCTTTGACTACGGCTTGTGCTAAAATGGTCGCTGTGGTTGTTCCATCACCTGCCAGATCATTTGTTTTCGATGCGACTTCTTTTACCATTTGAGCTCCCATATTTTCAAGTGCGTCTTCAAGCTCAATTTCTTTAGCAACAGTAACCCCGTCTTTTGTTACTTGAGGTGCACCAAATGCTTTACCAATAATAACGTTTCTTCCCTTTGGACCGAGTGTTACTTTCACAGCATTTGCTAGGGCGTCAACTCCTCGTTTGACTCCATCTCTTGCTTCTAGATCAAATTCTATTTTTTTTGCCATTTTTATATTTTTAGTTGTTAAACGATAGCGAAAATGTCGCTTTCTTTCATTATTAAATAATCTTTACCATCGTGTTGAAGCTCAGTTCCAGAATACTTTCCGTAAAGGACATTATCTCCAACTTTTACTGTCATTGGATTCTCTTTAGTTCCTGATCCAACTGCTACAACAGTTCCTTTTTGAGGTTTTTCTTTTGCACTGTCTGGAATTATTATACCAGAAGATGTTTTGGTTTCAGCTGCAGCGGGTTCAACTAGAACACGATCTGCTAATGGTTTTATACTCATAATACTCAAATATTTAATTTTAAAATTTAGTTTTCATAAATTATGCCAATCCTTTTCTAAGTCTTTAATTTTTTAATAAAATGTCAGCTTGTCAGTTTTTTATCAAAAAATAATCAATTTCCTGGTTCAGGCATTTCAGGGATTGGAACCTGATTCGTATTTGCTTCTGGAATTTCTTGTATGGGTTGGTCGATTGGATTTTCAAAATTTTCAGGAATGCTTGGATCTTCAAGTAATTTTGAATCTATAGTATCATTACCTGAAGATAATGTAATGTTTGATACTAATATTAAAGCTAAAAGCAAAGTCGCCAATAGCCAAGTGCTTCGATCTAAAAAATCTGAGGTTTTTTGCACACCTCCCATTTGTTGTGTTCCACCTCCAAAAGATGAAGACAAGCCTCCACCTTTGGGATTTTGAACCATAACCACTAATACAAGTAAAAAGCAAACAAAGACAATCAGGGCGACAAATATTGAAAATGTACTCATTAATTATTTTTTTGTTGATCTAATTTTTTAATTTCTTTAATTTGGTTTGCAAATAAACTATTTTTTTCCGGATATTTCAAGCCTAATATTTGATAAGCTTCGATAGCCTGTTTAAATTTTTTTTGTTTCACGAATACTTTTGCTAGAGTTTCAGTCATGAGCTCGTCATTTGAAGACCAACTTTTTTCACTAAGATCTTCTTCATTTTTTAAGTCTTTGTCTGGGATTATTCTTTCTGTAGATTTCAAAAAATCATCAATTAGTTGGAAATTATGAAGATTATTATTTTTTTTCGAAGAGGCTTTTTTTGAATTTAAATAACTAGCCCACTCAGAAAATTTAAGAGTTTTCGGCGAAGGGTCATCACTTTTAATCTTTTGAACAATATTTCTTTCTTTAGTAATTTTTTTTCTTACGTTTTTTTTTGGCTTGACTTTTTGAACTTTTCTATTCTTTTTAGTTAATTTATTTGGGGTTAAATCAGATTCAATAAATTGATATAATAATTCTCTATCGTAAGTTGCAATTGAAGCATGTGATAGGTTTTTATCAAATGACGATACTTCTTGCTTTTGAAGAGCTTTAAGATAATATATTCTTAATAGGTGAAAGTTTGGATATATCTTCGTAAGTTCCTCAAACTGCGTTAAATGATCCTTATTATTTGGATCAAATTGCTCAATCAACGAAAATAGACTTTTAGAATCTTTTATTACCATTTGGCTAGAGTATCATTGAAAATATCTTGTGTGATTCTATCAAAAATTTCTTTATGTGCTGAGTCAATTACATCGTAAACTTGAAGTTCAGCTGGGAAATCGTAAAAAAAGGAATATGTTCTTTCGAAATTATCTTCTTCTTTTTTAGCATTAAAAAAACGAAATGCTACTGCCATTCGTAAGCGGTTTTGTGCAGCTGTATTTTCTGCAGTTGCAGACATCGGAGTAACACTATATTCTGTAATTTCTCCCTCATAGATAAGTTGACCTTCTTTGCTAACTAAATTCAAGTTTGTCTGATTCATAATTATATCTTGAAGAGCATTAGTAAAATCATTATCTAATCCAGGTTCTATTATTGAACCAGGTCGATTACCAGCTAGATTTTCAAAAAAATTCACCTGAAAGGTTGTTACTCCAGGCGGAATAGAGGCTCCAGTGAAAGAATAAACACCACATTTACAATGCAAGATTATAGATGTAAATAAAACGAAAAATTTAAATTTTTTCTTGCTCATTAAGGTCAAATTGTTTAATTTTTCTGTATAAAGTTCTTTCAGAAATGCCCAATTCTTGAGCTGCCAATTTACGTTTACCTTTACTTCTGATCAATGCTTGTTTAATCATCTCTAGCTCTTTTTCGTGTAAGGAAAGAGGCTCTTCTTCTTCGATAGTTTCGGCGTAGGAATATTTGTCTAATGGCTCTACTTTATTCATTTTGGGAGAATCGGTATTAATGGGTACGGAATCTAGTGTATTTTTTTCCGGTGCAGTCTCTTTACCATAAATTTTTTCAATCAGACTTTGGTTTTTTTCATTTATTTCACTTTGACTTCCATTTTTTATTAAATCATGTGTTAGTTTTTTCAAATCGTTTAGATCACTCTTCATATCAAAAAGTACTTTATAAAGTATTTCTCTTTCAGAACCAAAATCACTTTTACTGTTTTTTTTGTCAACTAATGCTGGTAGTTGAGACGCACGGTTAGGGAGATAAGTACTCAAACAAGATGCATTAATTTCTCTTTCTTTCTCCAATACTGAAATCTGCTCAGCAACATTGCGAAGTTGTCTTATGTTTCCACTCCACCTAAAGTTCATTAGCAATTCCTGAGATTGTTCATCAAGTTTTATTGGAGGCATATGATATTTTTGAGCAAAATCAGATGCAAATTTTCTAAAAAGTAAAACTATATCTTCCTTTCTCTCCCTTAGTGGAGGAAGGCCGATTTCTACTGTACTTAATCTATAATATAAATCTTCACGAAATTTTTCTTTTGATATTGCTTCAGAGATATTAACGTTTGTTGCTGCTACTATTCGAACATCTGTCTTTTGCACTTTTGAAGACCCTACTTTAATAAATTCTCCACTTTCAAGAATTCTAAGTAATCTTACTTGAGTTTGCATTGGTAATTCACCCACTTCATCAAGAAAAATAGTACCACCATCTGCAACTTCGAAATATCCAGCTCTTGTTTGTGATGCTCCCGTGAATGCACCTTTTTCATGACCAAAAAGTTCACTATCTATTGTACCCTCTGGTATAGCACCACAATTAACAGCTATATACTTATTATGTTTTCTGTGTGAATATTGATGTATAATTTTGGGAATGCTTTCTTTCCCTACACCGCTTTCTCCAATTACTAGAACTGAGATATCAGTATTAGAGACGCCTAAGCTCTTTTCTAAAGCACGATTCAGCCCTAGATTATTGCCAATAATACCAAAACGTTGTTTTACTAATTGTAATGAATCCATATTAAATTCGATTTGAGATTTTAATTGCCTTACCTATTAGTGTTGCAGACGTACAACTCTTAATTTTAACATCCACAAAATCGCCGGGTTTATAATTCTCCTTTGGGAAAACAACAACGGTGTTTTGTTGAGTTCTACCACTCCAAAAATATTCTGATCGTTTTGAAACCTTTTCAATTAAAACGCAAACTATTTTACCTAAATATTGTTGGGTTCTATAAAGACTGTGTTTTTGCTGTTTTTTAATAATTTCATTTAAACGCTTCTTTTTGATTTTATCATCGATATTATCATTTATTTTTTTTGCTGCCACAGTTCCGGGGCGTTCCGAATATGCAAACATAAATCCAAAGTCATACTTAACATAATCCATTAGCTTTAGAGTATCTTGATGGTCTTGAATCGTTTCGGTTGGGAATCCAGCAATCATATCATGAGATATTCCACATTCAGGAAGAATTTCACGAATTGAATCTATAAGCTGAAAATATTCTTTTATTGTATGCTGACGATTCATTTTTTTCAGAATTCTATTACTTCCAGATTGAACTGGAAGATGTATATAATTGCAAATATTTTCATATTTAGCCATTATTTTTATGACCTTGATTGACATATCTTGGGGATTAGATGTGGAGAAACGAATCCTAATTTTCGGAAATGCTTCAGCGACAATACTTAATAAGTTGTGGAATCTTAATGCAGTTTTGCGCTGAATTCTGGTAGCCTTTTTGAAGTCTTTTTTTAAACCACCTCCGTACCAAAGATAGCTGTCAACATTTTGTCCTAGAAGGGTAACTTCCTTATATCCCTTATATTTCAGATCTTCAATCTCATTTAAGATACTTTTAGGATCACGACTTCTTTCCCTACCCCTAGTAAATGGAACAACGCAAAAGGTACACATATTGTCACAACCACGTGTAATAGAAACAAATGCAGATATTCCATTTGAATTTAATCTTACAGGGGATATATCTCCATATGTTTCGTCTTTTGACAAAAGGACATTTACGGCCTCATTTTCGTTTTCAACCTCTTGTAAAAGCCTAGGAATGTCTTTATAAGCGTCAGGACCTACAACTAAATCAACAATTTTTTCCTCTTCAAGAAATTTCTTTTTTAATCGCTCTGCCATACATCCCATCACACCAACTGTAATTTTAGAATTCTTTTCTTTGATAGATTCAAAATATTCTAATCTTTTGCGAACTGTTCTTTCAGCTTTCTCTCTAATTGAGCAAGTATTTACAAGAATTAAAGAAGCTTCATCTAACTTTTTAGTTACGGTATAACCATCTTTGATCAAAATAGAGGCCACTATTTCACTATCAGCAAAATTCATTTGGCAACCGTAGCTTTCAATGTAAGCTCTTTTCAGAGTTTTATTTATCGGCTTATTTGAATTGCGAGTATTGGGAATTTCCGATACAAAATTATTGTCCAAAGATTTAAATTTGTCTGCACCCATAAACTGCTGAGATGTAATTATAAGTTTATCATAAACAAAATTACAAAAAAGACTATCATATTGTCATTTTGTCAGTCTTTTATCTGAAAATGACTAGAAATTAATGTTTTCTTTAGGGTAATATAACTGGATCGGTATTTTAGTATGTGATATTAATATACACTTTAACTTTTATGGTTTTTAAAATTTATTTCACAGAAATTTCTAAACCTTTTCTTTTTAATGCATTAAATCCACCTTTAATATCTGTAAAATTGTGAATTCCATTACTTTTTAATATTGATGCAGCTATCATACTTCTATAACCTCCCGCACAATGCGTATAAAAAGAATCTTTTAAATGGAAGCTACTTATTTTTTGATTAACAAAGTCAAGAGGAATATTTTTAGCGTTTGAAATATGTCCAGAAATGTATTCATCTGATTTGCGCAAATCAAATACTTTTAACTTTTCATTTTTAGTTAATTTCTTAAAAACAGCTGAGTCAATTACATTTACATTTGCTATTAATTTACCCTGCATCATCCAAGTTTTTATGCCTCCTTTCAGGAATCCAAGACAATTATCAAAACCTACGCGGGCTAATCTAGTAACAGTCTCTTCAACTCTATCTTCATGTGTTACTAACAAAATAGGCTTTGTGACATCTTCTATAATTGTTCCAACCCAAGGAGCAAAGCTTCCATCAATACCAATAAATATTGAATTTGGGATGTGTTCTTTAGCAAATTGTTCCTGATGCCTAACATCAAGTATCAGAACATTTTTCATTTTAGCAATATTTTCAAATGAATCTGGGTCTAATGGAGTTGTTCCGCATGCGATAATTTTGTCTATATCATCGTAACCCTCTTTATTCATTTTTACATTTAAAGGGAAATAATTTGGTGGTGGGTTTAAGCCATGGGTTACTTCTCTTATAAATTCATCCTTGGACATATTATCACGAAGAGCATAATTAGTTTTCTTCTGCTCTCCGATTGTGCTTACAGTTTTGCTACTTAAATTTTTTCCACATGCAGAACCTGCGCCATGTGCTGGATAAACCAACACATCATCCTCCAAAGGCATAATTTTTTTACGAAGGCTATCATAAAGAATTCCAGCAAGGTCCTCTTGACTTAAATCGTTAGATTTTTGCGCTAGATCAGGACGCCCTACATCTCCAATAAAAAGTGTATCTCCACTAAAGATAGCAATATCTTTTTTTGAACAATCAGTCAATAAATAAGTTGTGCTTTCCATTGTATGGCCAGGAGTATGTAAAGCTTTAATTGTAATTTCACCAATTCTAAATTCTTGTCCGTCTTCTGCTATAAGTGAATCATATTTAGTATTAGCATTTGGGCCAAAAATAATTTTAGCACCAGTCTCTTTAGCAAGAGTTAGGTGGCCACTTACGAAGTCAGCATGAAAATGAGTTTCGAAAATAAATTTTATTTTCACATTATTTTTTTTAGCTTTTTGAATGTAGGGTTTTGTTTCCCTTAGAGGGTCAATTATAGCTGCTTCATTAGCACTTTGAATATAATATGCCCCTTGAGATAAACATTCTGTGTAGATTTGTTCAATAATCATTGTCAAATTTAATTTTAATTTTTTAATCCATTGGATTGTATTGTCTACTGAGTTTTTTCTGTAGTGCAGTTTTTTTAGAAACACCATCAAAGCTGTCAGTTGCATCTCCAGAAGTGACAAACAAATTCTGTTTTTTTAATATATCTATCAGTTTACTATTTATTATAATGTCTCTTGAAGGATCTATTGCCCCTACTACCATTACTCGTATGTCTTTTTTTTGAAGTTTTTTAATTATTAGCACTAATTCTTCAGCAGCTGTACTATCTATGTAATTTATTGATCGTGCATTTATTATAAAACCTTTGATTTTTTTTGAATTTTTTTCAACGGCTTCAAAAACTAATTTTTTAAAAAATTCAATATTCCCAAAAAATAGTTGTGCATCGAATTTTAGTATCACTAAATCTTCTCTTACAGTAACTTCATCAGGAAACCTCTCAATATTTTGAAAATAATTTGTGTTTCTAATTCTGCCAAGAAAAGCATAGTGGGGTTTTGATACCCTGTAAACAAGAAGGAGAAGTGATAATATTATTCCAAAAAGGATTCCTTGGGTAATTCCAACAAATAAAGTCAAAATAAAAGTAAGTAATAAAACAGCGAATTCATCCTTTCTTGAATTGTAGAGTCTAATTGCATATTTAATATCAATTAATTGAATAACAGCTACAATAATTATTGCTCCCAGCACAGCTTTTGGCAAGTAAAAAAACCAATGAGTAAAAAAGCTAAGTATAATAGCAACAATTAGTGCACAAACTATCGAGGCAAATCCAGTCTTTGCTCCTGATTGATCATTTACAGCTGTTCTCGAAAATCCGCCTGTTGTTGGGTATGACTGGAATAAAGAACCAAAAATATTTGAAGTACCTAAAGCGATAAGCTCCTGGTTTGGGTCAAGTCTATAATATTTATGCTTCTCTGCAATTGTTTTTGATATTGAAATGGATTCCATATATCCGATAATTGCTAATGTTAATGAGATTGGGATCAGATTTTTAATAGTGTCAAATTCAAAATGAGGAATATTAAATGATGGGAGTCCACTAGGAACAAAACCAACTACTGCAACTCCCTCATCGTATTGTTTACCAAAATAAACCCATAATGAGCTTAAAACAACCACAACCAATGCAGATGGAACTTTTGGATTCCATTTTTTTAGAATTAGAAGGGAAAAAATACTTATTACACCAATTACTAAAGTGGGATAATGAATTGCCATTTCTGATTTCACTATTGAAATTGCAAACAACTGAATCTTATTACTTTGCAACAAAGGAACTCCTAGAATGTGTTTGATTTGACTCAATCCAATAATTATTGCAGCACCAGATGTAAATCCTCTTATTAATGGTTTAGAAAGAAAAGAAACCAAAAAACCCATTTTGAGGAGACCTAATAAAAATTGTATTATTCCTACTAAAAGAGCCAATAATATTGCTGTTTGAATATAATTTTCAGGTCCCAAAATACTTATTGTTCCCAATCCTGCAGCAACCAGAAGAGAGTCCATTGCAACAGGTCCGACAGCGAGTTGTCTGGAAGTTCCCAAAATAGCATAAATAATCTGGGGTGAAAGAGCCGCATATAGTCCATATATTGGTGGTAGTCCGGCTATAAGCGCATAAGCCATTCCTTGAGGGATTAGCAAGACTGAAACAGTAATTCCAGCAATAAAATCACTTTTGAATGTTGAGCCTTTATAATCAGGCAGCCATGTTAGTATAGGGAAATATTTTTTCAGATTGGATTTTTTACAAAAGTAAGTTTCTTGTATCTAAAATGTTTTAAATATTAACTACTTTTTTTATAATTCACTCTAATGGATTAAATATTTTGATTGTAGAAAAAATTTGGTGTTTGAATATGTCAAAAACACTTTAATTTGAGTAACTAGATTTAAAAATTTTAAAGATCAGAAAAAACTTGCATACTTTTGTGAGCAAATTTATTAAGCCATGGCTAAAAATTTAGTTATTGTAGAGTCCCCTGCTAAAGCAAAAACGATTGAGAAATTTTTGGGTAAAGATTACAAAGTAGCATCGAGTTTTGGTCATATAGCTGACCTACCTTCTAAAGAGCTTGGCGTAAATGTAAAGGGTGATTTTTCAGCAAAATATATTGTAAATGATGACAAGAAAAAAATCGTTAAGGAACTAAAAGGTCTAGCAAAAAAAGCTGAAACAATTTGGTTAGCAAGTGATGAAGATAGAGAAGGAGAGGCCATAGCATGGCATTTAGCAAATACTTTAGAATTGACTGATTCCAATTCTAAAAGAATAGTCTTTTCAGAAATAACAAAAAATGCAATTCTAAAGGCAATAAAAAATCCAAGAGATATAAATTATAATCTTGTTAATGCTCAACAAGCTAGAAGAATTCTTGATAGATTGGTCGGATATGAGCTTTCACCGGTATTATGGCGAAAGGTAAAAGGTGGACTCTCAGCAGGTCGTGTTCAATCAGTTGCAGTAAGATTATTGGTCGAAAGAGAAAGAGAAATTAGGTCCTTTTCGACTGAAAGTAGTTTCAAAACTAAAGCTATTTTTAAAACAAAAAATGATAAATCTATTTCTTCTCAGCTAGAAAAAATTCTACAAAATAAAGATGAAGCCTACAAATTTTTAGAAACAAATATATCTTCTAACTTTTATGTTAGTGATATAAAAAAGCGACCCGCAAAAAAAGCACCAGCCCCACCTTTTACGACATCTACACTCCAGCAAGAGGCTTCTAGAAAATTATATTTTTCAGTTAGTAAAACCATGAATGTTGCACAAAGACTTTATGAAGCAGGGTACATAACTTATATGAGAACAGATAGTGTAAATTTATCTGAAGAAGCAAAAAACAACATAAATAATCAAATCAAACTTTCTTATGGTGATAAGTATCTTCAAATAAGACAATTTAAGACTAAGAATAAGGGTGCTCAAGAGGCTCACGAAGCAATACGACCAACGAATTTCTCAAAGAAAAATCTAAATATTGATTATGATCAAGCTCGTTTATATGAATTAATATGGCGAAGAACCCTTGCTTCTCAGATGAGAGACGCAGAACTTGAAAAATCACAAATATCAATTAAAACCGATAACTATAAAGACAGCTTCACAGCTAAAGGCGAGATAATTACTTTTGATGGATTTTTAAAACTTTATTTGGAGGGTGTAGATGACGAAGTTGATGATGAGAGTACCATTTTACCTCAAGTAAAAATTGGAGAGGAACTCAAGTTAGATTCTATTGTAGCAACAGAGCGTTTTTCTAGACCTCCTTTCAGATATTCAGAGGCTTCTTTGGTAAAAAAAATGGAAGAGTTAGGAATAGGTAGACCATCTACTTACGCCCCAACAATAACTACAATCCAAAACAGAAAATATGTAGAAAAAGGCTCATCAGAAGGCAATGAAAGGAATTTTGTTCAATTCTCTTTAACTGGAGGGAAAATTAAATCAGAGGATCTCAAAGAGAGATTCGGAAGTGATAAAGGGAAATTGGTTCCAACTGATATAGGAATTATAGTAAATGACTTTCTTGTTGATAATTTCGAAGCCATTCTTGATTTCAATTTTACAGCAGAAGTAGAAAGAAACTTCGATGATATTGCAAGAGGTGGTAAAGATTGGACAGAAATGTTAAAAGTTTTTTATGGTAAATTTCACAATACTGTAGAAGATGTCAAGGAAAATGCTCAGAGAGAATCAGGAGAACGTATACTTGGGCAAGATCCAAGCTCAGGAAGAATAGTAAAAGTTCGCTTAGGAAAGTTTGGACCAATTGCGCAAATTGGAGATCAAAAAGATGAAAAGAAACCAATTTTTGCAAGTCTCAGTCCCGACCAGCAATTGGAAAATATAACCTTTAAAGAAGTGCTCAAACTTTTTGAAATGCCAAAAAGTTTAGGAGACTATCAAGGTGAGGAAATTACAGTGAACAATGGAAGATTTGGACCTTATTTAAAGCACAAAGGTATTTTTATTTCAATTCCCAGGGAGTTTACACCCAATGAGATTGACCTGACTCAAGCCATAAAATTAGTTGATGATAAACAAAAAGCTAATGCACCAATTTATATTCATGATAAACTGCCAGTAACAAAAGGGGTTGGACGTTTTGGACCCTATTTAAAATGGAATGGTCTTTTTATAAATGTTAACAAGAAATATGATTTTGATAATCTTAGCGATGACAATATTGTGTTTTTGATACAAGAGAAAATTCAAAAAGAGAAGGATAAGATTATTCAAAATTGGTCTGAAGAAGGAATAAGAATTGAAAAAGCTAGGTGGGGAAGACATCACATTATTCGAGGTAAACAAAAAGTTGAGATAGGAAAAGAAATTAATGCATCCAAATTAACTCTATCACAGGCGGAAAAATATTTAGGGGATTCAAGTACTAGAAAAAAAAGGAAATAATCTAAAAAAATGAGTTTAGAGCTTCTTCAACCGGTTGATTATGAATTCCTTCAAGGTGGATCAATTTTACCAAAGCAAATTTTGGGTAAAAACATCTTGATACATACTAAAAACTCTGGATTGCCTGAACTCAAGGGACTTCATATAGTTATTATTGGTTTATCTGAAACAAGGAATAGTTTTTTTGTAAATGACAGTTATAAAGTAAATAACTTCAGAAAAGTTTTTTATGAATTATATCCAGGAAATTGGAGCTTAAAAATAGCTGATCTAGGGGACCTTCC
The DNA here is from genome assembly GCA_902618245.1 of uncultured Bacteroidota bacterium. Taxonomy (GTDB): domain Bacteria; phylum Bacteroidota; class Bacteroidia; order Flavobacteriales; family Flavobacteriaceae; genus MS024-2A. The sequence continues at coordinate 18,223 of CACMZR010000002.1, read as the reverse complement.
TAATGGAGCTAATGTTAACGATACTTACTTTGCAATTAAAGAAATTGGATATCACTTGAAGCAAATGAATATAATTCCAATTTTTATTGGAGGGAGCCATGACTTGATATTTCCTTTGTATCAAGTATATCAAGATTTCAAACAATTGGTTAATATGGTTTCGGTGGATCGCTCTTTTGACTTTTCACAAGAGGACGAACTAATTTCGGGGAGATCATATATGAGTAAAATAATCATGGAAAAACCTAACGTACTAAATAATTACACAAATATGGGTTATCAGAGCTATTACTGTGCAATAGAAGAAAAAGATCTTATGGATAAATTATACTTTGATGGAATTCGTTTAGGGCAATTACTTGACAATATAAAACTATCAGAACCAGTATTTCGTGATGCTGATATTGTAGGATTTGACATGAAGTGTTTATCATGGGATGCTTTGGCAGATCCATTAAAAGGACATCCTAATGGAATTGATTCAAGATCTATTTGTGCCCTTAGCCGGTATGCAGGAATTAGTGATAGAGTAAGTTTTTTTGGGATTTATGAAATTTCATCAACCCCTATGATGGATCAATTGCTAGCTCAAATCATTTGGTATTTTATTGAAGGAGTGTACTACAGGTTTAATGAATATCCGGTAAATATTGATAATGGGTTTTTAAAATATTCGGTAACACTTTCAAACCAAACGATAATATTTTATAAAAGCAAGAAAAGTGATAGATGGTGGATGGAATTAACAAATGATTCATATTTAGATAATAAAACAAAAACTTCAACGTTATTAGCATGCACAAAAGAAGATTATGACTCTGCTATTTTGGATAACATACCACAAAGATGGTACAACGCAATCAAAAGATTGAACTAAAATAGATGAATGATGTTCTATAGATTTCGTATTATTATGTTGTATTACAGAAATTTAAACCATAGTAAAAATTTAACTAGTTTTATATTATTAAAACATAAACCAGTCCTAACATAATGTTGGTTAAGAGGCTTTCATTCTTATTTACACTATCCATATTGATATTATCATGTGGCGCTCCTAGTAATAGGGGTGAACTAATAGGGGTAAAACAGAAGAAATGGTTCGGAGAAAAACCCTATGGTATGGTGCTTGTCGAGGGTGGGGCCTATATAATGGGTAAATCAGATGAGGATATTGCTCAGCTTCGAAATGCTCCCGCTAAAACAGTTACTGTACCGTCTTTCTACATGGATGAAACTGAAATTACAAACAGTGAATATCGCCAGTTCGTTTATTGGGTTAAAGATTCTATAGCTTTATCGTTGCTTGCAAGAAAAGCTGATGAACTCGAATTAGGTGAAGATAATAAGGACGGTATAGGTCAGTTTGCTTTTAAAGATGCAGACACCACTAAATTGAACGAATTTCAAAAATATATGCGTGAGAACTATTATGACTTGTCTGAAGACATTTATGCAGGCCGTGCTCTAAATTGGGATGCTGATTTAGCTTGGGATACTGAAGATTATTATGATAGTAACTATGCAGAAGTTATGGATTCACTTTATTTACCTCCTGAATTATGGTATAACGGTGAAGTAAAAATTGATGTTGAAAAACTCGTTTATTCTTACACATGGTTCGATGCTGAGAGTGCTGCTGCTGAGTCAAAGAGAACAAGAACACAATTTATTGATAGAAAGCCTTTTATTAAAAAAGAAAAAATTCAAATATATCCTGACACGACAGTTTGGATAAAAGATTTTACATACTCTTACAATGAGCCAATGCATAATGATTATTTTTCTCATCCAGCATACCAAGATTATCCTGTTGTAGGGATATCATGGAATCAAGCTGTAGCATTTTGTAATTGGAGAACTAATTTCAAAAACGGCTACCAAAGAGAAAAAGGGAAGCCTAACGTAAGCAGATTTCGATTGCCAAATGAAGCCGAGTGGGAGTATGCTGCTCGTGGAGGAATTCCATCTGGGACTTATCCCTGGGGATCCCCTTATTTGCTAAATGATCGTGCGTGTTTTCTTGCCAACTTCAAACCATTAAGAGGAGACTATGCTGTTGATCAAGCAGTCTACACAGTTGAGGCAAAGTCTTATTTTCCTAATGATTTTAATCTTTATAATATGGCAGGGAATGTGGCAGAGTGGACAAATTCTTCATATAATGCTGAAGCATATGATTATGTAGCTACACTTAATCCAAATATGTCCTTCGATGATGAGAATAGAAAAGTTGTAAGAGGAGGGTCTTGGAAAGACGTTGCTTATTTTTTGAGAGTAAGTTCTAGAGATTACGAATATTCTGATACATCAAGAAGCTATATTGGCTTTAGAACAGTTCAAGACTACTTAGGTTCTCAAAAAGTTAAGATGAAATAAACGATATATTTGAATATATCTTTATATTTATTCAATTAATAAATCAACAAAAAATGACAGACAAAGCTTTAAATAAAAGATTACGAAGTAAAGTAGCAATGCATATGCTATTTGGACTTGGAGGTGCAGTTGTAATTATAGGTGCACTATTTAAAATTTTACACCTTGAAATAGGACCAATAACAGGTGGACTTGTTTTAGGTTTAGGACTTGGCACAGAAGCACTTATTTTTACTGTAGCTGCATTAAATACTGGTGAAATAAAAGAGGAGCATCAGGATTTTGTAAAAAAATTAAAAGGTTCTGGTTCAGCATCTCCATCCACCGCAGGAGATGGTGGTCTTTCCTCTAAAATTGATGCTTTAATGGCAGAAGCTAAACTTGATGTTAACTTAATGAATTCATTAGCAAAAAGTATTAAAAACCTTGAATCTTCAGCGAAAGCACTTAGTCCAGCTTCAGAAGCTGCATCGGCATCTCAAAACTATTCGCAGGAATTAGCAAAGGCAGCTTCACAATTAGAGCAACTAAATGCAAATTATCAAAAACAAATTTCCGTAAATCAAAATGCGGATCAGTTAAGAAAGCAAATGGAAAGTTTATCTGCCAACCTCGCTGCCCTTAACAATGTTTATGGTGGAATGCTAAATGCAATGTCAAAAAATAACTAGTAATGGCAGGTGCAAAAGAGACCCCGAGACAAAAACTAATTAGTTTAATGTATTTGGTATTCATTACCATGTTGGCATTAAACGTTAGTAAAGAAGTTCTAGATGGTTTTGGGCAAATGTTTGAAAAAATAACAGATGCTAATGAAAGAGTTCTAGAAAGTAATAACCTTCTTTTGGAGAATATTATTGTCAACGCTGAAGAGAAAGGTGGCAAATGGATAGGCCACAAAAGAACAGCTGAACAAATTAAAAAAGAGTCTGATGCCTTTTACAATGAAATAGAAGGTTTAAAAAAACGTATTACTGAAAAACAAAGAGAAAAAGATCCTGATCTTAAAGAATTTGCTCAAATGGATAAAGGTGAAACTTTAGATGTGATATGGTTTAAGGAGGGATCAACTGATGAAAAATCTAAGTTTATTGAAATGATTCAGGAATACAAAATGCATGTTATACAAGTATTTGGAAGCCAATATCCTGAATCAATTGAAATGGTTGAGGCACGATTTTTCACAGGAGATATGAATAATAATATTAAAAATAGAGATGATGTTGACGAGCCCTGGTTAGATGCGAATTTTAAAGGTTTCCCATTGATCTCATCTTTAGCAAAATTGACTATGATGCAGAACGACATTAGGCAGACCGAGCATGACGTATTAACTACACTAATGGGTAAAGAACTAAAAATGTCGTCTAAGGTAAATCAATCAAATTATACTAGTTTATTGGTAACTGAAAAAGGAGCTTATTATCCTGGAGAAAAATTTGATGGAAGTGTTATCCTAGGTAGAAAAGGGGGTGCCCAAAATCCAAATGGAGTTGATTTAAAGATAGATGGAAGAAAACTTACTGATAAAGATTATGAATTGATTCCTGGGGGAATTAAATTAAACGTAAATTCTGGAAATCCTGGGGACCACACCATCGAAGGTGATTTAATATTTCTTAATGACGGCGAAGAATCAAAAATAAAAGTAAGTCAAATATATACTGTTATTTCTAAGCCAAATTCTGCTGTCATATCTGCGGATAAGATGAATGTAGTTTACAGAGGGGTTCAAAACCCAATTACAATATCAATCCCTGGAGTCATAGATAGCAAAGTAAGAGCCTCTGCTCCTGGTTTGAGAAGGGTAAGGGGAAGTAAATACAACCTTTTTCCTGGCAAAGGGAGAGAAGTAAAAATTAATGTTTCCGGAACACTACCTGATGGTAATAGAGTTTCTTCTGTATCTACATTTAGAATTAAAGATATACCAAAACCTGCCGGTTACTTTAGAGGCCAATCAGGGTCCTTTACAATACCAAAGTCTAGTTTAGAAAGAGGTACTGTCGAAGCAAGACTTGAGGACTTTGACTTTGATTTACCCTTAGAAACAAAATCATTTAGATTTAGAGCACCTGGACAACCAAGTGTAGTAGTCAGTGGGAATAGGCTTGATTCTAAGGCAAGACAAATGTTAAGTAGAATTAAAAATGGTCAAACTGTAATTATTTCTGATATAGATGTAATAATTCCGACAAATCCGAGTTATAAATTAAAACAAACATCTCCTATATCAATTACAATTAACTAAACCAAAAAAGACTGATGAAAAACATAATATTTTTTGCCTTACTTTTAGTTTTCTTGTCTTTCAATACTTTGGGTGCACAATCGAATTTATTGAATGCAAAAGTACCCCAAGAAGTTGGTCAAATGAATGAGCAACAAATTGATGCAGAAAATGTTACTCCAGTCGAATACGGATATGTTGATGATAGAGACATACTATGGTCTAAAACTATATGGGAAACTATTGATTTAGATGAAAGAATAAACTTTCCCTATTATTATCCTACTATAAATAATGGCTATCTTTCAAGTAACAGAAAATCTTTATTCAGAGTTTTAATGGATGGCATTATCGAAGGTAATATTACTGAAGTTTACTCTACAGACTATTTTAACGATAAACTTACATATGAAGACCTCCAAGATGTACTCGAATTAAGAAGGCTTTCTCCTGAAGGAATTTCAAAACAAAATGCTGGAGAAAATGTAACAGAAGACGATTACGATATTTATAAGATCGAATCTGACAAAGTAATTCAGTACAAGATTAAAGGAACATGGTATTTCAACAAACGACTTGGAGAATTAAGATATAGAATGCTAGGTATTGCCCCTGTTGCTCCAGACGTTTCTACATTAAGTGAAGGACCAGAGGCTATGGCGAATGCATTAGTACCTTTATTTTGGATTTGGTTTCCTGATGCTAGGGAAGAGTTGAATAAAAACAAAGTTTTTAACACAAGAAATTCATCCCAACCTATTACTTTCGATATGATGCTAAATTCAAGACGATTTAACTCAACAATCTACAAAGAAGAAAACGTTTATGAGGATAGAGAGGTTAAAGAATATATTTACGAAGATGCTTTACGTCAACTTTTAGAGTCTGATAGAATAAAATCTGTTATAAGAGATTTCGAACAAGATATGTGGAATAATTAATTTTAAAACAAAATTTAAAAAGCGTTTTAGGAAACTAAAGCGCTTTTTTATTTTACATGTAAGATAAAATTATCTGAATAACCTTTAAGATAGATTTAACTTCTAGGTTGAGATATAAAGTTACTTGGAATTCATAGGACAATCTTATAAATCATTCACACTTTGTAGATAGCGTTCAGCATCTAGAGCTGCCATACATCCTGTTCCAGCTGCCGTTACTGCCTGACGGTATTCTTTATCTTGAACATCTCCCGAAGCAAAAACACCTGGTATATTTGTATGAGTAGTTTTGTTTTTTGTAATTAAATAACCTAATTCATCCATTTCTATTTGTCCTCTAAATAGGTCAGTGTTTGGTTTGTGACCTATGGCAATAAATAAACCCGAAACTGAAATTTCTTCCTTTACATTTGTCTTATTATTCTTAATACGAACTCCTTCAACTACTTGGTCGCCTAGAACTTCTTCAATTTCTGAATTATACCTTAAATCAATATTAGCTGTTTTTAGAACTCGGTGTTGCATTGCTTTGGATGCTCTCATCCTATCTTTTCTAACTAACATTGTAACTTTAGAACATATCTTTGCTAGGTAAGTAGCTTCTTCAGCAGCAGTATCTCCTCCGCCAACGATAGCAACCTCTTGCCCTTTAAAAAAGAATCCGTCACAAACGGCACATGCGGAAACACCACCCCCTCTAAGTCTTTGCTCGCTTGGAATTCCAAGATATTTTGCTGAAGCTCCTGTGCTTATTATTATAGTTTTTGTATTAATTTCAGTCCCGTCCTCAGTAAATGCTTTGTGTATTCCTCCGCGATTTTTTGAAAATTCTACTTTATTGATGAAACCATTGTTGACTTTTGTTCCAAAACGCTCGGCTTGCTTTTGTAAGTGAATCATCATTGTTGGCCCATCCACTCCTTCTGGATATCCAGGAAAATTATCAACCTCAGTTGTAGTAGTTAATTGACCTCCAGGCTCCATCCCAGTATAAACTACTGGCTCTAAGTCAGCACGTGCTGCATAAATAGCAGCAGTGTATCCTGCAGGACCACTTCCAATAATTAAAGTTTTAAGTACTTGCATTTATTTGATTTAAATCAAAAGTAAATTATATCTTTTATTTGTTTTCTCAATTTCTATTAGATTTATTAATAATTTATTAAAGTTTTTTATGAAACACGGATTTTTTTTATTGTGTATATTTTTCTTAAGTTGTTATTCTGAACACTCAAAAGAAAAACAAATCATTGAAAAATCAGTGCAGGTATATGGATGGAATCAAAAAAAATTTTCTATTGTATTTGATTTTCGTGACTATAGATATAAGTTGACTCGCAAACCAGATTTTTTTTCTTATCAAAGGTCTACATTTAAGAAAGGAGTTTTAGTTAGAGATATAATGACTTCAAATTCAAAGCTAAAACGATATTTAGATGAAAATCCTTTTATACTTAGTGATAGTCTAACGGATATTTATTCAAACTCGCTCAACTCAGTTATGTATTTTTTTCAACTACCAAGACCGCTAAATGACCCAGCAGTAATTGCAAATTATAATGGTAAAAAAACTATTTCAAATAAAGTTTATTGGACACTAAAGGTAAAATTTCAAGAAAAAGATGGTGGGAAAGATTTTCAAGATGAATTTCGTTATTGGATAGATCCGAAGAGTGGATATATAGACTATTTGGCATATAGTTATTTAACTGATGGTGGGGGCACAAGATTTCGTAAGGCAAAAAATATAAGAGAAAATAATGGGTTTATTTTCCAAGACTACACAAACTTTAGGCCAGTAAAAAAATTTACACCTTTGGATTCACTTCCAATACTTTATGAAAAAGGGGAGTTAATTTTAGTTTCTGAAATTGAAAATAAAAATATTAAAGTGCTTAACAGGTAGAAGAGATGCCACTACATATATTATTTAATTTAATGAATTAAAAAAAAATGAAATATAAAAGTTCTTACCGAACATAAACCTTAAATTTGAACTTGCAATAATTTTTTTATGGTTGATCAAGAAAAAATAAAGATACTTGATTATAAGACTCCAGGTAGTTTTGAGGAAACTCGTTACGAAAAACTTCATAGTGTTATTCTAGATAGTTCTGCAAAGGGCTCAGTGGTTATAGCAAATTATATTGCCAATTTAATTCTAGAAAAACAGAGAAAAAATGAAAAATGTGTTCTAGGTCTTGCAACTGGTTCAAGCCCACTAAGTATCTACAAAGAATTGATCAGAATGCATAAAGAGGATGGATTAAGTTTTCAAAATGTAATTACTTTCAATCTTGATGAATATTATCCCATATCAAAAGATAGTAATCAAAGTTATTATTTCTTTATGCATGATAATCTTTTCAATTATATTGATATAAAGCCAGAAAACATTAACATTCCAAATGGGGAGATTGATCAAAAAAGTCTTCGGTCTCATTGTATTTCCTATGAAAAGAAAATTAAAAAGCTAGGAGGAATTGACCTTCAAATTTTAGGTATTGGGAGAACTGGTCATATAGGTTTTAATGAGCCAGGGTCACATTTGAATTCTCAAACTCGAACTATTACACTACATCATTTAACACGTTTTGATGCTAGCTCTTCTTTTAAAGGAATTGAAAACGTTCCGAGAAAAGCGATAACCATGGGTGTAAAATCAATTCTAGATGCTAAAAAAATTATTTTAATGGCATGGGGGAGTTATAAGGCTGAAATAATACAAAAAGCAGTTGAAGGAGAAATATCAGATAAAATTCCCACTACATATTTACAAAACCACAAGAATACAACTTTGATTTTAGATAATGAAGCTGCATCTGAATTAACAAGAATTAAATCGCCGTGGCTAGTGAATAATCTAGATTGGAATAATGAAAATCGTTTCAAAGCAATTGCTTGGCTCTGTAAAAAAACAAAAAAATCAATATTGAAATTAACAGATGAAGATTATAACCAAAATGGAATGTCTGATTTGTTGGCCCAATACGGTTCATCATATGATTTGAATATAGAAATGTTTAATCGCTTGCAGCATACTATAACAGGTTGGCCTGGCGGTAAACCTAATGCAGACGATTCCAATCGTCCAGAAAGAAAGGATCCTAGCAAAAAAAGAGTTATTATTTTTAGTCCTCATCCTGATGATGATGTGATATCAATGGGAGGAACTTTTGATCGATTGGTCTCACAAGGCCATGAGGTTCACGTAGCTTATCAAACCTCAGGGAATATAGCTGTATCTGATCAAGATGCTTTAAAATTTATAGAAGTCAATAGTGATATTATGGGGGCTGATAACCCTAAAACAGTAAGTGATTTAAAAAATGCTATTCAAAGTATCAATACTCAAAAACCTGCTCCTAAATCAATATGTGATTTAAAAGCCAGTATTAGGAAGCATGAATCACTTGCAGCTACTAGATATATTGGAATACCTGATAGTCAGGTACATTTCATGAGCCTTTCTTTTTATGAAACGGGTACTATTAAAAAAAATCCTTTCTCAAAAAAAGATATTGATGAGACAATTTCCTTAATTGAATCTATAAAACCCCACCAAATATATGCTGCTGGAGATCTTTCAGATCCACATGGAACTCATAGAGTTTGTCTAAATATTATTTTTGAATCATTAAAACTTCTCAAAACAAAGAAGTTTATGGATGATTGTTGGGTTTGGTTATATAGAGGTGCTTGGCATGAATGGGACATCCACGAAATTGAAATGGCTGTTCCCATGAGTCCAGATCAAGTTTTGAGAAAAAGAAAAGCCATATTTTACCATCAGTCTCAAAAAGATGGTGTCATGTTTAAAGGAGATGACCATCGTGAATTTTGGGTACGTGCAGAGGAACGTAATTCTAACACTGCAAAAGATTATAAATCTTTAGGGCTTGCTGATTATGCCGCTATGGAAGCATTTAAAAGATATTTTTATTAGATAGCCTTATTTTCTTATTCTATTTTATTTGTACTTTGGATTAAAATCCAAATAAACATGAAAAAAGTTATTTCAAAATCAGTCAAGCTTTTCCTCTTTATTATTGTTTTCCAATTAACTGCAGCTAATGCTCAAAAAAGCTTTTCAAAAAACCAAATTCAAAAATTAAAAAAACAAACTATAAACTTGGTTCAATCAAATCATAAGATGACCCAAGTTATGATTGATAAAGTCTTCAGTTTTGCTGAATTAGGCCATCAAGAATATGAAACTTCTAAATACTTATCATCAATTCTTGAATCATCAGGATTTGAAATTGAATATGGAATTTCAGGAATTCCAACAGCTTGGATGGCAAAATGGAGTAACGGTAATGGGCCTGTAATTGCTCTTGGAAGTGATGTGGATGGTATACCAAAAGCATCTCAATATCCTGGAGTAGCTTACCACAAGCCTATGGTTGAGGGAGCTCCTGGCCATGGAGAAGGGCATAATTCAGGATTACCGGTAATTATAACATCTGCATTAGTTGTTCAAAAGCAGATGAAAGAAAATAATTTAGGCGGCACACTTGTTATTTGGCCTGGAATTGCAGAGGAGCAACTTGCTGCAAAAGCTTGGTATGTAAAAGATGGATATTTCAATGATGTAGACATGTGTATTTTTACTCATGTAAGTAGTAATATGGCAGTTTCTTGGGGTCAGTCTACAGGAACCGGTTTAATTTCAGTCGAATATACATTTGAAGGAGTTTCTGCTCATGCAGGGGGTTCACCTTGGAGAGGTAAAAGTGCTCTTGATGCGGCTGAGCTAATGAATATTGGGTGGAATTATAAAAGAGAGCATTTGCATCCATTAAGAAGATCTCATTCGATATTTACAGATGCTGGTGATCAGCCAAATGTTGTCCCATCGAAAGCGTCCATATGGTATTTCCTAAGGGACATAACTTCCGAGGGCATTTTAGAAATGTATAATGATGCAAACAATATCGCAAAAGGAGCGGCATTAATGACTGATACAAAAGTAACCTCTAAAATTCTAGGTGCAGCATCACCAAGACATTTCAATAAAGTTATTGCTGAGACAATGCATAAGAATATATTAGAAGTAGGATTACCAAAGTGGTCTGAAGAAGATCAAAAACTTGCAAAAGCAGTTCAAAAAGAAGTTGATTCAGAAATTACAACCGGTCTATCAACTGAACTTTCGGAACTAGGGAAGCCTAGAAAAGAACCAAAAAGTGGTGGATCAGATGACATTGGAGAGGTATCATGGAAAGTACCTACAGTTACTTTAAGATTTCCTTCTAATATGCCTGGACTCCAAGGGCACCATTGGTCTAACTCAATTACTATGGCTACTCCAATAGCTCACAAAGGGGGAACAGCTGGTGCAAAAGTTGTCGCAACAACAGTAATTGATTTTCTTACTCAACCTTCATTATTAGTTAAAGCAAAAGATTATTTTGAAAACGTTCAAAAGAAGAATGGGGAATATATTCAACTTATTCCTGATGATGCTCCTCCACCAATTTTTTTAAATAAGGAAATCCAGAGTGAGTTTAGAGAGGAGTTGGAAAAGTTTTATTACGACGAAACTAAGTTTGATACTTATTTGGAACAGTTAGGAGTTAAGTACCCAACCTTGAGGTAGTGATTTATTATGAAAATATTTCTATATATATTTTTTTTTATATCTATAAACCCTGTAGTTTTTTCTCAACAAAAACTTGAAACTAAAGATTCACTTGCAATTATCGATATACTTAATAAACAAGAAAAGGATTGGAATAGAGGAGATATAGATGAATTTATGAAGGGTTATTTAAAATCTGAAAAACTTGTTTTTTCAGGATCAAGTGGGCCAATCTACGGATGGAAAGCAACTCTAGATCGCTACAAGAAAACTTATTCAGATAAAGAAAAAATGGGAAAGTTAAAGTTTGAGATTTTAAATGTTATTGCTTTAAGTCCAAAAGTTATTCAATTACAAGGTAAGTTTAATTTAACTAGATCCATTGGAGATGCTTTTGGTTATTTTACCCTTAATTGGATAAAGGTTAAAAACCGGTGGTATATAATCTCAGACCACACGTCTGGCTCAAATTAATAAAATGCAAAAAAAAGTAGGCTTTATTCTAGGGCCTTTAACATTTATAATTTTAATGTTTATTGGTCCTTTTGAAGGTTTATCTCAACCTGCACATTCAATTTTGTCATCAACATTATGGATAGCAATCTGGTGGATCACAGAGGCTATTCCAATTGCAGCAACTGCTTTAATTCCAATAGTTCTTTTTCCTCTTTCAGGCGGATTAGATTTATCAGCTACAACAGCATCCTATGGACACAAATTCGTTTTTCTGTATTTAGGAGGATTTTTAATTGCAATAGGTATTGAAAAATGGAAATTGCACAAAAGGATTGCAATTAATATAATTTCCTTTATTGGAATTGATGCACGAAGAGTGATACTTGGATTTATGTTAGCAACTGCATTTTTATCAATGTGGATTTCAAATACGGCTACCTCAGTCATGATGCTTCCAATCGGAATAGCTATTATTAAGCAATTAAATGAAAATAAAATTTTTGGTAAAGCATTAATGCTAGGCATAGCTTATAGTGCTTCAATAGGGGGTGTAGCAACTGTGATTGGCACTCCCCCAAATTTAGTTTTAGCAGGAGTTATTTCTGAAATCTATGGGTATGAAATCACTTTTTCAAAATGGTTTTTGTTTGGATTTCCAATTTCAATTATACTTTTATTTTTTTGTTGGATTTATTTGACAAGAGTGGCATATAAATTTGAAAGTAACAGTTTTCCTGGAGGAACAGCAGAAATCCAAACAATAAAAAAAGAGTTAGGTCCTATATCTTATGAAGAGAAATTAGTTGCAATTGTTTTTGCTTTAGCAGGTTTGTGTTGGATTAGTAGATCATTTTTCTTGCAGAAAATTTTACCATCATTAGATGATACTATTATAGCAATAAGCTTTGGTCTTTTATTATTCATTTTACCATCAAAACAAAAAAGCGCTGCATTACTAAGTTGGAGAGATACTATTAATTTACCATGGGGAATTATAATTCTTTTTGGAGGAGGAATGGCACTAGCGAGAGCATTTGAAACCAGCGGTTTGGCTTTGTGGCTTGGAGAGCTAATGACCTCATTTAGTGTTTTACCTCTGTTTTTACTTATTCTTTTATTAATTGCGGCAGTAAATTTTTTAACTGAAATAACATCAAATTTGGCTACAACTGCAATGCTTTTGCCTGTATTAGCTCCTTTAGCTTTAGAGATCAATATTCATCCTTTTGGACTAATGGTTGGGGCTGCTGTTGCAGCTTCTTGCGCATTCATGCTTCCAGTAGCTACACCCCCAAATGCAGTTGTTTTTGGCTCGGGATATTTAAAAATTCAAGATATGGTTACACGAGGTGTTATTATGAATATATTTTCAATTATTTTAATTACACTAATGGTATATATAATATTACCTATTGTTTGGGGTATAGAATTATCTTTCTTTCCTGATATACTAAAACCTTAATTAAATTTTTAAGGTGTAGATTTTTCAGAAATTATTACTTACTCAACTGTAAAGTCAAAGTATTTATTTGGGTAGGGTTCATTGATTAAAGTAAAATGCCACCATTCTTTATCATAGGGTTTAAATCCAAATGTTGTCATTACGTCTCGAAGTTTTTTTCGATTTTGTATTTGATTTTTATTAAGATCTTGAAATCCATAATTTGAAAGATCTCCAAAAAAATCCCAGTTCCCTCCCATGTCTAATTTTTTTCCTCTGCATTCTCTAGATAAATAAACTAAAGTTAAATCAACAGTACTTCCCCTGCTATGTCCACTTTTACTTGCTATGAATCCTAACTCAAATAACTTGGCTTTAGATAAATAAGGATAATATTTAGATTTTTTTAATGTGTCATTTTTTACTCTAGACCAAGCGATGAAATTATTTACGGCGCGTTGAGGTCTATAAGCATCATAGATTTTAAGGCCTAGACCTTCGGGCTTTAATTTTTCTTGAACTCGCTTTAAAGCTTTAGCTAATTCTAAAGTCCCTATAGCTTTCTGTCCACTCTTATAGCCTTCGACCATTTTACCTAAGAAATTATCATCCTTGGAATAGCGAAGGTCAACTATCAAATTTGGAATTACATTTTCTAAGAATACGAATCCTTCTGGAAGTGTTTGGCCATTTAAATGAATAAATGACATAGATATAATTAATACAACATTAATTCTGAACAGCATAATCTAGTATTGATGATCTAATATTTAAATCATATATTCCTCTTTGAGTTCTATATGGATATACTCTATTAGTTAAAAGAATAAGAAAAAATTTATTTGTTGGATCAACCCAAACCATTGTTCCAGTATAACCAGAATGGCCAAAGCTTTCAGGACTAACCATTGCGGATGGGTATCGCTCCTTGTCATATTCTACAGAAGGTTTATTAAATCCAAGACCTCTTGGGTTAGTTCCATTTGGGTAGGTCCTTTTTGTAAAAAGCGAAATTGTTTCAGAATTTAAATAACGTTTTTCATCATAGAGTCCATCTTGCATTAGCATCTTGGCTAAAGGGAAAATGGATTTAGTATTAGCAAAAAGACCAGCATTTCCAGATATTCCACCCATCAGAGATGCAGCTTCGTCATGAACCCAACCGTGAACAAGTTGCTTTCTGAAAATACTATCTTTTTCTGTGGGAACTATCTCAATTTTTGAAAACTTTTGAGTTGGTAAAAAAGTTATTCGATTTAATCCCATAGGCTCAAAAAAATGATAATTTAAAAATCTACGAAATGATAAGCCACTTATCTTTTTTACGAGTGCTGGTATAAAAAAATAGATTAATCCAGAATAAACCATTTCACCTTGATCTGTAATATTTGTTTTTTTGATTCTCCTAAAAATTTTATTTTGATAATCTTTATGAACGAATAAACAGTCAATAACTTGATCCGGGAAATGAGAACTTTTCAAGTGAGAAAGAGTTTTTTTTCTAAATCCCCCATTCTTTTTATAAACTAAATTTTGATGAGTTAAATATGGAATCCAACCGGCACTATGACTCAAAATTTGTTTTAGACTGTGATTTTTTTTATTACTTCTTTTAAGCAAAGGGAACAAATTTGAAAATGGAGCTTCTAAGTCAATATTATAGAGTTCATAGAGCTTCATTAAAGCTAGTGTACTTGCTAAAATTTTGGTTACAGATGCTAAATCGTAAAGATCATTTGATTTAACAGGGATCAAAGAATCATATGTATGATACCCATAAGGTTTACTAATAAGAATAGAATCTTTTTTATAAATTAATATCTGAGCACCTGGGAATGCCATTTTCCGAATTCCATCATTGATGATGCTATCAATTTTTTGATCAAAAGATAATTCTATATTTTTTTCATATTCTTGAGAGAAACATAATATATAAGTAAACAAGAAAAAACTATAAATTAAAACTCCTCGAGTCATCATAATCTTTGGTTTAGACATAAAATTATGAATCTATTCATTTTAATCAATTAAATAAATCTCCATATCTTTAATTTAAATACTAATACCTGTTTTTCAAGACTTGGCTATTTATGTTTTCTAAACGTATATTTCTAATTTCTTTATTTTTTTTAGGGCAAATACTTACGGTTTATTCTCAAGACGAGGAGGAAGACACAACTGAAGATACGATTCCTTTTGATGCAGTTATTCAATCTGAAATGGGTGGAAAGAGAGTTAAATTTTATGGAAATACAAGTTTAAATTTCAACCAGGCATATTTTTCAAATTGGATTTCAGGTGGTGAAAGCTCTCTAACAGTTTTATATAGACTAAATTACAATTTCAATTATTCAGACAGAACAGGTCTTGTTTGGGATACTAATATTTTATTTTCACTAGGAACGACTTACATATCAGGGAATAAATTTTTAAAAAAAGCAGATGATAGAATTGAAATATCCTCACTTTTAGGTAAACAAATAAATCAATACTGGAGTTACTCTTCATTATTTAATATTAAAACTCAACTACTTCCAGGATATAGATATTACTTTGAAGACGGTATTGAGGCTAGAGAAAAAGTTTCTCAATTTTTATCTCCAGGTATTGTTCAAACTGGTTTAGGATTGTACTATAAAAGGAGTGCTGATTTTAGATTAAATCTTTCACCACTTTCTGCAAGAGCGATTATAGTCTCTAAAAATTTTACCAATGTTCTATCAGAAGGAGCTCAATATTTTGGTGTAGAAAAAGATAGAGGGATAAAATATTTTTTTGGGGCTTTAATATCTGGGTATTACAGAAAACAGATAATGAAAAATGTAATTTGGGAAAATAATTATAGTGTATATGTCAATTATCTTGAAAAAACTAAAAATGTGGATTTTGACTGGAACTCTAATATTAGATTTAAAGTAAATAATCAGATTTCAGGAAATTTTGTACTTCACTTACTTTATGATGACGATTTAATTGGAGACTTACAAGTAAGAGAATTACTTGGTCTTGGGATAAATATCGATTTATAGGTTTTTACTGACCACGAGCCCTTTTGATAAACCAATCGTAATTGTAAAATGTAACAAATACGTTGTACACAGTTCCTTGTCCCCTTGGATATAATTCAATTAAAACAGTTTTATCTTCATCTACAAATCGGACTCCTGGAAGATTTTTCATAATTAAATTAGGATTAGACCAATTTTCTTGAGCGTAAACAACTTTATAATTTTGTGATTCAAAATGCGATCTAGTATTTTTTAAATAATTTGTGGCTTCTAGAAGTGTTAAATTTTGCTTACTCCAGATATTTATACTCACTAATTTATTATCTCTCTGAACAAAAGATCTATTTCTGAAGGAGTAATTAGTCCCATTACCAAACGACAGTTTTTTCAGCGTCTTTGAATTTTTATTTAATATGGCTTTCGCATCATCTATTGGCATTTGAAAATAAAATGATTTGAAAAGATTTTGCGCAGATAAACCAGAAAAAGATAGAAAACAAAAGATGGTAAATACACAAGAATACTTCATCCGTTACATTATGGCTAATACAAAGATAAATAAGTTTAATAATTTATTTTTTGAATATAAACTCAAAACTTATTTTTTAAATTGAAAAAAATACAGGATTTAAATGATAAATGAATATGCTTTAATAACTGGAGCATCCTCAGGAATAGGATTGCAGATTTCAAAATGCTTGGCAGTAAGAGGCTATTCATTAATTCTTGTTTCTCGGAGAAAGCAAAAACTAGACCAGATTAGAAATGACTTAACTAATCAATTCAAAGTTAAGGTAGATATAATTCCTGCTGATCTAGAGGATGTGAAAACACCAGAATTAATTTATAATTATTGTATAGGCAAGGGATATTTTATCAATTTATTAGTTAATAATGCGGGTTATGCTCTACCAAAACCATTTCACGAGACCCCAATGGAGGATGAGGAGAAATTTCTTCGTGTTTTAGGTATTTCGGTAGTAGCACTAACAAAGTTATTTATTAAGGATATGATAAGAGAAAAAAAAGGTAAAATCATGATGATTTCGTCTGTGGCTGCATTTGCACCTCCATCCTCTATTCAAACACTTTATGGCCCCGTAAAAACATTTATTAACAGATTTAGTGAAGGATTAAATCTTTCCTATAATTCGTTAGGAATTACTTCAACCGCAATCTGCCCTGGTTATACTATAACAAATTTTCACACTGCAAGTGGGGTTCAGAATGAAATAGATCGTGTTCCTTCATTTATGAAAAAAAAGGCCTCCCGTGTTGCCGAAGAGGCAGTTTTAGAAACATTAAAAGGTAAAAAAGTTTATGTACCTAGTTTAACTTTTAAGATTATAGTTTTTTTGTTAAAAGTAATGCCTCAATCTTTATTTTGGTTTTTCAGTAAAAGATTAGCCCCTGGACGATATGAGAAAATATAGTTTATTTAATTCCAGTAACAACTAGCGTTCCTTTCCAATCTTCTTTTTCGCCATATCTCCATGATTTAATGTCATTATATCCTGCACTTTTAAAAAAATTCATCCAATCTTTTTCACTAAATAATTTCATATCCTTTATCCCACAACTTTCAGGCCAGCTGTGAGAAAATTTATTTTCAAAATAGAAATCAATACCAATAATTAGCCTTCCATTAGGTTTTAGCCAAAAGTCAAAAATATCATTTATTAATTTCTTGGGATCTTCAACGTAGTAAATAACCTCCATCGAATGAACTATATTTACCTTTTCCTGTGGTCTCCAAGTCATTAAGTCTGCACAATGATATTCGTATCCAGGAAGTATTTTTTTTGCCTTTGCAATCATTTTTTTTGAGCCATCTACCCCAATGGCTTTTTCACACTTTTTATTTTCAGAAACTTTCCTTATTACCCAACCGTTTCCACAACCAGCATCTATAAATGTAAAATGATTTAAATTTTTTATTGAATAATTAATCATGTTAATTACTGAATCTTTATGGTTTCTTTCCATACCAAAATCCTTATCTAAATCAGCCCATTCTCCAAATACCTCAATTGCATTTTTTTTCATTTTATTAAACTATTAAATGTTAAAAGAAAAAATTATAGCCTAAAATAGTGATTAAGGCCCAAAAGAAATATCTTATCATTTTACCTATGAACATCCATAGGCTAACCTTAAAAAAATTTATTTTATAAAATCCTAGTC
>CACMZR010000001.1 GCA_902618245.1 uncultured Bacteroidota bacterium | reverse complement strand
AGTAGATAATTTCATTATTATAAAAAAGTAAATCTAAATCAACAGTTCTATCCTGGTATCCTTTTTCTGAATATCTTTTTCTACCCAATTTATTCTCCACATTTAAAAGTATTTTTAATAATACGTTTGGTTTTAAAGAAGTTTTTAAAATAGCACATGCATTATAAAAAGGTGTGCTATCGAATCCCCAAGAGGGCGTTTCGTAGACATTTGATAATTCTCTTATCGTTACAGGGTGTTCCTCAATTAAAGCCAGTGCTTTGTATATAAAACCAATCCTATTTCCGATGTTACTACCTAATGAAATGATAATAGGTTCTAACATTAATAAAGTCTAATACTTACAAAGCTACAAAACCCTATATTTGCACCACCAATTATTACAAAATGAATTTTATAAAAACTTTTTTTGCATCAGTTTTAGGTTCACTCGCAGCTTTTGGTTTGTTATTGGCTTTTTTATTAATTATAGTTTCAGGTTTCGCAAGCCTAGTTAATACTACCACGGCAATAAAAACAATTAGTCCTAATAGTATATTGGAATTGGATATGAGGACTCCTATTGTAGAACGTGCTCCTAGAAATAATCAAATTCAAAATATTTTAGGATTAAGTGAAAAAGTTATTGGATTACAGGATATAATTTCAGCAATTAAAATTGCTGGTAATGATCCAAAGATAAAAGGTATAAGTCTTCGTTCTGATTATACAACATCCGGCTGGTCTCAAACAAACAGCATAAGAAAATCCTTGAAGGCCTTTAAAGAAAAAGGGAAATTTATTTATGCATATGGAGATTTTTTTACTCAAAAAGGCTACTTCCTTTCGTCTATTGCTGATTCAACTTTCATAAACCCTATTGGCTCACTAGAACTTAAAGGACTTGCTTCTGAAGTGTTGTATTACAAAGACTTTCAAGATAAATATGGTTTTAAAATGGAGGTAGTTCGTCACGGTAAATATAAAAGTGCCGTAGAACCGTTCCTTCAAAACGAAATGAGTTTAGAAAACAAATATCAAATAACTACCCTTCTTAACGACATATGGTCAATTTTAAGAGAAGATATTTCTTTCTCTAGAAATCTTTCTGAAGATAAACTTGATAAACTCATAGAAACAAATAAAATTTCTATGCCTGAAGAGGCTCTTAAATCAAAGCTAATTGATGGTATTATTTACGAAGATTTTTTCAAACAGAAAATAAAGACTCGTCTTGGACTTGAGG
This sequence comes from uncultured Bacteroidota bacterium, assembly GCA_902618245.1. Classification (GTDB taxonomy): domain Bacteria; phylum Bacteroidota; class Bacteroidia; order Flavobacteriales; family Flavobacteriaceae; genus MS024-2A. The sequence continues at coordinate 327,129 of CACMZR010000001.1, read as the reverse complement.
AAAAAGAAGATATCAATAAATTAAAAATTAACGAGGTAAATTCTAGTATAAGCAACTATAATTATGACGTTAAAGATAGAATCGCTGTTGTTTTTGCCAAGGGACCTATTTTATATGGTGAAGGAACTGAGTCAATAATTGCTCAAGAAGTTTTTGTTGAAACCTTAGAAGAATTAGCTCAAGATGACTGGATAAAAGCAGTTGTAATTAGGATTGATTCTCCAGGAGGGAGTGCTTTAGTATCAGAACTAATATGGAGGTCTACAGTTAAATTAAAAGAACGAAAACCTGTAATAGTGTCTATTGGAGATATTGCCGCATCAGGTGGATATTATATAGCAACTGCCGCAGATTATATTTTTGTGGATCCTATGAGTGTTACAGGTTCAATAGGCGTTTTTGCTACACTACCAAATGCAAAAGGTTTGTTAGATAAAGTTGGTATTAGCGCTCAGTCAGTTCAAACTCATTCTAATGCACTTGGCTACAGTACATATCAACCCATAACAAAAGCATTTAAAGAACAATTAAAAAATGGGATTGAAAAAACCTATAACATCTTCAAAGAGAGGGTAATAAACGGGCGTTCTCTAGATCCCAATATCGTAGAAGAACTTGCTCAAGGTAAAGTATGGAGTGGGAAAAGAGCACTAGATCTGGGACTAGTTGATGAAATAGGAGACTTGGAAAATGCCATAAATTTCGCTGCAAAAAAAGTAGACTTAAAAAAATTCAATGTCATAGAATTTCCAAAGTTTGAAGAAAGTTTAGAGAATATGCTTTTAGGACTCTCAATAAAAAGTGAGAATAATGATTTTTTAGAAAATGTATCTATAAAACCGTTATTACTTAATTTGAGAAAGTTGGAAACTAAGATTGATCCACAATATATTCAAACTCTTTTACCTTTTGAAATTATTATTCGTTAGATGAACAAAAAAAAAGAAGAGCTCGCAAAGATAATTTACTTTTTACTTTCAGGCCTTTTTATAACCTCTTTGGTTGTATCTAATTTGATTTTCCAAAAGTTCTTCTATTGGTATCCAACTGACTTAAATATATTAGGAAATAAACTTTTTGAGCTTTCTGTTGGGATACTCCCCTATCCAATTACATTCCTCATTACTGATCTAATTTCAGAGATTTATGGCAAGAAAAGAGCAAACCAAGTAGTTATTATTGGAATTTTTGCTTCTTTTTTCTCAATGGGAATATTATTAATGGCAAATGCAGTACCAGCAATTGAAAATTCACCAATTGATGATGATACTTTCAATCAAGTTTTTGCCTTTTCACCCATAGCAGTTTTGGCATCAATGATAGCCTACTTAATTGCCCAATTTGTGGATATTCGTATTTACCATTTTTGGAAAAAGCTCACAAATGGACAAATGCTTTGGTTAAGAAACAATTTTTCAACCTTTAGTTCTCAATTTATTGATACTTTCTTAGTAGTTGGCCTATTAAGTATTTTTGGTGTTTTACAATGGAAACTATTTTGGGGACTGGTTCTCTCAGGGTTCTTATTTAAAATTATAGTTGCTGTATTAGACACTCCATTACTTTATTTTTTTGTAGGGATTTTTAGAAAAACTTTTGCCCTGAAAGCTACCGATGAACTTGAAATATAGTTATGAAAAAGGAACAAGATGAGATTAGATTAAATAAATACCTCAGTGAAATTGGTCATTGTTCTAGAAGAGCTGCAGATAAATTGATAAATGAGGGTAGAATTAAAATTAATGGAAGGGTTGTTGCCTTAGGCCAAAAAGTAAAGGCAGGCGATCAGGTTGAAGTTGATGGTTTATTAGTTGAAAATAATGAGGAAAAGTCTGTTTATATAGCATTTAATAAGCCAGTAGGTATTGTTTGTACAACCGACACCAAGGTGGAAAAAAACAATATTATTGATTACATAAATTACCCAACTCGGATTTATCCAATTGGTCGGTTAGATAAAATGAGTGAAGGATTAATTTTGCTAACTAATGATGGTGATATAGTAAACAAAATTTTAAGGGCTCGTAACAATCACGAAAAAGAATATATTGTTACAGTGAATAGACCGGTAAACTCGGAGTTTATTAATAATATGAAAAAGGGTGTTCCTATTTTGGATACAATAACAAAAAAATGTGAAGTAGAACAAATTCATAAAAATCAGTTCAGAATAATTTTAACTCAAGGTTTAAATCGACAGATAAGAAGAATGTGTGAATATTTTGGCTATAAAGTAATTAAGTTAAGGCGGATTAGAATTATGAATATAAAGCTCAATACAAAAGTCGGTAGGTATAGAGACCTTACAAAAAAAGAAAAAAAAGTATTGTTTGAAATGACTATTAATTCTAAAAAAGCAGTCTAAGGAATAAAACTAAGTTTAACTCTTTGGCCTTCATTTGACCGAACGTTAAAAACGGTTTGATCTTCAAAAAGCATGTATTGAGCCTTTACACCTATTAACTTTCCCTCATAAACAGGGCTTTTTAATAGGTTCAAACTATTAACTTTAGAGGGGTAATATTGTACTGGAAAAAAAATCTTTTCTAAACCCTGCATGGTTCGTTTATAAGGCTCTAATTCTTTGGGTAAACATTCAATCGATTTTTTAAAAGCTTCTTCCCATTTAACAGGAGTAATTTCATTTTGCAACATTTTTCTCCAATTTGTTTTGTCAGAAAAATATTCTTTTAAAGCAACCTCTCCAATACCAGCAAGGTATCTGTTGGGAACTTCAATTATAGTCATAGCTTCGTGAGCTCCCTGATCTATCCAACGTGTAGGTATCTGTGTTTTTCTTGTTACACCAACTTTTAGATGACTACTTAATGCAAGATAAATAATATGGGGTTGTAATTGGACTTTTTTTTCGTACTCCAAATCCCTATCTGCTTTGTTTAAATGAGCTTTACTAAGTTCAGGACGCATAACCCAATCTCCTGCAGCAGGATTTTCATAAAAACAAGATTTGCAAAAACCCTGTCTAAATATTTCAAGTTCTTTTGAACACGATAAGCATTCAGAACCAATATGAGAAATATTAAATTTCTTACCAATATGCTGATTTAAGTGAACAAATCCTTTATCCATTTTTAAGAAATAATTAATCGGATTCTTATATTCAGTAATCATTTTTTTTAATGTCCCCTGAAGCATTTACTCAATAAGATTTATTTAAATTTATAACATCAATATAGTAATAATTTAATGCCTATACCCTTATTTAATTCAATTGCATCATGGATTCTCAAAAAGAGAATTCACCAAATGGAACTATTTACAAAATATCCAAATGAGGTTCAAAATGAATTATTATTTAATTTGTTACGAAATGCCCAAAATACGGAAATTGGAAAAAAATATAGCTTTAGTGAGACAAATAGCTACGATGTATTTAAAAAAAATATCCCTATTAATACTTACGAGGACGTCGAAACTGATATTGAAAGGTGCAGAAAGGGAGAACAGAATATTTTTTGGCCTACTCAAATTAAATGGTTTGCAAAATCTAGTGGAACGACTAATTCAAGAAGCAAGTTTATACCCGTAAGCAATGAAGCTCTTGAAGACTGTCATTACAAGGCAGGCAAAGATATGTTATGTATATATTTCAATAATAATGAAAACTCTCAACTTCTTACAGGTAAATCTTTAAGACTAGGTGGAAGCAATGAATTATATAACAACAATAACAGTTACTTTGGTGATCTCTCATCTATAATAATTCAGAATCTGCCATTTTGGGCAGAATTAAGTAGTACACCCAGTAATAAGACCTCTCTTATGCCTGAGTGGGAAACAAAGATGAAAGCAATAGTTAGTGAATCAATTCCTGAAAAAGTAACTAGCTTGACAGGTGTGCCATCATGGATGTTAGTCCTACTTCAGAATGTTTTAAAAGAAACTGGAAAAACTAATATCTCTCAAATTTGGCCTGATGCAGAAGTTTACTTTCATGGTGGAGTTAGTTTTAAACCATATAAGAAGTTGTATCATAAATTAATTCCAAAAAATAATTTTCGATATTATGAAATTTATAACGCCTCTGAAGGATTTTTTGGAATTCAAGATAAAAACGATTCAGATGAACTGCTTCTTATGTTAGATTATGGAATTTTTTATGAATTTATTCCTTTCAATGGATATAATGAGGATTCCAGTAAAATAATTCCTTTATCTGAAGTTAAATTAAATACTAATTATGCAATGGTTATAACCACAAATGCAGGTCTTTGGAGATATAAAATTGGAGATACAATTCGTTTTACAAGCTTGTCTCCTTACCGAATACAAGTAACAGGACGTACAAAACATTTTATAAATGTATTTGGAGAAGAACTTATAATTGATAATGCTGAAAAAGCACTTGAAAAAGTCTGTTCTCAAACAAAAAGTAACGTTTTCAATTACACAGCGGGACCTATTTTTATGGAAAAAAATAAACAAGGTGCACATGAATGGATTATAGAATTTGATAGAGAGCCTGAGGATCTCTCACTTTTTTGTAGACTTTTTGATAAAGCACTTCAAAATGAAAACTCAGATTATGAAGCTAAAAGATATAATAACATGACGTTAAAACCATTAAAACTTCATAAGGCGCGAAAAGGTCTATTTTATAAGTGGCTAGCTAAAAAAGGAAAGCTTGGTGGTCAGCACAAAGTACCTAGACTTTCAAATTCTAGAGAAATTTTGGATGAATTGTTAAAAATGAATTATTAAGAAACTATTTTAAGATCTGAAAACTCAGCATTTGATAGCTTTTGATCGACATAAAGCTTGGTAACCTTTAATTCTTTAATATCAGTATTAGGAAGTTCGTACATTGCATCATTTAGTATTGCTTCACACAAAGATCGTAATCCTCTCGCTCCAAGCTTAAATTGAAGAGCCTTTTCAACTATATAATCTAATGCCCCAGGAGTGAATTGTAAATTTATTTTATCCATTTTAAATAATTTAACATATTGCTTTATAAGTGCATTTTTTGGAGACGTTAAAATTAGTCTTAGTGCAACATTATCCAATGGGCTCATATAGGTTAAAACTGGTAATCTTCCTATAATCTCTGGTATTAGTCCATAGGACCTAATATCTCCAGGTGTAATATGTCTTAATATTTCATCTTTATTAAAGTGTACTTTTTCAAAGGTATTTTTATAACCTATAGCCTTAATATTTAATCGTTTATTTATATGCGTCTCTATCCCGTCGAATGCTCCACCAGCGATAAACAAAATATTCGATGTATCTAATTCAATAAATTTTTGATCTGGGTGTTTGCGGCCACCTTTTGGAGGTACATTCACAATCGTTCCTTCCAATAATTTTAATAAAGCCTGTTGCACTCCCTCACCAGAGACATCTCTCGTTATGGAAGGATTGTCACTTTTACGAGCGATTTTATCAATTTCATCTATAAAAACGATTCCCCTTTGAGCACGATCAAGATCATAATCAGCAGCTTGAAGTAGCCGAGTGAGAATACTTTCCACATCTTCACCTACATAACCAGCTTCGGTTAAAACTGTTGCGTCTACAATTGCTAATGGCACATTTAAAAATTTTGAAATAGTTTGTGCTAAAAGGGTTTTTCCAGTACCTGTAGGGCCAACAATCAAAACATTACTTTTTTGTATTTCAATATCATCTTCTTTCAAATCTACTTGAAGCAAACGTTTATAGTGATTGTAAACAGCAACAGCTAAAACACGCTTTGAAACATCTTGTCCTACAACATATTCATCCAAAAAAGCTTTTATTTCCTTAGGTGGTTTTAATTCAATATTTACTGAATTTGATTCCTGTTCAGAAGACTCTTCAACTAATATTCCATGAGCTTGAATAATGCAACTATTACAAATGTGCGCATCTAAACCAGCAATAAGCAATTCAGTATCAGATTTAGGTTTACCACAAAAAGAACAATTTAATTCAGACTTGCTCATGGATTAAAATTTATTGAGGTGCATTTTTAAGTACTTCGTCAACCATACCATAATTTTTAGCCTCCTCTGCTTTCATCCAATAATCACGATCACTATTTTCAGTAACTTTCTCTTTACTTTGTCCAGAATGTTTAGAAATTATTTGATATAACTCGTCTTTAAGTTTTAATATTTCTCTTGCTGTGATCTCTATATCTGAAGCTTGTCCTTGAGCACCGCCTAAGGGTTGGTGTATCATTACTCGTGCATGGGGAAGAGCAGAACGTTTTCCTTTTTGACCAGCACAAAGTAAAACTGCTCCCATTGAGGCAGCAATACCTGTACAAATTGTAGCAACATCTGGAGTTACAAATTGCATTGTATCATAAATACCTAGGCCAGCATAGACGCCCCCACCTGGCGAATTGATATACATCTGGATATCACGAGAAGAATCTGTACTCTGAAGAAATAATAATTGCGCCTGAATTATATTTGCAACCTGGTCATCTATAGCGGTACCTAAAAACATAATTCTATCCATCATTAGACGAGAAAAAACATCCATCTGAGCAACATTTAGTTGTCTTTCTTCAATAATGTAAGGAGTCATACTACTTACAATTTTGTCATAATACATTGCATTTACACCATGTTGCTTTGTTGCATATTTTTTAAATTCTTTACCGTAGTCCATTTTCTAAATTTTCATCAAAATTAATCAAATTATCAAGCTTTACCGTAAGCTTCTTTTATAAAGACATCAAAACCAACTTTTTTCTTTTTCAAGGGTGCTTTCTCTAAGTAAAACTTTATCATCTTTTCACCTATCAATTGCTCAGAAATCCTTTTTGTTTCCTCTTGATTTGTTAAAACTTTAGAAACCAATGCATCAACTTGTTTTTTGTCAATACTTTGTCCGTATTGTTTCATTTGACTTTCCACAATCTTCTTTGCATAGTTTTGAAGTTCTTCAAATGTGTAATTAAGATTGTTTTCTTTTATAATTTTACCCTCAATAAGTTGATAACGTATACCTTTTTCAGACCTTTTAAATTCTTCTACTGCTTCTTTTTCTGTTAGAGGTTCTTTTCCTGAATTTTGAATCCAATTCTTTAGGAAATCTTCTGGAAGTTTAAATTTGGTCTTTTCAACTATGGTTTCAGATATATCATTAATCAGTTTTTGATTAGATTGTGGTTTAAATTGGTTTTCTAAACCTATTTTAATTTTTCCCTTCAAATCTTTTTCAGTCTTAACTGAACCTTTCTCATACAATTTGTCGAAAAGTTCTTGATTTAATAATGCAGGTACTCTTTCATTTATTTCTTTAATTTCAATTGTAATTTCATTTGCAGAAATTTCCTCCAATTTATTGTCGTCAAAATTAGTAATGCGTTTCATTGTAGTGCTTTCCTTAAAAAGACCCTTAATTTTTATTTGAAAATTTTTTCCTACACCAGCAGCTCTGAGTTCATTAATAGCTTTTTTAGATTTTACTTCTTCAAGTTTAAAATTGCCAATTTTGTTTATATCAATATTCTCGTTTTTGAATTCTGCAATAATTTCATATTTATTTTGGACCTTTTCACGCGTTACTAATTTCCCATATTGGTTCCTTAAATAATCCAATTGCTCTTCTATCATTTTTTTGTCTGGTTCTATTTGATAATGAGTTACTTTTTTTAAGACATTTAGATTGATATCAAATTTTGGTGATAGACCTAACTCAAATTCAAATGTCATTTTTTCAGCTCTCCAATCAAGTAGACCATTGTTATCCTTGGGCATAGGACTTCCAAGTAATTCAATTTTTTCTTTTTTAATGTATTTTTCTAAATTTTCACTCACTAGCTTATTAACTTCATCCGCTATTACAGCCTTTTGGTATTGCTTCTTTATGATACCTAGTGGTACATTTCCTTTTCGAAATCCTGGTATGTTCGCTTTTTTTCGGTAATTATTTAAAACTGATTCAACTTTTGATTCATAATCTTTGCTCTCAATTTCTATTTTGATAACTGCATTGAGATCATCAATTTTGGTTTTGCTTATATTCATGAAGCTTAAATTTAGTGGCCAAAATTACACTTTTTTTATTATCACAACAAGGATTTACATGCCATGCCACTAACTCAGAATAGAGGTAATTTGTAAACACAAAAAAGAAAATAATAAACTCTAGGATTTTTATAACAATTTTCAACTATATTTGCCATCCGAATTAATATTTAAGGATCGAGTATCCTTGCTAATTAATATGTTATGCCACTAAAATTAAGACTTCAGAGACATGGGAAAAAAGGGAAACCATTTTATTGGCTTGTTGCTGCCGATTCTCGAGCAAAAAGAGACGGCCGCTACCTAGAAAAAATTGGTACCTACAATCCTAATACAAACCCAGCTACTGTAATAATTGACATAGATCGTGCCGTTGAATGGCTGGGAAAAGGGGCTCAGCCTACAGATACTGCCAGGACTCTTTTGTCATACAAGGGAGCAATGTTAAAACATCACCTGAATGGAGGAGTAAGAAAAGGTGCTATTACCCAGGAAATAGCTGATAAAAAACTTGCTGATTGGCTCAAAGAGAAAGAAGCAAAAATTCAAGCCAAAAAAGATAATTTATTAAAAGCTAATGAAGAAGATAAAATAAAAAGACTGGCTGCAGAAAAACAAGCAAGTGAGAAAAGACTTGAAGATGCCGCTGCAAAAGAGGCAGCAGCGACCCAAGATGTTTCTTCAACTGATGAGGCTCCTGCTGCTGATGAGGTCCCTGCCACTGATGAGGCTCCTGCTGCTGATGAGGTCCCTGCCACTGATGAGGCTCCTGCCACTGATGAGGCTTCTGCTGCTGAAGAAACTCCAACCACTGATGAGGCTCCTGCTGCTGAAGATGCGTCCGATAAAGACGATGAAACAGCTAAAGGTGAGAATAACTCCAAAAATACTGACTAGACTAAAATACTTTTTCCGATGAAAAAGGAGGAATGCTTTTACATTGGCAAGATTATAGGTAAATATAGTTTCAAAGGAGAGTTATTGATCAAAACAGATAGTGACAATCCAAAACAGTATACCAAATTAAAATCAATTTTCATCGAACTTGATTCTGGATTGGTGCCTTTTATGATAAATAATATCCAACTGCATAAATCAGAGTTAATTAGGATTCAATTCGACAATATATTGAACGAGATGGAAGCAGATAAATTGATAAAAAAAGATGTTTACCTCCCATTAAGTTCTCTTCCAAAATTAAAAGGGAAAAAATTTTATTACCATGAAGTTATAGGTTTTTCAATTATGCATAAAAATGAAAATTTAGGTGCAATTGAAAGAATTCATGATCAAGGCCTACAGGCTCTATTTGAAATAAGAAAAAATGATGGATCTACATCCTTAATTCCAATTCACGATGATTTTATTATAAATGTTGACCGTGTGAAAAAAAATATATCTGTTGAAATACCAGATGGTTTACTAGAATTGTGAATATTTTTTAAAAGAATAAAACAAATCCAAAGGTAGGTAGTGGTGAACTATTTCCTTCTTGATTAGATACAGGAACTAAATTTTTAGGTATTATAATGGTGCCATCCAAATTTCTGTTTAGTCCGTATTCTGGAGGTGTAGGATTTGGTTGAGCTAAAAAATTTTGTACCTCGAAATATAAGTTAAATGAAAGATTCTTAAAATTCCATTTTTTATCTATTCGAATATCTGCAAGATTGAAAGCGTCTAGTCTAAATTCTCCTAGTGTATCGTAATCTAAAATAATTTCCGGATATGAAATGGTACTAGCATTAATATCAACCGGAACATAAGGATTTTTTCCAGCATACCTCCATCGAGCACTTATCTCCCAATTTTTCCTTAGTTTGTAACCTCCCGAAAATGAAATAAGATGACGACTATCCCATACGGAAGGTCTCAAGATTCCATCTAAACCAGAAAATTCACTAGAGAAATAGGTATAAGCCAAAATACCATAAAAGTTTTTGGCTAACTTTTGTTGAAATAAAAATTCTAAACCGGATGTTTTACCTTCTCCTAGAGATAGAATAGCTTCATTGCCTAAAACTTCAAATCCTCCCCCTTTATTTGCAAGTGATACACCATCAATTAAAGAAACAGGAAACTGCGAATAATTTTTCAAGAATCCCTCTACAGTTAATCTTGAGACTGATGTTAGATTATATTCTAAACCAGCCACATAGTGTTCGCTTTTAGTGTATTGAGCTGATTTATTAACAAAAACTGATAAGTTGTTCTGAAAACCCAACATTGTGTAGGTAGGAATTTTAAAATACCTGCCAATGGAAGCATTAAATTTCCATTTTTGATCCTGGGAAAGGGAATATGAAAATGAAAGTCTTGGAGAAAAATTGTCGATTAAATTTGATCCCGTTGAAAAGGTGTCAGCATCAGTTCTTACACCTAAAGAAATATTTAGTCTTTGATTAAAAAAATTATTCCCTGCTTTTAGAAATAAACCATATTTAAAAAAATTTAAATCTGTTTCATAAAATATATTTTCTCTTAAAAAACTTGTTACATTTTTATAACTTGAATTTTGAACATTAAATCCTGCAGACCATTTCCAATCATTTACGAATTGTGTTATGCTAAAACGTAACTTTGTTTCCCACTCATAAGAATCGTTTTGAAAAATAATTCCAGTTTTATTTACATTGTCAAGGTATCTTGAAAAAACATTTCCTAGCCTGTTTGAACTAAGGGCAGTTGATGTGAATCCATTCCCATTTTTAAAGTTTTTCTTCCAGGACAATCCAACTGTAGTAGTTCTTTGTTCAATAACAGGCACTTGCTCTAGTGTTGCTTGTTGTTCTGCATCAAACTGATCTGGCTGCTTAACAGAAAAGTTATCTATTGAGCCCAAACCTATAAAAGTTAGAGTATTATAACGGTCTAACTCGTGTTTTACTTTCCATTGGTAATCCCAGTAATCCGGTCGTATTGGTAATCCGATGAGTTCAAAAAGAAATTGTAAATAACTTCTTCTAGCTGAAAATAAAAAGGTAGTTTTTGAGGGTTCAGTTTTATTTTTTCTGAAGAGGGGACCTTCCAAAGTTAGTCCTGCTTCACTAGCTCCAAATCTAAAATTACCGCCAAATCTGTTTGGGTCACCCTCTCTTTGTTGAAATGACAAAACACCTGAAAGTGGATTGTCAAATTCCGCACCAAAGGCAGAGCTTGAAAGAGTTACTTCCCTAATAAATGATACATTAATCATTCCGACAGGTCCACCTGCACTTCCCTGCGTACTAAAATGATTAATGTTTGGTATTTCGATACCATCTAAATAATAAACAGTTTCATTAGGTGCTCCCCCTCTTATAATTATGTCATTCCTAAAACCTCCTATTGAGGGAGAAATACCTGGCATGCTTTGTACCACTTTAGTAATGTCATTATTACCTCCAGGGTAAGTTTCAATTTCAACAACTGAAAATGTTTGAGTTGATAAGGGAGTTTCACTGCTTGTTTTAAAAGGATTACTTGAAACTATAACTTCCTCAAGATCTTCGGTTAATTCATTTAACTCAAATATTAAAGGAATATTTCCAGCTGATTTTACAATTACATTAAATTGTTTAGTGGTTTGATATCCTAAAAAGCTAGCTTCTACATTGTATGATTTAAAGGGGATTTGGTTTAAAATGAAATAGCCATCGGAATCTGTTATTGCTCCAATATTTGTGCCCTCTAGAATTATTGTTGCTCCCTGTAATGGTTGTTGGGTTTTTTCATCAACAATGCGACCATTTAATGTTCCTAGGTTTTGAGCACAAACAGCTTTAATGCATATAAAAAGTATTAATGTTAATACCTTTCTCATGTTATAAAAATACAATTAAAAGAATTCAAAAATTTATTTTGTTTATATTTTTTTAATTATCTTTAAACAAAAATTGTTATGAAAAATAGAAGATATTTTCTAAAAACTGCATGTAAACCAATAGTTTTAGCAACACTAGGAATTCCAATAATTGAGGCCTGTTCTACTGAAGAAGATTCTACTGTAACAGCTCCAACTAATTCGGCACCAACAGATAATTCGTCGTCTCAAGCTAGCTCAAGTAGCGAACTTGAAATTGATTTAGATGATAACAGATTTTCCTCTTTAAAAGAAGTTGGTGGTTGGTTAAACTTCACTTCTGAAAATATTTTATTAGTAAGAATCAGTGACAGTGAGATTAGAGCGTTTGATAATGCTTGTCCACATCAAGGTACCAGGAATCGTTGGTCATTTGATGGGAGTAATTTTACATGCGCTCGCCATGGAAACTCATTTAGTGCATCGTGCAGTGGTTCGTTAAAATGTTTTGATACAAGTTTAGACGGTAATATTCTTACTGTAGATTTAGGATAATCAGTCAATTTTTTTTTGCTGATTTTCTCTCAATTTTTCTTTGCTCTTTTTGCCTATTTTTTTGTTCAACGGCATTAATTGCATCTTGTTTTTCTTTTTCTCTTTTGTCGTACTGTTGACGAAGTTCATCTAAATCCTCATCACCTATTTTCTGCTGATCACTAGCTTGTAGAGCTCCATCCTCAATACTAAAACTAGCATTTTGGGTTTGTTTGCGCATAATTTCTTGAGCTGACTTTAGGTTATAATAAACTCCAGGATCAATCATTTTATTTGCAACATAATGCTGCTTTTTTTGTTTATCCCAACGAACAAATACAAATCCGCCAGTAACAGAATCTAATTTTACTCGAAAGACATGCGAATAATTTGGAAGGCTTTGATAAACCTCGATTTTTTCAGGTACATAACCTGCAACATATAAAAGCTCTTCAACAAATGCAGTTTGAGTAACTAATGATGGATCATTATAATTTCCCTCTATTAAAGTTTCATCTTGTGCAACAACAAATAATGTACTTGTTATAGAGAACAATAATAATTGTAGTACTTTATTGTTAACCATTCACGCTGAAAATTTTATAACACTTAAAGTTATTATAAATATTTTAAGATAAAATTACGTTGGTGATTAATAATTAAAATTAAGTTGAATTTGGAGATTTCTTCCCAACTCAGATGAATAGTAACGCATTCTGTTAAGATAGTCTCGATATTCGCTATTTAAAATATTTTGGGCTATCAATCTTAAATTAGTTGTAAGATTTTTTTGATTCCTTATTTGTAACGAGAAAATAGCATCGAGTCGATGAAATCCAGAAGGAGACTCGCTAATATCAACTGTTTTTGAAACAATTGTTCCGTCCTCTATATAATCAAAAATGAAATTAGAGTCTGGAAATCTATTTTGTTTTGCGCTTATGTGATTGGATATCTCAAAAGTCCATTTACTCTTTTTGGGTGAAAATTTTAATTTTTGAAAAGAATTTAGAGGTGGAATTAAAATTAGAGGCTCAGAATTTAATATGTCCTGGGCATATACGTATGAAGCTCCAATATCAAAACTAAGATTTTCTATTATTGATTGAGAATAATTAAGATCAATACCTGTCAAAAAAGCGTCTGTACTCTTGTATGTCCATACTGGAAAAGCGCCTCTGATGGTTTGTTTTAATCCTGTTGGTTCTATAAAAATGTAGTTAAAAGTTTTTGAAATAAAAGGCTCGAGTGACCAATTATAATTTGGTTTAGTTTTGGATAAACTCAAAAGAAATTTGTGACTTGTCTCGGGATTTATACTTAAGTTCCCGTATTCAATAGCCGCCATGGCATGATGCAATCCGTCACTAAACAATTCTGATGGATTTGGCGCTCTTTGGGACAAAATGTAAGAAATATTAAATTCAGAATTATCCGATATTTTTTTTGAAATACCAGTTTGCGCGGAAACATTTAGATAATTGAATTTTGGGTTTACTAGAATTTGATTTGCAAAATCGGTTCCTGTTTCAAATTGATTAAACAAGACATCGTAATTTCTTTCTTCCCAAACTGATTTATAATAATATTTTTTAGCATCATAAAACACATGATCTAGTCTTAATCCCCACTCCCACAAAAAGGAGTTGGATTCCTGATAGCTTCCTAGAATATAGATTCCATTCTCAAACTTAATGTAATCAGGAATTAGTCTTTTTACGCCAGTATCTGGAGTAGAAAAGTTGTCTTGAATTAATCCATTGTATCCAAATTCAAAGTCCCAATTTTCCATTTTTATATTTGAAAAACCTAACATTAAATTATGAGTTTTAAGAAGTAAATCAACTACCGGTACATTTGTTCTACCACCTCTTCTTATATCAAACTCTTTTCGTTTGTTGTTTTGATAGCTATATCCAAAATCAAGTTTAACATCATTTTTGAATGATCTGAAATATTTAAATGTTAACCTTTGATGACTGGCTCTCTGATTTGGGGCCCCTACATTATAAGTGAAATCGTCAATTATTGATGGTTCGCTGGAATTAAGTGCAAAAAATAAATCTTGAACGTTACCAATATGTGATGCCTTTAGAATTCCTGGCTCTAAATTATAATTTGAATATTTTAAATTCCATCCTTTTGAAACTAAATCCTTTCCAAGTTTTATTGAAAAATCTACTTCTTTAAATCCAGTATTTGAAAGGATATAATTTGGAGAATTTAAGTCTCCATATCTTTTACCTGTAAAATTTCCATTTATATAAAATCCGTTTGAATAATTTTTTTCAAGTCTAGATCCAAATTTACCTCCCCAACCATTAGATTCTAAATTTATAAATGAGGTACCGAAAAGTGTATCTCTTAAAACTTTTCTCTTGGAACTTAAGATAATTGAACCTGCAGATGTATCTCCTCCATATTTTAAAGCGGCAGCACCTTTAATAAGTTGAATTGTTTCAAAAGAATCGAAATCAACATTTGGTGCATGGTCAGGGCCCCACTGTTGATCGTACTGCCTAAATCCATCGGTCACGATACCAACTCTACTTCCATACATACCGTGAATAACTGGCTTGCCAATTGAATTTCCAGTTTTTAAAATTGATGCTCCGGGGATATAATTTAATGCGTCAACCAAAGTATTACTTCCATATGAATTAATTTCACTTATATCAACTAAAACTTCCTGAACTGATTTTCTAGTTCGAGAAAGCCTAGAGTCAGATACTATAATTTCTTCTAATTCATTTATATGGTGTTCTAATTTTAAATCAAATATTTTGTTGTCCTTAAGATTAATGTTTTTGGTTTTTGATTTACAATTTGGATGGCTAATATTTAAAACATATCTACCAGGACATATTCCCTCTATTTCAAATTCTCCATTTAGATTCGTTTGTGAAAAAAAATTGGTGCCCTCAATTTTTACAAGGGCACCAATTAAAAAAGAGTCATCGTGAAAGTCAGTGACTATACCTTTTAAAAATAAATTACATTCTTGGCCATAAGTAAAATTCCAAATGAATAAACAATTTAGAACAATATAGAAATGAATTGATTTGTGTTTCAATTACTCAACTATAGATACTGGAATGTCAATAGCCACGTCATTAAATCCTCCAAGGCCATCTCTTGTTGTAGCATTAAAATTTGTAGGTTGGTGTATTAAATATACTCTCACCAAACCAGTACCCATGGAACTCGCATTCCAAACACTATTAAGAAGTACACCTCTACCTCCGTCTTTAGTATCATTAGAAGCTGAAGTTACATTTACAGAAACATCTGCAAACTCATAAAATACTTGATGTTCGTCAGCTTCCGCAATTACCTCGAGTGTTACATCTTCAATATCATTTGGATCACTACTATTTATAAATCTTATTCCAACATTATGATCAGTATTTACCTTTAAATTGATTGTCTGAGAATTCATTTCACTCAAATCCCAGTCAACTGTTTGTGATGTTCCGTCTGCAGATTCAATAGTGAGTATAACATTTGAAATAAACTCTTGTTCATTGACAGCGTCTGGATCATCTTTACTACAGGATATAGTAAAAATAAAGGCTAAAAAAAGAATTTTTGCTTTACTAAATTTTGTAAAAAATTTCATATTATATTTTTTAAATGGATTAAATTAATGCAACTCAGTTGCAAAAATAAGTACTTTTTTTTTTTGAGGGAAAAAAAAATAAATAAATTTGTCATGTGGGCATACATAGAAAAACTTCATCACTTAATATCTTGTTAAAGGAATTCAATAATGAAATAAGCGCTATCACAGTTGTAGATCTTATAAGTCGTTTAGGAGATAAAATGAACAAAACAACTATTTATCGTATACTCAACAAGTTAGAAGACGACTCTATATTACATTCATTTTTTGGGAAAAATGGACTAAAGTGGTATGCAAAATGTGATGGGTGTTGTAATAGCAATTCTGAATCAATCTTAAATAAATTTCGCCCACATTTTCAATGTCTTAATTGTGGTAAAATAGATCGCCTGAACGTAGAGATGAAATTACCAAAAGTAACTGATAAAAAGGTTAATGTATCGCAATTATTGATTCAAGGAAGATGCGAATTATGTAATTAATTAAAATTTTTCATAACTAACGTCATTTAGATTTTATATAAAAAATTGGCCTTACACAAATGTGCAAGGCCAAAATCACTATTATCGTTAAATAGCTGTTTTTACTTAAGCAATGTTAGCTGAAGAACCTTCTACTAAGGCAGAATGATCGTGTCCGTCATCGTCGTCATGATCATCGTCTTCACATGAAATAACAGCGAAAGATGCAAAAGCGAATAATAATAATAAGTATTTTTTCATTTTAAAAAGTTTTAATTGTTAGTTAATATTTAATAATTACCGAAACAAAAAATTCGGTGGACCTCTATCTTTAAGATTATTGATACTTAATCTATTGTAAATAGAAGTATTATTAAATATGTATTCAAATAATGTTTGAGCATTATTTGAAATTATTTCACCATTAAAATGATATTCAACCAAAGGCTGATAGTAAACATCTAGAAAATCATTATGCTTATTATAATTATGAATATGAGTCTGATCATGAAAACATTCAATATTATCTGAGTGGTAGCTAAATGTGTGTTCCAGTTTTAAACCCATAGGGGTCAAAAACATTACTACTAAAAAAATTGAAATTAAAGAATAGAGCTGACTGATATTAGGATTCTTTGTTTTCAGACTACAATCTTTTTATTTTAATATTTTTATATGAGATTATACCTGGATGATCTTGAAGAGTAATATGACCTTTTTTGTATTTCCCAAAGCCTGACATGTCTCTGAACTTACTGTTTTCGACCATTGAATCCCATTCTGGGCCGGTTAATGGAAAGCTGTTTACAATTATTCCATTAAGAAAAACAGTTCCTTTGTTCTTATTGTGGTCTACTATAATATGATACTTATTCCACTCACCAGCTTTTTTTGATGGTTTTGTACTTGGTGGGATCATATCATAAAGTGCACCCACAGTATGTTTTTGATGGTCGGGATCATCACCGTAATAATCTGTATCAATTATTTGAATTTCAGGACCTGTTTCATGTGGATGTTCATACATTTTGTCTTCACTTACTCCCCATATAAAACCACTATTCGAACCTGGTGATACTTTCCACTCAAACTTAATCTCAAAACTTTCAAAGACTTCATCTGTTAGTAAACTTTTATTTCCCTCACCGGATGCATCACTCTCATTGAAAGTAAAAACTCCATTCTCAACAGCCCACCCGCTTTTTCCACCATCATCATTCTGGTAAATATGCCAGCCCCTGAAGCTATCCTCTTGTGATAGAAGCAGCCAGCTAGGCTCTGACTCCTTTGAAGTTTCTTTATTACTTTCTTTGGGAATTTGTTTACAACTTACAAATGCAATAGATAAGAGAATAATTAGTCTATGAGTCATTATTCAGATATTTTTATAAAAGTAATGAATTCTTTAAAAATCTTAAATGTTAGTTCAGGTAAAGATTTAAACAAAATTAAAGTTTAAAGCTTTCGGGCTTTAAGTTTTTCAGTCAATTTAGGAACTATCTCAAATGCATCCCCAACAATACCGTAATCTGCTGCTTTAAAAAAAGGTGCTTCCGGGTCATTATTAATTACAACCTTGACTTTTGAAGAATTAATACCAGCTAAATGCTGTATTGCCCCTGAAACCCCAATTGCTATATATAAATTCGAAGCAACCGGCTTACCAGTTTGACCTACGTGTTCACTATGAGGTCTCCATCCCATATCAGATACAGGTTTAGAACAAGCAGTAGCTGCCCCTAGAACGTCAGCCAAGTCTTCAATAAGATTCCAGTTTTCTGGTCCTTTTAATCCACGTCCGCCTGAAACAACAATATCTGCGTCTGCAATAGTGACTTCACCTTTTAATCTATCTACCTCAGTTACTTTTAAACTTTTAGTTGATGATAGATATGTGCCTTTTAAATATTCACAAGTTTTATTTTGTTCTTTTAATCCAAAAGAATTGGATGAAAGAGATAAAATTACACGGTCTTTTAAACTTTTATTCTCATTATATGCCTTATTTGTAAAACAAGAGCATTTAACTTGAATAGGGTCATATTTTGTCGGTAATCCAACTACATTTGAGATATAGGCTGAATTAATTTTAACAGATAAAATCGGTCCTAAATATCTTCCATCAGCAGTTGAGCTTACTATAATTATGCTTGCTTTTTCCTTTTCTATTAGTTGGGAAATACTATCACTATAACTTTCTACATCAAAAAAATTATCCTCTTTTGTTTCTATATTATAAAATTTATCAACTCCATAAGACCCAAGTATTTTGCTATTGTTAATATTGAATCCTACACCAACGAACTCAAAACCTTTAGCATCAGCTATTGCTCTAGCGTAAGAAGCTATTTCTAAACCTGTTTTTTTTATTTTTCCGTCTTGTGATTCAATAAATGCAAGTATTTTCATTTTTTTGCTTTATAAAACTTTAGCTTCATTTTCTAGTAACTTAATTAATTCATCAATATTATCTGAATCGACGAGTTTAACTGGACCTTTTTCATCCGGTTTTTTATAGGTTAAAATTTCAGTTGCTGGTTTAATTTCATTTGGAGATATTACTTCTAGTGGTTTTTGACGCGCTTGCATTATTCCTCGCATGTTTGGTATTATAAGATCTTTCTCTTCAACCAATCCTTTTTGAGCACCAATAACAACTGGTAAGTGAGCCTTTAGACTTTCTTTACCGCCGTCTATTTCCCTCTGCAAATCAACATTATTTCCGTCTATTTCTAAATAAATACAATTTGCTAAGTAAGGCATCTTACAAAATGTAGCAAGCATACCTCCTACCATACCTCCATTATAATCAATTGATTCTCTTCCTGTAATAATAAGATCGTAATTTTTATCCTTACAAATGCTAGATAAAACTGATGCTACCTGAAAACCATCTTTTGCGTGAATATTAACTCGAATTGCTTGGTCAGCCCCAATAGCAAGGCATTTTCTTAAAATAGGATCACAGCTTTCATCACCGACTGTTACGACTGTAACTTTTGCCCCTGATTTTTGCTGAAGCCATATTGCACGCGTCAATCCGAATTCATCATTTGGATTGATTACAAATTGAACACCCTGAGAATCAAAAGAAGAATTACCTTCTTTGAAATTAATCTTTGAAGTTGTATCTGGAACACAACTGATGCAAACAAGAATATTCAATCTAAAAACAATTTTAATCTAATGTAGTTAAAAAAATGACACTGTGTCATTTTTTTCTTAAATTTCATTAATTTTAATTAAAGTCTTTAACCAATCTAAATCCAGTATGTTGGAGTCCTGTATCTGGTGATGATTTCATTCTAGCTGAAACCCTATATCCAGAGCAATAAGAATCATTACATAAAAAAGATCCTCCTCTCATTACTTTTTGTTTCAGATAGGGTTGGTATGGATCATGAGGTTTCTCAGGCCCTTTTGGATTTGATGACTTCTGATCTTTGATTTTCGAATAATAATTAAAATCATACCAATCTGAACACCATTCCCATACATTCCCAGCCATGTCATAAAGCTCAAAAGAATTTGGTTCAAATGATCCAACTGGAGCAGTATAAAAGAAATTATCTCTTTGTTCATTAAAATAAGGGAAACTTCCCTCCCATGAATTTAATTTTGGTGATCCAGAATTCAAATCTTCATTACCCCATGGGTAAATTGAATTTTTTCTACCTCCTCGAGCAGCCCATTCCCACTCAGCCTCTGTTGGTAATCTTTTCCCTACCCACTTAGCATAGGCAATTGCATCATACCAGGATATATGAACAACAGGATGGTCACCTTTCCCTTCTATATTACTATCTGGACCCATAGGATGTTTCCAATTTGCCCCGGGTTGCCACTTCCACCACTGATTGTGTAAATTTAAATTTACAGGGCCTTGTGAAGAAGTAAATATTAATGACGCTGGTTTAAAAAGAGAATCATCTGGTCTTGGGGTATTGGGTGGGAGTTCCTTTTTAATATCTTCCCACTTGGGGGGGATCTCTGCTGTAGTTACGTAGCCTGTTGCTTCAACGAATCGTGTAAATTGACTATTGGTGACCTCAGTTTGATCGATCCAAAAAGAATCAACATAAACAAGGTGCTTTGGAGATTCATCTTTTCTTGAAAATTTTTCTTCACTACCCATTAAAAAACTCCCTGAGGGAATCAATACCATTCCTTCTTTTTTGATCATGTTACTTTCAACTTTATCTTGATTACATCCAAAAAATAAAATTGAGGTTAATATTACTAGGCGTAGCATTAAATACTATATAAATTGATTAATTATATTTTCAAAAAGTTCCTGCTTTCCACTTACCTGTTTTGGAGATTTAGAGTTGAATGCAATTTCTGATAAATTCTCTAAACTTAATTTTCCATTCTCAAATTGTTTACCGTTGCCACTATCAAAAGAATTATAACGATCTTTTCTAAGCCTAGGAAATTCTGATTGAGTAAGTATTTTCTCTGCAGTTAGAATTGCCCTAGCAAAAGTGTCAGCACCACCGATGTGAGCATGAAAAATATCATCTAAATCTGTAGAATTTCTTCTAATTTTTGCATCAAAATTTATTCCTCCCCCTTGTAAGCCTCCAGATTGTAAAAAAACGAGCATTGCTTCTGTAACCTCATAAATATTCACAGGAAATTGGTCAGTATCCCATCCATTTTGATTATCTCCTCTATTAGCATCAATACTTCCTAGCATCCCAGAATGTGCTGCTATAGCTAATTCGTGTTCAAATGAGTGCTGAGCTAATGTTGCATGGTTTACCTCGATATTTAACTTGAAATCTTTCTCTAGTCCATACGCTCTTAAAAAACCAATGGCTGTTGCTGCATCAAAATCGTACTGATGTTTCATGGGTTCCATCGGTTTGGGCTCTATAAAAAAGGTTCCCTTAAATCCCTGACCACGAGCATAATCTCTTGCCATTGACAACATTTTAGCCATATGATCTAACTCTCTGTTAATGTCTGTATTTAGTAAAGACATGTATCCTTCCCTTCCACCCCAAAAAACATAATTTTCTCCACCAAGTGTAATAGTTAAATCTAATGCCATTTTAATTTGAGCACCTGCACGAGCTACAACTTCAAAATCTGGATTCGTTGCTGCTCCGTTCATATAAATTGGATTAGAAAAGCAGTTTGCAGTTCCCCAAAGGACCTTTACACCTGAATCCTTTTTCTTTTGAGAAATATAATCAGCAACTTTATGTAAACGCTTCTCAGTTTCAATCAAATTGTCTGCTTCGTCTACTAAATCTACATCATGGAAGCAGAAATAATCAAAACCTAACTTTGTAATTAATTCAAATGCTGCATCTGCTTTATCACGTGCTCTTTGCAATGGATCATTTGATTGATCCCATGGAAATTTTTGAGTTCCAGGGCCAAATGGATCTGCTCCCTGTCCACAGAAGCTATGCCAGTAAGCAATAGCAAACTTAAAATGCTCCCGCATTGTCTTGCCCATTACTAATTGATCTGGATTATAGTATTTGTAAGCAAACGGATTATCAGATTCTTTTCCCTCATAATTGATTTTGCTAACTCCTTTATAAAATTCTTTATCGCCTGTAGTTATCATTGATTTGTATTTAATTTATTATTTAAGATTTTTTCCCATTTATCATAAGCTATTTTATACTCTTCATTTTTGATATGGGGTTCTATAATTTTGATTTTGTCATTGTTACCTAAGGAGGTGCTTAACTCTTCCATAGAACTTATATCAAGACTTGACGCCCTAGCAGCTCCAACTGCTCCTGTAGTATTATATATTTCAACTGGCCTACCTATTAATGAAGAAAAAGTAGAAGTGAAAACTTCTGATTGAAAAATATTATCATTTCCAGCTCTAATTAATTCTGTATTCAGACCATCCTTATTCATTATTTTCATTCCATAAAAAAAAGCAAAGGCTATACCCTCTAAAGTTGCTCTACAAAGATGGGAATCATTATGCAAATTTAAGTTTAGATCGCTCAGATGGGCGCCTAAATTTTGATTATTTAACATTCGCTCAGCTCCATTACCAAAGGGTAAATTGACAAGTCCATTACTTCCAATTTTAATTTTACTTGCCAAGTTGTTCATAGTAGTAAAATCATCAATTTTGGTCAATTTTTTTAACCAACTGTAAAAAATACCAGCTCCATTAATGCATAAAAGGGTTCCGATTCTTGGTTGTTCTGGCGTATAATTTACGTGAGCAAAATGATTTAATCTTGAAAATTCTTTAGAATCAATTTTATCACTAACTGAAAAAATAACACCAGATGTGCCACCAGTTGCAGCAACTTCTCCTGGTTTTAGAACATTTAAAGAAAGTGCATTGTTTGGTTGATCTCCAGCACGATATCTAATTGGAATTCCAATTGGTAAACCAGTAGCTTTTGCTGCTACATCAGTTACAAATCCTTGGTTTTGAAAGTTACTAACTAAAGATGGAGTTAAACTGGTATCTAAATCAAGAAATTCAAGCAGCCAATTTGCTACTTTTTTTTCTTTATAATCCCATAAAATTGCTTCTGATATACCGTTAGTGGTTGTGTTAATTTCACCAGTCAACTTATAAGCTATAAAATCTCCGGGCAACATGAAGTTTGACACTTTCTCATATAATTTTTCTTCATTGTCTTTTACCCATTTTAGTTTTGACGCAGTAAAATTTCCAGGTGAATTTAATAATTGTTTACCGTATTTACTTTCACCTATTTGCTTTGCTGCCAAATTCCCAATTTCAATGGCTCTACTGTCACACCATATAATTGAATCTCTTAAAAGTTGACCTTTATTGTCTACTATAACCAATCCATGCATTTGATATGAAATACCGATCGCAAGAATATCCTTTGACGAAATTTTATTTTCATATAAGATTCGTTTTGTTGCCGTGCAAATACAATCCCACCAAATATTAGGGTCTTGCTCGGCCCAATTAAATTTGCCTGCTTTAATCACCATTTCATTTTTAGGTTCAGAAACTACAGCGATTGATTTCTTTGTTTTTTCATCTACTAAAGCAACTTTTACAGATGAGCTTCCTATGTCATAGCCTATATAATACATTAAGCAAGCGTAATAATATTTGTGAAAATTTGATTCAAATTAAATATAAAGAAAACTTTTTTGGGCATCAATGAAATAGTGTACTTTAAATGCAGTTGTCCTTTATAAATAATTTACATAAATTTATTTAGATGAATAAATTTTATATAAAATCATGGAACTAAAAAAATCGAATTTAAACAGACGCGAATTTTTTAAAAATACTGGAATCGCTGCTGTAGGACTTAGCATAGGGACAAACAAGTTATGGGGAGCACCAGCTTACATACCAAACTTGCTGAAACCAAATTCAAAAATTAATGGAATACAAATAGGAGTAATTACATATTCCTTCAGAGAAATGGAAGATCAAAGTGCAGAAGCCACGCTCCAATATATTTTAGATTGCGGCATAAATGCAGTTGAGTTGATGGGTGGTGTGGCTGAAAACTATTTAGGTAGACCAGAATATAAAATTGATAGAAGAACTTACTACAGGCTAATGAGATTAGATAGAAAAAAAGAAATATCTCGAGATGAAAAGAAACAATTAGCTGACTTAAAACAACAACAGAAATCCTACGAAAAAGAGGCTGCAAATTGGGGGAAAAATAGAAATCCAAATAATTTTTTAAAGCTCCGTAAAATGTTTAACGATGCCGGTATTGAAATTTATGCATTTAAACCTGACTATTTACTGGGTAAAAAAAATTCAGATGCTGATATAAACTATGCGATGAAAGCAGGAAAAGTTCTTGGAGCAAGTCATGTCACTCTTGAATTACCTGAAGATCCAGAACACACACTAAGGCTTGGAAAATTAGCTGAGAAAAATAATATTAAAGTTGCTTACCACGGTCATACTCAGCAGCATGCAAAATGGTGGGATACTGCACTTAAACAATCAGATAGTAATGTTATGAATCCAGACTTGGGTCACTATATAGCTGCTGGAAACACAGATGGATTGGAATTTTTATCTAATATGAATAAAAAAATATATAGTATGCATACCAAAGACCGCAAGAGTCTTGCTAATGGACAAGATAATATGCCTTTTGGGATGGGAGACACTCCAATAGTTGAAGCATTACAATTAATGAGAGATCAAAAATATTCATTCCCAGCTACCATAGAATATGAGTATAAGACACCAGAAAATTCTACTATAATTAATGAAATCAGAAAGTGTGTTGATTACTGTAAGGATGCTTTAGAATCATAGATAAGATTTATTTATCAGTGTGATACTCTACTGTTCCCTCCCAGTCAGGGTCAGCAGAACCAAACCATGAATTTGATATAGAATCATAGGAAATGGCATGAACCCTTCCAAATCTAGCTTTCTCATCAACTAGTTTGACAGGATATTCATTTTGGTCTAGGTCCGCATTTAAAGACTTTACCTCATCATGATCTTCTATCCAAAGTGAATCTTCGTATGGATAAATTCTCGGAAGCATAAGAGATGTATTCAAGTCTTTTTTTTGAGACAAATATCTATGAGCAACTTGTGTGATTGCTGTAGGAATTCTACTACCTCCGGCAGCGCCAAGTGCAAGTTGAACTTTTCCGTTTTTCATAAATAATGTTGGTGAAATATGTGAGTTGGAACGATCCCCTGGTTTGTATTCTCCTAAGTAACCTCCTAGGCTTACTGCATACAAAAATCCAAGACCTTTTGTGGCTACTTTTGATCCCATTGTCGGTCCAATGGTCTGGGTTAGACTTACCACATTACCCATTTTATCTGCAGTAGTAAGATGTGTTGTGTGACCATCTGCTATCCATGAGTAAGGTGTTTTCACATCTGTATTTTTAACTATATCAATTTGGTTATTTTCGATTTTTTTTGCCCAAATTTTTGCTTCATCATAACTTAAGATTTTTGAGAGTGAATCTAAATTATCTTGAAAATCTCTATACTTATATGCTAGTGAAGTAACCTTATCAAATTGTAATGCCCATTCATTCTCGGAATTAGAAAGATTTAAGTTATCTATAATCTGTAAGATTTGAATGGTTATTGCACCAAATGAGGGAAGATTTAAAGAAAAAATATCATTTCCATTGAAAAATCCCTTTACAACTTTTGAATCTAGTGCATTGTAATTTTTTAAATCTTCTATTGTTAGAATGCCACCATTGGATTGAATATCACTAACAATTTTTCTTGCAACTTCACCCTCATAAAATCCTTTTTTCCCCTCATTTGCTATTTTTTTTAAAGTCTTCGCTAGATCCATTTGTATTACTAAATCTCCAGATTTAAAAGAATTACCGTTAGAATTTAAAAAATGGAATTTAGACCCCTCAAATTCGAGAAGATATTTTTTTACACTTTTCTGTCTCTCTGACTCAAGAGGAAGAATTTTGAAACCTTTTTCAGCAAATTCAATTGCTGGGGCCATAACCTTTTTAAGAGATAAGGATCCATAACTTTCATGAAGTTTTAATAGACCCGCTACAACTCCAGGTATTCCAATAGTTTCATATCCATAACTATATTTTTTATTCATTTTTTTGTAATTCATAGGAACTTGAGTTGAAGCATCTACTCCTCCTATTTTACCAGATGAGTTTCTATATATAGCTTGAAGACGACCACCAATACCACTCATGCTTGGCTCTACTACAGCCAAAGTGAAACCAGCTGCAACTGCGGCGTCAAAGGCATTTCCATTTTGTTCATACATTTTCTTTCCAGCTTGAGATGCTAGGGGATGTGCTGCGGATATTGAACTATTAGTTATAACATTTTTATTTTCCTTAGTACAGGAAAATGGTACTATAAACAATAGTAATAATAATCTTAAAATAAAATTTTTCATTGATTAATTGTTTTGTCAATTAGCGAAAATATATATCCTACAAAGTAAAAGTGTAATTCATAAAAAATCTAATTGAATTTGTAAATTGCGTATAACTAGATTACCGTATATGAATTTAAGAAATCTTGTGATTTTTTCACTATTATTTTTTTGCTGTGAACAAAATCAAAGCAAAAACCAAAGAGATAATAATTTAGAATATAATCCTGAAAAAAGATTAGAGCAATTAGGTATAAAAATACCTGAGGTATCACCTCCAGTGGCAAATTATGTCAGAGTAGTAAAATCAGGAAACTTATTATTTCTATCCGGTAGTGGTCCAAAAAAAGCAGATGGATCATATATTACCGGTAAATTAGGTAAAGAACTAACTATAGAAGACGGATATCAAGCAGCATGGCTAACTGGAGTAAATCATATCGCTACTTTAAAATCTGAACTTGGAAATTTAAATAGAGTCAAAAGGATTGTAAAAGTTTTGGGGATGGTGAACTCTACTCCAGAATTTCGTGACCAGCCTAAAGTTATAAATGGTTTTTCAGACTTAATGGTTGAAGTTTTTGGTGACCGAGGTAAACATGCTCGTTCTGCTGTAGGGATGGCTGCACTTCCTCAAGGAATTGCTGTAGAAATTGAACTTATTGTTGAAGTTGAATAAATCTTATTAGCTATTTCATATCAGTCTTAATCCATTCAATAAATGTCCTAGTATTTTTTTTTGAGCTCTCATTTATCTTATGAAAAGGTTCACTAGAATTATATTTTGACTTAAAAAATTCTGAAAACATATATGCAGAAATTTCATTAGGGTGATCGAGACCTCTTGACACAGGATATGACTTAGTATAAAATGACAATTCTTGTAAAGGCTGATTTACTAATTTATTTTCAGATTTTAAAACAAAGTATTCCTCATTTTTTTCTTCAACATGGAAAACCAAATCTATAAAATCCCTACCCATTTTCGGTATCTCAATATTTTTTTTTAAAAGTGTTCTTATCCAAAAAAACTTATTTTCATTTTGAGGGTCTTGAATCAACCACTCAGCTAGAGGTGCATCTGGATTTGAAACTTGATTTAGTGTTATTTCATTCTCAACCTTTACTATTTGTTTTACAAATTTCCATTTTTCTGAATAAAGCTTATCAAATTTAGTTTTGAATGTTCTTTGAAGAGAATGCATTTGTTCGTGAACCAATAAGCCACCTAATGAAGTTACTAATTTTGCTTCATTATTCTTATCCATCTTTTCACTCCAATTAGTAGAAAGCTTATCAAGATAGGCTTGACTTAAAATAATATATGTTCCTCTTGTGTGGGCAAATCCACCACAAAGCCAATTTTGAATTTTGATAAATCTCCAAGGCTGACGGGCCATAAGATTTATTTTATTTTGCAATAACCAATGATTTGTTTTCTTAACAACAAATGATAGTACCCTTTTTTCTTTTTCACTAAACTCCATTACGGCTGAAGAAAATTTTTCTCTTGCAAATTTTCTTGCTGAATCAATCTTTATTGGAGATTGTTGCTGAACAAAAGTAGTAATCTCTCGGGCCTGAAGTTTTGAAAAATAAGGCTCAAAAGTTTCATCTAATATCGCTTTTTTAGCTTGGATTGTACTTAAAAAATTTATTCTTGAATGAAAAAGAGGGCTTTTTTTGATCTGTTCCATTTGATAATGATTAAGACTAAATTTTGGATCAATTCTATCTTCAAAATCTCCATCACCTTGAATATTTGGTAAAGAGTCATTTACATTAGGATCGTCGATAGCATGCTTTAGCCCCAAATTGTGACCTATTTCGTGAGCTACAACAAAAGCTTCTACATACTTTTTTTCTAAGCCCTTGTACTTACTTTCGTCACCAAGAGTAATGAATACAAGGTTTCCATTCATCATTCCTCGGCCAGTTGGGCCCTTATTTCCATCAATAGTATTTACAAAAAACATGTTAATAATATCACCTTGACCTTTCAGAATTTTTTCTTCTCTTGCAATTGAAACTATACTGTCTAGATTGATTTTTCCATCTCTAGCATTTGTATTATTAAAATAAATTGGTTCTAGATAATGAAAGTCTAAATCTAATTTAGAATATGCTCTATTGACTAACCTTTTTGATAAATTTATTTTTGATGGCTCATCGCCAATATCAGATTGTGTTACAATTGGCTGAATAATAATAACATTGGGACTAAGTTTTTTATGTAATGTCTTTTTGCAAGAAAAAAATTGAATACAACACAAAAAAAATAATAGTAAAGATTTATCCATATTCAACTTAAATTTATAATTATATCTTAGAATTAATTAAACTCATGGTTTTAAATTAATTTCATTGATTGTACCTCGGGTGGGAATCGAACCCACACTCCCGAAAGAACTGGATTTTGAATCCAGCGCGTCTACCAGTTCCGCCACCGAGGCAAATGTTGAGAGAATTTTTAAAAATAGTAAAATATTTTTTTAGGTTTTGTTTTAAAAACTGCTCCCGGAAAAATTTATTTTTAAATTTGCATTATATTCATTTTGATGAAAACTCCAGCTAAAATCTTTGCATGTAATCAAAGTAAGCTACTTGCTTCAAAAATCTCAGACCATTTTGGAATAGCTGTGGGGAAAGTAAATTTCTCAAGATATAGTGATGGTGAATTTCAACCTTCATTTGAAGAGTCGGTCCGTGGAGCAAGAATATTTATTATAGGATCCACGCAGCCTACTTCTGATAATTTAATGGAAATGCTATTAATGTTAGATGCTGCTAAAAGAGCTTCAGCAAGACACATAACAGCTGTCATGCCATATTTCGGCTGGGCTAGGCAAGACCGAAAAGATAAACCTAGAGTTCCTATAGGAGCAAAATTAATTGCAAAGCTGCTAGAAACTGCTGGCGCTACCCGAATTATTACAATGGACTTGCATGCTGACCAAATACAAGGATTTTTTGAAAAACCAGTTGATCATTTATTTGCTTCTACGATTTTTCTGCCACATATAGAGTCTCTAAAATTATCAAATCTTACAATTGCCTCTCCAGATATGGGTGGTTCAAAAAGGGCATATGCCTACTCTAAATATTTATCAAGCGAAGTAGTAATTTGTTACAAGCAAAGAGAAAAAGCGAACAAAGTTTCACATATGGAACTTATCGGTAATGTAAAAGACAAAAACGTAATTTTGGTTGATGATATGGTAGATACAGCTGGAACACTTACTAAAGCAGCTATACTTATGAAAGAGCGAGGAGCTATTTCAGTTAGAGCGATATGTACTCATGCTCTTCTTTCAGGAGACGCTTATGATAAAATTGAAAAATCTGAACTTGAAGAGTTAATAGTAACTGATTCTATACCCCCAAGAATTAGTCACAATAAAGTAAAAGTATTATCTTGCGCCCCATTATTTGCTCAAGTAATGCACAATTTGCATTTCAATAAGTCGATAAGTTCAAAATTTATAATGTAATAAAATAATATATCATGAAATCAATAACCATTAATGGTTCTAAAAGAGAAAGCGTAGGCAAGGTTGCTACCAAAGCCTTACGTAATGCTGGAAGAGTTCCCTGTGTTCTTTACGGAGGTGGTGAGTCTTATCACTTTTCTGCTCAGGAACTTGATTTCAACAAACTAGTATATACTCCAAACGCACATACAGTAGAAATCATACTTGATGAAAAAACAAAAATTAATGCAATTCTTCAAGATATACAATTTCATCCTCTAACAGATAAAATATTGCACGTTGATTTTTATCAACTCTTTGATGACAAAGAAATTTCCATGAATATACCTGTTAAAATTGAGGGTTCCGCTCCAGGGGTATTAAATAGTGGTGGTGTTCTATCTGTTAATAAGAGAAAACTACGCGTAAAGTCATTACCTAAAAATTTACCTGATTTTATTACTGTAGATATTTCTAATTTAGAATTGGGAAATAAACTTTACACCTCTGAACTTCAAAATGAATCTTACACTATTTTGCACCCAGATAATACTGTTGTTTGTCAAGTAAGAACATCCAGAGCCTCAATAAAAGAAGAAGAGCTAGTAGCTGAAGGAGAAGCAGAATCAGAAGTAAGTTCAGAGACTCCTGCTAAAGAAGGTGGAGAAGGTGAAACTAAATCTGAAGAGTAAAAAATATTTTTACTCAAAATTCCAAGCATGTGATAACTCAACCGCATGCTTTTTTTTATTTTAGAAAATGCAATTTTTAAAAAACTTATTTAAAAAAAAGGTACCTAAACTGAGCATGAAAAAGTATTTGATTGTAGGTCTTGGAAATGTTGGCGAAGAATATAATAATACGAGACATAATATTGGTTTTAAAATTATAGATAAACTCGTAGAAAAAAATGAAACAGATTGGGAAGTAAAAAAATTAGCTTACTATTCTTCATTTAAAAAAAAAGGGCGCCAGTTTTTACTTATTAAGCCTTCAACTTTTATGAATAATAGTGGTAAAGCAGTTCGCTATTGGGCCCTAAAAGAAAAAATTCCTTTGCAAAATATTTTAATTATTACAGATGACTTGCATCTTCCCTTTGGTGACTTAAGATTAAGGCCTAAAGGAAGTCCAGCGGGTCATAATGGATTAAAAGATGTAGAGAATCAACTAAATACTTCAAATTATCCTAGACTAAGATTTGGAATTGGACAGAATTATAAAACATTTGATCAAGTAAAATTTGTTTTGGATCAATGGGACGAAACAGAAAAAACTAAAATAGAAGAGCGAGTTTCAATTTGTGCAGAAGCAATTGTATGTTTTTGCTTAGAGGGCATAAATAATGCTATGAACAAATTTAATGGTAAATAGCTATTGTGTTTCAAAACTAAATATTTCAGAGTAAGAGCTATTATTACTTTTGTCTGTTGTCTTAATTTGCCAAAAATAAGTTGAATTGGAATCCAATTCTATAGAAACTTGACTTGTGCTTATGTCTTGTTTTTCAAGATTGAGATTCTCCTCTTGAACTCCAATGTAAAAGTCATAGGATTCGATATCATTATCTAAATCTGCACCTTTCCAACGAAATAGGATTTGATTTTCGTTAGTTAAACTTACAGAAGTGTTATTCAAAGGAAATAATAACGAAGCTGGAAAAGGAATATGACTTTCAGTGGGTATTCTTTCAAGATAAAATTGCCAAATTTCGCTGTTTTTTGTTACCGAGGTAAAATTTGATTTTGAACGAACAAACCAGCTATAGGGTGCACCTGCTGAAATAACTAATGAACTATTTAGAAGAGGTGTATTAGAAATAAATTTTTCTTTTGTTATAGAATTTTCGACTATTAATTCATATTGATCCACATTTAGAGCTTTTGTCCATTCAAAACGTACTTGACGATCAGTATCATTAATCCTAACAGCATTTGTACAAGACTCTAAGTTTTTTGGAGAAATTAAAGAAACACTCTCAGGGTCCAAGGCAGTGTCTGAAACGCAATAGAAAAACATAATACTGAAACAAACAGAAAATTTTCTCATTTCTTGATAAGTTTATGATTTTCTATATGATCATTATAATCTATCTTTAATATATAGATTCCCGCAGGTAAAAATTGCATAGGAATTTCAACTAGTCCATAAAAACTGTTAACACTTTTTTTAGACCAAAATAAATCTCCATTACCCGAAAATAAATAAATGTCTGGTGTTGAATCTTTTGGTAAAACTATTTTTATTAAATCAGATACTGGATTAGGATAAACCCTTGCCTTCTCTGTTAGATTTAACCATTTTTCAAATATACCTTGGCAATCCTTATCAGTTCTTATTTCTATTCGATTTATTTTTTCATTTACTGGTAGTTGAATATTATTCTGATTTGATACTTTGTACGATTTGTCATTTAACATTATATCGTAGTATTTACCGCCAGATAAATCAATATTTAAAACACTTAAAAATGGATTATATTCAGCTTGAACGGATAATTTTTCTGGAGCATTAATCTGAGTTTCGTAACGATATTGAAAGTCAGGATAATTATTCACTCTAACATAAACATTATATCTTCCGGGCTTCAAATTTTCAAGAACTTCACCTAATATTGAAAATTCAAATGTTTTGTAGAAACCGTTTGGTCCATTTATTTCTGTTGTATATATAAAATCAGCTTTAGCATTAAAAAATAAAGTCCCGTTATCCTGATCTGGACATGTTGCATCATTTTTTATGATTGAGATATTCTGGGTTGAAAAAAGGTCGCAAATATCTCCTACCCCATTATTATCAATATCTGACTGATCTTCATTTGTTACAAACGGACAATTGTCTTGACTGTCTGAAAATGAATCATTGTCACTATTATTTTCGATATTTCCTTCAACACAAAAATTAAGTTGAAATTGAAGAAGGGTGCCCGTATCATTTTTATACTGATCTAAAACTATAAGTTTCCAAGTACCATAGGACGAAGTTCCATATAGAATACTTAAATCTTGTAAAGGAACAAATGAACCTGTAAATGGAGGTTGGCTTTGAGAAATATTTAAAGTAGCCTCTTGATTGAAAGTTGTTTGTGTATAATTATCTCCTTCATCTCCTAAAGCTCTACTTAATAAAATACGCTCTCCATTTGGTGTTTCCAAATACAAAGTAAGATCGTCAGTATAAGTGTGTTCTAGATCAACTAAAACGTCTAAATCTATAATTGTATAATTAAAATCTACTTCTATAGAAGATAAGGTTTCACCATCTTCGTTTTCTGTAGCATCTTCTATATCATTTGGTAAATCGTCTGAATTTATATCTTGACAAGAAATTGAATTCGTTTGAAATGAAAAAACTTCAGAAAAATTTCCAATCTCACAGTTATTTTGGCCTTGGATTCGCCAATAATAGTTTGTTTCTGATTTTAATTTACCCAATTGAAATTGTGATGTTGCCAATGTGGTATCAATTACTATACTTTGAAAATCTGGATCAGTAGCAATTTGAATTCTACTATTATCTATATTCGAATCAATATCCCAGGATAAAACAGGATTTAAACTGACATTATTTGAATTATTTTCAGGAGCCAAAATATCAGCAGTTTCTATTTCATCATTACGCTGCTCCAAAATAAATGGAAATTGTTCGGACCCTGAAGAAAATAGTGCTTCAAGAGTGAAGTTATAATCCCCCGCATCGAGCGAACTTAGCCCACTGAATTCAAAATATCCTAAACTATCACTTTCAATAAATGAGGCTTTTGAAAATTTTACGTCAATGTTTGGCGGTTGAGGATTAAGTTGTAGTGTAAATGGTTCTTTGAAATTATTATATTTATTTATTTCAAATGTGAAACGCTGTACATCACTACCACAATTTTCTTTTACAAATGTATCTAGATTTAAAATTAAATCTCTAGACTCAATTTTAAAATCAGTTGAATTTATTGCAAAGAAAATATTATTAGTTGGCTTAATCATTAATCTAGCTTGATCAGTATTAATTTCATTAGGAATTATCACTCTAGAAAATCCATTATTTTTTACCCTGTTTGCAAGTTCAATTGGAAAGCTTTCTCCACCATCTATGGATAAAGAAATATTTACATGAGAGGCATCAATCGGATTTTGATCAGTTTTAGCAACATCCCAAAAGATATTTTCTAAGGATCCCCCTTTTAAGGATAGTCCTAATTCATTTTGAGAATTAATTTTAAAAGGTCCAGCATTTACATATGAAGTTATCTCAATTAGGTCTTGAGCAACTAAAGATACTGAAGGAGTTTGCTTTCTTACTGTAAGGCCCCATTGCATTTTTCTTCCAATAAGCGGAACAGTTTCCCAATCATCTCCTATGCTGGGGTTCTGTTCTGTTAATTCATTTTCTAAAATTCTCCTTATGTTTGGAATTGTCCTTTGAGAAGCCCTATTTGGTGGTAAAGATCTAGCCATTGAACCAATTGGGTTATAAGGTCCAAAATTGCTCGATGTAATTTCAGCACTATCAAGTTGTTCCCAACAATAAGTGTAATTTTCTGTCTCTAAATTTGTAGATAAATCAACCTTTAACTCATAAGGTGTGCCAATTGGAATAATATAATCTTGACCAGCATCCACACTTAAGGTTTCTGATGATAAAATTTCAGTACTTCCACAATTTATTGATTCAACAGTGCTTAATATGTTTTGAATACTGTAGTAATGAAAATAGGGATCTCCGTGTTGTTGTATGTCGTCAGGTCCTGTGATTCCTGCGTAACCCATAATCGTAGATCCACTACCAGGTTCAGCATTTACGCCAGTTCCTTCAGTTTCAAAGGAATAAGTGTGATATGCTCCAAATTGATGCCCTATCTCATGACCTGCATAATCAAGATCAAAATAATCGTTGCGATATTCACCTCCATATGTATCCCTAAATGGGTGAGTAGAAAATCCTTGGCCTTTTTCACCTTTAGAACATACACAACCGATACAGCCAGCGTCTCCATTTGGTTCTCCGTAGTCAAAAAGATGTCCTATATCATAATTTTCATCACCTAAAACATCGTCTAAAGTTCTCTGAAGTTCAGAACTAAAATTTCCAGTAAAAGGATCTTGATTTACATCTTCATAAATCAAACTTTCATCGGAAACCAGTTCAAGACGAATATTTAAATCCCTTTCAAAAATTGAATTAATTCTATTTAGGGTACTCACTATAGCAGCAAAAGCATCTTCCTTATTAGATCCATTATTTTGATTATTATCACCCCAATAATTTGTATACTCAGCAGTTGTAGCTATCGCAATCCGAAAGGTACGGATGCTTTG
The DNA here is from genome assembly GCA_902618245.1 of uncultured Bacteroidota bacterium. Lineage (GTDB taxonomy): Bacteria > Bacteroidota > Bacteroidia > Flavobacteriales > Flavobacteriaceae > MS024-2A. Next base: position 292,104 of record CACMZR010000001.1, on the reverse strand, counting down.
AGGAAATGTTTGTTTCTTAAATTTTGGTTGTATTGGCTTTTTCATATTTCCTCGGATCTCTGTTTTACAAAATAAATTTGAGGAATTATGATTTTTTATTTTTAAATAACTAAAGTGTAAATTTTTATTCCCTTTTACAGGTTGAAGAAATAAGTCGGGGCCATTTTCAAAGTGAATCCAGGCATTGATTCCTGCTTGTTGAGTACTCAAACGAACTTCAACATCTTTTCGTACTTTACTTTTACCCTTAAAAGTTTTAATAGCTGGGTATTTCTTAGATAATTTTTCAGTCAATAGTGGTACAGGTGTAATTTGAAAAACTTCTTCTTCCCCCATTTCATTTGGAAGAGAAATTTCTATTATCATATCTCCCTTTTTTGAATTACCTTTTCTAAACAAATCTTGTGGCATTACGAAATAGTTTTCATCATATTCAATAAATGAATTTAGATTTTGGCTTGGGATTTCTACTTTAATCCACTTGTTTTGGCTTAAAGCTATATTTATAAATAAACTGAGAAAAATAACCAATATTATAAGTGGCTTTTTATGGCAGTAAACATTGTAATTTCCCATTTACGTTCATTCAAGTCTTAGCTAAAAATAAACAAACTAATTCTTCCATAATCGATATTAACGTACTTTTGTTTGACATATACGAATAGTTTTTTAGATGGATACAATCCAAGGAATTAAGAATTACACTTCATCATCAAAATCAATTCTTACAATAGGAACATTTGATGGTGTTCACATGGGACACCAAAAAATTATTAATGCACTTGTAAAGGATGCCAAAGAAAAAAAACTTCAAGCGAATCTTCTGACTTTTTTTCCACATCCTAGGATGATTTTAAAAAGTGAGAGGACCATTAAATTAATTGATACAATTCAGGAAAAAGAAATAATTTTGAAAAAATTAGGGATTGATAACCTCATAATCCACCCTTTTTCATTAGAATTTTCAAAACTGAGTGCTGTTGAATATGTTAGAGATATTTTAGTTAAAAAGCTTAAAATTAGTACTCTGTATACTGGCTCCAATCATCATTTTGGGAAAAATAAAGAAGCAAGTGTTGATGATCTGATTTTATTTGGTCATAAATATGGCTTTGAGGTAAGAACTGTATCCGCTGAAAATATTTCATCAATTACCGTAAGCTCAACTAAAATAAGAGATGCAATACTAAATAGTAATTTTGAAATAGCAAAGAAATTTTTGGGGCGTGATTATGAACTCAATGGTGTTGTAATTAAAGGAAAAGGGTTAGGAAAAACCATAAACTTTCCCACAGCTAATTTGAATATTAAAGAACAATATAAATTAATTCCATCAAAGGGTGTTTACCTTGTAAGAGTATATTACAATAATAATTTTTTTGAAGGGATGATGAACATTGGTAATAGACCAACAATCCAAGGAATTAATCAAACACAAGAAGTACATATTTTTAATTTTAACAAAAACATTTACGGGGAACATTTGAAAGTAATTTTTTTAAAAAAAATCCGTGATGAAAAAAAATTTAATTCTGTTGAAGATTTAAAAAACCAGCTTATCAAGGACAAGGACACATGTAAAAGAAACTTGTCAATTTAAATGTTAATACAAAATTGCCTTATTTTTGAATAAAAAAAACAGAATGCTTGGCTTGCGGTATATTCAAGAAAATAAAAAATCCATTATCAATGGAATAAAAAAAAGGGGGATTGATTCTTCAAAAGTTATTGAAAAAATTATTGATCTTGACAAAAAAAGAAAAGAAAAGCAAACAGAATTGGACAATCATTTAGCTAATTCGAATAAAATTGCCAAAGAGATAGGAACTCTGTTCAAAACTGATGAAACTGAAAAAATAAATAGTTTAAAAGAAAAAAGTATTAATCTTAAAAGTTTGACCAAAACTTTACAGGAGCAACTAATCGAGATTGAAAAAAGTTTATTAGACTTAAGAATTCAATTACCAAATGTACCATACGAAATTGTCCCAAAAGGTAATTCAGAAAAAGATAACGAAGAGATATTTAAATCAGAGATACCCAAACCAAATGTTGATTATCTTCCCCATTGGGAGCTTGGAAAAAAATATGATATAATTGATTTTGAACTAGGAAATAAAATTTCTGGAGCTGGATTTCCAGTCTACAAGGATAAAGGTGCAAAATTACAGCGCGGCTTAATAAATTATTTTCTTGATAAAAATATTTCAGCAGGATATAAAGAAGTCCAAGTACCCATTTTAATAAATGAAGCTTCAGGTTATGGAACTGGCCAACTCCCAGACAAAGAAGGTCAAATGTACCATATTGGTAAAGATGATCTTTACCTAATACCGACTGCTGAGGTTCCAATAACAAATATTTATCGTAACAGTCTATTAGATTTTAAAGAACTTCCAATTGCACTAACTGGTTATACCCCTTGTTTTAGAAGAGAAGCGGGCAGCTATGGGGCTCATGTTAGAGGATTAAATAGACTTCATCAGTTTGACAAAGTTGAAATTGTGAGAATCGAAGAACCACAAAATGCATTAAATGCTTTAGACGATATGGTAAGTCATATCAAATCTATTTTGGATGAATTAAAACTTCCGTACCGTATTCTTAGACTCTGTGGTGGAGACTTAGGTTTTACCTCTGCTTTGACCTATGATTTTGAAATATACTCAGTTGGACAAAGCAAGTGGCTTGAAGTAAGTTCAGTATCAACATTTGATAGTTTTCAAGCAGAACGTCTAAAATTGAGATATAGAAATTCTAAAGGTAAAAAAGAACTTCTACATACTTTAAATGGTAGCTCATTAGCACTACCAAGAATTATTGCAGGTATATTAGAAAATTTTCAAGATGCTAATGGAATTAATCTTCCAAAAGTTCTAGTTCCCTTTACAGGATTTGAGAAGATTTAATAAATGAGGATTTATATTATATAAAAGCAATTCACAACTCAGTATTCAAAAAACTAATAAAGGAGAAAATATTTAGTTTTGGACTAATGCCTTCTATTAAAGTATTATTTAATTGAGAAAAAAAATCAAAACAGTTCGTGCGAAAAAAAAGTTAGGCCAACATTTTTTAAAAGATATAAATATTGCAAAGTCAATTTCTGAAACCTTAACTTTTGAAAACTACAATACGGTCTTAGAGATTGGCCCAGGGATGGGAACATTAACTGATTTTTTGATTCCCGTGACTGATGACTTAAATCTTATCGAAATTGACAAAGAGGCTGTGGAATATCTTGAAAACAAGTATCCAAACCTAAAAAGTAAAATTATAGAAGGAGATTTTTTAAAGCTTGATTTAAATCAAATTTTTGGAAACAAACTATTTGCTATTATTGGTAACTTCCCTTACAATATTTCAACCCAAATTATTTTTAAAACAATAGAATATAGAGATCAAATTCCATTCTTTTGCGGAATGTTTCAAAAAGAAGTTGCCGAACGTATTTGTGAGTCTCCCGGATCAAAAAAATATGGGATTATTTCTGTTCTCACTCAATTATTTTATAAAACTGATTTACTTTTCGAGGTACATCCGAATGTGTTTAATCCTGTTCCAAAAGTCTATTCTGCAGTTATTCAGCTAATACGTAAAAACAACACTAATTTAAACTGCAACGAGCAACTCTTATTTAGAATTGTTAAGTTAAGCTTTCAACAACGTCGTAAAACTCTTCGAAATAGCTTAAAAAATCTTAATATTTCTGAAAAGTTAAGAGAAGATAGTATCTTTGATAAACGTCCTGAGATGCTCTCGGGTTTTGACTTTGTCCAAATTGTAAAAAGGATCGACAATGGCAACATTCCAAATTAATGAAGCTTTTTTAATTGAGATAAAAGACCTTATTAAAAAGGGGAATAACTCTCGCATTAAAAGAAAGCTAGGACAAGCACATTATGCAGATCTAGGAGAAATTATTGAAGCCATTTCTCTTAATGAGGCAACGTATTTAGTAAAAATATTGGGTAGTGATAAAACTGCAGACGCCCTAGCTGAGGTTAACCCTGATATTAGAGAAGGAATTCTGGAAAAGCTTTCAGCAAAAGAAATTGCAGAAGAAGTTCTAGAACTTGACACTGACGATGCTGCAGACATCATCCTAGAACTTCCAGAAGAGAGACAAGAGAAAGTAATGTCTCAGATTGAAGATGATGAACATGTGAATGATATTCGTGATCTACTTAAATACGAAGAAAACACAGCAGGTGCACTAATGGCAAAGGAATTAGTAAAAGTTAATGAAAACTTAAGTGTTCTAAAATGTTTGAACGAAATGAGAGCACAAGCTGAAAATGTTACACGGGTTCATTCCATTTATGTTGTTGATGAAAAGAACCAACTTAAAGGAAGGCTTTCGCTAAAAGATCTTATTACTGCAAATTCGAAAGCTAAAGTAAGAGATATTTACATCCCAAAGGTAGATTATGTAACAGTTGATCAAGAATCTGATGAAGTTGCAAAAATTATGTCAAAATATGATCTAGAAGCAATTCCAGTAGTAAATATGAGAAAAGAATTATTAGGACGTATTACGATCGACGATATTGTCGATTTTATTAAAGAAGAGGCAGACAAAGATTACCAATTAGCAGCTGGTATTTCAGCTGATGTTGTAGTAGATGATAAAATATTGGATTTAGTAAAAGCAAGACTTCCTTGGCTTTTTCTAGGTTTATTAGGAGGGATAGGCAGTGTTTTTATTTTACAAGATTTTGAAGCAATTATGGAGCAACCTTTGTTGCGTAATTTATTTTTTTATACACCACTAATCGCAGCGATGGCTGGTAACGTTGGAGTTCAATCTTCAGCAATTATAGTTCAAGGTTTAGCTAATGATATAGTAAAGGGATCATTATTTAATATTTTAATCAAAGAAATTGGTCTCAGTCTAATAAATGGGTTTGCTCTAGCAATAGTTATTCTTATTTTCGGATATTTTATAAATCAATCTTTTCTTGTCAGCACAACAATTGCTGGATCTATGATGTTAGTGATTATAGTTGCTGCACTTGTCGGCACATTCGTCCCGATTGTTCTTAATAGACAAGGAATTGATCCTGCAATAGCTACTGGTCCATTTATAACTACGGCTAACGATATTTTTGGAATCTTTCTGTTTTTTTATTTTGCAAAAATAATTTTAGGGTTCTAATGAAGAGACCTAAAGTTCTCCATGTTGACGAAAACCATCCGATTCTTATAGATGGCCTTGAAAAATTAGGCTTTGAGAATATTATAGAATATGAAACTCCTCTAAGTGAAATTATAAAAATGATAAATCAATATGATGGTATTGTAATACGTAGCAGGTTTACAATAGATAAACTCATTTTAAAAGCTGCAAAAAGACTTAAGTTTATTGCTAGAGTAGGGTCAGGATTAGAAAACATTGATGTAGAATGTGCTAAGTCAAAAAAAATACATCTGATTTCCTCGCCTGAGGGCAATCGTAATGCTGTTGGTGAACATGCACTTGGTCTATTATTGAGTTTAATGAATAAACTTCACTCTGGTCACCAAAAAATAAAAAATGGTTCTTGGATCAGAGAAGAACAAAGGGGTTTCGAATTAGAAGGAAAAACAGTTGCTGTAATTGGTTATGGAAATACTGGAAAAAGTTTTGCAAAAAAATTAGTAGGCTTTAATAATTTAAAAATACTATGCTATGATATCAAGCCTAATTTGGGTGACGAAATAACATCTCAGGTTAGCCTCAAGGAAATAATAAATAAAGCCCAAATATTAAGTTTACATCTGCCCCAAACCAAAAAAACTGTTGGATTTTTTAACAGATCATTAATAGAAAAAATGAAAAATCCATTCTGGCTAATAAATACTTCAAGAGGAAAAGTAGTTGTTACGGAGGATTTAGTTGAAGGGTTAAAAACAAAAAAAATATTAGGCGCAGGATTAGACGTTCTCGAGTATGAGTCTAATTCATTTAATTCAATAACAAATTCAAATAAAATTGCTCCATCTCTTGAATACTTAATTAAATCTGATAAAGTTTTATTAAGTCCACACGTAGCTGGATGGACTTACGAAAGTCACAAAAAATTAGCTTTGACAATAGTTCAAAAAATTAAGGATTTAAGATTAACAAATTAAATGATAAATTGAGCAGTTTCTTCTGTTCTTTGTTCTAATAAAATTGGTTTTCCAATATTGTTAATAAAGTTAGATGCTTCCTGATTAAAGTGTCTGACAGTGAATAAGTCAACCCCGTCATTTACTTCTACATTAAACTTTGCCCGTAGAATAAGTAATAACTCATCTAATTTATTGTATTTATTGTTTATACAAACTGAAAAACTGATTGCTGAGTTTTGAATAAGCTCAACGGTCATTTTATAATCATGCAATAATCTAAAAATATAACTTATATTATCTTCAACTATAAATGAAAAATCGATCGTAGAAAGTCTTAGCAAAACTTGGTTTTTTTTTAAGATGTAGCATGGAACAAAAGGATCTAAGTTTTTACCTTTTAACACCACAGTCCCTTCATTTTTGGGATTTTCAAAAGATTTTACGTGAAGAGGTATTTCTTTTCTTTGCAGTGGTTGAAGAGTCTTGGGATGAATCACCGATGCACCATAAAATGCGAGCTCTATAGCTTCTCTGTAAGATATTTTTTTTAATAATTTAGTTTTTTTAAATACTCTCGGATCCCCATTTAAAACCCCAGGAACATCTTTCCATATTGTTAGAGATGATGCATTTAAAACATATGCAAATATCGCGGCAGAATAATCTGATCCTTCCCTGCCTAATGTTGTGGTGAAATTGTTTGAATTACTACCAATAAATCCTTGAGTTACCGCGAGAGAATACCCTTTCAAACCGTTTTTTATATTTTGACTTGTTAACTCCCAATTTAAATTTGCAGCACGATAGTAATCGTCAGTTTTAATACATTTCCGGGAATCAAGCCAATAATTGTCCAATCCCGAAAACTTCATAAATGCATGAACTATTTTTGAAGATAAAAGTTCACCAATACTTACAACCTGATCATAAACAAAACTATAGTTTGGTGACTTATTTGTATTTAAAAATCCTGATAATTCTTCAAAAAGTTTGTTTATAGTTTCTTCGATTTCAAAGCTATCATTTCCAAATAAATTTTTGACAATTTGTATGTGATATTGCTTAAGTTGAAGTAATCCATCTATAGTTTTTTTTGAATCATTGAAATAATTATCTAAAATTTTCTCAAGGGCATTAGTTGTTTTCCCCATTGCTGAGACAACTACTATTGTTTTATCATACCCGACTTCTTTTAAAACCGAAACAAGATTTTTTACACCTTCTGCATCTCTAACTGATGCACCACCAAATTTAAAAACTTTCATTACTTAATCTAATGTTCTTTATTTTTTAAATATTTCTTCATTTCGGAACGGTGCATTTGAACTGATCTCCAATCATCCAAAACTTTAGCCCCACTTTTTTTATAAAAGTTTATTGCAGGACTATTCCAATCTAAAACATTCCATTCAACCCTTTTGACGCCTGAATTTAAGGCCATTTTAATAAAATTTGAATACAACTGAGTCCCTATACCTTTACCTTTATATTGTTCAGAAACAATTAAATCTTCTAAATGAATAGTTGGTCCGTTCCAAGTCGAATAACGCGGATAGTAGATGGCCATTCCAATTATCCTCTTATTTATCTCTGCGACGATACATTCAAATAATGGTTTCGTCCCAAAACCATCATTTTCTATATCAGATAATTTCAGTTTGACACTTTCTGGCTCTTTTTCGAAAAGTGCAAGCTCTTTAATTAAATTTAATATCGCTAAACTGTCTTTTTTTTCAGCTTTTCGTATGAGAGCATTCATTAAACTAAATTTTTGAATAAAAATATAATAAGATTAGTTTTTAACACCTTGACTACAATAAATTTCACAATTTTTCTACGGATGTTATAAATCAACCAAATTTATTCAACCATTTGGAAGTAACTTCAATAAATTCTTTTGGATTTTCTGCATGAAGCCAGTGGCCCGCTTTGGAGATTGTAGCTATTTTAGCTTTAGGAAAATAGTCTCTAATTATATCTTCATCACTATCTAAAATATAATCAGAGTTCTCACCTTTAAGAAAAAGGCAGGGTAATTTAGAATTAACATTATAGTTTAATTCTTTTCCAATTAAATGACTGGCTTTTTTAAGAACTTCAATATTAACTCTTAAACCTAGCCTTCCTTTTTCAACCCAGTAAAGATTTTTAAGTAAAAACTGTCTCAAGGAATTTTCAGGGATAATAATTGACAACATTTCATCTGCTGCTGCTCTTGAATTAATTTTATTAAAATCCAGACATGACAGTCCATTTAAAATTTGCTCGTGCTTAGGTTCGTATTTTCTAGGTGAAATATCTGCTATAATAAATGCTTTGAGTAAATACGAATGATTAAATGCAAGCTCCATAGCAACCTTGCCACCCATAGAATGACCAAGTATAAAAATTTGTCCAAGGTTATGAAATTTGCAATAATTTAAAATATCCTCTGCCATAACTGAGTAGGAAAATTCTTCACTCCAAAAACTTTTACCGTGGTTTCTTTGATCAATAAGATGAACCCTGTAACCTATTTTGGTCAAAACATTAGCATATGTTTTCCAATTATCTCCCATACCAAGAAAACCGTGGAGGATTAATAATTCTTTTCCTTTATCAGAGGTTATTTTGCTGTGAAGTATTTTCAATTTACTAGACATTCTAAATACTTAGGGATAACATTTTTAAATCCTAAATATAAGCTTTCAGAAATGAGAGCATGACCAATTGAAACTTCTAATAAATCAGGAATATTTTGGGCAAAATATGCTAAATTTTTTAGGTTTAAATCATGTCCAGCATTAACTCCAATTCCTAATTCTGTGGCTTTCTCAGCTGCTAAAATATATGGAGTTATTCCATTTTCTCGATTCAAATTATAAGTTTTAGCATAGTTTTCTGTGTACAATTCTATTCTGTCTGTGCCAGTTTCAAGTGCTGCCTCAATAATTGAGATGTCGGGGTCAACAAAAATTGAAGTTCGAATACCTTCAATTTTTAGTTTATCAATAACACCCTTCAAAAATTTAGCATGTTTTTTGGTATTCCATCCAGCACTTGATGTGATTGCATCTTCAGCGTCAGGAACTAATGTTACTTGGGTAGGTTTTACTTCACATACTAGATTCAAAAATTTTGTTGTGGGATTACCTTCAATATTAAATTCTGTTTTAACTACTTTAGGTAAATTCTTTGCATCTTCATATCGAATGTGTCTTTCGTCTGGTCTCGGATGAATTGTAATTCCCTGTGCACCGAACTCTTGTAAGTCTTTTGCAACTTTCAGTAAATCTGGTACATTCCCGCCCCTTGAATTTCTTAGGGTTGCTACTTTATTAATATTTACACTGAGTAAAGTCATATTATTTTGCAAAAATATCCTTAATGTTAGACTTTTAAAATAAATTAATGACAAATTAATTATTGAAACTTAAAATAAAGGTTGTAACGAGTTTTGTAACTTTACAGTTGAAATATGTAATATGAATATCGCCATATATAGCGCATTTTTTTCACCAAAATCAATTGATTATGTCAAAACTGTAATTGACTATCTTAATTCCAAAGAATATAATTTTATACTATTCGATAGAATAAAAAAATATTTAGGTGATGGTGCAATTAATTACAATTATTTTAAAGATGATGAATTATTTAATGAAAAGGTTGACTTTTTATTTTCTATTGGTGGTGATGGAACACTTTTGAGATCTGTATCATTAATTAAGGATTCCAAAATCCCCATTTTAGGAATCAATGCTGGAAGATTGGGTTTTTTAACAACTATAAAAAAAAATACTTTAGAAGAAGGACTTAATCAATTTTTTGAGGGCAAATATGATTTTGTTGAAAGATCTTTATTAGAAGTATCTACAAAATATAACTCTGAAGCATCAAATGACTTTGGTTATGCTTTAAATGAAGTTACCATTAATAGAAAAAATACAACATCTATGCTTAGCATTGATACAAAATTAAATGACCAATACCTAACAACTTATTGGTCTGACGGACTAATAATAGCAACTCCAACAGGTTCAACTGGTTATTCTTTAAGTAGTGGTGGGCCAATTGTCACTCCATCATCTAAATGCTTAGTGATTAATCCTATAGCTCCACATAACATAAATATGAGACCCCTTATTGTACCTGAAGAAACAACTTTAGAAATATCTGTAAAAGGTAGAGGCAACACTCATTTACTTTCATTAGATTCAAAAATATTTACTATTGAAAACGGTAACGATATTTATATAAAAAAAGCTGATTTTAATCTTCTAACTATTCAATTACATGGAACATACTTTTTCGATACATTAAGAGAAAAGTTTTTCTGGGGGCACGATTCACGAAATACACAATAAATTCAGGCTTTTTCGGTTAATACTAAACACCTAACATCGTTTTAGTTTAATTGAAAAATGTTCAAGAAAATTCATTATTTTATATTAATATTTTTTTTTACTCCTTTAATTAAAGCTCAATTTCATGAAATTGGGATTTTTCTTGGAGGCAGTAACTATGTTGGTGATGTTGGATCTCATCGATATTTAGATCCAAATGAATTTGCCTATGGTATTATCTACAGATGGAATATTACAGACAGATATTCATTGAGAGGTGGATTTACATTAACAACGCTGAATGAAAATGAATATAGAAATAATGATATTAACCGATTCAGAAGATCTTATAAAATTAGTAATTCAATTGAAGAGGCAGCTGCTGGTGTTGAAATAAATTTTAAAGAGTTTAATTTGCATGAGCCTGTCTTAAGCTTTACCCCGTACATTTTTTATGGTATAGGTTATTTTAGGTATGACCAATTTTTTATTGAACCAGGTAATTCGTCAGTTGAACCTGTATACAATAACTATGGAAAAGATAGAAAAATTGCTATTCCGATAAGTGTTGGGTTTAAATTTAATCCAAATCCGTTTTTTGTGCTAGGTTTTGAAGTTGGCGCCAGGTATGCTTTAACAGATAATTTAGATGGCAGTAATCCGGAAAATCAATACGCAAACAATTTAAATTATAAATTTGGAAATATTAATAATAATGACTGGTATATTTTTACAGGTTTCACAATTTCATTTACCTTTGGCGATCTTCCATGTTATTGCAAAGAATAGATGAATAAAATTCCTAAACATATAGCCATTATAATGGATGGCAATGGCCGTTGGGCAAAAAAAGTTGGAAAAAAAAGATTTGCAGGACATACACGTGGTGCTGAAACGGTTAGCGAGATTGTTGAGGAGGCTGCTAGAAAAAACATAAAATTTCTAACACTTTTTGCTTTTTCAACTGAAAATTGGAATCGTCCAAAAAAGGAAGTTAACTTACTTATGAAACTACTTGTTAGTTCTTTAAAAAAAGAATTTAGTCGGTTAAACAAAAACAAAATTAAATTGTGTTCAGTTGGTGATTTAAATTCATTACCAAATTCAGTTAAAGATGAACTAATGTTTGTTATTGAAAAGACAAAAAAAAATAAAAAGATGGTCCTCACACTTGCACTAAATTATGGTGCAAAAGAAGAAATCATTGAAGCGGTCAAAACAATATCCAATAAAGTTAAAAATAGTATAATTTCACCTGAAAAAGTTGATGAATCGACTATAATTAGTCATCTTTATACGAGAAACTTACCTCCGGTGGATTTACTAATTAGGACAAGTGGTGAAGAAAGAATCAGTAATTTTCTATTATGGCATATTGCCTACGCAGAATTATACTTCACGAAAACTCTTTGGCCTGATTTTAAAAAAGAAGATTTACAAAAGGCATTAATAAATTATAAAAAAAGAGAACGGCGATTTGGAAAGACGAGCGAACAAATCATATAATTACTTCGTGCTGAAAATATGGTTAATTGGAGTAGCTTTTTTTATGGGAAATCCATTTTATGCACAAACTAGTGGGTTCGTAAAGGGAAAGACTTACAAGCTTGATTCAATAAGTGTCAGTGGTATCAAAACTTTCAACGAGCAAACAGTAATTTCTTATAGTGGACTAAATGTAGGTGAGAAAATTAAAGTTCCTGGAGAAAAAATTAGTGCTATGATTAATAAGCTTTGGGCATTAGAACTATTTAGTGATATTAATATTTTCGTAACTAAAGTAAATAACAATAACATATCATTAGAGCTTGAAATAGTTGAACTTCCAACATTGACAAATGTCAAAATTAATGGCTTGAAAAAATCTAAGATTGATGTTATTATTAAGGATACTGATCTTGTTGAAGGTAAAAAACTTTCAGAAAGTTTTTTAACTAATACAAAAAATTATATCATTAATAAATATCAAAAAGAAGGATTTTTAGATACAAAGGTTTCCTTGAATACCATAAAAGATACAGTTGGTACAAATTCATATAAAATGGTTGTTAATGTTGATAGAGGGCCACGAATTAAGATAAGGGATATCAATTTTAAGGGAAATCAGATTTTTAAACAGGCTAAATTAAAATCGAAACTAAAAAATACCAAATCTAAAAATCCAATACGTTTTTGGAAGAGATCAAAATATATAGTAAATGATTTTAAAGAAGATCTTGTCGGATTGATTGACTTTTACAAGGAACAAGGTTATAGGGATGCTAGATTACTTTTAGATACGGTTATTAGAAATGAAAAAGAATCAAAATCGATATCACTAAATTTAGAAATCGAGGAAGGTAATAAATATTATTTTGGAGACATCAATTTCATAGGAAATGCTGTTTACTCTAATGACGTTTTGCAACAAATTTTAGGTCTTAAAAAAGGAGATGTTTACAACGGTGTAGTACTAAAAAAAAGGATTGCTGATACAAGTAAACCAGATGGAAATGATATTACTAACTTATATCAAAATAATGGGTATCTTTTTTCTAATATAAATGCAGTTGAAGTAAGTGCAGTAGAGGATACGATTAATTTTGAGATTAGAATTACTGAAGGAAAATTAGCAAACTTTAATAAAATTGTAGTTGAAGGAAATACAAAAACAAATGATCATGTGATTTATAGAGAGCTACGTACTAAGCCAGGAGAGCTTTATAGTAAAGACAAATTAGTAAGGACTGTTCGAGAAGTTGGACAACTAGGCTTCTTTGATGCAGAACAAATTAATCCACAAATGGAAAATGTTGATCCTAACTCAGGAACAATTGACGTACGTTTTGATTTAGTTGAATCTGGAGCAAGTCAAATTGAGCTTCAAGGGGGATATGGTCAAGGGGGCTTTATTGGGACATTGGGGCTTTCATTTAACAATTTTTCGATGAGAAATATCTTGGATAAAACAAAGTACAAACCACTTCCTATGGGTGACGGCCAAACACTAGCACTAAGACTTCAGGCAAGTCAGTTTTATAATACCTACAGTTTTAGCTTTTCTGAACCATGGCTCGGAGGTCAACAACCAGTCCAATTTTCAACATCTCTGCAACACACAATACAATACAGATATGATTTTTTTACGGGTCTAGCTGACAAGTCTCAATCTTTTCAAATAAGCGGGGCAACAATTGGATTAGCAAAAAGACTTAGAATTCCAGACGACTTTTTTCAACTTTCACAAGCTGTTTCATTTCAATACTATAACTTAAAAAATTACTACACAGGACTATTTACATTTGGTGACGGACAAGCCAATAATCTTTCATACACCATTAACCTCACAAGAAATAATACTAGAATTAATCCGATATTCCCAACTGGCGGATCCACTTTTAGCATTAGCGCGAAATTAACACCTCCATACTCATTATTTAGCAAGAAAGATTTTTCAAACCTTGGAGTTTTAACTGAATTTCAAGACGAAAATGGTAATCCTGATCTTGCTAAAATAGACCAAGAAAAATTTAGATGGCTTGAATTTTATAAAATCAAGTTCAATGGAACTTGGTACACACCTATCTATGAAAAATTAATTCTTAAAACACAGGCAGATTTTGGATTTTTAGGCGCTTACAATCTCGCACGTGGTAACATTCCATTCGAACGATTTTTTTTAGGTGGTGACGGAATGATTAATTATGCTTTAGACGGACGTGAAACTATCGCGTTGCGAGGCTATCCTAATCAATCTCTTTCAAGTACTGACGGCTCCGTAATTTTTAATAAATTTTCTTTAGAACTCCGTTATCCTATTACACTTAAGCCAAGTGCCTCAATATATGCTCTAACTTTTCTAGAAGCAGGGAATGGTTATAGTAGCTTTAGAGAGTTTGATCCTTTTAGATCTAAGCGCTCTGCAGGTGCTGGAGTAAGAATTTTTATGCCTGCATTTGGTTTACTTGGAATAGATTTCGGTTATGGTTTTGATAATGTGAATTCAAATTTGACTACACCTAATGGATGGGAAACACACTTTGTTATTGGTCAAAGATTCTAAACAAAAAACCAAAGCAGCCATTAACTTTATAATATAATACTAATTACATCGTTATTATTTTATGCTTAAAAGAAATTTATACAAATTGATTTTTTTATTTGTTTGCATTGCAACTTTTGCTCAAAAGGGAACTAGAGTTGGATATATGGATATGAATGTAATTCTTGAAAATATATCAGAATATAATAAAGCAAATGATTTACTTGATAAAAATATAGAAAATTGGAAGAAAGAAATTGAATTAAAAAAAGTTCAATTAAGGCAGTATGAGGAACAGCTTAATATTGAAAGAATACTTCTAACCCCCGAACTCATTAAAGACAGAGAAGTGGAGATCCAAATTTTTGCCTCAGAAATCATATCCTTGCAGGAAAAACGTTTTGGTCCAAAGGGAGACATGATAGTCCAGAGGTCAAAATTAATCCAACCCTTACAGGATCAGGTTCTATCAGTTGTCAAACAAATTGCTGAAGAAAAAAAATACGATTTTATTTTTGATCGATCTTCGAGCTTAACCATGTTATATTCCGCAAAAAATTACGATATTAGTGATCTAGTAATTAAAAGAATTAATAGACAACAACGCATTCAAAATAGAAAGGATCAAATAGAAAAATTAAAATCTAAATCAAGTTCCTTAAATAATTAAAAATTTGATAATTATGAAACACCTAAATACCCTAATTGTTAGTTTATTATTAATAGCTTTTCCATTAAATATTAGTGCTCAATCAAAAGTTGCTCACATAAATACTCAGCAATTAATAAGTGAAATGCCAGAAGTTATTGCAGCTCAGAATGAATTGAAAAAACTAGAAGATCAATATGCCAAAGAATTAGAAACATCTGCTAAAGAATTCCAAACAAAAGCCCAAAGTTATCAAGGAGATGCCGAAAACCAGACGGAATTAATTAACCAGCAAAGACAAGTCGAATTACAAGAAATGCAGAAAAGAATTCAAGAATTCCGCGAAACAGCTGCACAAGAGCTTCAAAAACGTTCTTCAGAAATGATGCGTCCTCTCTATGAAAAAGCTCGTACATCAATAGAAAAAGTAGCCGCTGCACAAGGTTTTGATTATGTTTTAGATTCTAGTCCCGGAGGAAGTGTAATAATGGCTACTGGTAAAGACTTAATGGCAGAAGTTAAATCTGATTTAGGTTTCTAAATAAGTTACATGTTTTTCAAATAAACTTGGAGCCACTATAATTGTGGCTTTTATTTTTTGTACCAATTTGCGTAAAAAAGATAATTCTCGGCGATTCTTTCAACTTCGTTTTTCTGAAGGTTTTGATCTATCTCTTTAATTTTTCTCGCAGGAATACCAGCAAAGATTGATCCTGAAGGTACTATTGTATTTTTTGTCATTACTGATCCTGCAGCAATTATGCTATTACTATGAATCACACAATCATCCATTATAATGCTACCCATACCAATAAGCACATTGTCATGTAATTTACATCCATGAATAATAGCATTGTGGCCAATTGATACATTATCTCCAATATTAGTAGAAGCCTTTTTATATGTACCATGAATTATGACACCATCTTGGATATTAACCTTATTTCCAATGCGAATAGAGTTGACATCACCTCTAATAACAGCTTGGAACCATACAGAAACTTGGTCACCAATAATTACATCTCCAATAATTGTAGAATTCTCAGCAAAATAGCAATCTTTACCAAATGTGGGGTTGTAACCTCTAACAGATTTTATAAGCACAATATTTGTTTGTTGCAAAATACAAAAAGATTATTTTCAAATTAAGTGTCAACTTTTTCAAATTTTTCTTAAGCATTAATTATTTTTATAATCAATAAATCCAGACTGTGAAAAAATACAAAATAACCGCAAACATAAAAAAAGGAGATGATAAGGCTCAATTTTTGTTTAATCATATAATTGGATATAAGAAATCTCAATTTTATAAAAATGTTGATGACGCGAAAGGTGCTCCTTTAATTCAACAGCTTTTCTTTCTGCCTTTTGTTAAATCAGTACTTCTTGAAGAAAAGTGTCTAATAGTTGAACGTTTCAATATTCTAGAATGGGAAGAAGTTGCTGATGAAGTTTGTCAGCAGTTAGAAAGTTATTTAAATAATGGAGGATCCATAATTGAAAAAATTCCAACTACCGTGTACGCAGAGAGCACGCCTAATCCATCTGTAATGAAATTTGTTGCTAATAAATCTCTGGTATCTAAGAGTTTTGAGTTTAAAAATATTGATGAAGCCAAAATATCTCCTTTAGCTCAGAAGCTTTTTCATTTTCCATTTATCAAAGAAATCTTTATAAATTCTAACTATATATCGATTACTAAATATGAAATTAATTCATGGGATGAAGTTGTAATGGAAATTAGAGAATTTGTGCGTTCTTTTATAGAGGAAGGGAATACCGTCATTGAAGAATCAAAAGAACTTAAAAGACATATAAAAAATGAGTCTGATCTTAAAAATCTAAATGCCTTGGAAAAGCAAATCATTTCAATTCTAAATGAATATATTCAACCAGCTGTTGCGTCTGATGGTGGAAATATAGAGTTCGATTCTTATGATTCCAATGAAAAATCTGTAAGAGTTATTCTTCAAGGTGCGTGCAGTGGGTGTCCATCTTCAACATTAACACTGAAAAACGGTATCGAAACAATGCTTAAAGAAATGATGCCCGGCAAAATAGAAAATGTTGTAGCATTAAATGGCTAATACTTATTTTTTCTTAGGGTTCTGTGTCTGAAAGTCTTTAAGGTAATAGGGCTCAAAAAGTGCTAAATTTTCAAAGTTCCTGTCTTTATAGTGATTCCAGCAAATATCACACATGTCTATTGCAGACGGAAAGTGTTCTTCATTATAATGTGCATTTATTTTTGGTTTTAGGGTTTTAAATTTTGATGCTCCATTTCCAATTACTAAGCATGATCCATTTTCAACCTTATCGAAAAAACTATTTTCCGATAGTACAAAAGCATTTGTTTTTTGAATATACCTTTTTTTAGTATCAAATATAGCAGAATATACTTCCATCCTTCTGGCATCTAACATAGGAATCAAGTAATCGTATTCATTTTTATTAAAAAAAGGAGCTACCATAATTTCAAGAGTATTTACACCTATAAGTGGTATGTCTTGTGCAAAGCAAATTCCCTTAGCAGCAGCCACACCAATTCTTAGTCCAGTATAAGAACCTGGACCTTTACTTACAGCGACTGCATTAAGATCAGTTGCTTTGATTTTTGTTTTTTCAAGTATATCTTTTATAAAAATATGAAGTTTTTTTCCATGGATAAATTCATTTACTAGCAATTGTTTACCAGCTATATACTCTCCTTTGAATGCTATTGAAACTGAACATTGAATTGTTGATGTTTCTATATGTAGAATGTAAGACATAGAATATTAAAATGTTCCCAAAGAACTACCTCCATCAACCCTAACAACACTTCCATTAGAAGACGAGGAATGGTGACTGCAAAGGTAGGCTATCGTCGCTGCTACCTCACTTGTTGAAGCAAATCTTTGTGTCAAAGAGGTCTTTCTTTCATCTTTAAAAAAATTCTTTTCAACTTGATTTTTAGTTACATTTTCTAATTCAGATTTAATTTCTAAATAGTTTTTTGCTCCATCACTTAAAGTAGATCCTGGAACAACTACATTAGAAGTTACATTTGACCCTTTAGAAAGTTGAGCTATACCTCTTGAAAGAGAGTGCAAAGCTGCTTTTGTAGAACTATATGAAATTAAATCTATAGGAGCCAAATAAACACATTCACTTGAAATAAATATAACTCTTCCCCAATTTCTTGCGATCATACCTTCTAAAAAATGTTTAGTCAAGGTTACTCCACTCATAACATTAACTTGGAATTGGTCATACCAAGTTTTTTTTGGAATATTAAAAAATGATGTCGAAGAATATACCCCTACATTATTTATAAGGACATCGACATCTCGTAAAGAACTCAGAAGATTCTTTACCTGTGCTTGTTTGAGAAAGTCAGCTACAATACCCTTTACATCTGATCCCTTAATTTCATTTTTTAAATATTCTACTGCTTTCTTAACAGTCTTTTCACTCCTACCATTTATATAAACAGTCATACCTTCATTTAATAGAATTCTTGCAGTTTCTAAACCTATTCCTGATGTTGAGCCCGAAATAAAGGCTTTTTTGCCTTTTAATTTAAAATCCATCTTAAGTTAGTTCCATGAAGTTTTCCCCAAAAGTTTTTCTCCTAAAGACGATAATTTTGCGGTTCCATACTTTTTTTGCTCCCAATTTCTTGGGTCTCCAGGAAAAGCATATCCTTTTGGTGCTATTCTATTTTTCCAAGAGTTAATCCTCCATTGCTTAAGAAGTCTGTTGTCTTCCTCCGCAGGCATCATCGATATGTATTGGGCAATACGGACTTTATCTTTTGAGAGATTAGGACGTATTCCGTGTGGTAGGAGACTATTAAAAATAAGTAAATCCCCTGCTTCCATTGCTACCCTCTCAATTTTATTTTCAATACCTGAAATATCAGGTTGAAAGCGATTTCTATCCTCTGGTTGTGATAATTTCCATGAATCATAGTTTTGAAATAACCATGGTATGCACTGAAATCCTCCCATATTTACGTCAGTTTGATCTGACAATGCGATTACACCTTGGACATTTTGAGGCTTAGTTTCTGGATCATAATCCCAATGAATGAATCCCTTGTACTCAAAGCCCTTCCTTATAGGAAAATTTAAATTTGCTCTGTCAATTGTAACCCACAACTTTTCGGTTCCCCAAATATCAACAAAAGCATCATAAACTTTTTGAGTCTGACGATTATCCCATAAATACTGGTTATTATATACCTCGACCATACCTGTTCCTGCAAGCTCTTTCATTTGCATTTCGGCTCTGGGTTCACTGTACCAAGTGGAAACGTCTTTTGGATTTTTCTCTTCAAATTTCCATAAGAAATTAGCTGTGTCTTCAGCTTGTTTTTTTGGGATTGCATTTTTAATCACTATGTATCCTTTTTGAACCCAAAAAGACCATTGTTTTTCAGTCAAAACTCTTAAAGGACTTATATTTTGACGATCGTTAAGCTTTTTAGAACTACTTTTTGCAGTGGACGGATTACCTGGAATTTCTTTATGTTCGCTAACGTATTTATTCACGAGTTGGTTGTTTTATAAAAAATAAATTTAGTGAATTTGATCGTAAAAGAAATTTAAATAATTGAATTAGGAAAATTTATAACTAGACAGATATCTCAATTCCAAAATAAAATTCTAATACTTTTAACTTGAAGATATAGTCATATTTTGCCCTAATATTATCAGATGAAGCAATTTCATATCGTTGTTTTATTTGTATAAAATCAAATGAATTTAAAACGCCCGCTTCAAATTGTTTTTCAGCCATTAGATATGCTTCCTTTCTAGCTTTAAGTGTCTTTTCAGATGCCTGATAAAACTTGTAAGCCCCTTCTGCGTTATTATAGGCTTGATTTATCGTGTTTTCTAAATCTAACTTAGTTTGTTCGAATTGAACTTCTGATCTTTTTAAATTCAGTTTTCTTCTTTTAATATTATTCCTTAATGAAAGACCATTAAATAAGGGAATACTTAGGTTAAGTCCATAGCTATGCCCATCATTTTGACGAAACTGATCAGTAAATGATAAAGGCCCCGTTAGCTCTCGCTCAGGAAACTGAGATATCACAAGTGAACCATTTTCTTTTACAACTCCAATTGGAGTTTCTATAAGGTTTCCCGTTTCAATAAATCGGTCACTATAAGATATACGTGTATTGTAATTATAAAATGCTGAAATTGTAGGTAATAACGAACCTTTAGCTAAATCAATATCTTTTTTTGCTATCTCAATATTGGTTGCTGCTACTTTTATATCATTTCTTAAGGTCAAAGATTTTTCAAAAATTTTTTTAGGTTTTTCTAAAAGAATCTGTGAAAGAGGGATAGAATAATCTACATCTGCTATATCAAAATTTTCATAATCTGTAATTAAAAGTGACTGAGCTAGATTAATTAATGAGAGTCGTGTGGTATTTTCCGACTGAACCAAGGCCTGTTCTTGTGAAGCCAGATTAGCTTCAATTTCATAAATTTCTGCTTGAGTTTGAATTCCCGCAGCAATTCTAAGTTGGGTTCTTTCTAATTCCTGTTTTGCCAATTCGAGTTGATAACGCTGAACTTCTTCCAACTCTTTGTTAAACATTACTTGTAAATAAGAGTTTGCAACAAAAAGGCTAACATCGTCTTTCATGTCTTCAAGCTGATATTGTCTTGATATGATGTTTAGATTAGCCCTAGCTAATTGATTTATATTTTGTTTACCATTAAATAATGTAACTCCTAAATTTCCTCCAAAAGCAGAAAATTGAGTAGTCAAGTTTTCAATAAGACCGTTTGTAATATTTTGACTTAATCCATTGTTCCAAATATGTTGGGATTGAGCATTTATATTTGGTAGAAAACTGCCAATAGCATCTAACCTATCAATGTCAGCCCCATCTAAATCAAATTCCGATTGTTGGATACTTATATTCTTTTCAAGAGCTATTGATACACATTCTTCTAATGTGTAGGTTTTTAACTGTGCAAAAAGAAATTGAAAGTTTAAAAACATCAAAATGCTGAAAATATTTTTCATGATAATATTGATTTAAATTTGATTAGTTTTTATTTCTACTTAAAGCTATTTTGATTACCATCTTTCTTTAAAGGCTCCGTTTTATTCCAAACTTTAATTTTATCGTCTTCACTAATCCCAGTGATAATTTCAACATTTACTCCATCAGAGATACCAATTTCGATATCCTTTCTTTCAAACTTTTGATCACCAACTTCTATTTCCACGTAAGGCTCTTCTGTTTTTGAATCAAATTGTAATAATGACTCTGATATAGCCATGACACTATCCTTTCGTTCTAGAACTAAAGAAGCATTAGCACTATATCCTGCACGTACGAAAATTGAATCATTAAGAAATAAATCTGCTTCTATTTTGAATTGCACTGCTCCCTGTTCTTCATTCCCTTTTGGAGCAATAAATTTTAATTTAGCTTTTAAAGATTTGTCTTCAACCGCACCTAGATTTACCTCAAGTGGCATTCCAATTACTAATTTTCCAACCTCCGCTTCATCAACTTTTCCCTCAAAAATCATTTTGTTTAAATCTGCAATAGTTGCGACAGTAGTTCCTGCATTAAAACTATTACTTGCAATGACTTGATCTCCTTTCTCAACAGGAATCTCAAGTACAGTTCCCGCTACTGTGGCCCTAATATTTGTATTAGCAGATGCTGAACCACCTTTAGATCCTAATCTTATTATTTGTAAATCAGATTTTGAATTAGAGACATCTAATTTAGCTTGGTTGTAATTCAACTCAACATTATCAAATTGTTGTTTTGAAATAATTCCATTTTTGAATAAACTTTTATTTCTTTCATACTCAATTTTTGCATTTTTCAAGATAATTCTTGAATTTGCTAGTCTTCCCTCTGCACTGTTTAAGTTTTGTTCGTTTGGAACTACTTTAATTTTAGCTAGTAGGTCTCCATTATTCACCTGATCTCCCTCCTCTACATAAATTCCATCAATAATACCTTGTATTTGTGGTGTGATTTCTACCTCATCCTCAGGTATTACTTTTCCAGTAACGACAGTTTTCTTTTCAATTGATGTTTTAAACATCTTCTCAGTTTCAAAGGTTATTGCAGATTTGTTGTTTGTTTTTACAAAAAATGCCGCCGCAAATAAGCTACCTGCTATTAAAACGGAAATTCCTATGTATTTTAAAATTTTCATTAGTTGTTTATAGTTTTTATTCTTCTCTTAGTGCATCTATAGGTTTCAAGTTAACTGCTCTTTGAGCAGGAATAAGTCCAATAAGTGTTCCAAGAAAAATCATTAGAAATAGTGCTCCAAGGATATATGGGATTGGTACTGTTGGATTTGTATATGGGAAGTCAGTTAAATCTTTTGTAGCAGAGCTAATACCAAATAAAACAAAAGCTCCTAAAATAATACCAAATATTCCAGCGACAAGTGTAAGAAAGACCGATTCTAAAATAATTTGATTACGTACCTCATTGGGAGTAGCACCGAGAGCCCTTCTTACACCAAGTTCTTTTGTTCTTTCTTTTACTGAAATTAAAAGAATATTCCCAATTCCAATTACACCTGCCATTATTGTAGCAATGCCTACAATCAGTGACAAAAGTGTCATCCCTTTTGAGAATCCCATAATTTTATTAAAAATTTCTCCTAGATTAAACCCTCCAAACGCACGGTCATCTTCAGGAGAAACATTGTGTAATCTCTTTAAAGCAGCTTTTATTTTTTTTTCAACAGAAACCACATCAGCATCATCATACGCAGCTATCGTAAACCACATTACATCATCACCAGTATTATATAGTCTTTTAAATGTTTCAAATGGAATAAAAATATCTCCATCAGTTTCAAATCCACCTCCAGGAATAAACTTGTGAACTCCAATTACTTGAAAATATATATCATCAATTTTTATATACTTTCCAATTGGATCTTCGTCTTTATCAAATAATTCTGTTTTCGTTCTTTCGCCTATGACGCATACTTTTCTTTTGAATTTTATGTCCTCTTCGTTGATAAAGCGACCACCGTTGAAGATTTTTTTTGTTGCAATTCTTGTATAATCGGGAAAGTCACCATAAATATTGTAGTTGCTTGATTTATTCTTTCTTACAACTAAAGGTGGGCCACCCCAAAATACACCCCGTGAGTTTCTAGGTGCTATAAATTGAACCTCTGGAATTGTTTTTTTAATATAATCCATATCTGAAAGTGTTAGCTGAATATTTCTTCCTGTTTTGAACCCAGCATAGGGTATGCTTGTCCTTTCAGCCCAAATAAACATTGAATTCATTGCTATATTTTCAAACTGGCGCTCAAAACCATTATCTAGCCCTTTTGCGGCTCCAGATAAAGTAATATAGATAAATATTCCCCATAAAACCCCAATCACAGTGATGACAGTTCTCACCTTGTTTTTTGATATTGATCCAAAAATTTCTTGCCATGTATCCCTATCAAAAATCGTCTTTAAATTATTCATCTCTTAAGGCAATTATAGGTTTGATGCTTGAGGCCCTTTTTGCAGGAATATAACCGGCAATTGCCCCAAAGATAATTAGTACAACTGTTGCCATTAAAGCCGTTGAAATTTCAATAAAAGGGTTTTTAATGAAATATTTGTCCAATTTTACTCCTATGTTTTCAAGAACCAAAACTCCAGAAATTAAGCCTAAATAACCAGATATAATAGTTATAAATACAGATTCCTGAAGAACCATTTTTATTACTGAATTTGGTGTAGCGCCTAAGGCTTTTCTTATACCTAATTCTTTAGTGCGCTCTTTAACTACAAAAACCATAATATTTGAAATACCTATAATTCCCGCTATCAGTGTTCCTAGTCCAACAAAACTTACAATAAGTTGAAGTACTACGGCAAATTGTTGTGTTTCTCTTAAATCATCTGCTATATTTCTTATGTAAAAGCCATTTGGATCCTCAGGAGAGACCGATTTTTTTTCTTTAAAATACTTTTTGAGCCCGTTTTCTAAGCCCATTGCTCCAAGGTAGCCTAGTTCTTTTCTATATGTTAGTATAATTTGGTCTACTTTATCATTACTTTTTTCAATTAGCTGTCTAGTTGTAAAGGGTATATAAATATTTCTTTCTTCATTATCTCCACCCTCATCTTGAAAAATTCCAACAACCTTAAATGCTGAAGAACCTAAATTGATGTATTTACCAATTGCTTCCTCAGACTTAAATAAATCTTTAGCTACCATTCGTCCAATCACAGCAACTTTGGTTTTACGACTTATATCAGATTGATTAATATATCTTCCTTTCATCAATATTGTTTTTTCAACGAACTGATGTCCAGGGGCAACTGCACGAGTACTGTAATTATTACTCTGGTTTTTATATCTTATCAGTGCATTTCGAGTTATTCTTGGTGTTAGGTGTTCTAAATAAAATGAAAAGTTTTCTTTAATATCCATTAAATCGTTATTTCTAAATTCAATACGCCTGTTCGCCTTAAAACCTTTATAAGGTTTTGAAGTTTTTCCAGGATATAAGAAAATGGCATTACTGGCGTCATCTAAAAAAAACTCTTGAAAAGTATTTTTAAGACCATTACCAAGACCAAATAAAATGATAAAAATAAAAATACCTAGAGAAACTGTAAAACCAGAAAGAAAAGTCCTCAGCTTATTTTTACCTATAGTTTCAAAAATTTCTGTCCAGCGATCTCTATTAAACATATGATGAGGCTTTGACCTGTTTAACTTTGCTATCTTCAACTATAACTCCATCTTTGAGTTTCACAATTCTTTTACACATTTTTGCTATCTCTAACTCATGAGTTACTACTAATATTGTCTTGCCCTCTTCATTGATTTTTTGTATTAAGTCCATTACATCGCATGAAGTCTTAGTATCTAAAGCTCCAGTTGGTTCGTCAGCTAAAAGAACTTTTGGTTTTGAAGCCATAGCTCTGGCTATAGCTACCCTTTGTTTTTGACCTCCAGAAAGTTCACTAGGTAAATGAGTTGCCCACTCTTTTAAACCTACTCGGTGAAGATAATCTAAAGCTATTTGCTGCCTTTCTTTTCTTGATATCCCTTGATAATATAGGGGTAATGAAATATTTTCTAGAGCAGTCTTATAATTTATCAAATTGAATGACTGAAAAATAAACCCAAGAAACTTGTTCCTATATTTTGCTGCTTTAGTCTCATTTAAATTTTCAATCTTAAAACTGTCTAAAATATAATCGCCTTTGTCTGCTGTATCGAGCATACCTAAAATATTCAGTAAAGTTGATTTTCCAGATCCCGAAGATCCCATAATTGCAACTAGTTCACCATCCTCTATATTTAGGTTAATCCCCTTAAGAACATGCAATGAGGAGGACCCCATTTTATATGATTTATGAAGGTTTTTTAATTTAATCATTAAGACAATTTACAGTTCTTAAATTTGATTATTTGGCAAAGGTGGTGTAAAATTACGGTTTAAGAGTTAAAATTTAGTTTAAAAATATGTTAAGTTTCAACTCTTTTTAGTAAAATATTTCTGTTTGAACTAAGGGATATAATTATTTTTTCTTTAAAATCTTGTATATTTTCCAGCCTGCTAACCCAACCAAAAAATAAGGAATTGCCATCAAATACAAAATTCCATTGTTTATACCTTTAGCTGTAGATTGCCCTTCCTCAGACTCAAGTACAGCTCTACACATTGAACACTGACTGTAAGCATCAGAGCAAAGAATAAGAAGAGAAAATATAAATATTAAAACAAAGGGTGTATTTATTTTAAGCATAATAAGGTGAAATCATTAAATATACAATCACTCCTGTAACTGCTATATACATCCATATCGGAAAGGTATATCTTGCAATCTTTTTATGATTTTCGAAAAATTTTGATATCGCACGTACATAGGTAACTAATACCATTGGTATAATACCTACTGAAAGTAAAATGTGGCTTATAAGAATAAAATAATATATTGGTCTTAAAATCCCTTGGCCTCCGTATGGTGTAGGGTCAGAAGTCATGTGATATGCAACATACATGGCAAGAAAAACAACAGATAAGGATATTGCTATTTTCATAAGCCTTTCGTGGAGAATCATTTTTTTCTTTTTAATTGCTATATAAGCAAAAACAAGAACCAAAGCAGTGATTGCATTAATGATAGCATAAGTAGGTGGGAGGAAAGTAAGCGGTTTTACATTAGGAATTTTAATCATAAAAAGAATCACAACTACTATTGGAATGGCAATCGATAATGTCCAAACCCAAGGGGTATATTTTTTTGTAATTAGTTTACCACTTTTATTCATTTTCTATTCTTTTAATAACTTTTCGATGTCCTCAATGAGCAAATCCACCTCTTGAACTTTTACGTTTTCTTGATCAACCCCCATATAATATACTATGGGATTACCATATTTATCTGAGCGTGAACGGATAAAACCTTTTTTATCAATCAACGCAAAATAGCCTTGATGTTCAAAACCACCTGCAACTTTAGGGTTTACTGACGCAAATATATTAAATCCTTCGTTGGCAAGAGAATATATACTTTCCTTTTCACCAGTGAGAAAATGCCAATTTTGAGAAAATACATCATATGATTCCGCATAATTTTTTAAAACTTTAGGGGTATCAAATGTTGGATCAACTGTGAAAGATGCTATTCCAAAATTTTCTTTGCTTCCAAATTTATTTTCAATTTTTTTCATGTTTTTATTCATGATAGGACAAATAGTTGGGCATGATGTGAAGAAAAATTCAACAACATAAACTTTATCTTTAAAGTCTTCATTTGATATAATTAAACTGTCTTGGTTAAAAAACGTAAAATCAGGGACTTTTTTTGCATCACCATTTAAAAAAATGAATTGAAGGGGTGATGCGGAAGTTGATCGATTATTATCTACTACTTTGTTATCAATAATTCTATTGAAAATTTTTGGAATAAATAAAATTCCAAAAATTATAATAATTAAAAAAAGTCCAACACTTTTTAACTTTTTCATTTTTCTCTTTCTGAATTATAAATTTTAAGTGCCAGTCGATATTCAGCAAGTATCACTTTTACGTCATCAATCATTTTTTTATTTATTTGTGCTACAGACCGAGCATCAAAAGCGTATAATGTCCCTGAATCTTCATCATCATTTCTTCCCCTAAGACTCAAATCTTTATCAATAATGAATACATATGGTGTATTACCTGATTCATCTAATAAAAAAGGAGTTTTTAGTGAGCTAAAATGAGTTTTCATATTTTCCGAAGTCGTATGTAAAAAATTCCATCTTGAAATATCAGTCCCTACTCCTTTTACAAGTTCATTTTTCAATTCTTGAACCTGTTTAATTTGAAAAGTGTCTACAAAAAAAACAAACTGAAAGTCATCAAATTGGTAAAACCTTTTATAAATTTTTTCATTTAAATTAAGTGCCTCTGCCTTTTTATTTTTTAAATCTCCTCCCCAGTAACCTAGAATTGTAATCTTATTCTTTAATTTAATTTTTTCACCTAAATAACCTTTAGGCAATTCATTTACTTTTTCAGTTAGAATTGGAAGCTTTGCGAAGTTGTTCTTCCCTGAAGCAAAAAACAAATAAACTAATAATGGGAATATAAACAGTATCCCTAAAACAAGCTTTTTATTTAAATCCTTAGTCATAAATTTATACTCACTATGAATTAATAGTAATAATTAGTTGAAATATATTTTAAAGATTATCCGAGGTTAGAAATTCCAGGAAACAAATCCAATATCCATAACATCAAAAATATAATCTGCCTCTAGTATAAGAATAAATATAAGATATGGAATCAAAATCACTAATGGTAAGACTATTGAATTTTTTAAGCCACTTCGTTCATCACGAATATGCATAAAATCCCATGCGATATAATATGCTTTTACGATTGTTAGTAAAATAAAAATCCAGTTAAGAAGTTTCATTCTTAGAAAACTTGCCATAAGAATTTCAGGCTTTAAAATTCCTAATCCTACTTCAATAGTTGTAACTATTGATAGAAAAATTAAAACACCCCAAATCTTTTGTTGGTTAGATTTAAATTTTAATAGCCCTCTAAAAATTGCTAGTTTATGATGTCCTTCTGCCATAATAATTATTTTAAACGAGATAGAAAAATGTAAACACAAAAACCCATACTAGGTCTACAAAATGCCAATATAATCCTACTTTCTCAACCATTTCATAGTGACCTCTTTTCTCATAAGTTCCCAGTATAACATTAAAAAATATTATGATATTTATAACGACTCCTGAAAATACATGAAAACCGTGAAAACCAGTTATAAAGAAAAAGAAGTCGGCGAATAATCTGTTCCCATACTCATTGTGTATCAAATTTGCCCCTTCAACAACTCCTATTGCATCATCTATCTTGTAAATTGCTTCATCTCTTGAAAGCAAAGTTTTTTGACCATTTTCAGAAATCTGTTCCGTTCTTATCGTAAGATTAGGATTAGCTAAAAAACCCTTTTTAACCTCTTCCAAAGTAATTTTTGGAAGTGTTTTTTCATTCTGATACCAAAGGCCAATATTTGATTTGTGGGTTTGGCGTTCTGAATTAATTCCAATTGCAAAATCCTGGACAGATATGCGCTTATTATTTTCTAAATTAACAAACTGAAGTATTTGGCCTCCTTTTGTCTCTAGTGCACCGTATTCACCTTTTATAAAATTCTTCCATTCCCAGGCCTGTGATCCAACAAAAATGGCTCCACCAATAATGGTTAATAACATATAAAAAGTAACTTTAGACTTATTCATATGATGACCAGCGTCAACAGCAAGCACCATAGTAACAGATGAAAAAATTAAAATAAATGTCATTAAAGCAACATAGTACATTGGAGCATCAATACCATGTAAAAATGGGAAGTGGGTGAAAACCTCATCGGCAATCGGCCATGAGTTAATATTTTTAAATCTTGAAAAACCATAAGAAACTAGGAATCCAGTAAAAGTCAATGCATCTGAAACAATGAAAAACCACATCATTATCTTCCCATAGCTTGCACTAAAAGGTTTAGCTCCACCACTCCAAAGTTCTCTCTCGTTGACTTGTGTGTTTGTAGTTACTTCCATATGTTTAAAGTCAAATCCGATATAAATTTATAAAATTTAACCATAGAATGAAACGAATAAATATAAATATAGCCACAGTATATCAAGAAAATGCCAAAAAGTTAAGGCCAGTTCAAATCCTAATGTATTCCCTTCAAAATAAAGCCCCTTAAAAGTATTAAGCAAAACATATAAAACAATTATAATCCCTGCACCAAGATGTGCCATATGTAACAAAACTAATATATACAGGTAAGATGTCGTAATTGAACTTTCAGGTCCTGTAAAATAATATCCGGTGTCTATTATCCCATTGAAACCTTGTATTTGAAAATAAATAAATGCTAAAGCTAATAATAGGGTTATACTAATTAATAACTGAGTCAATTTCAAATTTTTCATTCTTAGCATTTTAAATGCTAAATAAAAAGTTACACTACTCAAAATAATTATTAGAGAACTAATAGTGAAATCAAAAGGGAGGTCAATTTGTTGTATCCAATCTGCTCGTGAGCTACTGACCACATATGCGCTTGTAAGACCAGCGAAAGTCATACTCATACTTATCATACCAAGCCAAAGCATCATTTTTTTTGCTTTATTGGACTTTAATAATATTTCGTCATTACTCATTGGAATAATAATTTATCTAGCACATAAACAATTTGTACTCCTGTTATGTAAATAATGCTTGATTTGATTAAAAGACTTGCAGATTTGTCGGTTTTTGACAACATTAAATTTATAGCAAAATAAAAAAACATTATTCCTAATAGTAATATTAGTATTGAGGCTACTTTGGTTAAGTAAAGCATACCAGTAAATTTGAATGAAGGTATAAGTGAAATTAAGATTGTCCAAAGTGTATAAAAAACAACTTGGAAAGCTGTACTTTGATCTTTTGATCCAGAGGGTAACATTTTAAAACCTGCAGATTCGTACTGATCATGCATAAGCCATCCTATCGCCCAAAAATGGGGAAATTGCCAAAAAAACTGTAACATAAATAATAATCCAGGTTCAATTCCAAACTTATTTGTTGCAGCTACCCACCCCAACATAAATGGTATCGCTCCTGGGAAGGCACCCACAAAAACTGATAGTGGTGTTTTTTGTTTAAGAGGAGTGTATAAGCAAGCATACAAAAATGTGGAGATGCATGCAAAGAACGCAGTTTTTAAGTTTATTAAATAAAGGCAAACAACTCCAATCATAGTAAGCATAACTCCTATAAACATCGCAGTCTTAGGTTGAATCCTCCCATCAGGAAGTGGTCTATTTTGCGTTCTTAACATTTTCTTGTCTAAGTCTTTCTCAAATATTTGATTAAAAACATTTGAGGCTCCGACCATAGAAAAACCTCCTATTATAAGTAAAACTAGGGAGATATAGTCAATCTCCTCAGCAGCTAAAAAATAACCGGCGATTGACGACAATACAATTGAAATTGACAGCCTTAGTTTTGTAAGCTGAGAAAAATCAATTAAATTTTGATACCGTGTGTTTATTGAAATGGTTTTATAAAGAAGCATCAGACATCATCATTCAACAAGCAAATATAGTGCAGAATAAGTCATTGAGCAATGAATTATCCCTAGATAAATTTTATTGCAATCTGAATGTAATAGGGATGCTAAAAGGAACCCTAACAGGTCGACCTCTTTGCTTACCTGGTGTCATAGAAGGAAGTTTTGATATTATACGCTCTGCTTCTTTTTCCAAATTTTTATCCGGTCCGCGCATCCTAATATTTGTAATACTCCCATCTTTAGATATTATAAAGTTGACATATACTCGCCCTTGTATACCCATTTCCTGGGCTATTTCTGGGTAGCGGAAGTTTTTCCTTATATGCTTATTCATTTTTTCTTGAAAACAATTACGTCTCTCAGATTTCTTAACTCTTTCACAACCTGGGAAAATTGGCACATCCTCAATAACAGCGAAAGGTACGTCTATATCAACTTCTTCTTCCTCTACTTCTACAATTTCAACAATTTCCTCTTCATCTGTTTCAGTTGACTCAATTACAGTTTCTTCAACCTCTTCTTCATCCTCAACAATTTCAATTATTTCTGGTGCAGGAGGGGGAGGTGGGGGGGTGGGTGGTGGGGTTTTAATTTGTTCTGTAATTGGGATGTCCTCATCATCGTCATCCTCCACATTCAGAGCTTCATAATCATAAGTTTTTTTATAAGTTTTCCATTCAATGGTTTGCCATGTGACTAATAAAACAACAGATAAGCCTATTACAAAATACAAACTGCTGTTTTTCGTTAAATCTACTTTTTCATTTTTTTTTGGCTGCATCGTCAAATAAATTTAGAAAGCTAAACTAAAAAAAATATACAAAAAATAACTATTTCTTAACTAATAATAAGTCCGTTTTGTATACATATTGAACAAAGTCTTTAATTTTATCCTTTTTTCAGTAATGTATCGTATGATTGGTGATCTAAAAGGTCTTTAGATTGATCCAAATCGCTACAGCGTACTTTTACCATCCAACCTTTTCCGTAGGGATCCTCATTAACCATTTCAGGAGTATCTTCTAAAAGTTCATTAACTTCAATTATTTCCCCTGTAACAGGCATAAATAAATCTGAAACTGTTTTTACTGCTTCTACAGAGCCAAAAACTTCTTCGGCAGCAAGTTGAGAATCTAAAGTATCAATTTCAACATAAACTATATCACCAAGTTCACCTTGTGCAAAATCAGTGATTCCTACTGTAGCAATTTCACCATCAAATTTTATCCACTCGTGGTCTTTAGTGTATTTTAAATTAGTTGGAATACTCATTTTTTTTTTACAAATTTAAAATATTTCCCATATCAAAAATACTTTTAATTACCAAAGTTATAACGAATTGTAAATCCTGATCGAATGCTAGTTTGTGGGAACGCAGTTGAAATTGCAAACTCAGAAAAATTATGATCATAAAAAAATAAAGCTGTAAGATTTTTTGTAAGTGCATAATCAGCAGTTACTTTTATCGCCATAAGTTTTTGTCCTGCTGTTACTTGATTATTATCATATTCAAGATTCTTAAGTAACGTCAAGTTATTACGATATGAAACATCAATTTTAACATTTAAATCACCACTTAAAATCACTCTTCTCCCACTGATATTCGTTCTAAATCTTACATCTTTTACTCTATATCCAAGCCCAACTATGTACTCATCCCCAAGAGTTTCAGTAATTAGATTATTATCGAGACTTAAAGAAATCGCACGTTCTTTCCTAAATTCTGCTAAGATTTTTATTGAATTTTTAAATTCCATATCTACCCTAGCTAGAGGATTAAATTGTTCTACTAAATTAACATTAGAATATAATCGCTCTGGTATATAATTCCCTAATTTATCTGTCTGAAAAGGAACGGTTGAATCATAATCAAAATTTGTTTGAAAGTTATTTAATGTGTAACTAGCTCTATAGGCATGATTAATAGAAAAACGGTTGAAAATTTTTGAAAAAGACCTAATTTTTGATAGCGCTGTTAATTTTAAATTCCAATTTGGCATTGGTGTTTGTTTTATTGGATTTAGATTTATTTTATAAGGATCAATACCAGAATATGCAGCAATGAAAGAATGAAGTAAAACTGATTGTTGGTTTTTACCATAACCAAGCGGGTATCCATCAATTACACTTGTTAATTCTGAAATATTACTATTTTCATAAAGACGTCTTGCTATAATTGTTCTGTTTTTTCTAAATTCATCAAAAGTTCTACTACCTTGACCATCTGAACGATTAAATGCTGTTTTAATCATTATAGTAGAAATACCAAAATTGCCTGAAATATTTGAGTTTTGTGGATAATATTGTGAGTTGTTTATACTGAAGTTTTCTATTTTATTTTCCGCAAAATCTCTTTCTGCATTAAGGTCTATAATCAAACCTTTAAAGGGGACCATCTGTGCAGTTGCAAGAAATTTATTTGATCTGAGTTGAGTGAATAATTGATTAAAGTTTGGAAATCCAGTCAACCATCCTTTTCTTGCTGCTTCATATCTAATATCAGCTTGACTTCCTATCGTAAAACCTAGAGTAGGTTGCATACCTCCGGCAAAACCAACACTTGGAAGATAGCCAGGAAGAACTGTACCACTATTTTCATTATAATTAAACTGAATTCTTTTTATTGTAGATAGTGCATCTACTATTTTAATTAAACTTTTTCGAATTGTAGAATTTTTTTTAATTGTATCATTATTTTTTAATTCACGTTTCATTTCTTGTAAACTTTTTCTATTGGGTCTTAATCCAAGTGCACTGTAAAGTTTAGAAAAAGAAATTGCTCCAGTTAATGTCTTTTTATTATTATTTTGAATTGTGTTTACAATTCCTAATGATAAGCCGTCATCATTAGTAACTTCTGCTAATGCTTCCGATCCTCGCTGCCAATTAAAATTACCCACATAACTATATGCTGCATCTATAAAACTCAAAAATGGTATATTCTGAAAAGGAAATTTGTAATTTAAAGCCAAGGATTGAAAATGAGTGTTTGGTTCTCCTGTATTTAAAAGGTTTCTCAATAAAATATTACTATTATCTTGCTGAAAATTTTGATCATTTTGCCTTACTATACTACTTGTTGCAGCATTAAAGTTAAATCGAAGAGAACGTGTGATATTATGACTTAATGAATAATTATAATCAAACAAAAAATTTCTCTGTTGAAGGTTAGGTAAACTTCGTTGAAGTGAAGCATCAGTACCTTCTAAATAAACTTGTCTAAACTTTTGATTATTTAAAATTCGATTTACATTTATCGAACCTTCAAGAGAGTTTGGTAATAAATTAAAGTTAAATTGTTGAAGCCATCTCCAATATCTTTTCCTATTAAAAAACTTTACTTTTTTGAAAGGTTCTATTGTTTTTGTATTAAATGAATGTCCATAATTAGCTCCAAGCAACAAATTAATCTCTTCTTGTTTTTCTATCTCAAAATCACGATGCTCTAATTTGTTGTATGCATACGAAAAATCAAAATTCTCTGGGCTATAAAATCTTTGAATACCATTACCTGAAGTATTTTTTCTTACTCCAATTAGGCTTACACTTTTTCTATTTGTATAATCAATAGCCTGATTACGAATTGAGTCTCTTTGAGATCTTCGATCAGATGTTTCAAGTCGATCTTCTAATTTCAAATCCTCATAAAAAGGATCATATTTGGGAGTTATGAAAGTTTCTCCACTCGCAAAACTTAATGGAATTTGTAGTCCCCATTTTGGAGGTGCCAGCAGTCCTAAATTTAGATTAGAAATAAAATCGTATTGTAAAAGTTCCTCTCTTGTTCTTTGGTTTGGTGTTTGGTCTATACTGCCAAACCCTATCGATGAATATCTTCCATTAGCAGAAAAATTAGCAAAATCTGCTATGTTGGCATCTAATGCACCAATAGCTGCCCACCCTTCTTGATTGTCTATTCCAGAAATACGCAACTCGTTAAACCAAACTTCACCAGAAAGGTCATCTCCCAATTTACTTGAAGGGTTTTTTAAGCCTATCATTAATGTCCTTATGTTACCAAGTGATGGATTACCTTTAATTGCAAGTTTGTATTTTTTTTGCCCTGGGAGAGAACTTATAGGTGTGAATTCAAAAATTTCATTTAACTCCTCATCGAAATATAATGTTTCGCCTAATCCTAATTTTTGCAATGCTTTAGCTTTAAGCCTTGAAAGTAAGTCAATAGATATTTCAATTGAATTTGAATCCGGGATCCATACTTCTTCTGAGGTCAAACTATTTGAAACATTTTCATCATAATCAGAGGGCTTTAAAGGAATTTCAATTTGATAAAAATTATCTTGATAATCAGTACCTAAACGAATGAATGCAACTATTCTTTTATCGTATTCATCTTCAGATTTTAAACCTGGAAGAGGCTCATTACCTGGTAATGACTCTGCATGTAAAAACATTCGTAGTTTACTATATTGCCTCATGTCAAGATCTACTGTTTTAAAAATTCCTCTTGAGTCCATAGGCTTTAGATCAAAAATTCGCATCGCTAGAGATTGTTCGTTTTGACGAATTATAGTATTATTATTATTTATCTGCTCTCTTTGAATTTCGGGTGGCAAAACATAATTTATTGGAATTCTATTTTCGTTTTCCAAAATATTTACTGTACTAATATCAACCGTAGTATTTTCATTTGCTATTATGTTTTCATTAAGAGCTTTGTTATAGCGTCTCCAATCTCCTCTTACCAAGTCAAGTGTGCCAAAACGAAATACTATATCTTCGCTAAAACCACTTAATAGCATTCGCATAAATCTAATGGATCTCAAATCATTAATATCATTTACCGCTCCAAAATATGAATTAAAAGAAGTGTTTTCATAATATGACTTTTGAATAGGAACTTTGAATTGTATCCATCTAGTTGTATACTCGTCACCATTTGGAGCTCTTACCTCAACATTCTCTCTTACATCAGTTATAAATGGATGATTTCCTACCCGCATTGTTTTAAAAATTGGTACATGATATTCAAAATAACTATCAATTGTGTTCATACTTTGATCTCTATTTATATCTTCTGTATCAGGCTCAGTTGTATTACCTCGATCATTATCGTTGAATTCAATTGGAGTATTGTTTTCAAATCCATTATAATTTTTATATCGCTCAAGTATACTCCCTTCTGCTTGTAGATAATATTCATAATTATCACCTGCAGGATCGTTTGCTGGACCGTTTGTGAAAACCTGAGACTCCTCTTGATCACTAAGACCATCTAATCCAACATCCTGTAAAAGACGATCCTCGGAATTTGAATTAAAAGCATATACTAAAGATTGGGTAGCAGGGACTCTACCCCAAGGAGTTTCATATGTAGGTGTAATTTCGCTATTACTTGGAAGTCCGTTCTCAAATTGTTTTCTACCATCGCGAAGTATATCTTCAGATATATTGCCTAAGTGAAATACTAATTCCCCTAATTCATCATTTTCTGAAATGTTATCTGAAAATGTATCCAGTAACCAAAATTCGATAAACTCAACATTTGACTGTTCAAAATTTGTTGCATTTAGTGTTCGTGTTATGCCAGCCCAGTTTTTTTTTGGGTCTAATAAAAATTGTGATACTTCTGCATTATTATAAGGCCCTTTTTCTTTTGGATAAAATGCCAAATCTAGAGTTGGTAGTCTACTAATCATTCCTTGTACCAAATCCTGCTCCGGAAAAAGTTCATTTATTGATATACTTCTAGTTTCATTACTCGATATATCATCATTATTTATTCCTGGTGGTTGCCTAGAATAAAAAATTTGATCAATAGAATACCATGCTAGTTTAGATCTTCCATAACCACTTTCGAGTCCCTGTAGCGATGATCCTAAAACTCCTTTAATAGGGACACTAGAAAGGTTCCATGCATTAAATCCTTTTACATCAATATTTGTTTGTGCCCCTTCAAAATCATCTATATAAACGTTTGTCTCGCCATTTAATCTTGTATTTCGAGGATCATTTGCATTAATGCTTGCAATTTCACCTCTAAATGAAATTTGAGAAGGAATACTAGTCCTTATAGTTGGCCACTTATTAACCAAACGAGTTAAAAAGGGAAGTTCAGTAGAAAAATTTGTATTTAAGCCTTTCATTGTATTATTTACTGGTTCGGTTCCATAATTTGCTTTTTGAGTAAGAGGATTTTCACTCAGATTTATAAGTGTTCCTCCAACATAGAAATTATCAGTTAGTCGATGTTTCAAATTAATTCCAGAGAATCTTTTATTCTGTTGATTAAAAAACGAATTATTTTCAACTGAAATATCGATTGGAATATTTGATGCTTTAAGACCTTCATCTAATATTTTTACCCTTCCTATTTCATAATTTACTGTATAATCCAATCCTTCCTGAAGAATTCTTCCTCCTGCTGTAACTCTAACAGAACCTCTTGGGATATTAAAAGCTCCTATATTTATACCATCACCTCCTTCAGACTTATATCTTCCTTTGAGTTGGAATTTATTTTTTTCGGTAAATTCTAAAGCAGCTGCTTTTGTAAGAGTATACATTTCCTTAAAAACATATTTTTTTTGATTTGCATTAAACGTATTATTTATGTCATAATTCTCTTTCGCTGAACTTGGATTATCTAAAATCTCAAATAAAAATTCTCCAAATGGCTCAACTTTAGTAAAGATTATTCTTCCAAAACGAGGTTCAATAGTAATACCAGGAAGAAAATCAAAAAATCCGTCTCCACTAGGTACTAAATCTTGATATGCATTTAGTTTATCGAGTTCCAATGTGTTTAATAATATTTCATTATCTAAATCTTCTGGCCATATGGATTTATCAACTGGAGTTAAATAATTAATTGGTGATGGATCACTATACAAAATATTTAATCGAAAATCCTCCTCGGAAAGTTGAAATGCTCCTGTATTATAAATATTTTTCATCATCAAATCCCAAACTGGCTGGCGAACATCAGTCAAACTACTTTTTAACATTTTGACAATTAAGCTATTTGTTTGAACTTGTTCCTGTTGACCTTGCCCTTGAATAAAATTTTGATTTTGTTGAATTACTGAGGTACCTGGAATATCTCCATTAGCAAATTCTCCAACCTGATATGTCTTCCCCAAATGAGTAAATTGAAAAGCAACTCCTAAAACTTCATCATTACTTAGACGCTGATTAAGAGATATATATCCTAATTGAGGGTGGAATGTATATTCTTGAGGACTAAGTTTTCTTGCACTTTCTAATACTGCATAATCAAATCCCTCATTTGCATTAATATTTTCAAAAGCATTGTTAACTGTTGCAATGTCCCTAATTTTTGTGTTGAGTACACTGCTAAAACCAATTTCGTCTGGATCAAGTTTATTTACACTGTTATCAGGCGGGGCAAAAGGATTTGAAGAATTTATAAAACCCTGATAATTATCATCTAATTTAGTATTATCAGGGTTAGGTTCTCCCAAGTCTTGAAGCGCTATTATGTTTCTTACATTTTGAGTTTGATACCCCCTATTTGTAACCCAAACCTCTATACGAGTAATTTGTACTGGAGAATTAATGTATGGATAATTAGCTAAAAATAGATCATAATTATCTCTAAAATATTGACTAATGAAAAAATGTCGAT
This sequence comes from uncultured Bacteroidota bacterium, assembly GCA_902618245.1. GTDB lineage: Bacteria > Bacteroidota > Bacteroidia > Flavobacteriales > Flavobacteriaceae > MS024-2A. Next base: position 253,807 of record CACMZR010000001.1, on the reverse strand, counting down.
CTTCCTCGTAGTCTAAAGCAAAAAAGTTGAACTCTTGTAATCTTCCTCCTCCTTGGGAAACTATATTTTGTGATTGAGATCTTTGTTCTGAAAATACTCCGGATATAGTTGTATTTCCAAATTTTAAATCTGTACGTACACCAAATAAACTTTGTGCACCTTGTATTAGATTACTATTTATTGGCATATTGACATTCCCAATATCTATATTTTGAATAATAGCATCTTCTGTTATTTTACCTCTTAAGTATTCTGATACCCTGTTTCCTACAAGCTCTGGATTGTTAGGAAGCTGTTTTACATTATTTTTAAGATTATCAATTTTTTGTCTTACTTTATTTAATGAATTTTCTGATTCACTTATAGTTTCTTCTGTGTCACCAATTGTTTGACTTATCTCGTTAACAGCTTCATTTATAGTTGAAATATTTGAACCTAATTTACCTGGAATTATTTCTGTTAATTCCGATAATTTGGGAGGGTTAAATTCTATTTTTACCAAGTTTTGAAAATCAAAAGTAGATTCGGTATCATAATTAGCTGTAATTTGAAGGCGTTCACCAATATTTCCTAATAAACTTAAACTTATTCTCTGGTCAAAATCGAAACCCGGTGATCTACGGTTAATTACTGACGCAATAGGATTATCACTTCTTTGGTATCGGTATCCTAAATCCACTCCTATCGAACCTTGAGGTTTAATATCAATGGTATTACTCCCAAAAATTGATTCAAAAAACTCATTATTTACATAAAGTTCTGGAAGTAAATTTTTTTGTGCATCTTCAATATCTGATCCGTATCCACTAAGTGCTTGAATTTTTTCTCTAAAATACTTACTCATTTGTTCTTTTAGAATAAATGACTCATATTCAGCAACAGTCATTACCATTGGGGTGCTAATAGGATAGCCTCCTATTTCCTCAGTTAGAATATAGAGATTACTTTCAGGGTCATAGGTGTATAAGGTTTCAATACTACTTGACTTTGGTTCAATAATGGAACCTATTTCAGGAGCTTTTTGTCCAAAAACAATTTTACTAACTAGCATCATCAAGATAAAAATGATGATGAAGTTTTTGGATGGTTTAAAAACTACATTTTCAGATATTTCAATCAAAAACTCACAATTTATTCAGAGCCTCCTTGATAAGTTCTTCAACAGAACTTTCTGGAGCACTCTGAATAATGCTATCTAAGATGCGCTCAGACTGCTTCCTTGTGTAACCAAGAACCTCTAATGCTGATAACGCTTCATCTTTGATTGTATTGTTTCCAAAATTTTGAATTTCACCCTCAACTTGAAGGTTTAACATTTTATCTTTTAATTCAATTAAAACTCTTTGAGCTGTTTTTAAACCTATACCTTTAACTGATTTTATAGTATTTAAATCATCTGAAATTATTGCACGCTGGATTTGAAGAGGCTCGAGAGATGACAACATCATTCTTGCTGTACTAGAGCCAATTCCAGAAACTGAAATTAAAAGTAAAAAAACTGATCTTTCAATAGTTGTATTAAAACCAAATAATGTGTGGGAGTCTTCGCGTACTTGTAGGTGGGTATAGAGTTTAATATTTTCGCCATCATTAATTTGAGAAAAGGTGTACAGTGATATATTAACTGCATAACCTACTCCGTTACAGTCAATTACAACTTGTGTAGGAGTTTTTTCAACTAATCTGCCAATAATTTGAGTAATCATTTATCTATTTTTTTCTTTGTTTGGGCATCCACAACAGCGACAGCAGACATATTAACAATTTCAGATACTGAAGCACCTAATTGCAAAATATGAATTGGTTCACTTAGACCCATTAAAATTGGCCCTATCGAATGCGCTTCGTTTAATTCTTTCATAAGCTTATAGGTTATATTGGCCGCATCTAAATTTGGAAAAACCAAAATATTTACTTTTTTGTTAGTAAGACTTGAAAATGGAAATCTGTCTTGTAAAAGTTTCTTATTTAGAGCAAAATCAGATTGTATAGGTCCATCAACAATTAAGTCTGGATTACTTCTGTGAAGCATAGTTACTGCTTTGGAAACTTTTTTTGCCTGTGGAAAGCGTGAAGATCCAAAATTCGAAAAGGAAAGCATTCCAATCACGGGTTCTAATCCAAAAATTTTTGCCATTTGTCCAGTCATTTGAGCAATTTTTGCTAATTCTTTTGATGAAGGATCAACGTTAATTGTTGTATCTGTTAAAAACAGTGGTCCCGATTTTGTTAACATCAAATTTGCAGCAGCTACACGACTTACTCCTTTATTTTTTGGGATAGTCTCTAATATAGGCTTAACAACTGATCTGTAGTTTCTAGAATAACCTGAAATCATTGCATCTGCATCTCCATTCTTTATCATCATAGACGCAAAATAGTTTCTCTCTCTCATAAGGCGTTGTGCATCGTACAAAGTGTAACCTTTTCTTTTTTGTGAATGCCAAAAAAGCTCAGCGTATTTATTTCTGATCTTCTTTTGTTCGTTTTCTTTGGGATCTATTACTTCAACATCTGCATTAAATTCAATAAGATCACACAATTCTTTAATTTTTTTTCTATTTCCTAATAATATAGGTATGGCAATAGATTCTTCAAAAACAATTTGAGCAGCCTTAAGAACATCCATTTGGTCTGCTTCTGCGAAAACCAAACGTTTAGGAGCTGACTTAGCACGGTCGTGAAGCAATCGAATCATTTTTTGAGTGTTGCCTAGACGTTGTTCTAAGTTTTCCCTGTAACGTTCCCAGTTTTCTATTGGTTCTGTAGCTACACCCGATTCCATCGCAGCTCTTGCAACTGCAGGAGGTACAGTTGTAATTAAACGGGGATCAAAAGGCTTTGGTATAATATAGTCTCTACCAAAACTCAATCTTGTTTCATCATAAGCTATGTTAACTTGCTCTGGAACAGACTCTTTGGCAAGATCAGCAATCGCCTTTACTGCCGCCATCTTCATTTCTTCATTTATTGAAGTTGCTTTTACATCTAAGGCACCTCTAAAAATGAAAGGAAAACCAAGCACGTTGTTAACCTGATTGGGGTGGTCTGAACGACCAGTTGCCATAATAATGTCATTACGTGTATTACAAGCATCATTATATCCGATTTCTGGATCTGGATTAGCCATTGCAAAAACAATTGGATTTATACTCATCTTATCGAGCATCTTTTTCTTAAGGATGTTAGGTTGTGACAAACCAATAAAAACGTCGGCACCAACAATAGCCTCTTCAAGTGTTTTTAGACCAAGTTTTGTGGCAAATTGAGCTTTTTCTCGAGTAAGGTCCTCACGATTTTTTTGAATCACTCCTTTACTATCCAACATTACAATATTTTTGGTTCTTGCACCAAAAGAAACATATAGTTTTGCACACGCTATAGCTGCAGCACCTGCTCCAGAAACAACAATTTTCACTTCTTCTATATTTTTACCTGCAAGCTCTAGCGCATTTAAAAGAGCAGCAGCAGATATAATAGCAGTTCCGTGTTGGTCGTCGTGCATAACAGGAATATCAAGTTCTTCCTTAAGCCTCCGTTCAATTTCAAATGCTTCAGGTGATCTAATATCTTCTAAATTTATTCCTCCAAATGTTGGAGAAATGGCTTTAACTGCTTCAATAAATTTTTCTGGATCTTTAGCGTCTAATTCTATGTCAAAAACATCAATACCAGCAAAAATTTTAAAAAGTAAAGCTTTACCCTCCATAACAGGTTTAGAGGCGCATGGACCAATATCTCCTAGTCCAAGAACAGCGGTACCATTGGTAATGACAGCAACCAAGTTTCCTTTATTGGTATACTTGTATACATCAGATTTTTGCCTTTCTATCTCAGTACACGGAATAGCAACTCCAGGAGAGTAGGCCAATGCTAAGTCTCTTTGAGTATTATAACTTTTTGTCGGAACAACCTTTGTTTTCCCTGGTTTAGGTTTAGCATGATAAACTAGAGCAGCCCTTCTATGTTGCTGATTTGACATAAGTTAATATTACAATGCTGAAATTACTCAATTAAATTGAATCTGCCTTTGCAGGTTGGCTAACAAATAAAGAAAAAATTCCTCCTGTAATAAGAAAGGCACCCGATAGGCGTATAATATTTATTGGATTTTGTCCTAAAAGATCATAAATTATATACTGAACAGAAAAAATTTGAATAATCATTGGGATAACGATAAACATATTGAATATACCCATATAAATTCCCATTTTATTTATTGGAATAGTTGATGCTAACATTTGATAAGGCATAGCCATCATGGATGCCCAGGTAATACCCATACAGAAGGAAAAAAGATATATTTGAGAAATTTCAATACCGCTTCCAAAGGGCAAAACAAATAAAATGTCTGTATCATTTAGTAACGGCATGCATAAAAGACCAAATCCTCCAATAGCTAAGCTAAAAAAGTGTAATCTTTTGGGTCCAATTTTTTTTGCAATTGGTATCAGTGCAAAGGCAATTAAAAAACAAATAATATTATAAGTACCATTTAGATTTCCTGTCAAAAGTTGCGCCTTGTTGAAAAATGATGTTGTTTCGTCTAGAGTACCATATAAGGAGAGTGAAAGAGCTGAAGTTAAATATTGCCAATAGCAAAACATTGCATACCAAGGGAAAAACATGACTGGTATTAATTGTTTCATAGTTGCAGGCATGTCTCTGAATGCAAAAATAATATCTTGGAAAGTTTTTATTAATAGATTTTTATTTGTTTTGGAGGATTGAATTTCTTTTAACTCTCCTAACGTAGGTGGATATTCCGAGGTAGTAATGACCGTAATCAAAATAGTTATAATGGATGCCGCAGCACCAACCATAAAAGCCCAATAAGTTGAAACAGGAATCCCATTTTCCATTTTATCGGTTAACGCTAATATGCCAAAGGAAACCAAGATAGCAGGTGTGAAATTGGCTAATGTAGTTCCTAGACCAGTAAAAAAGCTTTGTACTAAAAAACCAAATGAAAATTGTTTTTTTGGTAATTTATCAGAAATAAATGCCCTATAAGGTTCCAAAGCAATATTATTTGCAGCATCTAAAATCCATAAAAGGCCGGCAGCCATCCAAATTGAACTAGAGTAAGGCATAGCAATTAAAGTTAAACTTGCAATTATTGCTCCAATTAGAAAGAAAGGCTTTCTTCTGCCAAATCTCGGTGACCAGGTTCCATCACTAATTGCTCCAATTATTGGCTGAACAATAAGACCGGTAACTGGACCTGCTAGCCATAAAACAGGTAACTCAGATTCTTCGGCACCTAGATACCTATAAATTGCACTCATATTGCTTTGCTGCAAACCAAAGCTAAATTGCACCCCGAAAAAACCAAAGTTCATGGTGATTATCTGCCAAAAACTAAGGCTTTTTTTCACCAGTTGTTGTATTTAGAGTTAATAACCTGTCAGAAGTTTTTTTTGTTTTTAATCTGCTAGCAATATATGAACCTACTTTTTGGCCCTGAGAAACACCCTCAGTAATTGCCATCATGTAATGTATACCTCCGTACAGTCTTGATATCGCTGCCTCTTCAGAAGCATGTATAAAAGACGTATAGCTTCTTTCAGGAAGACCATAAGCTATTTCTGTAGTATCTACAAAACTGAAATTATCTCCGTAAATTTTTGTTAAGGTTACTGCAGCAGCTCTTGAAATTACGGAGTGTCCACTTGTATATTCTGGGAATGGAGGGGTTTGTAATAATGGTAGCCATTCCTCATCGTAATGTTCATTAATTAATGTCTCTGGCCGAACTACCAAAGTTCTCCATTTTTCATCCCAACAGCTTATAAATGCGTCAAACAAAGCAATAGAAACATTAGCATATGCATTTATTGTATCTGCAAAAGAACTTTTTGCTTTTCTAGTGGCTATAGAAGTTATTCCAATCCAATGACCTCCTGGTGTAATCTTTTTTGTAGCAAACATAGAATGTCCTTTGTGATGTGTTACATATGGATTGCAATCCCAAAATTTTGCTATTTCTACTTGTTCATCAGTAAGTCGATTTATAACGTTAAAAACCTCCATCAACTGTTTATGGAAAGGACTATCTTTTTCTAAATCAAATGGTAAAGGGTCTTTTGGGGGAAATTGGTTTGACGAATCTAAAACCATAGTTCTAATTTCTTGCCAATGAGGTTCAATTCCATCCATATAATCAGGTGGAGTTGGCTTCCAATACTTATCTTCTTCTTTGATAGCATATTTTGGAAATGTACGGGTTTGGCTATACATATCTTTAGAAGCCCATTCTAGAATAAATTCTGCTACTTCTTCTCCATAATTTTTAGAAGCTTTTATTACTTTTTTTGGAACATTATAGTCAATTAATTTTTGATAAAATTCATTTTCAAAGGATTCCATTTTATCTTGTGAAAAAATAAGTTTTTTGCCAACACTATTAAAAGAAAATAGAGCAGCAAGGTTTGGAATTATAGCCTTATTATCTGATTTTGGAATTTCATTCAAATCTTTGACCTGGCCTGCAAGACTGTTGAAGCTTTCAGGCTGATGCGCAGCGATTATCTCATATGCAGCTATTGTTGGATATAAGTAGACTCTTGAAGCAACAGGTGGTGAAAAGATGTCGTAAACTACAATGTCCGTAAGGTTTTGCATTACAGATTGGAATAATTCAGGATTATCTAATTTTTGAATATATTCCCTACTTTCATGTTGATTACATGATAATTGGACAAATAAGACTGAAAATATTAAAGCTCTAAGATTCCTCATACATTTATTCATACTGAATTTAAAACAACCAATGAAAACGATCAAAAGTAAAATTCAGTTTTCAACACATTTTAGCAAGTTAAAAATAGGACATTTAAGTCAAATAAATTGAATATGTAATAATGAAATGATATTTTTTAGGCCCTAAAAACTAAAACTCTTCAAATGCTAGCAGTTTGTTTTGATTTTGAGCTACCAAAATCAAAATTTTACCATTCTTAAGCCTTACACTTTTAATCTCTCTAGCATCACCAAAAACATTAAAACCTGAATCTTGCGCGCTTACAACTTTCTCATCTTCATTTTCATCTAAATATAAAATGGTCCCTTGTAATGCGTCCGTATTCCCTTCAAATGGCGCACCCCCAAAATCATTCCCTACGACAAATACTTTACGTTTATTACCAGCGCCAAAAATAAGAAAATCATTAATGGGGCCTAACTGGAGTAAATCTGGTAATGAATTAAGTTGATAATTACCTTCACCCAAGTTTTCAATCCATTTGGATTCACTGTGTTTAGCTATCAAAATACTGTCATTATCTATGAATCCTTTTTCTTTGTAATATTCAAAGTTAGCTTTTGAAAATGAATGATAAGAATTGAATTCTTGCCTAAATATTGGACTTTGTTGGGTTAGATTATCCCAAAATTGAATTGGATAAATATCTAATTCGCCCTTGCTGTTTTGTTGGGAATTAAAAATTAAGGGATCAACACTACCGTTTTTATCTACATCCTTAGTTGATATATACATTGGGGTTTCTGGAGATAGAGACAGCATATTATTTTTTCCTAAATTTCCTAAAATATAATCTAAATCTCCGTCTTGGTCAATGTCAACCTGCTCAATCGCCCTCCAAAGACCCTGAGTATCCTCTAGAGTTTCTGATTCCAATTTTTTAAAACCTTTTTCATTATTTAACAATATTGTAACAGGGCTATATTCACCTACAAGAATTATGTCATTTCGCTTATCGCCATTTATATCAGTCCATAAAGCATCTGTTAGAATACCAAACGAATCTAATGAAGGAATAGTGATATCCGTAACATCTTCAAAAAAACCGTTATTATTTCTTAATAGAAAATTATTTTCAGCTAGTGGATAAGCTCCAGGTTTGTTGTGTCCACCAACAAACAAATCCAAATCTCCATCATTATCAAAATCAGCTGGTCTAACAATGCAACCATTAACGTGCATCTTAGGAAGTCTGTTTTGTTGATTTTTAAAATTTCCAAGGCCATCGTTAATTAACAATCTATCTTGGTACCACTCAGAGCCAATATCATATTCGTTACCACCGGAAACAAGATAAAGGTCAAGATCTCCATCTTGGTCTGCATCAAAAAGAGTCATACTTTCAACTTCATATTTTTTTTCTTGCTCTTTTTGAAATAAATCCCTCGAAGCGAATTTACTGTCGCCACTTTGTATAAAAACCCTAGGTGAAAATGATGATGAACTACCTACTATAAAATCTTCATTGCCGTCACTATTAATATCACCTACTGCAATGCACGGGCCATTTTGGGACAATTTGTGTGGTAATAAACGCTGTTTAAAAAAGTCTTGAACGTTTTTTTCGTTATGAAAATAATTTATGTTGTATTTACTAGAAACCTCTTTATAAGGAAGAAGTTTTTGTTCTTTCACAAAAGGAAAAATAAGAGAATTAACAGCTAACGCTTCACTTTGACTTAATGTTAGTCTTTTATTAATATCAGGGTTATCTATTTTCGATAAAAGTCCGTTTGGCCACAAAATTTCTACAGATACTACATCTTTAAGTTTTCCAAGTCCAAAATACATTACAGGATCGGCAGAAGACATATAACCTCGTGATATTTGTTGCTCTTGAAATTGAATTGAATTATCCGAGAGGCGCAAAACAACTTTTGCTCCTAGAGCATCTGGATTTAATTTATCTCCTTCAAGCTCAATTTGTAAATAGTTTGGAGGATTTTCTTGTTGGGATAAAATATTTTCAAAAATAAATGCTTTATCATTTATATTATTTACAACGTAGTCTATATCTCCATCTAAATCAAGATCACTAAAAACAGCTCCGTTAGAAAACGAGGAAATACCTAAGCCCCACTTTTTACTTACATCTTCAAAGGTCAGGTTACCATTATTCTTGTATGCATAATTAGGTATTTTAACAATAGGTATTGAATCCAAAAGAGTTGATACCGGAGTGTAAGCACCATAGCTAAGCCTGTAATTTGCAAAGTCCATATCAGTTATATCTCTTGGGAATCCATTAGTTATAAACAAATCTCTATTTCCATCATAGTCAAAGTCAGCAAAAAGTGGTGACCAACTCCAATCTGTTTGGTAAACCCCTGAAAATTGTCCTATTTCTGAAAATGGAAGATTTGGTCCATTATTTTTAAAAAGCATATTTCGCATATGCTGGTCTTGATAGTCCCATTTTTTGTTCAATACGTTTTGGAAAAAAAAACTTTTAGATATGGTCGTTTTTCTGCGCTCATGGCTTTCGCCTAGCATATCGAGGGAAATTAAATCAGTATAGCCGTCATTATTAAAATCTGAGGCATCTGAGCCCATAGAAAATTTACTTTGATGAGACAGGTAGTTTTGGATTTCATTTTTAAATGTTCCATTTTTTTGATTTACATACAAAAGATCATTAGTTAGATAATCATTAGTTATATATAGATCGATCCATTGGTCTTTATTTATGTCAACTGGCGTAACACTTAAACCAAAGCCTTCAAATAATATCCCTGCGTCAAGAGTTATATCACTAAAAGTCCCATCTCCGTTATTCTTATAAAATTTGTCATTACTAGGTGCTGATCCATCAATTATTTTTTTTCTGTAGTTAGTTGGGATAGTCTCGTTTTGTTCATTGTTTAGAACATATAAATCTAAATCGCCATCTTTATCATAATCAATGAAACATGCTCCCATGGTATTACCATTATCATCAATTCCAAATTTCTCAGCTTGTTCTTCGAAAACAGGGATGTTTTCTTTATTTAGTCCCTGATTTACATAAAGTCTATTTTTTCTATTATTTGTATTCATGGCTCCGGAAACGTAAATATCCATCCAACCATCTGAATTTATATCTACAACTGCTGCTCCTGTTGACCAAAATCCAGTTGAATTTAATTTTGCACTATTAGTCACATTCTCAAACTTTAAATGACCTTTATTCAAATAAAGCTCATTTGATACCATATTACCGGTAAAAAATAAATCTGGTAGACCGTCCCTATTAAAGTCAGCTAGTGCAACTCCTCCTCCATTAAAAATATACTCATCCGTAAGTATATTAAAATCATCTGTTTCAGTTATTTTATTGTTGAATTCAATACCTGTTTTTTCTGATTTCAATAAAACAAATAACTTATTTTGTTTTGAACAGGACTGGATTAAAAAAATTAGTGTGATTAATAAATATTTCCCTTTCATCATATATCAAAAAAAAACCGCGGAGCAAATATACTCCACGGTTTTGAACTTTCAAAGATTTAACTACTAGTAGTTAGGATCTTGTGTTAAAGTCGGCTCACCTTCTGAGAATGATCTATCAATTGCATAAGTTGGAATTGGATAGAATTCATTTTTTGGTGATGTAAAGGACTTACCTTGAAGGTAAATTCTGTAACGTGATTCTCTAGATAGATATTCGTTAAGAACTTGAGATTGAACACCCCATCTTTGCAAATCAAAGAAACGATTTCCTTCCATTGCAGTTTCAAGTCTAGACTCATAACGCACGGCTCTTCTCGCAATAGCTTGATCTGTCCAAGGTGCAGTATACTCACCAATAACATAGTTAGCACCAGGTGCTCCTGTTAAAGTGTAATCTGCACGCGTTGCACCCTGAATTGCACCTTTATTAAAGCCGTCTGGGTTAGCAGCACGTCTTCTTAGGTCATTTATTTGGGCACGAGCGTCTTCTAGACGTCCAGCTTCAACATAAGCTTCAGCTAACCAAAGCTTAACGTGTCCTAAACGCATAATTCTAAAGTTGTTTGCAGAAAGGTTACCCCATCCACCAATACCAAATCCTTCTGGCTCAGCAATGTGCTTTTTAGAAAAATATGGACCTGCATAAGTTAAATCACGAATGTAGTCAACTTGCATGATGTGGTGATTCTTGAACAGTTGTCCTGGACGACCAACAGTGTGGTCAAGTCTTGGATCAACTCTAGGGTCACCAATAGGCTCTCCTATATTAGCTCCTGTAGGATTAGTGATATGATTAGTTTTCCAAGATTCGTCTAATAATGGTAGTCCATTAGCGTCGGTTTGGAAAAAGTCAACTAAGTCCTGAGGTGCTTGTAAGAAACCACAGCATCCCCATGGAGCAATATATGGATGTGCAAGACCAATTTCAGCATTAGATGCATTTGTGTCAGCACTACTAACAGCATACTGAATTTCAAAAATAGATTCTGAATTGTTTCTAGTAGCTACCAAATAGTTGTCTTCAAATTTGTCGACAAGTGTAAATGGTCCGTTGTTAACAATATTCTCCAAAATTGGAAGTGCAGAAGTATAGTCACCACTATAGACTAATGCTTTAGCTTGATAAGCTAATGCAGCCCATTTAGTAGCTCTACCTGCCTCTGATTGAGTAGCTGGAAGAGCAGTTGCAGCATCCGCAAAGTCTTGGATAATGTTAGCCCAAATCTTTCCTGTATTAGGAACTTTTGAAGCTTCTAGATCATCTAAAGTAAAGTTAGCTTCACTAACATACTTAGGAGTTCTATACATTTTCTGCATTTCAAAGTGTTGCCACCCTCTAATGAATTTAGCTTCACCGACAATCTCTGCAGCTCTAGCCGCACTTATGTCTTCAGCTTCTGCTACACTATTTATAACGTCATTAGCTCTAGCAACACCCCAGTATCCAGATCTCCACTTATCGCGGTTGTGAACATTAAAAGTGTTAAAGTCATATGACTCAATAAATGAGTGCTCTGGCTGGTCACCAGCATCAGTTCCTTTTAATGCATTATCAGAAGATATTGCACCAAAAATCCAGGACCAGGTAGAATAATACCATGTTCCTCCTCCACTCATTCCGTAACCTGCAAGGGTACGGTAAGCAGCGACAAGTTTCCCTTCAACACCATCTGCATTAGCTAATGCTGGTCCAGAAAGTGAAGCCTGGGGTTCTTTTGTTAAAAATTCTTCATCACAAGCAACTGTAAGAGTTACAATGGCTAGTGAAGCAAAAAATAGATTTTTCAAATTTTTCATTTTACAAAATAATTAATTATTAAAATAATGATAGATTCAATCCTACAGTCAGTGTTCGTGAAACCGGCATAAATCCTCCGTCGTATCCTAATTGAATATCATTAGTTGTCTGAATTTCTGGGTTTAGACCAGAATAGTTCGTGACAGTTAATAGATTTTGACCTTGGAAATATATGTTTCCTCCACTTATACCTAGAGTATCGTTTAATGCGTCACTAAATGTATAAGTAAGTTGTACGTTTCTCAATCTGAAATATGAACCGTCTTCTATTAAATAAGAAGAAGTTCTACTACTAATCTGATCGTTCGCATCCATAATAGGAGACGTAGCATCGGGGTTTGCAGCAGTCCATTGAGATCTTGGAGCAGACGGGTTACTTGGTTGCCAAGCATCGTTAAGTGCTCTTGTAGATCTGTTTCCTTGGAATGTGTTGAAGTCAGCAAAGTATCTTACGTAGTTGTAGATATCGTTTCCTTGTACTCCATTTCCAAAGACAGTCAAATTGATATTTTTATAAGTTAAACTCAAGTTTATACCATATGTAAAGTCAGGGTGTGGATTACCGATAACAGTTCTGTCATCATCATTAATCTCACCATCATTGTTTACATCAGCATACTTGAATTTACCAGGTGCGTTATATCCTGTTGTACCATAAGGTGCGTGAGCGTCAGCTTCAGCTTGAGATTGGAAGATACCTTCCACTTCAAAACCATATAGTGAAGATATTGGATCACCAACTTGAGTAACAGTTAAGGCAGGAACCCTTCTGTTAGATCCAAAGATTGGTGTAGAAAATTCATCTAAAGCAAGTATTTCATTTCTATAAGTAGAAATGTTACCTGTAATAGACAAGTTAAGATCACCAAAGTTGTCATCATATGTAAGTCCGAAATCAATACCCTCGTTGTACATCTCACCAATGTTAACAGCTGGAGCACCAGCATCACCTGCAGAATAAATAACAGGTACAGTAAGAAGTAAGTCAGTAGTAGTTCTGTTCCATAAGTCTAATTCAACAAATAGTTTTTGTCCTCCTAATGCTGCATCCAAACCAATATTATTTGAAACAGTAGCCTCCCATTTTGCTGCTGGATTACCAAAGGTATTAGGAGCATAACCTAGAGTGGCTGCTGAATTACTTCCATCAATTGGATAACCTGTGTTATATGAACCAGATCCAAACGTGGTATAAGCATTATAGTCTCCAATTTCTTGGTTACCAGTTTTACCCCATCCGTATCTAACTTTAAGGTCATCTATAAAAGATATTCCAGACATAAAGTCTTCTTCAGATACCCTCCAACCAACACTAAATGCTGGGAAAAATGCACTGTTAGAAGCTTGTCTAAATCTTGAAGATTGGTCATTACGAACAGTCACTGTCGCAAGATATTTCTCGTTGTACTGGTAGTTAGCTTGTGCAAACTGTGACCATAAAGAGAAGTCTTTAGAGATGTTTCCAAAGTTTGAAGCAGTTGATTGGTTACCAAGATCTAGGTAACTAATAATAGAGGTAGTTTCAAATGGGAATCTTTCTCTTGCAGCACCGAAGTATTCTGAAAAACCTTGAATCGCCTCAACACCAGCATAAGCACTAATGTCGTGAACATCAGCAATAACCTTAGACCATGAGAGAGTATTTGTAAATGTCCACTCATATCCCCAATTCTGCTCAGCTCTAGAACTATTTATAAAGTTACCTTCAACATATTCAGGCTGAGGTCTTCCAATGTCAACACGTCTGTTTGTTGTAATGTCGGCACCAAAGCTTGATCTTAATTTGAAATCATCAGCAATTGTTAATTGTGCATAAGCATTACCAAACATTCTAGCTCTTCTAACTCTGTCGTCTTGGTTTCTAGACTGAGAAGCGTAAGGGTTAAAGTTGTTACCAAGGTTTAGACCCCTAGAACCAGCAAAGTTTCCAGCAATATCATAATTAGGAAGAAGTGGGTGGTGCTTGTATGAACCAGAAACAGCATTTTGCTCGCCGTCGTTTCCATAACCACCTTTTCTGTTATCAAGGTTTAATGATAAGTTCTCACCAACTTCTAATTTACCTCCAAATGTCTTAGTAGAAGAGTTTACACGAAGTGTAGCTCTCTCATATCCTTGATACTTAATAACAGCATCTTGTTTAAAATAAGAAGCACTAAATGCATATTGAGAGTTCTCATTAGCACCACTTGCGTCTATTTGATGTTGTAGAATTGGAGCGTTATTATTTGTTAATAACTCCCACCAGTTAGTATCTGCTGATCTTGTGATCGCGTATATATTGTCTGGAGTTAATGAGTAAAGAGATTCGTCAACTGAACTAGCTCCACTAGGGAAAACATAGTTAGGTATACTAATCTGTGGGTTTTCTGGTGTTCCACTAAATCCGTACTGACCGTGAGATGGAGTTTTACCTGCATAATAGTCAGCAAGATATAGGTACTCACCTAAACCTTGCGCATCAAGTGCCTCAACGTCCTTCTCTGGAGTTTGCCAGCCGTAGAATGTACTGTAACGGATTGTTGGAGAACCAACTTTACCTTTTTTAGTTGTAATGATGATTACACCATTTGCCGCACGAGAACCATAAATGGAAGCCGCAGATGCATCTTTAAGAATTTGTAAAGATTCAATATCCTGCGGGTTAAGGTTACCTTGAGACTTAGATGGTACACCATCAATAACGTAAAGTGGTTCGTTGTTTCCAGTTGTTCCGAAACCACGGATACGAACTGTAGCTTCTCCTCCGGGTGTTGCATCACTTACAATAGAAATACCAGACGCTCTACCTTGCATTTGCTGCGAAAATGTTGTCGCAGGAACTGCTGTAAGGTCATCAGCTTCTATTGTTGATACTGCTCCTGTAATATCTCTTTTAGATTGCGTACCATAACCAGTGGTTACGACAACTTCGTCTAATAGATTACCTAGAGCCATTGTTATGGTTAAATTATCACCATCAACTGCAACTTCTTGAGTCTCATAACCTACAAAAGAAACAATCAGGATATCTCCTTGGGCTGCTTCGATTGAAAAGTTACCGTCAAAATCAGTTGTGGCGAAATCATTCGTCCCCTGAACTAGTACAGTAGCACCAGGAAGTGGACCGTCATCGCTCGTTACGACTCCCGTAACTGTTTGAGCGAAAATTCCCACACTCAACATAAAAGCGAAGAGGAATGAGAATTTCTTAAAGAACTCTTTTTTCATCATTTGGTTTTAAATTATTTTTAATTAATTCTTTGTGATTTCGTTTAATCAACCTACAATTATAGTAATGTTTTTTTTAATTTCTTAATATTTTGTTAAGAAAATGACGATATCATATATTTTAAGGGTTTTGTTTAAGAATTTATATTTCCTGATAAACAATCAGACTTTTTACACGGTTTCTAAAATATGATATAATGTGTTTTAATTTCAAGATTTTGATATTTTGAGCTTAAATCGCTAGCTTTTAAGAAATTTGATATTTCGCTTAAGCCCATCAAATTTTGTCCTTTTGATAGCGCTGTTTTTAAACACCTTGTCAAAAACCTCCTCTGTAATCTCATTCCATTCATTTTTTGTCATTTTTAAAAGTTCCTCTTTCGGAGTAAAAGATTCTTCCTCATGCTCATTTGCAAATCGATTCCAAGGACATACAGTCTGACAAACATCACATCCAAAAGCCCAATTATCCATTTTATCTTTAAATTCATTTGGTATTTGATCCTTAAGCTCTATTGTAAGATAGGAAATACACTTACTACCATCAATTTGATAAGGTGCTATTAAGGCTTCGGTAGGACATGCATCAATGCATTTAGTACAACTCCCACAATGGTCAGTGGTTGGGCTGTCATATTCTAATTCTAAGTCGACAATTACTTCTGCAATAAAGAAAAAAGAACCTGTTTTTTTTGAAATTAGATTTGTATTCTTCCCTATCCAACCTAAACCACTTTTTGAGGCCCAAGCCTTTTCCATAATAGGTGCTGAATCAACAAATACTCTTCCTCCAACATCACCAATCTTACTTTTAATGTAATTCATTAATTCTTTCAATTTTCTTTTAATAACAAAATGATAATCCTCTCCAAATGCATATGTTGAAATTTTTGGTGATTGGTTATCCTCCTGTTTTTTATTGGTATAATAATTAAAAAGAAGAGAAATGACACTTTTTGAATCTGGAACTAGTAGTCTTGGGTCGAGTCTTTTATCGAAGTTTCTTTCCATGTATGCCATTTTTCCATTAAGGTTTTGATTCAACCATTTTTCTAATCGAGGTGCTTCCTTTTCCAAAAAATCAGCTTTTGAAATTCCACAAGAAATAAAACCAAGTTCTTTAGCTTTATCTTTGATGAGTTTTGTGTTGTTTTGGATATTTGAATCCATAAATAATATTTGGATCTTTAGAAAAGGCCTCCTTGACTATTTTTTATTCTTCCAAGATGTTGATAGGCTCGCATGGTTACTTCACGACCTCTTGGTGTTCGAACAATAAACCCTTGTTGTATTAAAAAGGGTTCATATACTTCTTCTATTGTTTCAGCATTTTCAGAAACAGCAGTTGCTAGGGTTGTGATTCCCACAGGACCACCATTAAACTTATCTATAATTGAGGTTAGGATTTTATTGTCCATTTCGTCTAATCCAAAAGCATCGACTTGGAGTGCCTTTAGACCAAATTGAGTAATTTTCTTATCAATTTTCCCATTTCCCTTTATCTGTGCAAAGTCTCTTATCCTTCTAAGTAATCCGTTTGATATTCTTGGTGTACCTCGACTTCTTCTAGCTATCTCAATTGCAGCTTCATAATTTATTTCTACGCTTAATATGTTTGCACTCCTTTCAAGTATTGTAGCCAATAGTTCAGTGGAATAATACTCTAAACGATTACTAATACCAAAACGGGCTCGCATTGGAGCTGTTAAAAGGCCTGAACGTGTAGTTGCGCCGACTAAAGTAAAAGGCTCCAAATTAATTTGAACAGTTCTCGCATTTGGTCCTGACTCGATTAAAATATCAATTTTATAGTCCTCCATTGCAGAATATAGGTACTCTTCAACTATAGGGCTTAATCGGTGAATTTCATCGATAAATAAAATATCTCTAGGTTGAAGATTTGTCAATAAACCAGCTAGGTCCCCAGGTTTATCTAAAACAGGTCCTGAGGTAAATTTGATACCCACTTCCAATTCATTGGCTAAAATATGAGCTAAAGTTGTTTTGCCTAATCCTGGTGGCCCATGAAATAAAGTATGGTCTAGAGCCTCCTCCCTTTGTTTAGCAGCGGTAACAAAAACTTTTAAATTCTCTAAAATACTCTCCTGTCCAGCAAAGTCATCAAAACTGATGGGTCTTAATGCTTTATCAATTTCGTTATCTTCCTTGGAAAATTGCTTATCAGTAGGATCTAAATGCTCATTCATTTTCTCAAATATAGCAAATCACATGGTCTTGTGAAAAGGCTTAATAAAGAAAACAACTAAGATTTAATACACTAACATTTCTTGTCTTAATAGACTAATGTTGTAGTTCTTCTTCTCCCTTTTGAAGTGGTATGTGTTGAGGCATGAAATCTTCTTTATGTCCCGGTTTTGAATAATCATATGCCCATCGATGTACATGAGGGATCTCACCTTTCCAGTTTCCATGAAAATGCTCTATGGGTGCTGTCCACTCCAAGGTATTTGATCTCCATGGATTTTGAACTGTCTCCTTACCATAAAACATACTGTGTATAAAGTTATACAAGAATACAAGTTGAGCAAAACCAGCAACTAAGGCAAAGACTGTAATTAAAACGTTTATATCTGCAAGATCATCAAAGTATGGAAAGGCAGTGTTAGTGTAATAACGTCTTGGCAAACCTGCCATTCCAATAAAGTGCATTGGGAAAAATACACCATAAGCACAAATAGCTGTTACCCAAAAATGAAAGTAACCCATAT
This sequence comes from uncultured Bacteroidota bacterium, assembly GCA_902618245.1. Classification (GTDB taxonomy): domain Bacteria; phylum Bacteroidota; class Bacteroidia; order Flavobacteriales; family Flavobacteriaceae; genus MS024-2A. The sequence goes on along the minus strand of CACMZR010000001.1, from coordinate 235,878 downwards.
TTTTATTCATCATTCGTCCAAACATCTTAGGGAACCAATGGTAAACCCCAGCAAATAATCCGTATAGCGCAGAAATTCCCATAACTAAATGAAAGTGAGCCACAACAAAGTAAGTATCGTGTACATTAATGTCAAGAGTGCTGTCTCCTAAAATAATTCCTGTTAAGCCTCCTGTTATAAAAGTAGAAACTAATCCTATGGAAAAAAGCATTGCAGGATTTAACTGAAGGTTTCCCTTCCATAGCGTAGTAATGTAATTAAAAGCCTTAACAGCAGAAGGAATGGCTATAAGTAAGGTAGTGAAGGTAAAAACAGATCCAAGAAATGGATTCATTCCCGAAATAAACATATGGTGTCCCCAAACAATGGTAGATAAAAATGCAATTGCTAAAATTGACGCAACCATCGCACGATAACCAAAAATTGGCTTTCTTGCGTTTGTAGCTATAATTTCGGATGTTATGCCTAGAGCTGGAAGTAATACAATGTAAACTTCCGGGTGACCCAAAAACCAGAATAAATGTTCATAAAGAACTGGTGACCCACCTTGGTAATGGAGTACTTCACCTTGAATAAATATATCTGAAAGGAAAAATGAGGTACCAAAACTTCTATCCATAATTAAAAGTAAAGCAGCTGAAAGAAGAACTGGAAAGGAAACAACACCAATTATTGCAGTGACAAAAAACGCCCAAATGGTCAAAGGTAAGCGAGTCATAGTCATTCCTTTAGTTCTAAGATTAATCACAGTAACTATATAGTTCAGTGACCCTAGAAGAGAAGATGCAATAAAAATTGCCATCGATACTAACCATAACGTCATTCCAGTACCTGAACCAGGTTGAGCTTGTGGTAAAGCAGAAAGTGGTGGATAGATTGTCCATCCGGCAGCAGCTGGTCCAGCTTCTACAAAAAGTGACATAACCATTATTACACTCGAGAGGAAGAAAAGCCAGAAAGAAATCATGTTCAACAATCCTGATGCCATATCACGAGCTCCAATCTGCAAGGGAATTAAAAGGTTACTAAATGTTCCACTTAGACCTGCAGTTAAGACAAAAAATACCATTATTGTTCCATGAATGGTGACTAGGGCAAGGTAAACATTTGGGTCCATTACCCCGTCTGGTGCCCACTTTCCAAGTAGAACTTCAAAAATGCCAAATGGTTGTTCAGGCCACGCTAATTGCAAACGAAATAATAGAGACATTGCTATCCCAATAATACCCATGAACAAACCTGTAATTAAATACTGTTTAGAGATCATCTTATGATCTTGACTAAAAATATATTTTGTTACAAATGTTTCCTTATGATGATGTCCGTGATCCTCTTCTGTGTGTGCTACTGCTATTGACATATCTTTACTTTTTTTAGTTTAATTATTGAATTACTTCTGCGAAGGTCTGCTGTTCAGACATCCATTTGGTATATTCTTCTTCTGATTCTACAATTATTTTCATCTGCATGTTGTAGTGCGATGCACCACAAATTTTATTACAAAGTAAAAGAAAATCAAATTCATATGGGTCTAAAGCGACATCGCCATTTAAAATTAGTTCTTTACTTTTTTCTGCTCTTAATTTATTAATTTTTTTTACTTTGGAAATAATATCAGGATCTTGACGCATTTCTTCTGTCGTCTTATTTGGTGTAAATGCAAATTCAGTTATCATTCCTGGAACACAATTCATTTGTGCCCTGAAAAATGGCATGTAAGCTGAGTGCAAAACATCTTGTGATCTCATTTTGAAGATTACTTCTCTTCCCACGGGGAGGTGGAGTTCTTGCACTACAACGTCATCAAAACCGTTTGGATCTGTTGCATCAATTCCAACCAAATTTTTCCCATCAAAATCTTGTAAAAACCTTACGTTAGCATCTCCTAAAACACCATCGTCTCCAGCATACCGGGCTTTCCAATTGAATTGTTGGGCATAAAGCTCTACTGTTAAGGCATCTTCATTTTCTTCTACTGTCATGATATCTGTCCAGGTGTAGAGGCCAACTAAAATCAATCCTGCTAAAACAATTACCGGGATTATTGTCCAAATTGCCTCTAACTTATCATTGTCAGCGTAAAATAATGCTTTTTTCCCTTTTTCGCCCCGGTATTTGTAGGAGAAATAATGCAAAAGTGCTTGTGTAATCGTTTGAACAAAAAAGATAATCGCAAATGAAACCCACATTAGATTATCGTAATCTGAACCGTGTTCAGAAGCTGCCTGAGGTAGCAGGACATCCCCATACGAAACAAAAGAAAAAATAGTAATCCCGTAGATAAAAATTAAAAATGCAAACATCAATTTACCATTCCAATTATTATCATTGTCATCAGCAATTTGAGTATATATTTTCTTTCCTTGAGAAAGTTCAAATATTTTAGTCACCTGCCAGATTGCTATTGCAATCAAGATAAGAATGGAAAATGCTAATACTATATTCATCTATTTTAATTATTAGTAATGAAAATTTTTACTTTCCTGAACATACGGATCTCCTGTTGTTAGAAGAGGTGCTTTTGTTAATTCTTTAAATACTATAAAGACAAATAATCCTAAAAAGAATAAAAAACCTCCTATCTCGGGAACCCCGATAAACCATTTGTCACCAACAGCAGATGGCATAATCATATTAAAAACATCCATATAATGCCCAAGTATTATTACTATACCTGCCATTACAATAAAATAATTTATACGCTTGTAATCACTGTTCATTAGTATTAACAAAGGGAAAATAAAGTTCATCACCAGCATTCCAAAAAAGGGTAAATTGTAATCTTCTATTCTTGAAATAAAGTAAGTAACCTCTTCAGGAATATTTGAATACCAAATCAACATAAACTGTGAAAACCATAGATAAGTCCAGAAGATACTTATTCCAAACATAAATTTCCCTAAGTCGTGGATATGACTATCATTAACAAATTCCAAATAGCCGTTAGATTTTAGGTAAATAGTTATCAGTGCAATGGCTGTGATTCCAGATACGAACATGCTTGCAAAGACATACCAACCAAAAAGAGTACTGAACCAATGGGGGTCCACTGACATGATCCAGTCCCAAGACATAATTGATTCAGTTACTATATAGAATACTAAAAAGGCTGCAGAAATTCTAAAGTTTTTTTTATGATTTGAAATGTCAGAAGCATTGTCTTGCGCTAATGAAAACTTTCTTGAAAAGAATCTATATAATGACCAACCCCCAAGAAAGAATATTGCTCTTGCTAAAAAGAAGGGTGTATTCAAATATCCGGTCTTGCCTGCTATTAATTTATCGTGAGCAACAACCTCAGGGTCCATCCAAATAAAAAGATGATTTAAATGAAGTGATGATAAAAATAAAATAACTAAAACAATAATGCCACCAGGTAAAATGTAGGCTGTAATTCCTTCCATAACTCTAAAAAGTACAGGTGACCAACCCGCTTGAGAAGCACGTTGGATGGCATAAAATGCTAACACCCCTAACGATACCATAAAAAAGAAAAATGCAGAAACATAAAAAGCAGCCCAAGGCTTATTTGCAAGTTGATGAAAAACATGTTTGTCATGTGCATCTCCATGGCCTTCATTGTGGGTTTCTGTATTATTTGGATTTGTGTCTAAATTTGAATATAGTTCATCGTTGTGATGATTTTTTGAACCTTCACTAATTGTTGAAGTTCCATATGATTTTAAATTATCTTCATCATGTTCTGCACCATGATGATCAACATGGTTCGCTTCAATCATAGCTTTAGATTCCTCTATGGTTTTTGGTGCACTCAGAAATCCATAAGCCAAACCAAAAAAACCTACAATCATAAAAGCGATTGCTATTTTTTTTATTTTATTTGGAAATATGTACATCATTTGCTTTTCCATATTATTTTATGAGCTTACTCCTTAGTTCCATAACATGCTGAGCAATCTGCCAACGTTCTTCTGAATTGACTTGGCCTGCATGAGATCCCATAGCATTTTTACCGTACATTAAAACATGGTAAATACTCCCTGGAGTAATTTCCCTATCTGCATAACTAGGTATTCCTAAAAATTTTTCTCTTTTCATCAAAATCCCTTGGCCATCGCCTTTATTTCCATGACAAACTGCACAATAAATTCCATAAAGCTCCTTACCATTTTTTGAATTAGTATCGTTCACCTCTAACGGAGAGATTAGATTTAATTTTGCAGCTTCGTATCCTTCATTTGAATCTGGATAATCATAAGGTTCCCATCCTCTAGCGATTGTACCTTCGACAGGTATCTGAGCTTCAATATTGTTATTAAATGCATCTGACTCAGAGTAGGTGTCATAACCGATAGATTCGTACATATTTGGAAAATATTGATAATTAGGACGAGAGGAGTCTGCACAAGATTTGAGTAATATTCCTAGAAAAGTAAGGGCAAAAATAATTTTATATCTCATCTATTCTGATTTTTCAATTACTGAGACTTCAATAGCCCCTGATTTTTTTAAAAGACTGGTAAGGCCTTTTTCATTATCACTAAGCTCAATTTCAACTAAGAATTTATCATCAGTAGTTAACGGATTGGGGTTTTCCGCCTTTTTAAAAGGCCAAAGTTTACTCCTTAAATAAAACGTAATGACCATAAGATGAGCAGCAAAAAATACTGTCATTTCAAACATAATAGGGACAAAAGCAGGCATATTTTCCAGGTAAGAAAAACTTGGTTTACCGCCAATATTTTGTGGCCAATCTTGAATCATAATAAAATTCATCATTACTACCGCAATAATTAGTCCTAAACAGCCGTATATAAAAGCCATAATTGAAATACGAGTTTCCTCAAGACCTAATGCCTTATCTAGCCCATGAACAGGAAAAGGTGTGTAAACCTCCTCGATATCATAATTTTCAGAACGAATGTTCTTTACCGCTTTTAAAAGCGTATCGTCATCATCGTAAAGCGCGTGTATAAATCTATTACTACTCATTATTTTGCGTCTCTAATTTTTTTATATTTCTCACCCGATGACTTGAGTATTGTCTTGACTTCGGCCTGGGCAATTACTGGGAAAGTTCTTGCGTACAATAAAAATAAAACAAAGAAAAATCCTATTGTTCCTATAAAAATTCCTATGTCTACAAATGTCGGAGAAAACATTGTCCACGATGAAGGTAAATAATCTCTATGAAGAGAGGTTACTATAATCACAAAGCGCTCAAACCACATTCCAATGTTAACTACAATAGATATGATAAATGAAAACATAATACTTGTTCTCAACTTCTTAAACCACATGAATTGTGGAGAAAATACGTTGCAAGTCATCATTGACCAATATGCCCACCAATAGGGGCCTGTTGCACGATTCAAAAATGCATATTGTTCATATTCTACACCTGAATACCAAGCAATAAAAAGTTCAGTAATATATGCAACTCCTACTATTGATCCAGTGATCATAATCACAATATTCATCAATTCTATATGCTGTACGGTAATATAGTTTTCTAAATGTGACACTTTTCGCATAATTATTAGTAAAGTGTTCACCATTGCAAATCCAGAAAAAATTGCTCCTGCAACGAAATAAGGTGGAAAAATCGTTGTGTGCCAACCTGGAATAACAGAAGTAGCAAAGTCAAAAGATACAATAGTATGAACTGAAAGAACTAAAGGTGTAGCTAAACCTGCTAGTACAAGAGATACTTCTTCGAATCTTTGCCAGTCTTTAGCTCTTCCTGTCCACCCAAAACTCAAAAGGCTATAGATTTTCTTTTGGAAAGGAAGTACAGCACGGTCTCTTATCATAGCAAAATCTGGTAACAATCCTGTCCACCAGAAAACCAAAGAAACGGTAAGGTAAGTTGAGATAGCGAACACATCCCAAAGCAGTGGTGAGTTAAAATTAACCCATAAAGAACCAAAACCGTTAGGAATAGGTAAAACCCAATAGGCTAGCCAAGGCCTACCCATGTGAATTATAGGAAAAAGTCCAGCCTGTATAACTGAAAAAATTGTCATTGCCTCAGCAGATCTATTTATTGCCATTCTCCATTTTTGTCTAAAAAGCAGAAGAACAGCAGAAATTAAAGTTCCGGCATGACCAATTCCTACCCACCAAACGAAGTTGGTGATATCCCAAGCCCAGCCAACTGTCTTATTGAGCCCCCAAGTACCAATTCCTGTAGAGATAGTGTAAATTATACAACCTAAACCCCAAAGAAATGCACTTAAAGCTATACCAAAAACAGTCCACCATTGGATATTGGCTGCTCCTTCAACAGGTGCGGCAATATCGACAGTTACATCGTGATAAGACTTATCTCCTGTGACTAGTGGCTTTCTGATAGGTGCTTCGTAATGCAGTGCCATTTTTAACTGAATATTAATTTAAACTTCATCCGAATTTCTGACTTTAACTTGGTACATAACATTTGGTTTAGTTCCAACATGTTCCAATAAATGATACATGCGGTCATCTTTCCGAAGTGCTGAAACTTTACTGTTTTTATCGTTGACATCTCCAAATACCATAGCACCTGTGGTGCATGCATTGGAGCAAGCAGTTTGGAAAGTACCGTCTTCGATTTGTTCACCCTTAAGTTTTGCATCTAGAATTGTCTTTTGTGTCATTTGAATACACAAGGAGCATTTTTCCATAACTCCTCTTGAGCGAACAACTACATCAGGATTGAGAACCATTCGGCCAAGGTCATCGTTCATATGATAATCAAACTCATCATTTTTATTGTAGAGAAACCAATTGAATCTACGAACTTTGTAGGGACAATTGTTTGCACAGTATCTTGTTCCTACACATCTATTGTAAGCCATGTGGTTTTGTCCTTGCCTTCCGTGAGATGAAGCAGCTACAGGGCAAACCGTTTCACATGGTGCATGATTACAATGCTGGCACATGACAGGTTGGAATACCACTTGAGGGTTTTCAGCAGCTTGCTCCATTTTACCAAACGTTGTTAAAGAATCCCCAACCCCAGAGATTGATTCTTTAATTTCATTATCCTCTTCAAATGTTGACACTGAAGAATAATAGCGGTCTATCCTTAACCAATGCATATCTCGGGATCTTCTAACTTCACGCTTTCCTACTACAGGAACGTTATTTTCTGAATGACATGCAATAACACACGCACCACATCCAGTACAAGAATTTAAGTCTATGGAAAGATTAAAATGATGTCCTATAGAACGATCAAATTCTTGCCACATATCTACTTCTTTAGAAGTAACATCAAATTCTATATGATTTTTTGAAACTTGGGGCATTGGGTTCCAATATTTTTTATCTTTTGTGTTAAATACTTCAAGCGTTGTCTCTTTTACAATGTCACCTCGACCCATTAAAGTGTTATGTAATTGGACACACGCGAACTCATGCTCTCCGTCAGCTTTGGTTATTTCTACACTCTGGATATTATTAAAATCTTTATACAAATTATAGGCATTTACTCCAGTCTGCATTTCGTCTTTTAGACCTATTCGCTTCCCATATCCAAACGACAAACCAACAGTACCTTTCGCTTGACCTGGTTGTATAATTACAGGTACTTTCAGGTTTTTATCATCTAATTTCACATTCGCATAACTACCATTCAATGCTCCATTAGAGGTATTTATATTTTTAAGGCCAATTAAATCAGCATCATATTTAGAAATAGTAAGATAATTATCCCAGCTGACTCTTGTAATGGGATCAGGAAATTCTTGCAACCAGGGGTTATTTGCTTGTTGTCCGTCACCCATACCTATTTTACTGTACAAAATTAAACTCATCTTTTTTTCAGATGAATTTCTTAAAGAAGTTAAATCGATATTAGCAAAATTTGGGCGTCTTATTTGAATAGATTTTTTAGATATGGCATAACCATCGTGCAAAGCTTTACTCCAGGAGCTTCCATCTAAAATATCTGAATTCCAATGTTCTTTTATGGCATCGTAATATTTAAAAGTTTTGCCTGATAATTTTAATAATATATCTTGAAATTGCTGAGTATTGAATAAAGGTCTTATTGTAGGTTGAGATAGAGTAAAATGCCCTGCCTTTAGTTCAAAATCACCCCAGGATTCAAGATAATGTGGAGTAGCAGCAACAAATTTTGAGACATTTGATGTCTCATTCATTTTTGATGTAAATGCTAGCGAAAATTCAAGATTTTTGATTGCTTCATTTAATTCAGCTCCTTTAAAAGTTGTAAATATAGGGTTCAACCCAAATGTAATTAAGCCACTGGCATTCCCATTTATAATATCGTCTATTGCTGAATTAACCTTCGAGGAGTTACCTTGACGAATAAGTTTTGGCTCTTCAGGCTGGAATGCTTTACTATTTAATAAACTATTTATTTCCAAAACAGCGCTTTGTGCAACTTCATCATCAATACCAGAAACTATAACTGCATTAGTACCTGAATTAAGCAGACGATTTGCAGCTTTCTTTGCTTGTTTTTCGAGCTGAGCAGGTAAACTTGTAGAAGGTGAAACCCCTCTAACTATATCATGCAAATATGCTAATACTTTTTTTTGTTCTGCTGGGGTACAAGGAACACGATGATCAGCATTAACTCCAGTAAGCGACATATTAGATTCGAACTGCATATGCCATAACATTTCTGCCTTATTATTACGCTTTTTGATCCTTTTAGCTTCAGCATAGTCCTTTTCATATCCACCACCTTGCCAATCTCCTAGAAAATCAGAATCAATTCCAACAATAGTATCTACCTTTGAAAAGTCATAATCAGCTAAAGCTCGAATTCCATAATGTTTTTCGAAAGCATTTAATGCAGAGTCAGTAGATATTGAATCGTAAACAACATGAGTAATATTGGGAAAAACTTTTACAAAATCATCAATAATCTTCTTCGAAGTCGGGCTAGCTAATGTAGGGGTCATCATGATAACTTTCTTATTCAATGATGATAAGCCATTAAGTGCAGCTGTTATTTCTCGATAAAAGTTATCCCATGTGATATCCCTACCCTCGAGTAAGGGACCTTTAAGTCTTAAAGAATCGTAAAGTGACAAAACTGATGCATGAACTCTTGCATTGGCAGAACCTAGGACCGGTGAATCTGTATTACTCTCAACTTTTATTGGCCTCCCCTCCCTTGTTTTAATTAATATGCTTGCAAAATCATAACCGTCAGCTATTGTTGTTGCATAATAATTAGCTATTCCTGGACGTATTTGTTCGGGCTGAAATACGTATGGGACTGATTTTATTATAGGCCCTTCACAAGCAGCAATAGTGGCTGCAGCTGTGCTGAATCCAGCATATTTTAAAAAATCTCTTCTAGATGTAGGGCTTTTATCAAGTGTTTTTTCGTCAACTGAAAAATTTTCAGGAAGTTTTGAAACAAATTCATTTTGCTCAAGTTTATCTAAATCCTTATCTGAAGGATTTAGTTGATCAATACTTTTCCAATATGTTTTATTTAATTCCATAGACTCTTTTTACTTGCATTTTAGTAGTGACATTTTCCACATTCAAGCCCTCCCATTTGAGCTACAGTTAATTTTTCTACTCCATATTTTTTAGAAAGCGCCTCATGAATTTTCGCGTAATATTCATTGCTTTCAACTTTTATATTTGTTTCTCTGTGACAATTTATGCACCAACCCATAGTTAGTGGTGAATGTTGATACATGATTTCCATTTCTTCTACAGGTCCGTGACATTTCTGACATTCTATTTCTCCAACCTGAACATGTTGGGCATGATTAAAGTATACAAAGTCAGGAAGGTTGTGAATACGGATCCACTTAACTGGTTGGGATTCACCTGTATACTTTTGATTTTCTTCATCCCACCCCACAGCAGCATAAAGCTTTTTTATCTCTTTTGTATAAAAATCTTTAGTATATCCATTTTCTAGGTCTTCTTCTCCATTGTACTCGGCAATATTTTGATGACAGTTCATGCATACATTTAATGATGGTATTCCCGAATGTTTTGATACTCTTGCAGATGAATGACAATATTTACATTCAATTTGATTTGCACCGGCATGAATTTTGTGCGAGTAATGTATTGGTTGTATCGGCATATATCCTTGATCAACCCCAACTTGCATAAAGTATCCATATACAAAATATGCACTACTTAATAATAGAAATATAACCCCCGTTAAAACGACAAATTGATTTTGAACAAATGCCATCCAAATTGGTGTTCTTTTGGGTTTCACTTCGGGCTTTATGTCTACACCACTAAGTTTTGCAATTCGCATCAATGTTCTTTGAACTAAAAACAGCATTACTACAAGAATTCCGAATACCAATGATAGAGCAATAAGAATTACAGTATTATTTATACCTGATGATGAGCTGACAGGTACTGATGCCGCTGAGTTACTTGCAATAGCAACCGGTGCCGGGGGAATATAATCAGTGTAAGCTAAAATATTGTCAATATCAGAATTCGATAGCTGAGGGAATGAAGTCATTACAGACCCATTATATTCTTCATATACCGCAACAGCTTGTGGATCACCAGATTTTACCATTGCTGTACTATTTTTTATCCAACTATATAGCCATTCTCTATCATATTTTCCTGAAACACCTTTGAGTGCTGGACCCACCGCGCGTTTATTCAACTTATGACAAGCAGCACAATTCGCATTAAATAATTTCTTTCCAGCTTGTACTGCTGCAGTATTGTCTGCAGAGGTTAGTTCCTGAGCTGAAATAATAAAATTATAGGAGGTAGCGATAAAGACGAAAAAGAAAAATAGAGATCTAAAAAATCCTAAAAAAACTTCTCTATAATTCGAGTATAAATTATTCCCCAAAACATAAATCTAAAATCCATAACAAAAATAAGTCATAGACCGCTTTTTATATAGCTTAGGATTATAGAATTTCGTAATTTATATTGATTCTAAATAAAGGAGATAGTTTGTTAAATTTACAAAGAGTAACTAGAAAATTTTGTTTTTTTGTTACATGGAAAATAATCTTTCAAATACATTGTTTTTATTGGTTTTTTTTGTTTTTAATTATTCTATTTTTTCTCAAGATGCAAAAATTAACATTAAACAAAACGATAAAATTGATAGCCTTGTAAAAATAAAAATTGCATTGGACAGAGAGCGCTATGAAAAAACCTATTTTACTCTTCAATTATATTATGGAAACCTAAAATCTGGTAATGAAATTTTAGAAAAATGTAAGTCTGAATTCCCGCACTTGCCAGTTGATTTAAGTTTTGAGACTCCAAATTATAAAGTACAGGCTGGTTATTTCAAGGACAAATTAGTAAGTTTAAAAACTTTAGATACGTTAAAAAAGGTTTTCCCTTCAGCCTTTTTGTTGAAAAAAACTCACAACTAAAGAGATTTTTTTACTGCGATTTGTTGGTAACACTCCAGAACGTCTCCTATTTTGACATCATTATAATTTTTAATCTGTAGACCACAATCGTACCCTTTTGCAACTTCTTTAACATCATCTTTAAATCTCTTAAGAGAAACCAAGTCCCCAGAATAAATCACTACACCTTCCCGTATAATTCTGATACCTGAATTCTTAAGAATCTTTCCACTAGTAACCATGCAGCCAGCAATTGTACCTATTTTTGATATTTTGTATGTTTCCCTTATTTCAACTGTCCCTGTGACTTCTTCTTTTATTTCTGGAGATAACATTCCTTCCATTGCATCTTTAACATCATTAATAGCGTCGTATATAATTGAGTAAGAGCGGATGTCAATTTCTTCTTTTTCTGCAACAGATCTAGCGTTACCCATAGGACGAACATTAAAACCAATTACAATTGCATCTGATGCTGATGCTAAAAGCACATCGGATTCAGTTATAGCTCCAACTCCTTTATGAATAATGTTTACCTCAATTTCACCAGTAGAAAGTTTTTGTAGTGAGTCAGTCAGTGCCTCAACAGATCCATCAACATCTCCTTTAAGTATGATGTTGAGTTCTTTAAATTCACCTAAGGCAATTCGTCTACCAATTTCATCAAGAGTTATATGTTTTTGGGTCCGGACATTTTGTTCACGAAGCAGTTGGGTTCTTTTAGCCGCAATTTGCTTAGCCTCTCTCTCATCACTTAAAACTAAGAATGTATCACCAGCTTGGGGTGCCCCATCAAGCCCTAATATTGAAACTGGAGTAGCTGGTGGGACTTTATCTAAATTAACTCCTCTTTCGTTAAAAATAGCTTTAACTTTTCCACTTTGTTTTCCTGCTAGAATGTAATCACCCATGCATAACGTCCCATTTTGAACCAAAATGGTGGAAACATAGCCTCTACCCTTATCCAAAAAGGCTTCAACAACAGTTCCCTTAGCCTTTCTATCAGGATTTGCCTTTAATTCCAATAACTCTGCTTCCAAAAGAACTTTTTCCAAAAGCTCATTGATCCCCGTTCCGTTAATGGCTGATATATCTTGGGATTGTATTTTTCCTCCCCAATCCTCAACCATGAGATTCATTCCTGCAAGTGCTTCCTTAATTTTATCTGGATTAGCATCTTGTTTATCAATTTTATTGATAGCAAAAACAATTGGTACGTTTGCAGCCTGTGCATGGCTAATTGCTTCTTTAGTTTGAGGCATAATGTTATCGTCTGCAGCTACGACAATAATTGCAATGTCAGTGACTTGAGCACCTCTCGCACGCATCGCCGTAAATGCTTCATGTCCTGGTGTATCAAGGAAAGTGATTTTTTCATCATTTTCTAGGGTTACACTATATGCCCCTATATGCTGTGTTATACCTCCTGACTCACCAGCAATTACATTTTCTTTCCGAATAAAATCTAAAAGTGAGGTTTTTCCGTGGTCTACATGTCCCATAACAGTAACAATAGGAGCACGTGAGACCAAGTTTTCGTTTATGTCCTCCTCCTCTACATCTATATTTTCTTCAAGTTCGGTTTTTTCAAAACTTACTTCATAACCAAATTCCTCAGCCACAATACTTAGGGTTTCAGCATCAAGCCTCTGATTCATAGTTACCATAATACCTAATGTCATACATGTGGAAATGATTTCGGTGGAAGTGACATTCATCATAGTTGCTACTTCACCTACTGTAATGAACTCAGTTACTTTTAAAACATTACTCTCAGCTTCAATTTGAGCCAACTCCTCTTCCGATTTTTGTTTATGCTGAGTCCGCTTATCTCTTCGGTACTTAGCCCCTTTAGACTTAGATGATTTACCCTGTAGTTTTTCAAGAGTCTCACGAATTTGTTTTTGAACTTCCTCATCTGATGGCTCTTCCTTTTTTTGAGGGGTAGGGCGATTAGTCTTCCTTTTAGATGTTTCGCTAACTTTTGGGCTCTTAATGTCTTTATTTATTCTTTTTCGCTTTCTTTTTCTTGCGTCTTCTACAGTTTTTTCCTTTTCCGAAACTTCTTCTAAATTTATTTTTTGCCCGGTCGCCTTTGGTCCAGAGAGCTTTTTATAATTTGTTTGTAGGGTTTCTTTTTCTTCATCCTCAGTCTTATCTTCAATAGATCTATTTTCTTCAGGTTTGACTTGAACATCCCCATTTTTTTGAGAAACCGTTTGTGATTTTTCAGAGTTGTCGTTAAGATATTCAGAAGACTGTTTGTCGGTTTTATTTAATTTGGTTTTACCTAATTCATTCAAATTAATTTTGCCTAATGTTTTCGGCTTTTCAAGTGCCACTCGATTAGTTTTGAGTTCCTCGCGTTTCGCAATTCTTACTAAACGGTCTTGTTCTTTTTTCTCTTGTATTATTCGAAGTGATTCCTTCTCTTTTCTTTTCTCCTCACTTACCTCATGGGATTCGACTTTTTTAGATTTATCTGTTTCAAACTCATTCGATAAAAGTTTATAGATTTTTGTGTTGATTTTCGTGGTCGGGCGAGCATCAATTTCTATTCCTTTGTAATTCAAAAATTCCACAGCCCGGTCCAAAGATATGTTCAATTCTCTCAAAACCTTATTTAATCTAATGCTAGGGTTATCTTCCATTTGTCAATTAAAATCTATAAAAATAATAAAAATTTATGCTGCCTACTCTTCAAATTCTTCTCTCAGTATACGTAGAACCTCCTCGACTGTTTCATCTTCTAAATCAGTTCTTTTTATTAAATCTGTTTTTTCTAGTTCTAAAATACTTTTCGCTGTGTCTAATCCTACTTTTTTAAATTCTTCTATAACCCATTCTTCTATCTCATCACTAAATTCTTTAAGCTCAATATCTTCTTCAACCCCTTCACGGAAAACATCGATTTCGTAACCTGTTAATTTACCTGCAAGGCGAATATTTGAACCTCCTTTACCAATTGCTTTTGAAACTTCCTCTGGATTTAAAAAAACTTCAACTTGTTTATTTTCTTCGTCAATTTTAAGTGAACTGATTTTAGCAGGACTCAGTGCCCTAGAAATAAAGAGCTGAAGATTATTAGTATAATTAACAACATCAATATTTTCATTTCCTAACTCTCTTACAATCCCATGAATACGCGATCCTTTCATTCCAACACAAGCACCAACCGGATCTATTCTGTCGTCATATGAATCTACAGCAACTTTCGCTTTCTCTCCAGGAATTCTAACAGCTTTTTTTATTGTGATAAGTCCATCAAAAACTTCAGGAATTTCTTGTTCAAAAAGTTTCTCTAAAAAAACCGGTGAAGTTCTTGATAGTATAATTCTAGGCTTGTTACCCCTAAGTTCAACACTCTCAATAACACCTCTCACATTGTCTCCTTTACGAAAAAAATCACTTGGAATCTGACGATCTTTTGGAAGTATTATTTCGTTACCGTCGTCATCTAAAAGGATAATTTCTCTGTTTCTAATGTGATGAACTTCTGCAGTAAATAAATCGCCTTCCCTATCCTTAAATTGTTTAAAAATGTTTGTGCTATCATGTTCAAAAATTTTGGCGACAAGGTTTTGTCTCAAATATTGAATTGATCTTCTTCCTAAGTCAATTAGCTTTACCTCTTCAGACACATCTTCTCCAACTTCGAAGTCAGGTTCAATTTTCTGTGCTTCGCTGAGTTCAATTTCTTGATTTGGATCTTCAACTTTTCCGTTTTCTACTACAACCCTGTTTCTCCAGATTTCCAAATCTCCTTTATCTGGGTTGATGATAATATCGAAATTTTCATCAGATCCAAATTTACGTTTTAGAGTATTCTTAAATACATCTTCCAAAATAACCATTAATGTTACTCTGTCAATTAGTTTGTCATCTTTAAATTCTGAAAAAGAATCAATTAAGGCAAAATTTTCCATTTTAAATATTACTTTATACTAATACAATTGTTTTAATAACTTCATCATAAGACAGTTTCTCAATTTTTTCTACTGTTATCTTACCCTTACCAACAGGTTTGGGTTCTCTTTGTTTCCATTTCAAAGTAAATCCTAAATCATCAGCTGTATCTAACAAACCCTGTAATGAAGAACCATTTAATAATTCGACTTCAAGTTTTCTGCCAATGTTCTTTAAAAATTGCCTGCTATTTTTTAAAGGATTACCAACCCCTGAGGATGTAACTTCGAGAGAGAAATCTTCATCATCTCTATCTAAATGATGCTCAATAAACCTACTTATTTTGATACAATCATTTAAAGTAACTCCGTTATCACCGTCAAGGATAATACTTATAGTATTGTCAATTCCTAATTTAAGTTCGATCAAGAAAAGTGAAGGATTTTCATCTAATATTTCTGACAATAAGTTCTCTACCTTTAAACGTAAACTCATATAAAAAAAAAGGGGACTTTTAGTCTCCTTGGTTTGCTTCATTAATTTGTTTCAAATATAAGGGAATTTGTTAAAATGACCAATTTTAGTTTTCGATTAGAAATTTGAAATTATGCTTCTCTAATTTTTCACATTTTAAAATTTTTATTGATTTAATTTATTAATTACCTAATTGTTTGGTAAGAGTTTTGGAAATTAAATTGGAATTTAAATTTCTAGATTAAAAAAATTGTATTTTTGGCGGCTATGAAATTACAATCTTTGGGTACTGGGATCAGTTTTACTAAACATCAAAAAAAAGTTCAGACCCCCTTTGAACGTTTATTCGAAATCTTTAAGGAACTCATTACTCATACTTCCGGTGACTTTGATGAGGCTATAGATTGGCTCAGAGAACTTGATAAAGAATATAAGCTTACAGATGAAGACTATACAATTGACGATTTCATTGAGGACTTGCTCAAAAAATCATATATAAAACAAAATAATCAAAAAGGTGGTAATGGAGAGGGATTGTCGTTAACCCCAAAAACCGAAAAGCTTCTCAGAGAACACGCCCTTAAACAGATTTTTGGAAAATTAAAAAAATCTAAAACAGGAAATCACAAAACACAAAAAATAGGTCAAGGAGAAGATAATACAGGCGAATATAAGGCTTACCAATTTGGAGACCCATTAGAAAAAATCGATATAACCCAAAGTATAAAAAATGCTCAGATTAGGTCAATAAGTAATGACTTTTCGATTCAACATGATGATCTTGTAGTTGAAGATAATTTCTTTAAAACTCAAATGAGCACAATATTGATGATAGATATAAGTCATAGTATGATACTCTATGGTGAGGATCGTATTACACCCGCTAAAAAAGTAGCTATGGCTCTAGCTGAAATGATAACAACCCAATATCCTAAAGATACACTTGATATACTCGTATTCGGTAATGATGCATGGCCAATTTCTTTAAAAGAATTACCATACTTGAAAGTCGGTCCTTATCATACTAATACGGTTGCTGGACTTGAGCTGGCTCTGGACTTACTTAGAAGAAAGAAAAATACTAATAAACAAATTTTTATGATAACTGATGGCAAACCGAGTTGTTTAAAAATGCCTGATGGTAATTACTATAAAAATAGTGTTGGATTAGATGAAAGTATTGTAGAAAAATGCTACAACATGGCTAGGCGAGCAAAAAAACTACAAATTCCTATAACAACT
The DNA here is from genome assembly GCA_902618245.1 of uncultured Bacteroidota bacterium. Lineage (GTDB taxonomy): Bacteria > Bacteroidota > Bacteroidia > Flavobacteriales > Flavobacteriaceae > MS024-2A. The sequence continues at coordinate 218,956 of CACMZR010000001.1, read as the reverse complement.
TTCATGATAGCCCAAGACCCTTATCTTAAACAATTCGTTCGCACATTCACAGAAATTAATAAAGGAAAAGCCTTCTTTACTGGTTTGAAAGGTCTAGGACAAATGATTTTCGAGGATTACAATAAAAACAGAAGAAAAAAACTAGAATAAGAACTACAAATATGGATTCACCAAAAATTACAACATTAGGAGAATTAAGAAAAACTGATTATAAATCAGAAACCATACAGCAAGAATTAGCTGGTAATTTGAGACAACGCCTAAGTAAAGGTTTACGTACATTTGAGGGATTAATTGGGTATGAAAATACAGTAATCCCTGATATCGAGAGAGCTTTATTATCTGGACATAATATAAATCTCCTTGGATTAAGAGGACAAGCTAAAACTCGAATAGCTCGTCAAATGACCGAATTATTAAACGAGTGGATACCCATAGTAGATGGTTCTGAAATAAATGATTGTCCTCTTTCACCAATTAGTCAGGAGGCTAAAGAATTAATTTCTAAAAAAGGGGAGCAAACTCCAATTAAATGGCTACATCGTGATAATCGCTTTTTTGAAAAACTTGCCACACCAGATGTTACTGTTGCTGACTTAATTGGAGATGTAGACCCAATTAAGGCAGCTAACTTAAGACTCTCTTATGCTGATGAACGTGTTATACATTTTGGCATGATACCTCGAGCCCATAGATGTATATTTGTTTTAAATGAATTACCCGATTTACAGGCAAGAATCCAAGTAGCGCTTTTTTCAATTTTACAAGAAAAAGAAATTCAAATTCGTGGATTTAAATTGAGGCTTCCCATTGAAACACAAATCATATTTACTGCCAACCCAGAAGACTACACCAATAGGGGTAGCATTGTAACTCCACTTAAGGATAGAATTGGTTCACAAATTTTAACACATTATCCACACTCGATCGAAATTGCTAAAGCAATTACAAAACAAGAAGCAAATATTAAAAACACCAACAAAACAAAAATTCATGTTCCTGAGTTGGCAAGAGACATTCTTGAACAGATAAGTTTTGAAGCACGTAAAAGCGATTATGTTGATTCCAAAAGTGGAGTTAGTACAAGGATGAGTATTACAGCATTTGAAAATCTAATAAGTACTGCGGAGCGAAGAATTTTAATTAATGGAGAAAAAAATACATGTATTCGTATGGCAGATTTTTTAGGAATTATTCCATCCATTAATGGAAAAGTCGAATTAGTATATGAAGGAGAGCAGGAAGGCGCAGAACAAATTTCCTATCATTTAATTTCTGAGGCATGCAAAACACTTTTTCCTTCTTATTTCCCTGAGATTAAAAAACTTGAAAAGGAAGATCAAAAAAGCCCATATGATAAACTTTTAGGATGGTTTTTAAGTGATAATGAAATCTTTCTGGAGGACACCTTAAGTGAGAGTGCATATAGGGACACCCTAGAAATGATTCCAGATATCCAAAATATTATAAAAAAACATCACCCTAAATGTGAAAAAGATGATATCTATTTTATGATGGAATTTCTTCTTTGGGGACTTGAAGCCAACAAGCGTTTAAATAAATATAGAACTCTTGAAGGTTTTCAGTTCAAAGACACGCTTGGGAGTTACATAAGCGGTCTATAGAATTTAAGATTAGTTATTTCAATAAATACTCACGAAATTTGAATTTTGGTTAAAGCTATGATTAGAACAGACATTATTATTATTGGCGCTGGTCCAGTTGGCCTTTTTGCAGTTTTTGAAGCTGGCCTTATGAAACTCAGATGTCATTTAATTGACGTAATTGCAAATCCTGGAGGACAACTTTCAGAGATCTATCCAAAAAAACCAATCTATGATATCCCTGGCTACCCAACTGTTTTGGCTGGTGAGCTTGTTGACAATTTAATGGAGCAAGCCAAACCCTTTAAACCAGGTTTTACTCTTGGTGAAAGGGCTGAAAAAATAAAAAAGCAAAAAGATGGATGTTTTATTGTCACAACTAGAGAGGGGACAGAACATATAGCTCCTGTTGTAATGATAGCTGGTGGTTTAGGAAGCTTTGAACCAAGAAAACCAACAATTCAAAATTTAACACAATTTGAGAGAAAAGGGGTTGAATTCATTGTCAAAGAACCTGATTTATTTATAGGAAAAAAAGTATTTATTTCGGGTGGTGGAGATTCAGCTTTAGATTGGGCGATATTTTTTGCAAATCAAAGTAATACATCAGTCGGATTAGTTCACAGAAGTGAATCATTTAAAGCTCATAAGGATTCAGTGGAGAAAATATTTGAATTGAAAAATGAAGGTAAATTAGAATTATATACTCATGCTGAGGTGGTAGGCCTAAAAGGAGACAAAGTGTTGTCAGAAATTGAAATAGAACAAAAAAATGGAAATAATAAGGTTATTAAAGTTGATTTTTGGTTACCACTATTTGGTTTGTCTCCAAAATTAGGACCTATTATTGATTGGGGTTTAGAAATTGAGAAAAATGCAATTAAAGTTGATAATACGATTGACTACCAGACCAATATTCCAGGAATATTTGCTATTGGAGATATCAACACTTACCCAGGAAAATTGAAGCTGATTTTATGTGGTTTTCACGAGGCAACACTTGCCGTTCAAGCTGCTTATAAAATTATTAATCCAGAAAAGAAATTTACTTTAAAATACACGACCGTTCAAGGTATACATGGATTTGATTGAGTTCTTTCCAATAAGATTCAAAAAGTAATTATATTTAACAATGACCTATTCTGTTTATCAAGTTGATGCATTCACCACTTCAATTTTTAAAGGAAATCCGGCTTGCGTGGTTCCTTTAGACAAATGGTTAGAAGACGAAATACTTTTAAATATAGCAAAAGAAAATGCAGTGCCTGAGACTGCTTTCTTCGTTCAAGATAAAGACACAATTCATTTAAGATGGTTTACTCCTGACCTAGAGATGGACCTCTGTGGACATGCTACTCTTGCAACTGCTCATGTTATAAAAAAACATTTACAAAATCCTGAGTCAAACCTAATTTTTATGACTCTTAGTGGAAAGGTTAGTGTTAATGTTGAAAAAGATTATTATTTTTTGAATTTTCCTTCTCGAATGCCAGTAAAAGCTGAACTTCCATTGAATTTAGAAAAATCTTTAAGTAAAAAACCACAAGAGGTTTTTAAATCAAGGGACTTTGTTTTAGTTTATGAAAACTTGGAAGATGTAAAAAATATTCAAATTGAAAGAAATATTTTTGATACTTTAGATCTTGGTACTGGTGGAGTTATAATAACAGCACCAGGAGATAATGTTGATTTTGTTTCTCGTTTTTTCACTCCAAGAGCTACTTTACTTGAAGATCCTGTGACTGGTTCTGCACATTGCTCTTTGATACCTTACTGGGCAAAAAAATTAAACAAAGAGGAAATGCAAGCTAAACAACTATCTCAGCGAGGTGGGGAATTATTATGTCATAACAGGGGAGATCGAGTATTGATCGGTGGAAAAGCAAGAACTTATTTGAAAGGAGCTTTTAAAGTAAAATAAAAAAAATTATATTAGGTTTTGAAGATTTTTCTTAAAGAATTTTGCAGATGTTGCTGCACTTTTCATTGAATTATATTTAAAATTACCCCCTTGCTCTATGTAATAATATTCTAATCCGCTTTTTTCAGAATCAGGAAGAATTTTAGCATAGTCAATTGATCCATTACCCAATTCACTATAATCTCTTGTTATTTTATCCATATCTTTTATATGCCACATCGTATAACGTCCTGAGTGTTGGTCAACCAGCTCTTTTGGAGTTTTCCCTGAATGTACAACCCAATACATATCCATCTGGAGTTTGACAAAATCTGGATCTGTTACTCTAATTAAGATTTCGTGACCTGTTGTTCCGTTCCAATCTTCGAATTCATACCCATGATTATGATACGCAAATTTTAAACCAGCAGAATTTACTTGTTCTCCGATCCGATTCAGCTTGTTTGCTAAAATTTTGAAACTTTCTGAATTACGCTGATCGGGGTGTACCCACGGCCAAGTTATATAGGATGCTTTAAGTTTTTTAGATGCCTCTATGCAACTATCAACAAACCACTTAAGTTTATCTTCATTAGAATTAAAATAATCAGAAAATCCAAAATGACCACTAGTGGTTGAAAGACCTAGATCCTTTAAAATTTGACTGAAATCAGAAATATTTAAACCGTAAATTTTATTAGTATTTGGATCGTAACCATAAGTTTCAAAATCTTCATATCCCATTAATTTTAATTTTTTAAGGGTTTCAATTGGATCTTTTTCCATAGCATCACGAACACTAAAAAGCTGAAGACCCATTTTATATTTAGAAAATGAATTGCATGCTTCGATTGAAAGCCCTGCGAGTGATATCCCACCTAAAAGTCCAATTTGATTTAAAAAATTACGTCTTTTCATCTGCGAAAAATTTAAAATTAATTAAAAAAAGCTATCAAAAAGCGAGAAAAATGTAATTTTAGTTGCCAATAAATGTGTAATTAATATTAATGTCATATGAACTTTCTTGACGATGCAGAACCTTTTCGAATAAAAATGGTGGAGCCCATAAGAAAAACCACAAGAGAAGAAAGAGAGAAACTAGTTAAAGCAGCAGATTTCAATATTTTTAAAATACCTGCAGAAAATGTATTTATAGACATGTTGACAGACAGTGGTACTTCGGCGATGAGTAGTAAGCAATGGGGAGGGATAATGACAGGTGACGAGTCTTATGCTGGAAGTTCAAGTTTTTATCATCTCAGAGATTCAGTCCAAGACATAATGGGTTTCCCATATGTTCAACCTACCCATCAAGGTAGAGCTGCAGACTTCATAATGTCCCAACTTTACGCTTCCAAAGGAGGGTATATATTGGGTAATTTACATTTTGACAGTTTTAAAGGTCACTCAGAAATTGCAGGATCAATACCTGTAGATCTCATAATTGAAGAAGGCAGAACGGCTAATTCAAATCCTTATCCATTTAAGGGAAATATGGATTTGGAAAAACTTGAAAAATTTATTTCAGAAAAGGGAAGCCAAAATATTCCACTCATTATAATTACAGTTACATCAAATGGAAATGGAGGACAACCCGTTTCGATGGAAAATATCAGGAGCGTTTCATCAATAGCTAAAGCAAATAATATTCCTTTAATGATAGATGCTGCAAGATTTGCAGAAAATTGTTACTTCATAAAAAAAAGAGAAAAAGGATATGAAAATAAATCGGTTAAAGAAATTGCCAAAGAATTATTCTCTTATGCAGATGGATGTGTAATGAGTTCTAAAAAAGATGGATTAGTAAACATAGGGGGATTCATTTGTACAAGACACGAAGAATTATTTCCAATGATTAATCAATTGGCAATTATCAACGAAGGTTTTGTTACTTATGGAGGTATGAGTGGAAGAGATCTAGAAGCACTAGCGATTGGACTGCAAGAAGGAATTGATGAAGAATATCTTAAATATAGAATAGAACAAGTTCAATATCTTGGGGAAGAATTATTTAAACGAGGAATCCCTATTATTCTTCCTACGGGTGGACATGGAGTATATATTGATGCACAAAAATTTTATCCCCACATTCCTCAAAAAGAATTTCCTGGTCAAGCTCTAGTAATAGAATTATATAAAACAGCTGGTGTTAGGGGTGTTGAGCTAGGTTCCTGTGCTTTTTCAAAAAAAGATAAAGAAACTGGAAAGATAATTTTCCCTGATTTAGAACTAGTACGTCTCACAGTTTCAAGAAGAGTTTACACAAATAGACATATGGATGTTGTAATTAATGCTCTTGAAGATGTTTTTAAAAGGAGAGATAAAATGAAGGGATTAAAACTTACCTATGAAGGTCCTATTATTAGTTTACGTCATTTTACTGCAAAGTTTGAGATGATAGCATAAAATAAGAAACATGGATACTTCATCATTTAATTTTTTCACCCCCACTAAACTTATTTTTGGTAGTGGAAGTCTTAAAAATTTAAAGCAAATTGCGCCACTTTATGGTAAAAAATGTTTGCTAGTATCTCGGCCTAAAGACGGAAGTTTAAAGGCTATTTACAAACAAATTGAAACTCTACTTGATTCTACAGGTGTTTCTGTAAGTTTTTTTGATGAGATTGTCCCTAATCCAACTCTAGAAGGAATAAATAGGGGGGTTAAAATTGCAAGTGAAAATAAAGTAGACTTTGTTTTAGGTGTAGGTGGTGGATCAGTAATGGACTCTGCAAAATTAATTGCATTATTATATGAATCAAATGGGATAGTCGACTGGAATAATGCTTTTTCAAACTATAATCATCCTTTTGAATATGTTGCCTCAAAAAATTCAAGTCTACCATTTATTGCAGTTTCAACAACTTCAGGGACTGGATCACAGTGTACTCAAGCAGCGGTTGTAAGTGATACTAAAAACAAAGAAAAAATTACACTTTTTCATAGAGATCTCTTTCCTAAAGTTGCAATAATAGATCCTAAATTGATGCTTTCTGTTCCTTCTAGGATAACAGCTGCAACAGGTTTTGATGCTTTTACTCATGCTTTTGAAAGCTACCTAGGAAAAAGGACATCTCCTTTAACAGAATATCTTTCTCTCGAAACAATTCGACTAGTTGTTGAATATTTACCAAAAGCAATTCAAAAACCTGACTCTATTGAATATAGAACAAAATTAGCTTGGGCGGATACAGCCGCTGGTATATGCTTATCAAATGGTGGTGCAGATTTACCTCATCCACTAGGTGAAATAATAGGTGGAATATGTCAGAGAATAGCTCATGGTGAAACTCTAGCTATTGTTTACCCAGCATTCCTAGAATACAAGGAAAAAATTGCTGCAGAAAAATTCATAAATATTGCTTCTTACCTAGGAATAGAAAAAACTCCAAAGGCACTAACTAATGAAGTAATTGGATTATTAAAAACTACTGATTTAATTAGATCAAAATCTCGTGCTGCAATTACTTTAAATGAACAAGAAGAAATTCTTTCTCATCCTTTATTGAAAAAGTTAGATCCAAAAAATAGTGAGAAAATATTAAGTATAATGAGTCAAAGTATCGAAGAATAAAATATCAATGAGAAAAATCAAAATAGCTGCTGGATTAGCACATGTCGACTATGGAAATATTGCAGATTTAGTAAAGCAAGTCACAGTGGCTGGAGCAGATTACATTCACTCAGATGCAGCTGATATGCATGATTTAAAAAATATGCAACTTATGGGTGGACATCAAATAATTAGTGGAATTCGAAAGCAAACTAAACTACCCATAGAATGTCATATTTATACTAAAACTTGTGATATATTATTTATTGACAAGTTAGCTGAAGTGGGAACAAACATGCTAATAATACCTGCTGAACATTTCATTGGGGCTCCCCTTGCTTACATAATAAATTGGTGCAGGGAAAGAAATATGAAGATCGGACTAACAATAGGTCTTTATACCCCACTCTCATTTGTTGAAGAGTCCATTTATGATATTGATAGATTACACGTTGTAGTTCATGGGGTAGATGAAACCGATGGTAAAGATAATTGGGGTTGGAGAAAATCATGCTTGGATCTTTTACAAAGAGCAAGAAAGCTAGTTGACGAAAAAAATCCAAATTGTGAAATTGCTATCGATGGTGGAATAAGGGCAGATAATTTAAATCCTCTTATTTCATGTAATCCAGATGTAGTAGTTCTATCATCCGCCATTTTTAAAGATCCTGATGGAATTCAAAAGGCGATGATAAAATGTAGAAATGCTATTGAAAAAGCCCAACATTAAATTTTAAAAAATGAATCTGCTTTCTCCAGCTTTTATTGAGCTTAACTCAGAATTAAAAAATAAATCTCACGCTTTAAATTTTCTTGTAAACAAATTAGACGATAAAGGATGTTTATCTGACAAAAGAGAATATTTTGATGCTGTTTTAAAACGTGAAGAATTATTGTCGACTTATTGTGGTTATAATATTGCAATACCTCATGCGATTTCAAAAGCGGTTAAAAAAGTAAGCTTCGGTTTTTGCCGAACCGTTAGTTTGGAATGGGATAAAAATGATGATGAAGTTAAATTTATATTAATTCTTGCAATACCAGATTCAAATAAAAAGGAAGATAATCTTCATATAGATTTGATGTCTCAGATAGCTAGCTTAGCATTAGAGGAAAAAGTGAGAAAGTCTTGGGAAGAAGCAAAATCTGTCGAAGAAATTTCAAAAACATTTCAATAAATTATATACTATGGATTTTTGGAAAGAAACAGGAAATATTTTTAGAGAAACTGGAACTCACTTTAGAACTGGAGTTTCCTATATGCTGCCAATTCTTCTTATAGGTGGTATGGTAGGAAGTCTAGCTGTATTGGGAGGCGGAAGTTACGAAGATGGTTCTATTTGGAAAATATTTAAAGATGTTGGCACGATAGGCTTAACTTATTTTGTTCCTATTATGGCTGCCTACACAGCATACAGTATTAGTGATACTCCAGGTATTGCTCCTGGATTCATAGTAGGTGTTTTAGCCCAACAAATTGATACAGGTTATCTAGGAGCACTACTCGGTGGGATTTTAGTAGGTTATGCTACCTACATGCTTATGAAACTAGAACTTCCAGAAATACTTCAGAGCACCTGGGGATTTATAGCTCCAGTTTTTAGTACACTTATAGTAGTAGTCTTTATGGTATATCTCCTTGGTCCGCCAATTGCCTGGCTTATGGAAGTTATTTCCTCTTTCCTTTCTAATTTAGGCGAAGAGGGCTCAGCAATTATGGGGGCAGTTATGGGATTTTTGGGAGGTATTGATTACGGAGGTCCATTTAGTAAGACTCAAAGTACCTTTGCAACAGCAGTTATGGATTTAGATTTATATGTACCATTAGGAATTTGTGGAAGTATTGTTATCATACCTCCTCTTGGAATGTGTTTAGCAACATTTTTAAAACCAAAACTTTATACAAAAGTAGAGCGTAATTATGCGAAGAGTTCCTGGATATATTCAATAATTGGGGGGTTTACTGAAATTGTAATCCCACTAGCAGTGGGTGACATTGTACGTGTAACAATAGCTACTGTTTTGGGGTGCACGATTGGAGGTACTATCGCTGGTATTTTTTTATTAGAGTTAAGTACTCCTGTCTTGGGAATTGCACAATGGTTTTTTTATGATAAGCCATTAATCTTTGTTATTTGTGTAGTAATTGGTTCTCTAGTTACTGCACTGACAGCAAATTTTCTAAAAAGCATTAGTAATAGAGATATTGATGCGCTCGATGCGGCAGAAAATGAATTAAATGAAACCTAAATAAATAATTATGAAAATTGCGTTAATTACAGCTTGCCTAGCTGGAGTAGCACACAGTAAAATGGCAGCTTTAGCTTTAAAAAAAGAAGCCAAAATCAGAGGTCACGAAATATGTGTAGAAGAACAAGGAGGGCATAAAATTCCAGTGAAGATCTCAAAAGAACAAATTGAACAAGCGGATGTTGTCATAATTGCAAAAATGGTTTCTATCTCAGGTAAGGATCGTTTTAAAGGGAAAAACATTTTGGATGTAAGTGTGAATGAGGCTTTGCGAAAACCTAGTCTTATTATGGACAAAGCAGAATTGTTAATTAAAAAATAGTTTGATGATTAGTTTTTCAATAAATATTGAGGACGAAATTGGTTTTCATGCAAGAACAGCCTCTTTATTTGCGAAAAAAGCCTCTACATTTAATTCTGATATTTTTGTAGAATTTAATGGTAAAAAAGTAAGTGCGAAGAGCACATTATCGTTAATGACTCTCGGGGTTAAATCTAGGGACCAAATTATGCTTATAGCTGAAGGAAGTGACGAAAAAGAAGCACACGAAGCTTTAGTATCATACATTAAAAATAATTTCAAAGAGTAGACTATCAAAACACTTCAAGGAATAGTAGCAAGTTGGGGATTAGCTATTGGTGAGGCACAGATATTATACTCCGATGATCCTATTGAGATTAAAAAACAAACTGGCATTAATTCAGAGAATGAAATAAGTAACTTAAAAAAAGCTATAGATAAGACAATAAAAAAAATAGATTCTCAAAAAGTAAATCTTTCTGTAAACCTTTCGGAAAAAGAACTTGAAATTTACACAGCATTTAACAGCATTATTAACGATCCAGAAGTTTTGGATCAGACTAGAGACTTAATAAAAAAACAAAATTTTAACGCTGCATATTCGTATTATCAAGTAACTCGAAATTTTATTTCTGAGTTAGAAAGCCTTGATGATGAGTATCTCAATAGGAGAGCCGAAGATCTAAAAATGCTTTCGGATATGGTTTTAAAATCGTTACTAGGTGATGAAAATGTTACTTCTAAAGTTAACAATCCCTCAATAGTTATTGCTGAAAAGATAGACCCTAGTCAAATTGCAGAGATAAATCAAACAAACTTATTAGGCATTATTACAACGGAAGGTGGAGTTACAGATCATTCATCAATTATTGCCAAAGCATTAGGTATTCCCTATATATTGGGAGTAAAAAATGTAGTTAATATTGTCAGAAACGGAGATAAAATAATACTGGATAGCAAAAATAAATGCATTCATATAAATCCTGAAAAGGAGATTAGTCAAAAATTTGAGAAAGAGATTTTAAAGGAAAAATCTATAAATAAAAATCAACTCATCAAGTCAAAATATGAAGCAATTACAAATTCTGGTAAAAAAGTTGAAATTATGGCAAATGTTGGATCACTAGATGATGCTGTACAAGCAAAAAGATTTGGCGCTGATGGGATCGGATTATTGAGAACTGAACTTTGCTTTCTTGAAAGTTATAAAATGCCAGATGAAAAATCACAATTTGAACTTTATTCTAAAATTCTAAACAACTTACCTGAAAAAACTCACACTTTAAGACTTATTGATTTTGGAAGTGATAAAAAGGTTTCTTACCTGCCTTTACAAAATGAGGAAAATCCAGCTTTGGGTCAAAGAGCGCTTCGTTTAGGTTTTTCTTATTATGACACTCTTTTAAAACCACAAATAAGAGCTTTTTTAAAACTTTCTAAAGATTTTAATATAAAAATTCTTTGCCCAATGATTACAAATTCCAATGACTTGGATAAAATTATAACTGCAATTCATAAGGAACAAAAAGAGTTAAATCAACAAGGTGAGATCATTAAAAAATTACCTCCTATTGGAATTATGGTTGAAGTTCCAAATGTAGCCTTAAACCCTAATGATTTTATTTCAAAAGCAGATTTCTTTTCTTTTGGAACTAATGATCTTGCTCAATTTTTGATGGCTGCAGATCGCACAAACAAAAATGTTTCACATTATATTGAATCTGGTAATCAAAGTGTCCTAAAACTAATTCGGAATTTTGCTTTAGAGGTAATTTCCAAGAAAAAAGAAATTAGCATTTGTGGGGAACTAGCTTCTAATATAAATTACTTAAATGAATTTATTGATATAGGCATTAGTAGTTTGAGTATGCCTCCAATGTTAATCCCCAAAATAAAAGAAGAAATAAGATCACTGAAATAATCTTAAGTCTAATTGAGCAAAATTCTAAATATTCCCTATTTTAGAGTGAAAACAACTAATTTAATATCTGATTTAGTGAAACTAGAATGAATAAAAAATTTGATGCCATAGTTGTTGGATCTGGAATAAGTGGTGGTTGGGCGGCTAAAGAACTTTGTGAAAAGGGATTAAAAACATTGGTTCTAGAAAGAGGACGATTGGTTAAGCATATCGAAGATTACCCTACAATGAATCTTGATCCATGGGATGTAAAACACGGCGGAAGAACTACTCAAGAGGAATTAAAAAACTACAATAAACAAAAAAGGTGGGGGATTCACGAGGGCAATAGACATTTTTACAATAAGGATTCAGAATATGACTACGATGAGATTAAACCCTTTGACTGGATCAGAGGAACTCAGGTAGGTGGTCGTTCTTTAATCTGGGGACGACAAACATATCGATGGAGTGATGATGATTTTGAAGCAAATTTGAGAGATGGTATAGCCGTTGATTGGCCGGTAAGATATAAAGAGATTGCACCATGGTACTCTTATGTTGAAAAATTTATTGGAGTAAGTGGTGAGGCTCTAAACCTTCCTCAACTCCCTGACAGTGAGTTTTTGCCACCTATGGAACTGAATTGTGTAGAGAAAGAATTACAATCATCTATAGCAAAAAATTACACCGATAGAGTTTTGACCATTGGTAGAGTTGCTCATATAACTGAAGGAACTAAAAATGGATCAGGAAGAAAAGCTTGTCAATATAGAAATAGGTGTGACAGAGGTTGTCCCTACGGCGCTTATTTTAGCTCTAACTCGTCTACCATTCCTGAAGCAGAAAAAACTGGTAAACTAACATTACGTCCAAATTCAGTTGTGTCAGAGGTAATTTATGATAAAGACAAAAAGAGAGCTACAGGAGTAAGAGTAGTTAATACAGTTACAAAAGAAATTTCTGAATTTAAAGCGAAAATTATTTTTTTATGTGCCTCATCAATGGCTTCCACTGCTATTTTAATGAATTCTAAATCAGATAGATTCCCCAATGGTCTTGGAGATGATTCTGGAGAATTAGGACATAATATTATGGACCACCAATTAGGAAGTGGTGCATCAGGAAAGTATGAAGGTTATAAAGATCGTTATTATTATGGCAGAAGACCGAATGGATTCTACATACCAAGATTTAGAAACATTGGAGGAAAATCAAAAAATTTAGATTTTATAAGGGGCTATGGATATCAAGGAGGTGCAAGTAGAGGAGATTGGTCAAAAGCAATTAAAGAACTCAGTTATGGTTCTGATTTTAAAAATGCTATTTTAGAACCTGGAGGCTGGAGTATCGGGATGGGAGGCTTTGGAGAAGTATTACCTTATCACGAAAATCGTATGTTTTTAGATTATAATAAAATTGATTCTTATGGTTTACCCAAAATAGTTTTTGATGCTGAATTCAAAGAGAATGAAAAAAAGATGAAGGAAGATTGGAAAATTCAGGCAGCTGAAATGCTTGAAAACGCTGGTTGTAAAGATGTGACTATTAATGATTCAAACGCGCCGATTGGAAAAGGAATCCATGAAATGGGAACAGCACGAATGGGTCGTGATCCTAAAACATCTGTATTGAATAAATACAATCAGATACATTCTGTCAAAAATGTGTTTGTCACAGATGGCGCTTTTATGACTTCCTCAGGAACCCAAAATCCGTCTTTGACTTACATGGCTTTTACTGCAAGAGCGGTAGATCATGCTGTTTCAGAGCTAAAAAAACTTAATATTTAACTAATAACAAATTAAACAAGATGTCTTTTCCATGAAAAAATTTATTCTTTTTTTTTCGTTATTCATTTTTTCTTGCTCAGAAGAAACTATTTTTTTTGAAAACTCCTATGTCATTGAAAATATTAACATAATTGACCCCATTGATGGTCTTAGTAGTAGCAAGACCCTCGTCATTACTAAAAATAAAATAACCGAAATTTTTAATTCAAATGAAATTAAAGTTTCTAAGAAAAATAAAATATTTAATGGTGAGGCTAAATTTTTAATCCCAGGCCTTTGGGATGCACATGTGCATTTTGCTTATCAAACAGAATTAGCCGATTCGATGATGGATCTTTTTTTATTACACGGTATAACAAGTCTAAGGGACACTGGGGGGCCTTTTGATTTTGTAAATAGCTATAAACAAAATTCATTGGAAAATCCAAAAACAAAAGCTCGTTTAAAAATTGCAGGACCTTTATTGGACGGGAAATTTAATGTTTATGATGGCAGTGATCATACTCATCCCGTTCTCTCAATAAAAAATGTTGATGATAATGAATTAAGAAAAAATGTGGAAATGCTAATTGAAAATAAAGTTGATTTTCTCAAAGCATATGAAATGTTAAGTCCGTCACAATTCAAACTTCTAACAGAGTTAGCTAAAAAAAATAATTTAAAACTTACAGGCCATGTACCTCTTAGCATAAATGTAGAAATTGCATCTAGCTCTGGTTTAAACAGTATAGAGCATTTTAGGAATATAGAACTTTCAATGACCAAAATGACCAATGATCTTTTAAAAGAAAGAAAAGCAATTTTAAAGAATAAATCTGCTTTAAGGGGCGCCAGTCTAAGGTCCTTGTTGCACAATAAACAACGTATGAGGTCTATTTATAATCTTGATTCTTCCAAAATTAAAAATGTGGTAGATATCCTGGCAAAAAATGACACATGGCAAATTCCCACTCTGAAACTTTATAAAAACTTTGCCTCGAAAAGTTATAAATCAAAGCAATATGATTCTTATTTAAATCTTCTTCCAAAAAATATTGGAGAAAATTGGAGAAAAACTATCAGTCAATTGGAAGATAATGAAGATAAGGAAAGAATGGATTTCACCAAATGGCAATCTAGTATGGTGAAATATATGCACAAAAAGGGAATTACATTTATGGCAGGAACAGATACTCCAATTGGTTTTTTGGTACCTGGTTTAAGTTTACATCAAGAAATTGAAGAATTAACCAACTCGGGTCTAACTAATTTGGAGGCTTTGAAGGCGGCTACAATAAATCCATCAAAATATTTCAATCTTCAAGACTCCTTAGGAAGGATAAAACCAAATTATATCGCTGACCTGATAATTTTAAATCAGAATCCTTTGATTGATATTAAGAACACAAGGAAAATAAGTGCGGTTATAAAAGATGGTTTTTTTATGAATAGAAAATATTTAGATTCAATAAAAACTAAAAAAAATTAAATAGGAAAATAACGGTTGATTTTTGAGGCCTTCTATTATTTTAAATAAAAAAATGTAGTTGGACTCGAAATAGTTGGCCTACTAGGGATCGAACCTAGACTCTTCTGAACCAAAATCAGACGTGTTGCCAGTTACACCATAGGCCAATTGAGCTGCAAATTTATATGAAAGTTTTTTTTACACCAAGTTTTATTAAAAAAACCATACAATCCAAAATTCATTTTCTCTTCCTCTATTAATCATTAAATTCGTAAAAAAAATCAATGCAAAACACTAATGCATCATATCGAATTTGGAATCTGGTTTTTGGATGGTCAGTTTTTGCAATAGCACTATTTACATTTGGAAGTACAGTTGAACCAACTGCAAGTTTTTGGGATGCAGGAGAGTATATCTCAACCTCCGCTAAACTTCAAGTCGGACACCCCCCTGGAGCACCATTTTTTCAAATGATGGGTGCCTTTTTTGCCTTATTTGCTTCAGGACCAGAAAAAATTGCTTTGATGGTGAATTATATGTCTGTTTTTTCATCAGCATTTACTATTCTATTTCTTTTTTGGACGCTAACACTTTTATTAAAAAAACTTCCCTTTTTTAAAACTTTAGATTCAATTCCAGATCACATAGGTTTTTTTGGTAGTGCTGCAGTAGGATCATTATCGTTTTGCTTTTCTGATAGTTTTTGGTTTAACGCTGTTGAGACTGAAGTATATGCAATGGCTACGCTGATTCTTTCAATATTATTTTGGTTGGGTTTAAAATGGGAAGAAGAAATGAATACTTCAAGGGGTGACCGATGGCTACTAATGATCGCTTTTGTTATTGGTCTTTCATTTGGTGTCCACTTTATGGGCCTTTTAACTATTCCTGCACTAGGGATGATTTATTACTTTAAAAATTACAAAAAGATAACACTCAAAGGTTTTATTTATGCTAACCTGATTTCAACAGCAATTTTACTTATCATCTTCAAATTGTTACTCCCTTCAACTTTAGCATTTTTTGGAAAAGCTGAAGTGTTTTTTGTAAATACAATGGGGCTTCCATTTAATAGTGGTACAATAATAGCTGCTTTGATTATTATTGGATTGTTCTATTTTGGTTTGAAATTTTCTCAAAAACGTAATCTTGTAAACTTAAATACCGGAATTTTAGCAATTCTATTTGTTTTTTTAGGCTTCTCGTCATGGATTATGATTCCTATTCGTGCTAATGCAAATACTGTAATTAATGAAAATTCTCCATCAGATGCACGTCTACTTTTAGCTTATTACAACTTAGAACAATATCCAGAAACTAAACTTTTTTATGGACCAATGTTTTCTGATGTATATGCTGGGCAAGATCCTGATAGACCATATATAGATGATAAGCCTAAATATGAAAGAGATTATAAAACAGGAAAATATAAGATTGTAAATTTTTGGAGAGATGCTAGATTTAATTCTAATAGTGCTCATAATGGAATACTGCCACGCCTTTGGAGTAGTGAGCATGCCGGTAATTACATGAATTTTACAGAGCCTTTAGAATTTAGTATTAAGCCAGAATATCGCTCTAATGCACAATTGAAAAATAGAATTGATCAATTCCGTGAAGATATTTCAGACGGATCAATTGATGGAGATCAATTTCATGAATTTTTAAAAACTTTCAGTCCATATTTAGATATTGAAAAGCCCTCCTTTTTTTCTAACCTGAGATTTTTCATAGAATATCAACTAGGTTATATGTATTGGAGATATTTTATGTGGAATTTCACTGGTAGACAGAACGACAACCAAGGGGAATATAATATTCTTGATGGTAACTGGATAAGTGGAATACCCTTTATTGATAAAATCCGCCTTGGAAATCAAGAGAATTTAAATGACGATGCCTTAAATAATAAGGCCCGAAATACATATTTCTTTCTACCCTTTCTTCTAGGCCTTGTTGGATTATATTTTTTATATAACCAAGATCCAAAAAGATTTTGGGTTCTAATGCTTTTTTTCCTGTTTACTGGTGTTGCATTGAAAGTATATCTTAATGAGCGACCATTTGAACCGAGAGAGCGAGATTATGCCCTTGTAGGTTCATTTTATGTTTTCAGCATCTGGATTGGTTTGGGATGCATGGGGGTAATCAAAAAAATAAATGAATATATTTCAAATCGTGTTGCTTCACCACTTGTGGTTATGACATGTTTGTTAGCTGTTCCATTTCTAATGGCTTTTCAAAACTGGGACGACCATGACCGTTCAAACCGTTACACTGCGCAGTCGCTCTCACGCTCGTACTTACAATCAATTCAAAAAGATAAAGGAGCAATAATTTTTACAATTGGTGATAACGACACTTTTGCTTTATGGTATGCACAAGACATTGAAGGGTACAGAACCGATGTGCGTACTATAAATTCTAGTTTATTAGGTACCGATTGGTATATAGATCAGATGAAGAGAAAAACTTATGAAAGTGAACCTATACCTTCACAAATGACACATGATTTGTATGCATATGGAGTAAGAGACGTGATAAGATATCAGCCAGTTTTGGATTCAGTTAGATGGGATATTAAAGACTTTATGAATTGGATTTCAAGTGACCATCCACGCACTAAAATTAAAGATTTTTTAACCAAAACAGGTCGTGATCCCAACCAGCTCCCTAAAAGTCAGCAAGAAGGCGTTTTTTATCCCACAAGAAAAATTCGTGTTCCGGTGAATAAGGAAAATGTTTTGAAAAGTGGTATTGTCAAACCTGAGGATGCTGACAAAATTTTGACACATATAGATATAGATCTTCCAGAAACCGCTCTTTTGAAAAACCAAATGATGATGCTAGATATTCTAGCTAATAATGACTGGGAAAGACCTATTTATTTTACAGGTGGAAGTTATTCAGATTCTGAATATATATGGATGAAAAAATATCTTCAACTAGAAGGACTAGTTTATAAGTTGGTTCCTATTGAAACCAACCTAGGTAAAGAAAATCCATATCTAATGGGAAGAATAGATAGTGATTTAATGTATGATATTGTACTTAATTGGAATTGGGGTAATTCCGAGCGGTCAGATATCTATCATGATCCTGAAACAAGGAAAAATAGTATTTCATTTAGAAGTAATATGGCTCGTTTAGCAGAAAAATTGATAAATGAGAATAAAACTGAAAAGGCAAAAAAAGTAATGGATCTTGCTATCGAAAAAATGCCTTTAGACTATTTTGGTTATTACAGTTTACTTGTTCCCTTTGTTGACAGTTATTACAGGATAAATGATGTTAAAGTTGCACGAGGTTTATCGAAAAAAATTGGTTATAAATATTTTGACCGGCTTGAATATTTTAATTCTCTATCCGCAGAAAGACAATATGAGTTAGGTGAGGAAATTGTAACTGAAATTGAACGTTACAGATCTCTTATTGAAGCCGAATTAAAACACGCTGACAAATCAGACTTAAAGCCCTCTTTAAATAATTTTACAACTGCTATTCGTCCATTTAAATATCTTTATGGAGATTACGAGTTTTATACGAATCTTGTAGATGTAGCAGAAGGTTTTTTCATTATTGATGAAATACAATTAGCACAAAATTTAAGTACCCAAATCGCTAATGAGTATAGTGAAAGAATGGAATTGTATGCCCAATTCCCTATTTCAAATCGAGCGCAACTAAAAGATAGAATTGAAAAAGAGTGGGTTGCCTATAATTATTTTCTTCAAATTGTAAACAAGTATGATAATTCTGAATTTTTTAAAAAATTAGAAACTCAATACAATCAAAACGTAGTTAGATTGAATGAAAAAAATAAAAAAGAATGATTTTTAATCTATGTGATCTTTCAGAAGACTTATTAATGTATTAGCATCTTGTTCACCACTTTGACGCCAGACCATTTCACTAAATTTATATATCATAAGTGTTGGTAGCACTTTAACTCTTAGTGCCTCTGATAGTTGTTGATTTTTATCAACATCAATTTTAATTACCTTGCCTTTATCACCCATGGCAGCAGCCACATCTTTTAAAATGGGATTCATGTCCTGCGAGGCTTCTTCTTGGCTTCTAAAAAAAGCAAGAAGAATTGGAATTTTTTCATCTAAAAGCTCACCGAATTTTGACATTCACTTAAAAATTTAAAACAAATGTAAAAAAATCAATTAAATGCTTGATTTTGACTTTGATAAAGTTATAACTGAAACTTCCGGCCACATTCCAACTCTCCCAGGGTAGGCTAAGTAACCAAACCCCCTGTTGACATTTAAATACTGATTTTTTTCACTATATATTCCTGCCCATTGTTTGTAGCGCCATTTTGCTGGACTCCATTTGATAATCCCGGGTATTTCAATTCCAAATTGCATGCCGTGAGTATGCCCGCTTAACGTAAGATGAATTTTAAATGGATGCGGAATAACTTGTGCCTCCCAATGGGAAGGGTCATGGGTCAACAGAATTTTAAAATCATTTTCGGAAACCTTATTGAGAGCTTTGTTAAGATCTCCCGCTTTTTTAAATCCAGATCCCCAATTTTCAACACCAATTATAGCTAATCGATCTCCATCTTTTTCTATAAAACGAGATTCATTAAGTAGTAAATCCCACCCCATTTCGTTGTGAGCATCATATAAATCTTCCATATTTTTTCTCTTTGCAGCTGGACTTTCCCAACGCATATAATCGCCATAGTCATGGTTACCCAAAATCGAAAAAACACCAATTTCTGCTTTAATTTTATTAAATATTTTAATCCATGGCTTAATTTCATCTGCACGATTGTTGACAAGATCACCTGTGAATAGGACTAAATCTGATTTTTGTTGATTAACTAAATCTACACCATACTGTACTTTAGTTTGGTTATCAAAACTCCCACTATGTATATCTGAAATTTGTGTAATCTTGAATCCATCAAATGCATCAGGGAGGTCCTCAAATTCTAAGTTATATGACAAAACTTTATAATTATATTTTCCACGGTACATGCCGTATAAAAGCGATGCGAATGGGATTGAAGCTAGACCAAGTGCAATTTGAGAAATAATTTTTCTGCGAGAAGGAATAAATTGTGTTTGCTCTGGTACCCTTTTTAAAAAACTATATAAAGCTTGGGGAATCCTAAAAACATCCTCAGCTAGAAGTATCACACTTACAAGCAGTTGAAAAATTAAAAGAGAAAGAAAAAAACCAATTGCATACATAAGGCGGGGTTCGTTAGTTGTATTTCTTTCTAAAATCAAAGTATAGAATAAAAGATTACCTACAATGATTACAGTAAAAAATACATAACCATAAAGTATCCAACGATTTGATATAGCAGTTTTTAGAGCTTGGTAGCTATACCACTGAAAAAAAACTAAAAGTAGCAGGGTTATTAGCCAGCGCATATACAATTTTCGTCAAAGGTAAACAGTAAAAAGATAATTAACGAATCTATTTAGCCTCCAATATCTTTTGCCATTCTCAATGCTTTACCATCAGATAAGCTTGCAACAAAACAGCTTGAATTCAATAAAGTTTCATAGAGCGTTTCCCCAGCCATTGAAATTCCCTCTGGGACTAATGAAAGGATCAATTTATCATGAACATTAGCCTTATTGTTGAAGCTTCTTACTGCTGCCTCACAATAGTATTCTAGTAATGTGGTTATAGCCCTATGCCCCATGACCTCTTTTTGAATTACTTCTTTTGATTGATAAACATTCTCAACACTTATTTTAATAATATCCTCAATCTGGGGTTTGAATATACTTTTTTCCAAAAGGCTTTGACTAAAAGTTCCTAATAGTATACTTTGTTCATTGTCAATAAATGTATCGACAGCATCTTTGATCATGCTGTTTATGGCGAGTGCTCTTAAATAACTTAATCTTTGAGGTTTATAAGCAAGTTGTGCATATTTTTTAGAATCAATTTGGTCTTTTACTAGATTGATTAAATATTCTAATGCAAACTCTTCTGATATCCATCCTAAGTTGATTCCATCTTCAAAGTCAATAATCGTATAGCAAATATCATCTGCAGCTTCAACCAAATAGGTCAATGGATGACGAAAAGTTTTTTCTCCATTAATTAATGATAATTCATCTGCTACTTCTTTGAAAAATATTTTTTGCGATTGAAAGTAGCCATATTTTTTATCCGCTACATGGGGTGTTGGTTTTACAGGTAAACTAGCTTTTGGATACTTAACAAATGCCCCTAAAGTGGCATAACTAAGTCTAAGTCCACCTTGTGTTCCTGGATGAGATTCAGTTAAAATTTTAAACCCATTAGCATTACCCTCAAAATCACACAAATCTTGATATTCCTTATCGGTTAACTTATTCTTGTACTTTACACCCTCTCCTGAACTAAAAAAGTGGCCAATAGCTTTTTCACCACTATGACCAAATGGGGGATTTCCTATGTCATGAGCTAAAGAAGCTGCAGCAGTTATAGCACCAAAATCATTTGATTGATATCCTAATGATTGCTTTAAATGTGGATGTTTCTGCAAGATGGCATGGCCAGCCATTCGCCCTAAACTTCTTCCGACAACTGAAACTTCAAGGCTATGTGTTAGCCGAGTATGAACAAAATCTGTTTTGGAAAAAGGTATAACTTGTGTTTTATCCTGAAGACTTCGAAATGCATTTGAAAAAACTATTCTGTCGTAATCTACTTCAAACCCCAAACGTAAATTGTCCTGCTCAATTCTAAGGCGCTTGTTGGTATCTCCAAAACGTTTTAATGAAAGAAGTGATTCCCAAATCATAAGGTAAAGTTACCAAACATCATCCTTATGTTATCCTAAGATTATCAAAATTAATTTCAATTAATATTTATTTAATTCTAAGGTGTTCAAATTTAACTTTCTGTTAAAAAAATAATCAGAGTGGTAAAATAGATTTGTATAAAATTTAATTCTAATAAAAAATGAAAAACTACAAACTATCTTTTTTCTTTCTATTTACTTTATTAATTATAGCGTGTTCTGAAGAAGACCCAGTTATTGAATATGTAACTGTAACAGAAACAGTTACTGTTACTGAAACAAATACTGTAGAAGTTGATCCCTTTGCAGACTCTACACTAGAGGGAAACATAACTGAAGACAAAACATTAGATGCATCAAAAATTTGGTTACTCAAAGGTCGTGTTGCTGTAACAGACGGCGCAACGTTAACTATACCAGCAGGTACAATTATAAAAGCTGCATCTGGAACAGGAGCTGATGCTTCAACATTAATAGTTGCTAGAGGTGGGACTATGATTGCAAATGGTACAGCAGATAATCCAATTATCATGACAGCTGTTGCTGACAATATTCAAGTTGGAGGTACTTATCCTGATAGTGGACCCGCACTAAATGTTGATACAAGAGGTTTGTGGGGTGGCTTACTTATTCTAGGTAAAGCTCCAAGTTCTTTTAAAAATGATGTTGCAGAATTACAGATTGAAGGAATTCCTACGTCGGACACAAACGGATTATACGGTGGTTCTATCGCAGATGATAATTCAGGTTCTTTTCAATATATTTCTATCCGACACGGGGGAGCTGAAATTGGTGAAGGTAATGAAATAAATGGTCTTACTCTAGGAGGAGTTGGATCTGGTACAACCATTAATCAAATTGAGGTTGTGGGAAATGTTGATGACGGAATTGAATTTTTTGGTGGTACTGTTAATGCAACAAATCTTCTTGTCTGGGGGCAAGGCGATGATGCAATAGATATAGACCAAGCGTATGCTGGTACAATAGACGGCGCTCTAGTTGTCTTAACTGCTGCCTCAGATCATGGCTTTGAAATTGATGGCCCTGAAGGATCAGCACCTGGAAGATTTACCCTTAAAAATGCAACAGTAATTGGTGCAACTGATGACTGTGATGCTGAAGGTGTAGATGGCGAGATGGCTGATTTTAGAAAAGGGGCAACTGGTGATGTATTAAATGTTTTATTCAAAGATTTTGCTGGTGGTAAAGATGTTGAGTTAGATGCCTCTGCTGATGCTTCAACGTATACGGCTGGAACTCTAACTTTTGCAAACATAGATATATTACATCCACTAGATGATAATGGAAATGTTTGTTCAGATGTCGAATCAGTAGATAAAATTTTTGATGACAAATCCGATGAGAGCTCATTTGAAACAGACGCCTCTACTTTTGCTGAAATTGTTACAGCTCAAAAAGATGGTAATGGTTTAGCAGATGATTCTACTTTTTCATGGACTTTTTACAAGAGATAATTTAGAAATATTATTTATTTAAATTAATATTGCCCAACAATAAAATGTTGGGCAATTTTGTATGGGTCAAATAAAAAATATTACACAGATCTTATTTCTGTTTTTCACTACAGTAACATACTCTCAATTTGGTATCACTGGTACTGTTTTAGATGGTGATTTTAATGAACCTCTTCCTTTTGCAAATGTCTTAGTAAAAGAAACTGGTGATGGAGTAACAACTGATTTTGACGGGAAATATACAATTGAATTATCATCAGGAAATTATACTTTGATTTTTTCATTTGTAGGCTATGAAACAAAAGAAATTACTAATATTAGTGTATCTGATGACAACTACACTCTAACTGATATTATATTAAGTTCTGTTGCTCAGGGTTTAGAAGAAGTAGTTGTTACTGTTGATGCAAGGCGAAATACTGAATCATCAGTATTAGAAATTCAAAAAAAATCAGCGAGTTTACTTGATGGTATCTCTGCACAAGCATTTAGAAAAATTGGAGCTAACGATATTGCAAGTGCAGTTAAAAATGTCCCAGGCGTATCTGTTCAAGGCGGAAAATTTGTTTATGTTAGAGGATTAGGCGATCGCTATTCAAAATCAATTTTAAATGGTGTTGATATACCAGGATTAGACCCCGATAGAAATACTATACAAATGGATCTTTTCCCAACTAACCTCCTTTCAAATGTTTTGGTAATTAAATCAGCAAGAGCAGATTTACCTGCCGACTTTACAGGTGGAGTAATCAATATAATCACTAAAGATTTTCCTAATAGTGAAGAATTTTCTATTTCAGTTGGCACATCATTTAATCCAAACATGCATTTTAAAGAAAATTACTTGACTTATGAAGGCGGACAAACTGACTTTCTTGGATTTGATGATGGATCAAGATCAAATAAAATTGCAAGTACCTTTTTAGGCAACGATTTTGACCCCAGACTTACTAATTCAAATTCATCTTTGTCTTTAATTAACGAGATTTCAAATCAATTTGATCCTCAAATGGGTCCTAGGGACGATACTAGTGGGATGAATTATAATTTTAATGTTACTTATGGAAATCAAATAAAATTTGAAAATGATCATTCGTTTGGTTATTTAGGTTCCCTTTCTTACAGAAAAGAACAATCAATTTATGAAAATTCACAAGATAATATTTTCAATTTTAGTCCTGACAGGTCCGAACTAAACTTCGAGGAAAATAGACTTCAATATGGTACCATTGGAGGAGAAAACATAATATTAAGCGGTCTATTTGGAATAACCTATAAAACAAATAATTCAAAGTTTAGATTTAATTCTCTTCATATACAAAATGGTGAAAGTACCTCAGGTAGTTTCAGACAATTAACAAGATTTTCAGACTTTGTTGATTTTAATAAATTTAATTTAGAATACAATGAACGTTCAATTACCAATGGAATAATTTCAGGTTTACATAATTTAAATGAATCCAAATTTAAAGTTGAGTGGACTATCTCTGGAACACTTGCAAAAGTTCACGATAAAGATGTTCGTAATACTACTTTTCAGGATGAAGAAGGAATTTTTAGCTTTCAAGAAAATACCGAACCAAAAAGGATTTGGAGAACTCTTGATGAATATAATTTAGTTGGAAAAGTAGATCTTTCAAAAAGATTTACATTTTTAAATGAAGATGCTATTTTAAAATTTGGAGTGTTTGGCTCAACAAAAGAAAGAGATTTTTCAATTGCACAATATTCAGTCAGTAGTAATTATACATCCGAACGCGACTGGGCAAATTATAGTGGAGATCCAAATCAATTGTTTAATCCAGTTAATTTAATTTCACCTTCAAATGATAGAGGGACCTATATTAACCCGCAAACTACTATTAGACAAGATGCAAATATTTTTAATGCAACTCAACAAAATCTTGCCGCCTACATATCAAATGAATTTAATTTGAGTTCAAAATTGAAGTCTATTATTGGATTGCGATTTGAAAATTACCAGGTATTTTATACTGGTGAAAATAGTCAACTTGGACAAGTATTTGACAATAATAAAATAATAAGTGAAAACAACTTATTCCCTTCAACAAATTTTATTTATAGTTTAACAGATAACAAGAATTTGCGACTGGCTTATTCATTAACAACTGCTAGACCAAGTTTTAAAGAAGCTTCTATAGCTGAAATTTATGATCCTCTCTCAAACCTATTCTTTATTGGTAATATTGACATTAAACCATCTTACATTGACAACTTTGATATTAGATATGAATCTTTTGGAGAAAATGCTCAACTATTTGCCATGAGTCTATTTTATAAAAAACTAACTGATCCTATTGAAATTGGATTTGTTGCTGCATCCACCTCTAATTATAAGCCATTGAATCTTGAAGATGCAGAGGTATATGGATTTGAAATTGAACTGAGAAAAAAAATGAGTGATTGGATTTCAGGACTTAAAAATTTTAATTTAAATTTTAATGGATCATACATTATATCTGATGAAAAATATAGTGAAGATGAATTAGCTCTAAGGACTTTAGGACTAAGAGAGGGTGAAAAATTAGGAGATTCAAGATCTTTACAAGGTCAATCTCCTTACCTTGTAAATGCTGGAGTTGACTATAATAATGTTGAAAAAGGAATTCGAGGAAACTTATATTTTAATGTACAGGGAAAAACTTTAGAAGTTGTTGGAGATGGATTTTATCCTGACGTTTATACCATGCCATTTAACAGTTTAAATTTTAATTTAAGCAAACAATTTAAAAACAATACAAGTCTTACATTTAGAATAAGAAATTTACTAAATGACGAAAGAGAAAGTTTATTTGAGGGATATGGCGGGACAACAGAGTATTTTAGATTTAGAAATATTGGAAGGACTTATTCTCTAGGCTACTCTGTTAAATTTTAATACCTTGATAAACTTATGGACAGCATATATTTATTTATAGTTATCCTGTTGAGTCTATTAGCTATTGGTGATTTAATAGTTGGGGTAAGTAACGATGCTGTGAATTTTCTGAACTCTGCTATTGGATCTAAGGTTTTTTCGTTTAGAAAAATCATGATTTTTGCTAGCGTAGGCATTCTTTTTGGAGCACTATCCTCTAGCGGTATGATGGAGGTTGCAAGAAAGGGAATATTTAATCCTGGGGCATTCTTTTTTGATGAAATCATCTTCATCTTCATGGCTGTAATGATGACAGATATTTTATTATTAGACTTTTTTAATACTATCGGTCTACCAACATCAACAACCGTCTCTATTGTTTTTGAGTTACTAGGTGCTGCTGTTGTAATGGCTATAATTAAAATAGCTAAGTCTGATCAACTGCTGTCTGATTTATCAACCTATATAAATACAGAAAAGGCAACTCAGATTATTTTGGGCATCTTACTTTCAGTATTTATAGCCTTCTCTATCGGAGCATTAGTGCAATGGATATCCCGAATTATTTACACATTTAATTTTGAAAAAAAACCATCTTGGTTAAATAGTCTTTTTGGGGGAGTTGCATTAGCTGCTATTTTTAATTTTATATTAATTAAAGGAATAAAAGGTACACCATATTCAAATATGGAACTAGAGCTTTTAAATTCCCAAACAATAAACTCTTTTATAGAAGGCAATCTTCTTTCAGTTCAAATCATAAGTTTTATTCTTTGGTTTTTTTTCTCAGTATTAATCAATTTTATCAAATGGGATATTTACAAAATTATTATTGGGGTTGGGACTTTTGCTTTGGCACTAGCATTTGCTGGTAATGATTTAGTAAATTTTATAGGTGTCCCTATTGCTGCTTTTCAATCATACAAAGCTTGGTTAGGTTCCGGGGTTTCAGCAGAGAGTTTTAGTATGATACAATTAACTCAAAAAGTTCAAACACCTACTATTTTTTTATTTGTCTCTGGAACAATAATGATAGTTACTCTTTGGTTTTCATCAAAAGCAAAAAAGGTTGTCAAAACATCTTTGGATCTTTCCAATCAATATGGAACTCGTGAACGATTTAAACCTAATTTTTTATCAAGAATTTTAGTTAGAATATTTATTAATCTAAACGAAATTATTAAAAATGCTATTCCTGAAAAAACTCAGCTTGTATTAAATAACTCTTTTAAACAAATCCGCCCAAAAGGAAATATTAATGCTAGTAATATTCCTGAATTCGATAAGCTTAGAGCAAGTATAAATCTTGTAGTGGCCTCTGTTTTAATTTCTTTTGCAACCTCACTTAAATTACCATTATCAACAACCTATGTGACATTTATGGTAGCCATGGGTACTTCACTTGCTGACCGTGCATGGAGTTCAGATAGTGCAGTTTATAGAGTCTCAGGAGTACTTAATGTGATTGGAGGTTGGTTTTTAACTGCTTTTAGTGCATTTACTGTTGGTGGTATTATAGTGTATCTTCTTAATATTGGAGGAGTTCAGGTAATCGCAGTAATCATGTTTATCATTTTATTGATAATAGGAAAAAATTATGTTAGTCATAGAAAAGAAAATAAGTCAGTAAGAGAAGAAGAAATTGCTCTTATTGTTGAAAGTAATTCTTTTCAAGGTGTGATTGATCAAAGTGGTTCAACAATAGAACTTGTACTGAAAAAAAGTTATAAAGTATATAAACTTATAATACTAGGGCTCTCGACCAATGACCTAGAACCACTTGAAAAGGCAAAAAAGAATTCAAAAAAATTACAGAACAGTATTGAAGACTTAAAAGGAAATCTTTTCTACTTTATTAGAAATCTTGAAGAAAGTTCATTGCCAGCTAGTACATTTTATATTGAACTTTTAGGTTACTTACATGATCTATCTGAAGACTTGACCTACTTAGCAAAAATTAGTTATGACCACCTTAATAACAACCACCGTAAATTAACATTTAGTCAAATTAAAGACCTCTTATTGATTGAAGAATCAGTAAATAAAATTTTTAAAGAGGGAAAAGAAGCATTTAATTCTATCCAAAATCAAAAAGAATTTGAAGAGGTATTGTTTGAGAAAAACAATTCATTTGGACTTATAGAATCTAAAATAAATACTCAAATTGAAAGAACAAGAAGTGAGGAGACAAGTCCGAAAAATACTACTCTCTACTTTAACTTTTTAATAAGAACAAAAGACCTTATTACCCACAAATATGAATTGGTTGAAAAATACTACGGTGTTGTGAAAAAACTTTAAAGCTAATCAGAACTAAAAGCCAAAAGTTCTGGCTTGATCCATTTCTTTGCTCTTAAAATTTTGTTGTCTTTATAGTCGACCTCGATCAAAGAATCGCCATTCCAAAAAAGCCAACGGTTAACTTTTTTCCCCGCTTCAAAACTTCCTTCCGAAACTTTATTTCCTTGAAGATCATAACTTACCCAATCTCCATGGTTTTTGCCATCTAAAAAATAGCCTGTTTGTGAAATATTTCCATTTACATGATATTCAGTAAACTTCACTGATTCACCTTCTTGAACAAATTCACGTCTAGACTCGTTTTCCTGAGCGTTCAAGGCTAAGGTTGTAAATAAAAAAAGACAAATCAGATGTTTCATTTTGGAACTAGTTACTTCCTTGTTAACACAAATTTAATAAAAAAAACATATTTAAGTAATGTTTTGGTAACATTATCTTAACATTGGGTCGCAATACATTGATTTACAGGAAAATAAAAAGCCCACTTCAGTGGGCTTTATCAGAATTTATGCTACAATCTTCTAGGATCCACACATCAAACAATCATCATCTTCGCTTTCCTTAGCCTTTGAAAGCATCTCCTTTAATTCTTCAGGAGACAAAGGTTCAACAGGCTGAGGGGTTGATTCTGGATTAGCTTGATTTGCTGTTATTGCGGTAGCAGGTATTTGAGCGGGAGCCTTTTCTTCTTTAGACTTATTTTCAAGGGTAAACTTAATTGCATCTACGGCAGATTTTGTCCTTAAATAATACATACCGGTCTTAAGACCCGATTTCCATCCATAGAAATGCATCGAAGTGAGTTTAGCCATAGTTGCTCCTTCCATGAATAAATTTAAAGACTGGGATTGATCAATAAAATATCCTCTATGTCTAGACATATCAATGATATCTTTCATACTCATTTCCCAAACGGTTCTGTAAAGTTCTTTTATGTCAGCTGGAATAGCCTCAATGGTTTGAATTGATCCATTATTTCGCATCAACTCCTGTTTCATTTCCTCATTCCAAAGTCCTCTTTCAACTAGATCCTCCAGCAAGTGTTTGTTCACTACAATGAATTCGCCTGAAAGCACTCTACGAGTATATATATTTGATGTGTAAGGCTCAAAACATTCATTGTTGCCAAGAATTTGTGATGTACTAGCCGTAGGCATAGGTGCAACTAAAAGTGAGTTTCTTACACCCTGTTTTTTTACTGTTTTTCTTAGTTTTCCCCAATCCCAACGACCGCTTAATTCTTCATCCTTTATTCCCCAAAGGTTGTGTTGGAACTCACCTTTAGAAATTGGTGAATCTTTATAGGTTTGATAGGGGCCGTCTTTTTTCGCCTCTTCAGCAGATGCGGTAACGGCTGCAAAATAAAGAGTTTCGAAAATTTCTTGATTTAGTTCTTTGGCCTTTTCAGAAGTAAATGGTAGACGCAACATTATAAAGGTATCTGCGAGGCCTTGAACACCTAATCCAATTGGACGGTGTCTGAAGTTGGAGTTTTCTGCCTCTTTTACAGGATAATAATTTCGGTCAATTACCCTATTAAGATTTTTAGTAACTCTTACTGTAACATCAAAAAGTGATTTATGATCAAACTCGCCATCCTTAACGAACATCGGAAGGGCAATAGACGCGAGATTACATACAGCTATCTCGTCTGCTGAGGTATATTCTAGTATTTCAGTACAAAGATTTGAAGAACGTATTGTGCCGAGATTTTTTTGATTTGACTTGCGGTTAGCAGAATCCTTGTATAACATATAAGGAGTCCCTGTTTCTATTTGAGATTCAAGAATTTTTTCCCAAAGTTCACGCGCTTTAATTGTTTTTCTGCCTTTACCTTCTCCTTCATATTTTTCATACAATTTTTCAAATTCCTCTCCATGAACGTCATACAAATCTGGACACTCATTAGGACACATTAGGGTCCATTCACCATCCTCTTCTACCCTTTTCATAAATAAGTCTGGTGTCCACATGGCATAAAAAAGATCTCGAGCACGCATCTCTTCTTTTCCATGGTTCTTTTTCAACTCAAGAAAATCAAAAATATCAGCATGCCAAGGTTCAACATATATGGCGAAGGAACCCTTTCTTTTACCACCTCCTTGGTCTACATATCTTGCAGTATCATTAAATACTCTAAGCATTGGAACGATTCCATTTGATGTTCCATTAGTTCCAGCTATATATGACCCTGTAGCTCTTATGTTATGTATAGATAACCCTATACCTCCAGCAGACTGAGATATTTTTGCAGTCTGTTTTAAAGTGTCATAAATACCATCAATGCTGTCATCTTTCATGGTCAAAAGAAAACAAGATGACATTTGTGGTTTGGGTGTTCCCGAATTAAACAATGTAGGTGTGGCATGTGTGAAATACCGCTTAGACATTAATTCATATGTTTCTAGCGCTGATTCAATATCGTCAAGATGAATTCCTATCGAAACTCTCATCAACATATGCTGGGGGCGTTCAACAATTTTACCATTAAGTTTTAATAAGTATGAACGTTCTAAGGTTTTAAAACCAAAGAAATCATAACCAAAGTCACGGTTATAAATAATACTAGAGTCAAGTTTGTCTGAGTTTTTTTTGATTACTTTATAAACCTCATCTGAAAGTAAAGGAGCTTTCTTTCCTGTTCTAGGATTGACATAATTGTATAAATCATCCATTGTCTCGGAAAAAGATTTTTTTGTGTTTTTATGTAAGTTTGATACTGATATACGAGCAGCCAATTTTGCATAATCAGGATGGGTTGTAGTCATAGTTGCAGCGATTTCAGCTGCAAGATTATCGAGCTCTGAAGTAGTCACACCATCGTAAAGTCCCTCAATCACACGCATAGCAACTCTTACAGGATCTACTAATGGGTTTAGACCATAATTCAGTTTTCGGATCCTCGCAGTGATTTTGTCAAACATGATGGGCTCCTTTCGACCATCCCTTTTTACTACAAACATATTTTACATTTTAAGTTTTGTTTTAATTTATGGTTAGAATTAAGAAGATTGATTTAAAATTTAAAAACGAATTACTAGAAATCAGCATCAAAACTTATTTTCTCGTCTTTCTTTTCATTATTTAATACTCCTGCTTTTTGGTATTCTCCTACACGTTTTTCAAAGAAATTAGTCTTCCCTTGTAGAGAAATCATATCCATAAAATCAAATGGATTACTTACATTAAATTCTTTCTCGATACCAAGCTCAACCAAAAGACGATCTGTGACAAATTCAAGATACTGAGTCATCAGTTTTGCATTCATTCCAATTAGACTTATTGGTAAGGATTCAGTAATGAACTCTCTTTCAATATTTAGAGCATCTAACAGTATTTCCTTAATTCGTTTGGGAGGAACTTTGTTTACTAAATGATTGTTATGCAGATGGACAGCAAAGTCGCAATGAACGCCCTCATCTCTAGAT
Source organism: uncultured Bacteroidota bacterium (assembly GCA_902618245.1). GTDB lineage: Bacteria > Bacteroidota > Bacteroidia > Flavobacteriales > Flavobacteriaceae > MS024-2A. The sequence continues at coordinate 187,357 of CACMZR010000001.1, read as the reverse complement.
ATTAGTTCATTTGAAAAAGTTAGTCCTGGCATTAATCCTCGTTTCTTTAACCAAAATATTGAGCAAAAAGCTCCTGAGAAAAATATACCCTCTACCGCAGCAAATGCAATAAGTCTTTCAGCAAAAGAATCTGATTCAATCCATCTAAGTGCCCAATCTGCTTTCTTTTTTATAGCTGGAAATACTTCAATTGCTTTAAACAGTTTATCTTTTTCTACATCATCCTTTACATATGTATCAATTAGTAGTGAATAGGTTTCTGAGTGGATATTTTCCATCATAATTTGGAAACCATAAAAAAACTTAGCTTCGGAGTATTGAACTTCGTTAACAAAATTTTCTGCTAGATTCTCATTTACAATTCCGTCAGAAGCAGCAAAAAAAGCGAGGATATGCTTAATAAAATACTTTTCATCATCATTGAGTTTAGAATTCCAATCGGAAAGGTCTTGGTGTAAATCAATTTCTTCAGCAGTCCAAAAACTTGCCTCCATTTTTTTATACCATTCCCAAATATCATGATGTTGAATAGGGAAGATTACAAAGCGATTTTCGTTTTCTTGGAGAATAGGTTCTACTGCTGCCATTTGTCGTTTTATTAATTAGGTTAAAGAAAGTTGAATTATGAATAACAAAGATTCTAAATTGTATTCAAAATTGAAAGGGCAACTTTTCCACAATGGAGCTTAGTTTTTAACAAAAAACTATATTTTTTGATTTTTTTCTAAAAAAAATGTTTTTATAAGTATTTGTGTATCAGTTAATTAAAAAAAGAGGTCTCTGTCAACCCCCAAAAACACTGACAAACTCTTAGGATGTCTTTTTTGCACTTGCATGCAATAGATTAAACCAATCTTTTCCGAATTTTCTAATCAAAGCTGTTTTGACAAATTGATAGACTGGAATTTTAATAGCCTCACCTAAAGAACAGGCATCTGAACAAATACTCCACTTATGATAATTAACAGCTATTGTCTTATTATATTGGTTTATTCTAAGTGGATATAAGTGACAGGATATTGGCTTTTGAAAATCTATTGATTTATTTCTGTAAGCATTTTCTATACCACAAGAGGCAATGCCGGTAGATGAAAAAACTGCATAGGCACATTCTTTTCCCTTTACAAGTGGCGTTTCGAAATCACCATCTATTCCATTTACATAAACTCCTTGTTTTTCAATAGTCTCTATCCCATTTTTACTCAAATAGGGTTTTATTTTTGAATAATTCTTCTGGAGATATTTAACCTCTTTTTTTTCCAGTGGTGCTCCTGCTTCACCTGCAACACAACACTGACCTTTGCACTTTGAAATGTTACATGCAAATTCTTCAGATAATACGTCGTCTGAAATCAGAGTATCCTTAACTAAAATCATTAGATTTTTTTTGTAAAAATATATAATAATTGATTTTTTGATTAGAATATCTGATTTAGATTTGCAAAAAAAAATTAAAGTGATTGATGCAAAAGAAATTTTTACTGCTAGTTTAGTTTTGTTCGCTGTAATTGATATAATTGGGAATATTCCTTTGGTCATATCGCTAAGAGAAAAAGTAGGGCACATTCAATCAGAAAAAGCTTCAATAATTGCAGCAATTATTATGGTTGGATTTTTATTTGTAGGTGAAGAGATACTAAACCTAATTGGAATTGATATTAATTCATTTGCAGTTGCAGGTTCCTTTATTATTTTTTTTCTAGCCCTTGAGATGATACTCGGAATATCAATTTTTAGTAATGATGCTCCAGAAACAGCCTCAATTGTACCTCTTGCATTTCCAATGATTGCTGGGGCGGGAACGATGACATCTTTACTTTCATTACGGGCGGAATATCAAGTTTTAAATATCATTTTTGCCATTATAATAAATATTATTTTTGTTTATATAATTTTAAAATCATCAAAATATATTCAGAATTTTTTAGGTAAATCAGGTATTAACATAATCCGAAAGGTTTTTGGAATTATTCTACTAGCGATTGCCGTAAAGTTGTTCACTTCAAACATCAGTCAGCTATTTTAGAATTATGAAAGTATTATATTACATACTCATTCTAATTGCTTTAAGCATCTTTATATTTAATCTATTTCAGGTGGATTGGTCAAATCCAATAAATGGAAAAAGTGCAGTTGCTGTCATATGTGCTATAGCATCTGCGAGTGCAGTTTTATTATTGACAATTCTCATTCTATCAAAAAAGATTGCTGAAAGACTGAATAAAAAATAGTATATCATTTATCAATCTGTCTCCATTGCTCTAATCACAAATTTATCATTTTGGTTGGCAATCTTAAAGTATGTATTCTCGTCATACACTTGAAGAGCGATAAAGGCTTTTATTGAATTTAAAATATTTTCTTTATTCTTTTTTGTCACTTTGATAGGGAGATTATTTTTCTTGCAAAATTCTGCAAAAGACTCAATAAACTCATTTGGATTCGGCAACTCTTCATTCAAAAATTTTTGTTTGTTATCAAAGTTGAAATTTTTTACATTTTTATCTAACTCTAAAAAAACAAAAAGATCAATTAGGTTAGAACCTATAATATAATCGTTCCACAACTCATCTTTTGTTTCCTGAGTGGAAACATAAATGTCAGGAGTAATACCACCACCTCCATAAACCTTTTTCCCTTTGGGTGTGGTAAAAATCAAACTATCATTAATCGGTATTTTTGATGGATCATTCATTTCTCCTGTTTGGTGTCGTTTGCGAACTTCAGCATAATAGTCTGTTCGACTTGAAGTGTCGTAAGGTCTTTGTATAGATCTCCCAGTCGGGGTATAGTATCTCGCTGTAGTAAGTCGAACTTGGTCTCCTTGACCAAGAGGCATTTGTTGCTGAACAAGACCTTTCCCAAAAGTTCTTCTTCCTATTATTAAGCCTCTATCGTTATCTTGGACAGCACCAGCGACAACCTCGCTTGCAGAAGCAGAATCTTCATCTACTAAAATTAAAAGTTCTCCTTTTTCAAAAAGGCCTCCTGATGTAGAAAATGTTTGCACTCTTTTTCCATTATTAGCCTCAACAATTACTATACCCTTTTTTGCTTCTAACAAGTCATCTGCAATTTTTTTAGCAGGTTGTAGATATCCCCCTGGGTTTCCTCTTAAATCTATTATCAGTCTTTTCATTTTTTTAGCCTTCAAAAAAGTAATCGCATTTTTAAACTCGGGATAAGTAGTTTGTGAAAAGCGAGTGATTTTGATGTAGCCCGTGATTTCGTCCACCATATACAATGCATTAACACTTGGAAGTGGTACTGGACCTCTAACAATATCAAAACTGTAAATAGAGTCTTCTTTTTTTCTATAAACTGATAACCGTACAGGTGTTTTTGAGTTCCCCTTTAATCTTGAAATAATTTGATCGCTATTCAATTCTTTTTGAAAAAGAGTATCTTCATCAGCCATTAATATTCGGTCTCCTGACAATAAACCTGCTTTTTCACTGGGACCACCTTTTAATACTCTACTTACTGCAACAGTGTCTTGTAACATTCTAAACTGTACCCCTATTCCATGAAAATTACCTTTCATACTTTCAGAGAGTGATTCTCTTTGAACTGCAGGTATGAATACTGAATGAGGATCTAGTTTATTAACTATTTCTTTAATCACAATATTTACTAAGCTATCTGAATTAATCTCATCCACATAATCTTGAGTTAGATATTTAATTAACCTATTAAGTTTTTTAACGCTTGAGCTATCTGAATTTGTTGAATAAGAATTTATGATATTGTTTGATCCCAAAAGATACCCTATTGAAACTGAGAGAATAATTATTAGCCCTAAATAAAGATTGTTATTTTTCATAAATTATATTTAAGGGAGATGGTCTAAGACAACACCAGCTTTTTTTAAAAACTCTAGTCCTGAAGAATCTTTATAAGCAATAGAATAAACCACCCTAACGATTCCAGCTTGATGTATTAATTTACTGCACTCTTTACAAGGAGAAAGTGTAATGTAAAGCGTAGCGCCTTTACAAGATTGTGTAGAAGCTGCAACTTTCAAAATTGCATTTGCTTCTGCGTGAAGAACATACCACTTTGTATAATTTTCTTCATCTTCACAAATATTTTCAAATCCAGACGGGGTTCCATTATATCCATCAGAGATAATCATTCTATCTTTTACAATTAATGCTCCAACTTTTTTCCTTTTGCAATATGAAAGTTGCCCCCAAATTTTAGCCATCTCTAAATAAGCTCTGTCGTACTTTTCTTGTTTCTTTTGTACCATCGCTACTAATATAGTACTTAGTCTGAAATCTAATTTAAATTCGGTTTAAAATCATAAATAAAGCTTGAGATAAAATCATAGCACCTACCAAAAATTCCCATTTATTTTTTGATTGCTTTAGTATTTTTAAAACAATAAAAGAAAGTATTAAAACTAAAATAACAATTAAGACCTGTGCAAGTTCAACACCTAAAGCAAAAGAAAAAAGTGATATACTGACATCTTTTTCAGGAATTAACATTTTAAAATACCTTCCAAAACCCAATCCATGAATTATACCAAAAACACCTGTTAAAAGTGGGTAAAGAAATTTTCTTTTTGAAAAATTGTTTTGGCTTGGATAAAAAAGGAAGATGGAATTTATAGCTATCGTGATTGGTATTAGTAATTCTATCCAATACGATGAAAAGGGAATTTTTAAATAAAAGTTCCCTATTAGTGATAGGGTATGTCCAATGGTAAAAATAGTTACCCACAACAGTAACTTTCGCCACTGCACAAATGTGAAAGGAATTGCCATTGTAATTATAAAATAAAAATGGTCGAGACCTTCCCAATCAACAACATGCCAAAAACCAAGCTTGGTATAAAACCACAAAAATTCAATCATAAACCTCTCTCATTTTGAATTGTTTCATATGCTTTTTGTACCTCTTGAAATTTTTCTTGAGCTCCCTTTATAAGGGCAGGATCCTTTGATCGTAATTTATCAGGGTGATATTTTTTGGCCATTTCTCTATAAGCTTTTTTTACTTCAGAATCTGAAACATTGGGTGAAATTTCTAAAATCTTATATGCACTATCAGAGTCTTCAAAAAACATTGCCTTTATACTTTCAAAATCTGAAATCCGGATACCAAGCGCAGAAGCAATCTGATCTATTTTACTTAATTCACTCTGAGAAACACTACCATCAGCTTTAGCAACTCCAAAGAGAAAATATAATACTTGTAAACGTGTCTCATAAGGAGAACTTTCAACAAATATTTTTGCTAATTTTTGAATATTTTGTACTTCATTTTTGATTTGCTCATTGAAGGTTTCAAATATTATTGAAGCCTGTTGAGTTCCATAATTTGAAATAAAAAAGTTTCTCACAAATTGAAGCTCTTCTGTTTTTATTTTGCCATCGGCTTTAATAACAGTTGCTGAAAGGGCAAGTAAATTAAGTTGAAATGTTTTAGATTTCGAACTAGTTGAAACCCATGATTGAAAGGGAGAACTTGAATTTTTATTGAATTGATCAATTAAACTCCCAATAAAAAAGCCAAAAAGTGCTCCAGGAAATCTAAAAAAGTAATATCCTAAGAAAGCAACAAACCATTTAACCATAAATCTGTAATCATTTATTTTACAAATTTGATAAATTAAATTGTGCTTGCAAAACACTACAATTTCATTAATTCATATATTTGAAAAAAAAATATGTATCCAGAAGAAATAGTAAAACCGATGAAAGAGGAATTGACTAGCATTGGTTTCAATGAGCTCTTAACAAGAGATGACGTGAACATTGCTCTAGAAAAAGCTGGGACCACTCTTATTGTTGTAAATTCTATTTGTGGTTGTGCAGCAGCTAATGCAAGACCTGGAGTTAATTTATCTCTTCAAAATAATAAAAAGCCAGACAATTTAGTTACAGTTTTTGCTGGTGTTGATACTGAAGCTACAAATAGTGCAAGAGAAATGATGATTCCTTTTCCACCTTCCTCTCCAAGCATTGCTTTGTTTAAAAATGGTACTTTAGTTCACATGATTGAAAGACACCATATTGAAGGTAGACCAGCAGAACTCATCGCAGAAAATCTTAAAGAAGCTTATAATCAACACTGCTAACTTTTAAATTTGTGTAAGAATAACTAAGAATGAAAACTATTTTAAGTTATTCACTTAGTATACTTTATTACCTATGTTTTGGGATATTGCTTTTCTCATTTCAAATAATACAATGGTTTTGTTTAAATATGTTCGGATATTATGCTCATAAAAAAAGTGTCGACATTTTAAATTACCTGATTCTACTTTCTCTTTCCATTATAAAAACACGGATTTTTTTTGAGGCTGAATCAAATCTACCGCCACCAGGTAAAAATGTAATTTTTATAGCCAACCATCAAAGCACCTATGACATACCACCATTGATATGGAAATTACGTAATTACCACATGAAATTTGTGAGTAAAAAAGAACTAGGCAGGGGAATTCCAAGTATTTCATATAACTTGAGAAATGGGGGTTCAATATTAATTGATAGGGAGAAGCCAAAGGAGGCTATTAATTCAATAAAAAAATTTGGGAAATTTCTTACTAAAAAAAACTTTTCAGTACTAATTTTTCCAGAAGGGACAAGATCGAAAAATGGAAAAGTTAAAAAGTTTCATCGATCAGGTCTAAAAACTTTAATCAAAAATATACCTGATGCTATAATTGTTCCCATAAGTATTAAAAATTCATGGAAATTTTCAAGCCAAAATTATTTTCCAATGCCTTTAGGCGTAAAAATTATAATAAGATTTCATAATTCTTTATCAAATAATCTGAAGAATTTTGAATCTTTAATTGATAAAGTAGAAGCTACAATCCATAAACAAGTCATGAGCTAATCTCCAAAATTTGGAAGAGTAATTGTAAAAGTTGTTCCTTTTCTGTTTTTCGATATATATTCTATTGAGCCTTTATGTGACTCAATAATTTTTTTTACAATACCTAAGCCTAAACCCATCCCAGAAGTTTTTGTAGTGAACTTAGGTTCAAAAATTTTGTCTTTAATTTCATGGGGTATTCCATCTCCGTTATCTGTAATAGATAAAATTGTTTTATCAGTTTCAGAGGATAATTGAACTCCAATAATTGGATTTCTTTCTTTAGGAACAGATTGAAGTGCATTTTGAACAATGTTAGTTATTATTCTAATCCACTGTGTTTTGTCTAGTTTATGAAAAATTTGAGATTTATTAGAAGAGAAAATAATATGCTTTTTGTCAAAAATACTTACTGCCATTTTTGTTACTTCTACCAAATCTGCTTTTTTCATCTTAGGTTTGGGTAAAGAGGCAAAATCAGAAAATGCTTCTGCAACCTCGCTCATTGTATCGATTTGTTGAATTAATAAACTTGAAAAGTCTTTTAATTTTTGATTGTTTTCAGGATCGTTTGGATCATATTGTTTTTGAAAACTTTGAATTGTTAGTCGCATCGGGGTCAATGGATTTTTTATTTCATGAGCTACTTGACGAGCCATCTCCTGCCATGCTTGTTGGCGTTCTGTCTTAGCAAGTTTTTCTGCGCTATCAGCGAGGTCATCAACCATCTTATTATAGGATATAATTAAACTATTGATTTCTCTAGTTGCATTTTTTAAGTAAATTTTCTCATTCTTTTTTTCCAATCGCATTTGTCCCATTCTTATTCTTATTGTCTCCAGTGAACGGGTAACAAATCTTGATAGAAAGTATGCTATTAAAATTACACCAATTAGCAGTAGGATATAAATCTGATATAGGTTTTCTATAAATGTATTGAGTTCATTTTCGGAAAATGAAACATCCTCAAAGTAAGGAAAGAATAATATAGCATAAGGATTATTTAATTCATCTTTTAATACATTGTATGAAGCATGAAAATTATCGATCTCCGATTTATAATGTTCAATATAACTGCCATTTCCAGAAGCTTTTATTTTATCTAGTAAAACGTCTCCTAACCTATAATTATTAGCTACAACTTCAAGTGGAGTATGATAAATAAAAATAGGATCCCCATCAACAGTGAAAAGCGAATATTGTACATTATGGATAGTATTAATTTTTTCAAAATCTGAGCTGTATTCTTTCCATAAATCAATTGGTTTTTCACTCAAATTATGTTTACTAGATAAATAATCAATATGCCTTTTTATCTGGATTTCTTTTCTTGTTAGCCTACCCAAATGGTAATTCTCTCTCTGCGATTCATATTGAATTGTAGTAGTTCCTAGTATCATTAATCCAGCTATAATCAACATCCCAATCATCACAATGAAAAGTCGCGTTCTAAATGAAATCCGTTTTGGGAATTTAAATTTATTAATCATTATTTTTCTCTAGTTTTTTTGTAGAGACGAATACCCAACATCAAGACAACTATTAACCCTAAAAAAGCAATAAGCCCACTGAGCCAATGCAAACTATCCTTCAGAATGACTAAAAAAACAATTGCGAAAAGTAAAATAGTTGCTCCCTCATTCCATATTCGCATAAACATACTGCTGTAATTCAATTTATCATTTTGTTGTTTTAAAAACATTTGATGAGTTTTTATATGATAAGCAATTAGAAAAGAAACAAAAGTAATTTTTAAATGCATCCAACTTTGTAAAATAAATGAAGGAACTAATAATATGAGCCAAATTCCAAATATCATTGCTAATATAGCTGATGGCCATGTTATAATATACCAAAGTCTTTTTGTCATAATTTTAAATTGAGGGATTAGGATTTCTGAATCTCGTTTTGACTTCTTTAATGCCTCAATATGATAAATAAATAATCTCGGAATGTAAAACAAACCAGCAAACCAGGTAATTACAAAAATTAAGTGTAACGCTTTTATATAATTATAATACAATATCGTTTACTTTATCGTTAAATAATCTAGGTTTAATTCTGCGAATGCTTTATTAAAATTTTCTAAATCTTCAGATATTAACTTATCATAAGTTGATAAACAAAAATTCACCTTATTTGTCAACTCTATTCGGACCAACTCATCTTGATTAGTTGGTGGAAAATCACTATTAGTTACCAAACTATTTAAATACCCTAATTTATTTGTTAAACGAATAGGGAAATTTAATGGGTCTTGGGCACTTTTATTTTGTGTTTGGTAAAGTGTCTTTTCAACATCATTTAGGGACTTTGATAAGCTTTTCGCTTTATTCATTAAATCGCTATATTTCTGGACGTCAGAGTAATTATCGACAAAATCTTTCAGCTTTTTGCAAATAATTCGAATATTTTTAATCGCCCTGTGTGCTCTATCTACAGTTTTATTTATATTATTTATAAAATCAAATTGTTTTTTCATCTGAGAAATTGAGACTTCTGAACGAGGGTCAGGCAAGATCGTAAAATCTTGTTCTTCAGATAATTGATTTTTCTCTAATACAACTTTATATTCCCCTGGAACCGCTTTTGCTCCATCAAAAGAAGCACTCCAAAAAATCATATCTTTAGGGGTCTCAGGGCCATTATAAAGTGTGTTCCAAACAAAAGTATTCCCGCCTTTTTTTACTTTAAGCTTATTATTTTTATCTCTGTTGCTGAATTTTTTTATCAGAGTACCATCTTTTTCTTTTATGCTAATTGCTACTTTATCCATAACAGAATCATATCTTTTAATGTTAAAATGAATAATCACACCATTTGCTAGATTAGTACCTTGAGTAAGAAATAAATTATCTGATTTTCCTAAAACCTCCTCTAAACCACCTGAGTCAAGAATACGATAACTTTTTTTTGGTTTAAATAGTTTAATTTCTTGATTGATAGTGTTTGGATTAATTTGATGAATAACTGTTAAGTCATCTAATATCCAAATGCCACGCCCTTGGGTTGAAACAATAAGGCTACCATTTTTAATAGTTAAATCAGTAATTGGAACAATTGGTAAATTTAACTGAAAGGGATTCCACGAAATTCCATCATCGTGTGAAATATACATTCCCGTTTCGGTACCTGCAAATAGTAAACCTTTTTTTAGAGGATCTGCCCTTAAAACTCGTGTGAAATGTTCTGAATCAATTCCATTTGTGATTAAACTCCAATTTTTCCCATAATCAACTGTTTTGTATAGATAAGGCTTAAAGTTACCTGTTTTATACAAAGTTCCTGCTACATAACAAACGGCTGGATCAAAAGCAGATGGCTCAATGCTGTTAACCATTAACCATTCTGGTAAATCTTTTGGGGTTACATTTTCCCAATTCTCACCTCCATTTCTAGTTAAATGTATTAATCCGTCGTCACTTCCAACCCATATTAATCCCTCTTTAATTGGAGACTCATTAGCAGCAAAAATTGTACAATAGTATTCAACACCAGTATTATCTTGAGTTATTGGGCCACCCGAAGATTTTAATTTTTCAGGAGTATTGGTTGTCAAATCTGGACTAATAACTTTCCAGCTTTGTCCCTCGTCTTCTGATAAATGAACATGATTAGAAAATGTATATAATTTTTTTGGATTGTGTTTACTGAAATGAATTGGAAAGTTCCATTGGAATCTATATTTCATACCTTCAGCACCGTAACCCATTGGGTTATCGGGCCAAACATTAATTCCTCTTTCAGAATTATTTTTATGGTTTAGCCTAGTTAAATAGCCTCCATAACTCCCCCCATATACAATATCATTGTCTAATGGATCAACTGCAATATGTGCTGATTCACCACCAGCAGTTGGTTCCCAATCATCTTCTGATATTCCATTTCCAGAAGATCGATGTCTTATTCTTAATGTTGTATTATCCTGCTGAGCTGAGTATATTCTGTAAGGAAAAGAATTATCAGTTGTTACCCTATAAAATTGAGCTGTTGGCTGATTATAATAGGTACTCCATGTTTCTCCACCATCATATGTAATTTGAGCTCCTCCATCATCTCCAATAATCATTCTCTGATTGTTCTCTGGTGCTATCCACAAATCATGATGATCACCATGTGGCGCGTCATGACTTTCAAAAGTTTTTCCTCCATCTTTTGATTTATGGTAAGATACATTCATAACATATACAATATCCTCATCTTGTGTATCTGCATAAATTTTTGAATAATACCATGCACGTTGCCTTAGTGACCTACTAGAGTTAATATGAGACCACGATAACCCACCGTCATCGGAGCGGTAAACTCCACCACTAGTTTCATTTTCAACAATTGCCCAAATTTTTTGAGGATTTACTGGGGAAACGGTAACTCCAATAATACCTAAAACACCAACAGCAAAACCCTTATTAGTGCTTATCTTTTTCCAAGTTTTACCTTGATCAGCGCTTTTCCATAATGCAGAACCCTCACCACCACTATTAAAACTATATGGAGTTCTGTTAACTCTCCATGTCGAAGCGTATAGTATTCTAGGATTTGAGGGATCAATTACTAATTCAACTGCACCAGAGTGTTTATTTGAAAAAAGAACTCTATTCCAAGATTGTCCACCGTCTACACTTTTATACACACCCCTATCTTCTGTTGGTTTATATATATTACCCAACACAGCAGCATAAACAATGTCATGGTTTTTAGGATCAATAACAATTCTAGGTATATGTCTAGATTTAGGTAATCCCGAAAAAGACCAAGTCCTACCTGCATTAACACTTTTCCAAACACCATATCCAGATGAAACGTTTCCCCTGAGTGTCACCTCGCCCCCACCGACATAAATAACATTAGGATCACTCTTTGAAACGGATACAGAACCTATACTACCTCCAAAAAAACCATCTGAGATATTTTCGTAGGTATCTCCTCCATCAACGGTTTTCCAAATACCGCCTCCTGCAGAACCAAAATAAAATAAGTTAGGTTTTCCAGGCACTCCCGTTACAGCTGACGAACGACCACCTCTATGTGGGCCTATGGAACGATATTTTAATGATTCATAGTTTCTTTCAGAAATTTTGATTATGTCTTTCTTAGATACTCTTTTCGATTGACCGTTTGTTAAATTATTAGAAAGGAAAAATAGAAACAAATAGGCAAATAAATAATTACAAAACTTAGGCTTCATATTCTTTTAATGTTTTCACTATCAATAAAATTATAAAATTATATTCTATTTAGATGTTAATTTAGTTTATAGCACTATATTAATTCTTTTCGAATTGCCTTATTAAGAAAGTAGACTGTAACTATAGTTGCAAGTAAGTCTGCTAATGGAAAAGCAAGCCAAACACCCAATGTACCAAAAAATAAAGGTAGAGAAAAAAGTAGGGGTATAAAGAAAAATGCTTGGCGGGTCAATGTAAGTAAAAGGGCAGGTTTTGCTTTCCCAATAGCTTGAAAATAAGCTGACCCAATAAGTTGGATTCCCACAATTGGCAACGCCATAAAAACGTATCGTAATGCTATTGGAGCTTGTTGGATCACCTGTATGTTTTTCGAAAAAACTTGAGGTATTAATTCAGAAAAAAATATAATTGCTACTAAAACAAATGTAGCTAGAATACTAGCATATAAAATCGAGGTTTTAATAGTGGTATAAACACGTTTCCAATTTTTAGCACCATAGTTATAGCCTGCTATTGGTAAAAATCCTTGTGTAATTCCAAAAATTGGGAAGGAGGCAAACATCAACATTCTACTTATGATTGCATATACTGTAATGGCAGATTCTCCTCCTATCAAAAAAAGCATGTTATTTACCAATAAAACAGTGACACTAACCATTGCCTGCCTGATTAAAGTAACCGAACCTAAGGAAGAAATTTCTCTAACTAGACTTAACTTAAAGTTAAAACAATTAAGTTTTAATTTTAAAATAGACTTTTTCGAAACAAAAAAATATAAGATGTATAAAGCACAAACACCATAAGATATTGTTGTAGCCCACGCTGCTCCCATCATACCCCAATCAAAAACCTTGATAAAAATATAATCAAGAGTTAAATTAGATATTGAAGGTAAAAGCATCGCATACATTGCATTTTTTGGTTTGCCTTCAGCTCTAATTGTATTGTTGGCCATCATGCAAAAAGCCAAAACAGGAACTCCATACATAACAATTACATAATAAGTTTTAGCAAGAGTAAATAATGTACCTTTTCCTCCAAAAAGAGGAATAATTTGATTTGCATATAGCAAACCAAAAATCACAAGTAAAACTGTAAGAATTAATGTTAAAGTAATTTGGTTTCCAAAAGTTTGTTCAGCTTTTAGGATGTTTTTTTCTCCCAAACTTCTAGAAATAATTGATCCGCCTCCAACCCCAATTGACATACCTAGTGCTGCAATAAAAAAAGAAACTGGTAAAACAACATTTATAGCGGCTATTGCATCTGAACCAATCCATTGACCCACAAAAACTGTGTCAATTAGAATATTTAAAGACATAACCAAGATTCCAATAGAAGCTGGAATTGACTGCTGAATCAAAAGTTTAGATATTGGAAGAGATCCTAATGGTTCTTTATTGACTCCGCTCATTTTTCAACCTTCAAATGTGCCCATTCATCTATCCAACGGCTAAGCACATTTACCCATTCTTCTCTATCATTAATACATGGTATTACATGTAAATTTTTACCTCCATTATCTTCAAAATCTTCAGCTGCTTCCATTCCAATTTCTTCTAAAGTTTCTAAGCAATCTGAAACAAAGGCAGGAGTTGCAATCGCTAGTTCTTTAACTCCAGATTTTGCAAATTTTTCGATAGTCTTATCAGTGTAGGGTTTTAACCATGTGCCTAAAATCGAAACACGAGATTGAAAACTAGTCGAATAACTCCCCTTTTTTAAATTTAAAAATTCAGCAACTTTTATAGAAGTCATCTCACATTGATGCTTATAACAGTATTTATGTGCTGGTGATTCCTCAAAACAACATTTACCGTTCATTTTACAATGTGTTCCTGTAATGTCAGATTTTCTTATGTGCCTATTTGGTACACCATGGTAGGAAAATAATAAATGATCCCAATTCTTTCCTTGGAGTGCCTCTTGAATTGAGTTCCCTAAAACCTTTATATAGTCTGGATGATTATAAAAAGGGGGCAGTGAGGTGAGTTCTAGATCAGGGAAAAATTCATTTTGTATTTGTTCCGCTAAAACTAATATTGTTTCGGTAGTTGCCATTGCAAACTGTGGATAGAGTGGGATAATTAGAATGTGTTTAACACCCTTATTTACCAGGATCTCCATGCCCTTTTTGATTGTAGGATTTCCATATCGCATCGCAAGAGTTACAGGTACTGACACTCTACTTTGAACTTTATCCATTAATCTCTTAGAAAGTACAATCAAAGGAGATCCCTCTTTCCACCAAATTTTCTTGTATGCTTCAGCTGATTTCTTTGGACGGGTTTTTAATATTATCCCTTTTACTAAAAAACTTCTAAACCACTTGGGTAAATCTATTACCCTTTCATCCATCAAAAACTCGTCTAAATAATCCCTGACATCATTTCTCTCTGTGCTATCAGGTGAACCCAGATTGACAAGTAGAACTCCTTTCATTTTCAATTTTTTACTAAGATACAGAACCCAAATATTTCTTTGGTGTTGTTCCGTACTTCTTTTTAAAAGCGTTAATGAAGTGACTTGAAGTACTATAACCTAATTTTAAGCCCACCTCGTTAACATTATATTTTTGTGATTCAAGCATTTTTCTTGCCTCATCCATTTTATGATCTAACAAATATGCAAAGACAGTATCTCCATAGATTTGTTTAAATCCGTCTTTTAATTTTTTAAGTGAAAGTCCAATTTCAGATGCTAATTCATCAAGTGATGGTGGATCAGTCATACGTTTTAAAATGATATCTTTTGCTGCTCTAATTTTTTGAACGTTCTCCTCGTCAATTAAAAAAGGACATTTTTCTGTTGAAGGGTCTTCACTTTTATTGAAGTAAAGACTTAGAAGTTCATATACTTTTCCTTTGATATAGAGTGATCTGATACTGTCATGAATTTTTAATTGTAATATTTGACTTAAAACAACAGCTATGGAAGAGGTAAATAATTGATTATCATAATATTTTTTTGTTCTATTTTCAAAACTCAAAAAGGATATATGGTCTGCATCAGAGGAAAATAAAGAGTGAAATTTCGAAATTGAAATTAAAACACTCACCATCCATGTGTCTGGAGACAATTCAACATCAATAGGTAATGGTTTTTGTGGATTGTATAGTAGCATTGAGTATTCTTCTCGAACCTGAAATGAGTAGTTTCCATCATTAAAACTAAAATTAGTTTGTCCCTTCAAGCAAAAATGAAATTGAATAACATCTTGATTTACAGGATGTTTCTTTCTAATAATTCTTTCAGTATCATTCTTGAATCTCAAAACATAAAAACCGGATTCAATCTCAGTGTTATAGGAAGAACTTATACCGTTATTTTTCATATCTATAAATCAATTGGGCTTTAATAAATTAATCGAACAATTCCATGCAAAGCTATTGCATTAATTTGATTTTTAAGTTTTTTTGTTTTAAAACTTTATCAGCTATTTAAAAACTTTTTAGCGTTATTTTTTTTAATTAATGTGTCTTATGTTTGTAATGGATTTTGATAGAATTGAATAATGGATACACATCACTTTTTTGTGGTAGGGGTAAGTTACAAAACTGCAAATATTGATCTTAGAGGTAAATTTAGTTTAAATGATACTCAACATCACGCGTTATTTTTAGAGGCCCAAAAACAAAAAATAAAAGATCTAATTGTAGTTAATACATGTAATCGTACTGAACTATATGCTTGGGTGACAGATTCCAAAATTCTAATAAACCTACTTTGTGATCATAGTGATGGAGATAAAAAGTTTTTTGAACAAGTTGGGTATACACTTAAGGATGAAGAAGGTATAAATCATGTCTTCCGAGTAGGTACTGGATTAGAAAGCCAAATACTCGGTGATTTTGAAATTATTAGTCAAATAAAGCAAAGTTTTTTTCGCTCAAAAAAAATGGGCTTAGCTGAAGGATATTTGGAGCATTTCATAAATGCTGTTATTAATGCTAGTAAACGAATAAAAACTGAAACAAAAATTTCAAGTGGTGCAACTTCTGTAGCATTTGCTTCAGTCCAATATATTCTTAAAAATATCCAGAACATATCAAAAAAAAATATTCTCCTTTTTGGTACAGGAAAAATAGGGGCTAACACATGCAAAAATCTTATAAAACACACTCAAAGTGGCCAAATCACTTTAATTAATAGAACCCAATCTCGGGCAGATAAAATTGCTAACAAATTTCCTGTAATTGTTAAACCTTTTTCCGAGTTAACCTCTTGCATTCATGAAGCAGATGTCCTTATAGTTGCAACAGGAGCTCAGAACCCAACAATTTCTAAAGAATTAATTCACAATAACAAACCATTACTTATACTTGATCTCTCAATCCCTAGAAATGTAGATACAAAAATTAATGAAATTGAAAATGTTAAAGTGATTCATTTAGATGAGCTTTCGCAAATTACTGATGCTACTTTTGAAATAAGAAAAAAATATATTCCAAAAGCTGAGTTAATTTTAAACGAGATTAAGAATGAATTTCTAAGCTGGATTAAACACAGGAAATATATCCCTGCGCTTAATGCATTTAAAGAGAAAATAATTACTTCAGAAAAAAAAGAAAGCGAACTAAAAGTTTACCTGAATAACTGTTTTGGTTTTCAAAGAAAGCAGAGAATTGCACAAAAAATTACAGGACAAATTGCCGCTTACATTAGGGAAAACCCAAACCAAGCTGAGCAGACTATAGATTTAATAACTGATGTTTTTGAACTCAATTCAGAAAAAATTGGTTGATGATCCAAATTGGAACCCGCAAAAGTGAACTGGCTCTGTGGCAGGCAAATCAAGTTAAAGATCATTTAAAAAAAATCGGTTATGCTTCAAAATTAGTTGCTATTGAAAGTTTAGGTGATAAGAATTTAGTGCAACCTATCTATTCTATGGGTATCAAAGGTGTTTTTACAAAATCCTTAGATATCGCTCTTATAAACAACAAAATAGATATTGCTATTCATAGCTTAAAAGACGTACCCACAATACTTCCAAAAGAGATTGAAATTTCTGCTTATTTGAAAAGAGATAATCCATATGATGTAGTTGTATATAATCCAAATTTTATTGATTGGGATGTATCCGATACAATAGGAACTGGAAGTTTAAGAAGAAGAGCTCAATGGATGAGAAAGTTTCCAAAACACAAAACGGAGAATTTGAGAGGAAATATCCAAACAAGGTTAAATAAATTAAATAAATCTAAATGGGGTGGGGCTATTTTTGCAAAGGTTGGACTAGAACGTTTAGACCTATTAAATGAAAATAATTACTCAGTTTTAGAGTGGATGATTCCAGCCCCAGGACAAGGGATTATTGGGATAGCGAGTATAAAAAAAAATGAAAAAATTGCTGGTATCATTAAAAAGCTAAATTGTAAAGAGACAATGCTGTGTGCTGAGATTGAAAGAAATTTTCTGAGAACCATTCAGGCAGGTTGTTCGGCTCCAGTCGGGGCTTATGCGTATATTAAAGACAAAAAAATACATTTTAAAACTGCTATTTTCTCTACTGAGGGTGAAGAAGCTATCTTTCATGAAGTTGAAATTCCTTTGGATAGAGCTAAGGGCCTTGGAGAAAAATCGGCCTTTCAAATCTTGAAAAAAGGAGGCTCAAAATTGATGGAAAAAATTAAAAGTCAAATGATATGAAACTGCTCTCTACAAAGACATTAAGTTCTAATATAAAGGATCATTTAACAAAGATTGGAACTTCAGTAGTAGAACACCCCCTTATTGAGATACATCCATTGCATTTAACTAATCACAAAATTCAGTCGATGCTTATCTTTACTAGTCAAAATGCTGTTAGACTAGCCAATAAAAACAATGCTTTAAAAAATAAAATTATTGGTAAAAAATCATTTTGCGTTGGTCAAAAAACGAGAAAACTTTTAGAAAAGTTTGGTTTCAAAGTAATCCAAATGAGAGAAAATGCTAATGATTTGGCCCATTTTTTAGTTGAAAAATATAATAAAAATTCATTCTCTTTTTTTTGTGGTAGAAAAAGGAGATATGAAATTGAGTCATTATTTAAGAAAAACAATATTACCATCGAAATTCACGAGCTCTACGATACATTATTTATAAATAAAAAATTTAAGAGTCATTTTGATGGCATAATTTTTTTCAGTCCTTCAGCAGTTTTAAGTTTTTTTGAAAACAACAAATGGCCAAAAGATTCTCATGGTTTTTGTATTGGGAAAAGCACTGCAGAAACTTTAAAAAAGTATACCACTAATTTTAGTGAAGCAAAACATCCGAACGAAGATCAATTGTTTCAAACAATAATTAATTATTTCTCTAAGCATTATGTCAAAAAATAATCTTTTCCTAAAAGCACTTAATGGTGAAACAGTTACTCGCCCTCCTGTTTGGATGATGCGGCAAGCTGGACGTTATCTTCCAGATTTCATGGCTCTTAAGAATAAGTATGACTTTTTTACCCGCTGCCAGACACCTGAAATAGCAACTAAAATTACGCTTATGCCAATCGATCAAATTGGTCCAGACGCCGCTATACTATTTAGTGACATACTAGTAGTACTGCAGGCAATGCAATTGGAGGTTGTAATGAAAGATAACATAGGACCGTGGATCCCTAATCCAATAAGATCAAAAATAGATTTGGATAAATTAATAATACCTGATATCGAGGAGCATCTTGGTTATGTAATGGATGCAATCAAACTAACACAAAAAGAATTAAACGAAAGAGTACCGTTGATTGGATTTGCAGGTTCACCTTGGACCTTACTATGTTATGCCGTTCAAGGTCAAGGTTCAAAAACCTTTGATAAAGCAAAAGCATTTTGCTTTAGTAAGCCTAAACTTGCACATGATTTACTCCAGAAAATTACAACTACTACCATTTTATATCTCAAACAAAAAATAAGTTCTGGGGTAAACGTAATTCAGATTTTCGATTCGTGGGGAGGTATTCTCTCTCCAGAAGATTATAATATTTTTTCATGGCCTTACATTCAACAAATAATTGATGAGATTAAAAATAAAATTCCAGTCATAATTTTCGGTAAAGGATGTTGGTTTGCATTACACGATATGGGAAAATCAGGTGCTTCTGCAGTTGGAGTAGACTGGACTTGTTCGGCAAGGAATGCTCGATATCTTTCGGGTGGACAAGTCACTTTACAAGGAAACTTTGATCCTTCAAGACTACTGTCTCCTATCCCAGAAATTACAGAGGCAGTTTATAAAATGATAAATGAATTTGGTAAAGACCGCTACATAGTTAATCTTGGACATGGAATACTTCCAAACATACCAGTGGATCATGCTAAAGCTTTTGTTGATGCTGTAAAATCTTATTATTAAAATAGAATGAAAGATCAGTTTTACAATTTTATTAGGGGCTTACAAGATAAAATCACAAAAGAGCTAGAGTCTATTGATGGTAAAGCAAAGTTCAATGAGGATCTATGGGAAAGATCCGAAGGTGGAGGTGGTAGGAGTAGAATAATCGAAAATGGAAATGTAATTGAAAAGGGAGGAGTTAACATTTCAGCAGTTGACGGTCCTCTCCCTGAGAGTATGCAAAAGTATTTTAATGTTAATAAAGTTGATTTTTTTGCTTGTGGATTAAGTTTAGTGATACATCCTTTTAACCCTATGATACCTACTGTTCATGGTAATTGGAGGTATTTTGAAATGTATGATAAAAAGGGAAATATAATCGATCAGTGGTTTGGTGGAGGGCAAGACTTAACACCCTATTACATTTTTGAAGAAGATGTGAAACATTTTCACCAAAGCTGCAAAAATGTTTGTGATCATTTTCATCCTGAATATTATTCAGAATTTAAAAAAATGTGTGATAATTATTTTTTTAATCATCATCGTTATGAAGCTCGTGGTGTTGGAGGTCTTTTTTTTGACTATCTAAAAAAAGATAAAGACTTTAGTTTAGAAGATCGTTTTGATTTTGTAACAGCAGTTGGAAAATCTTTTTTAGATGCTTACATGCCAATTTTAAAAAAAAGAATGAAACATCGTTTTACCCAAGCTCAAAAAAATTGGCAGGAGATAAGAAGAGGTCGCTATGTTGAATTTAATCTTATACACGATAAAGGAACACTTTTTGGTTTAAAAACAAATGGTCGTATTGAAAGTATTTTAATGAGTCTACCTCCAAAAGTACAATGGCTATACAACCATAAACCTAAAGAAGGAAGTGAAGAAAAAAAACTTTTAGATGTACTTAAAAAACCAAAAAACTGGGTTTGAGAAATCACAAAAAAACAATAAATACATTTTTTGTATTTTAATTTATTATCTAAGTTTTCAATGAGCACACTTACAATTTTATTTGTTCTACCACTACTAATAATATTCTCCTATTTATTTGATGCATTTGCTAAGAAAACTAAATTTCCATCTGTCATTTTACTTATGGCAACTGGTATTATCATAAGAATTCTTGTATCATTCACAGATTATGAAAATTTTTCTTTTTTAGAAAATCTGATTCCAGTCTTAGGTACTCTAGGATTAATATTGATAGTTCTGGAAGGAGCTATTGAATTAGAAATAACTGTTGAGA
Source organism: uncultured Bacteroidota bacterium (assembly GCA_902618245.1). Classification (GTDB taxonomy): domain Bacteria; phylum Bacteroidota; class Bacteroidia; order Flavobacteriales; family Flavobacteriaceae; genus MS024-2A. Next base: position 166,774 of record CACMZR010000001.1, on the reverse strand, counting down.
AATTACCACTAATTCTTAAGGGTTTTTTTGCAGCCTTTATTATTCTGATAGCAAATATATTTGCCTTAAATCTAATATTCGAATTAGTGCTTCAAATGGAACCAGCAAGTGCTATTTTATTTTCTATACCCTTTGCAATTATAAGCAGTGCCGTTGCCATACCTACTGCATCTAGTCTACTGCAAGTAGAACGTGAATTTGTAGTATACGAATCTACTTTTTCAGATATTTTAGGAATTATGATTTTTAATTATGCTCTTCGCCAGCTCGAATCAGATCAAGCACTAATAGGAGCTGAATCTTTGATTGCACTTGGTCTTCAGATTGTTGGTGTTATATTAATTTCTATTGTTATAACATACATATTATTTCAATTAATGCGCCAAATAAATAGTAAAGTAAAATTCTTTTTAATTCTAGCACTACTCATCTTAGTTTATGCTTTTGGTAAATTATTTCATCTTCCGGCACTTGTAACTATATTTATTTTTGGTATATTTTTAAGTAATGTTAAGAGTTTACTGCCTAAATTCTTAAAAAGAAATCTTGATCTAGACGCCTCCGAAAGAGATCTAAATGAATTTCATACCCTTACGGCTGAATCAACTTTTATAGTCCGCACATTTTTCTTTTTGTTTTTTGGATTTTCTATCAAAATAATTGACTTTTTAAGTGTTACCCCACTATTTTATGGTCTTTTAATAATTATGGTAATGATTTTTATTCGCTATTTATATTTTGCTACAACAAGTTTAAAACTAAAACCGAGTCCACTTGCCTATATGTCACCAAGAGGTCTAATTAGTATTCTACTATTTATTCAGTTAAAGGATATAAATTTCATCAATTTAGATCAGAGTATTATTGATGAGCGTGTATTGCTTGTAGTTATTCTAACTTCAATGATAGTTATGCTTTTAGGAACAATTAAAAAAACTCAACCTATCGAAGAAACTATATTCAGTGAAGACGAATCCGTTTCAATAGAAATGGATCTGGACCCAAACTATTCAAAACAAGACGATAATGAAAACCAATAAAAAATATGTATCCAATTCAAAGAAATAGAAGATTAAGAAGTAGTCCTAGTCTTAGAGCACTAGTGCAAGAACACAAATTAAGTGCTGATGATTTTATTGTTCCATTATTTATTATCGAAGGAAAACAAAAAAGGGAAAAAATACCTTCAATGCCTGGTTACTATAGAATAACACTCGATTTAATCCCAGAACATATTAAAAATCTATGGAATCTGGGATTAAAATCAGTTTTGATTTTTGTTAAAATTTCTGAGAAATTAAAAGACAACAAAGGTTTAGAAGCATTAAATTCTGGAGGTTTGATGCACAGCGCAATAAAAAAGGTGAAAGATGCTGTTCCAGATATGGTCGTAATGACTGATGTTGCACTCGATCCATATTCCTCATATGGTCATGATGGAATTGTCGAGAAGGGAAAAATTATTAATGATAAAACTATTGCTGTTTTATCAAAAATGGCATTATCACATGCAGAAGCAGGTGCCGATGTTGTTGCCCCAAGCGATATGATGGATGGGAGAATTTTAAAAATAAGGCAACTCTTGGAATCAGAAAACTATCAGGATACAGTAATTATGAGCTATAGTGCTAAATATTCTTCCAGTTTTTACGGTCCATTTAGGGATGCCTTAGATTCTGCACCAGGATTTGGTGATAAGAAAACTTATCAAATGGACTTTGGAAACAGAAAAGAGGCAATCGTTGAGGCTCAAAGGGATATTGATGAAGGAGCTGATATTATTATGATAAAACCAGGTATAGCATATCTAGATATCATTAGAGATCTAAAGGAAAATATCTCTGCTCCCCTTGCAGCATACCAAGTGAGTGGGGAATATGCAATGCTCAAAGCCGCGGCTGAAAGGGGTTGGTTAGACCATGATCAAATAATGATGGAACAACTTTTAAGTTTTAAACGTGCTGGAGCTTCAATGATCGCTTCATATTTTGCTGAAGAAGCTGTAAAATTAATTTAAAAATTCATTAGATCCTCTCAGGTAAGAAAGGCTTTAAATCCATTGATGTTTTTCTACCTGAGATAACTTCAGTAACCAGTCGTCCTGTTGCTGGTCCCAAACTCCATCCCATCATAGAATGACCCGTAGCTAAAACCATATTTTTAATTTTTGAATGCCTGCCAATAAAAGGAAGACCATCAGGTGAAAGTGGTCGAAGACCGCTTTGAACATCAATAATGGAAGTTTTTGGTATTTCTAAAGTTGGATAATATTTTGTTACTGAATCTGCAATGGCATGAACACGTTTAATATTGGTTCTATCATTTATTCCTGATATCTCCATTGTCCCACCAAAACGCGTGAAACCGTCCATGGGTGTTACAGCTACTTTAGACTCTAAAAGAATTGCTGGTAGTGTTATCCCCGTAGATTTGTAAACATTTATCCTGTAGCCTTTTCCTGGTTGAATTAATAATTTGATGCCCAAGTCTTTTAGAATTTGTTGTGACCAAGCTCCAGTTGACAAAACAAATTCATCTGCTTCAAAAATTTCTTTATCTGTTATTACTTTCTGAATTTGTTTGTTGTTTTTTTGGAAGTATTTTACCGTATTCTCTAATTTAAATCTAACACCCTTTTTAATTAAATAATCTTTTAAATTATTAATAAATAGCTCTGGAGTTGTGTGTGCATCACTCTTATACCAGAAGGCTCCAGCTATATCCATAGCAGTATCCGGTTGTATTTTTAAAACTTGTTCTTTTGAAAATTGCTCTACTTTAATCCCCAAATCTTTTGCCCATTTTGAGACCTCTGATTCTTCTTTTTCGGCTTGAGAGGTTTTATATGCCATCAGAAGACCTTTAGTTTCGAGATGAAAGTCGAATAATTCTGATTTTAGCATTTCTATGTACAACTTTTTACTCAAAAGATTTATGTCAAGAATGGATTTCATTGACCTTTGGACATGCTCATTTGTACAAGATTTCATAAATTTTAAACCCCATCTAATCAGATCTAAATTAAAACGTGGTTTTATGTAAAAAGGGCTTTTAGCATTAAACATCCATTTGATTCCTTTTGAAATCATTCCTGGTGCAGCCATCGGAACTATGTGGCTAGGTGTTAAATAACCTGCGTTTACATGTGAAGCTCCAGAGTCTAATTTACCCTTATCAATAATTGTTACTTCATGTCCTTCCTGGATTAGATAATAAGCAGTTGATAAACCTACTATGCCACCTCCTAATACAATAACTTTTTTTTTGACCATATCAGACTACTTGAAATCCTTTAACATAAGGATCTTCTGGATCTAAAATTAGTTTATTGTATCCCGTAATTCGAGCACTCCCCTGTATACTAGGAATAATACCTTGAAATTTCCCAATATTTATCTCATTTTCAATTTTTCCAACAAAAATGGATCCTATAATACTTTCATGAATAAACTTCTCACCTTTTTTTAATTTTCCCTTTGTATACCATTGTGCCATCCGTGCACATGTACCAGTTCCACAAGGTGAACGATCGATAGCTTTATCTCCATAAAACACAGCATTGCTGGCTGTTGAGAATTTTTTTGAAGGCTTTCCAGCCCAAAGAACATGACTACATCCATTTATTTTTTTATCCAGTGGATGAATAAAATTGTGATCTCTGTTTATTTTTTCCCTTATTTCCCTACTCCATTTGATTAGATCTGATGCAGTATATTTTGAAATACCTCTAAAATTATCTTGAATATCAATTATAGCATAAAAATTTCCTCCATAGGAAACATCAACTTTTAAAACTCCTAAATCCGAACAGGTTATTTCCAAATCTGAAGCAGCTAAAAATGCAGGTACATTATTAAATTTTATTTCACTAATTTTTTTACCCTCTTGTTTGTAACTACATCTTACAAGTCCAGCTGGAGTCTCTACATTTAATATTCCTTTTTGATTTGGAGTGATCAAACTTTCTTCCAATAAAATTGTCAATGTACCTATAAGTCCGTGACCACACATAGGTAAACATCCACTTGTTTCTATGAATAAAACTGCAAGATCATTTTTTTTATTATCTGGCTCATAAAAAAATGAACCGCTCATCATGTCGTGGCCGTGAGGCTCGAACATTAATCCAGTTCGAATCCAATCGAATTCATTTATAAAATGAATTCTTTTCTCACCCATAGATGAGCCCTTTAGCTCTGGTTTAGGCCCTTTAACAAGACGTACCGGATTGCCTTGCGTATGGGCATCTATACAATCAAAAATTAATCTTTCTTTGGAATTCATATTGCCTTTTTAGTCATTTGCCCATTAACTGACCTTTCTAAAGCTAGAGGGTTTTCATCTTTTAAAGCCGGTGGGAGTAAGACATTAGGACAGTCTTGGAAAACAATTGGTCTTAGCCAACGGTATATGGAATCAGTGCCTACTGAAGTAAAACGTCCGTCTGTTGAAGCTGGATAAGGACCTCCATGTTGCATCGCTTTAGTAACAGCAACACCTGTAGGAACACCTTCAAAAAGTAATCTTCCTACTTTATTTTTAATCTGGTTTACTATTTTTTTTAATCCGACATGGTCATTTTTATCTGATAAAAGAGTCCCCGTCAATTGACCAGGCATAATTTTAGCCAATTCATTCATTTGCTCAACAGAGTTACATTTTACAAATAGACTAAAAGGCCCAAAAACTTCGTCTAGTAGTTCTTTATTTTCTAGCAACACTGAAGCTGAAATTAATCCTAAAGTAGCAATATTTTCAGACTGTTTATAAATCTTTAAGCCCTTTATATTATTTAGATCTTCAATTTTTTTTAGATAATTACTCTCAATATTTAGATGAACCATAGGAGGTAATTCCATTTGTTTTAATTTTTGATTCACCTGTGTAACAATATCACTTTTGTCTTTAGAATCGCAAAAAATTATTATACCAGGATTAGTACAAAACTGACCTGTGCCTAAAACAATTGATTGTGCCAAAGTATCTGATAGATTTTTGTCGTTATCTAATCTTTTTTCTGTAACAAAAATTGGATTTACACTTCCCATCTCAGCAAAAACAGGTATAGGCTCTTCCCTTTTTTGGGCCAAATCATATAATGCTTTTCCACCAATAAAACTTCCTGTAAATCCTAATCCTTTTAATGCTGAATGATTTACAAGTTCGCTACCAACATTATAAGACATTCCACCTAAGTGGGAAAATATTTCTAATGGTAAGCTGCAATATTCAATTGCATTTAAGATAGCTTCAGCGACAAGAGCACTTGTCCCTGCATGGAAAGGATGCGCTTTTACTATAACTGGACATCCAGCTGCAAATGCAGAAATCGTATCTCCACCAGCAGTTGAAAAAGCAAGTGGGAAATTACTTGCCCCAAATACAGCAATAGGTCCAATGGGGAAAAGCATTTTTCTTAAATCTGGTCCGTTTGTATTTATTATTGGATTAATAAAAGATCCTAAAGCTAAAAGCTCGATAAATTCTTGAATTTGTCCCAAAGTCCTTTGAAATTCTCCCTCAGCACGAGCACTAGGAAGGGCTGATTCCAGCTGATAAATATTTAAAATTTCATCTTTTTTAAGGTTGAGCTGTTTTTGAATTGCTTTTAAAAACTCTATTCTCTCTGAAAAAGAGGTTTCAGAAAAAAATTCAAAACTTAAACTGGCTTTCTTAACTGCTTGATCGATTTGATCTTTATTGGCCTCTTCGAATTCATTTGAAATAGACTTTTTTGTTTTTGGATTAAACGTTTGAAATGTTTTAGCTTTTGGATTTGTTTGCCAAATACCTCCAACCAAGTTCCCAACTTTTATCATAAGTACTTTTTGTAATCTAAATCTTTAGGTCTTTTTGCAAGGCCTGTTTTAATAATCTTATTCACTCTTTCAAGTTCTTCTCCTTGAAGAGGAAGTCTAGGGGGTCTTACATGACCTGTTCCCATTCCAGTAGCCACTTCACACAATTTGATATTTTGAACTAGCTGAGGAGAGATATCCAGTTCTAATAAAGGTAAAAACCACCTAAAAATTGATCGTGCTTTATCTAGTTCTCCTTTCTTACAATAGGTATATATTGCAACAGTTTCTTCTGGAAAGGCATCTACTAGTCCAGCAACCCAACCACTTGCTCCCATAAGTAAGGTTTCCATTGCAATTGTATCCACACCACATAAGATTTTAAAACGGTCGCCGAAGCGGTTAATCATCCTAGTTATATTTGTTACATCTCTAGTAGACTCTTTTACAGCGGATATATTTTTGTGCTCTTTTAGTTTTTCAAACATATCTAAGGTTACTTCAATTTTGTAATCAACAGGATTATTATATATCATTATAGGTAGACTTGTTGATGATGCGACTGATGAAAAATATGCTACTGTTTCTTGATCATTTGCTTTGTAGCGCATAGGAGGTAGCAGCATTAATCCATCTGCCCCCTCAGCCTCAAGTTCTTTTGCTAACTCTACCGCTTTTGAGGTAGCTTGTTCAGCAATATTCATTATAACAGGAATTTTGCCGTTTACCTCATCCAAAGTAGTTACTAGAAGTTCTTTTTTCTCTAAATCTTTAAGTGTACTCGCCTCACCTAATGTACCACCAAGTATTATCCCATGTACTCCTGCTTTTATTTGATTAGATAAATTATTTCTGAAAGCCTTTAAATCCAATACCCCATTTTTATCAAATTGAGTTGTTATTGCAGGCATTACGCCTTTCCAGTCAAATTGTTTCATTTACTTTAAATTCGAATAATTACCACAGAACTAATATAAGTTTTTAAAAAAATAAGTTGACTTCAGTTTAATTAAAATTTGTAACTGTAGTTAGGTAATTTAGGTTTTAAAAAATATTAGATTTGCACAAACAAATGGTAAAAAAAATTCTCTCATATTTAGGGTTCATTATACTGATCCTTATAGGTCTTCTTTATATTTCAAAATATAATTATATACTGCGTGGTGTTTCTAAAATCTATTTAACTGGTCACGTTACCGCTTATATATCTGATTATAAGGTATATGATAACCATACTTTGCCTGCTTCAGAAAACCCCACTCCATGGCCTAAGCACAAAAAGTTTAATAGCATTTCACTAGACAACGATTTCAAAGATTTTTTAAAAGAAACAAAAACAGTAGCCTTTGTTTTAATTAAAAACGACAGTGTATTTTTTGAAAAATATTATGACGGTTATAAACCTAGCTCTAAAAGTAATTCGTTTTCAATGTCAAAAAGTTATGTATCTGCACTACTTGGCAAGGCTATCATGCAAGGATACATCAATAATCTCGATCAAAAGGCAAAAGATTTTATTCCTGAATTAAAAGGGCCCTTCTCAGACCAAGTTACCGTCGGTGATTTGTCAAGTATGGCTTCAGGTCTTCGTTGGGATGAAGCTTACTATTCCCCTTTTTCAGTTACTGCAGCCTCCTATTTCGTTAAAGATCTCAATAAACTAATGCTAGATCAGCCCATAGAAATAGAACCTGGAAAGAAATTTATTTACAAAAGCGGTGCTACACAATTGCTAGGAATGGTGATTGCAAACGCAACTGGGAAAAACTTAACAGACTACTTATATGAAACTCTATGGAACCCAATGGGTAACGAATTTGAAAGCTATTGGCAAGTTGACAGTGCTGAAAAAGGAGTTGAAAAAGCTTTTTGTTGTATTGCTTCTAGTGCAAAAAATTTTGCGCGTCTAGCAAAACTTTACAAAGATCATGGCAGATGGAATGGTGAGGTGCTTCTAGATTCAAGCTTTATAGCCAAATCACTAAGACCACGATTTTCTGAAAGTGACGAATATGGATATGGTTGGTGGTTGGAGGAATATAAAAATCATAACGTTTTTATGGAGCGAGGCCACCTAGGTCAATACGTTATAACTTTCCCTGATGAAAATTTAATTTTAGTTCGTCTAGGAAAAAGTAAAGGTCCTAAAGATGACTCAAAAAGTGACTTTACTCCTGACATTTACCGTTACATGGATGCTGCTTTAAAATTAAACTCTACTTTAAAATAATACTGCTAAATAGAATTTTTGCTAAATCTTTTTAGCTTGAGAAATTCAATAGGATAATCAGAGTTGTCTTTTTCAACAAGATCAGTTACTATCTCACCTACAACACTTGTAAACTTAAAACCGTGCCCACTAAAACCAGCAGTGATAATTACATCTTCATTAGTAGGGTGATGATCAATTATAAAATCATCATCTTTACTGTAAGTGTAGAGGCATGTTTTAGAAGTATGGACAGATTCAATACCCTTTGGAATAAATTTTTGTATCGCCTCTAAAAGTTCACCTTCTTGATTTTTTGATACCTTTCTATCAACATTGTTTGGATCGGTTTCTTCACCTTTAAAATGATGAGCAAATTTTAGTCCTTGATAACCGTCATGCGAAATAGAACTAGGTAGAATTGGAAAACCATAGAACATACCTTTCGTAGAATTATCAGCATAAGTCCAGCACGGAAAAGTTTTTAGAGTAAAATCCTCCCAATTTTTAGGTTTTGCCCATGCAAGAATTTGTTTTGTGACCTTAAAATCTGAAACGTTAGAAAGTTCTGACATCCAAGCTCCAACTGAAATAACCAATTTTTTGCAACGGTATACGCTTCTGTTGGTTTGAACAATGATTGAATCTTCTTTTTTATACCACTTGACTGCTTTTTCGTTAGTGTTAATTTTTGCTCCATTATTTTGAGCAAGTTTTGTAAATGCTATAATTGCCCTTTCTGGAGTTATAAAACCAGCATCTTTTTCAAGCATATTTACAAAAGTTTCAGGGATTTTAAATTGCGGGTATTTTTCTTTCTGCTCTTCAGCTTTGAATTGGTTAATTTCAATGCCATATTGCTTAGCAGATCTTATAGATCCTTTAATTAACAAATGATCTTCTGGACCAAAGTAAAGAAGTCCTGTTTTAAAATATATCTGCTCCCCATATTCTTTTTGAAGTATCTCCCAATTTTTATATGCTCCTTCAAGTAAAGGCACATAACTTGGATGTTCAAAATAAGCCTTTCTTATAATTCGGCTATGTCCATTATGAGAACCATAGTTGTGAGGTATATCAAATTGTTCGATCCCTAATATTTTAAAACCTCTTTTAGAAAGATGGTAACATGAGGAAGATCCCATACTACCTATACCTAAAACAATAGCGTCATAATTTGTTTCTAATTGACTCATCACTTATCGAAATAGAATATTTGAGGGGTAGTTTTTAATTAATTTAATTGTATAAAATTTATTTGTAAAACTTATTTGACTTAATAACAAGATAAATTAAACTCAAAGTAATAAGTAATGAATAAATTGAAATTGCAACCTTGTCATTATATAACCACTTAAAAATTACAAAAATTAAAAACGTATAAGCAGACTGTTGTCTAAAAAAATTTTTAAAAAAAATTAGAAATTTATCTAGATCAAATTTTTTTCTTTCAGCTTCCGACATTCTGTTGTAAGGAGATAAAAGATACTTGGCGTTGTCTTTATTAATGGAAATGGAAATAATATAATACATAACCGTAACAATGATTACAGGTATGTAAATAGACACCGTCTAAAACATGTTTTCAGTGAACCAAATGCAGCCCAACATGTTAATATAAGGTGTTACTTGCAGGTATCTTCTTCGTCTACTTCTCATCTTCATGTATACTTCCAATATTAAAGTTATGAAAATAAAAAGTAGAAAAACCAAAAGAATGGGAAAATAACGGTTTTGTTGAATCTTTTCTTTTTTGCTAAAATCTTAGAAAAACTATCTTGATATATATATCCAGCCCTGCCTGTCTAAAGTGCCGTCGCCTTCTAAATCTAGGGTAAAATAATAACTCCCTTCTGGGACTAATCCGTTGTCTGTAGTGCCACTCCAGTTGTTTCTGTAGTTTCTTGTAGAGAAAATTACTACTCCTGATCGGGTATATATTAGAAGCTCATTATTTGGGTGATTTTCAATGTTTTGGATCTCAAAAAAGTCATTTATACCATCACCATTAGGTGAAACAAACTCAGAAATTTTAATTTCTAAATTAAAAGGATCACTATCACATTTATCTCCAATACCATCATCGTCTGAATCTTCTTGTAATGGATTACTAGTTCCTACACAATTATCACAGGCGTCACCTACATCGTCCCCATCAGAATCCTCTTGGTTAGGATTGGCTTCCGACAAGCAGTTGTCACATGCATCTCCAACTCCATCACCATCTGTATCCTCTTGGTCTGGGTTAGCTTCTGATAGGCAATTGTCACAAGCATCACCTACTCCATCCTCATCTGTATCTTCCTGGTCAGGATTGGCTTCTAAAGGGCAGTTATCACACGCATCACCTACTCCATCACCATCGGTATCCTCTTGGTCAGGGTTGGATGTTAAAATACAATTATCTTGAGAGTCTAATATGCCATCTTTATCGGAGTCGTCATCACACTTAGTAGAATCAAGTCGATAAAAATCTTCTTCATCGGGACAGCCGTCATTATCGTCGTCATCATCAACTGAATCCGGGACACCATCACCATCGGTATCTGCATCAAAACCACATATATCGGTGCCATATTCAATCTCTTTCTCATCCGATATACCATCGTTGTCATCGTCAGGATCATCAAAATCTCCTATCCCGTCACTATCACAATCATTGTCAATGACATTAAATATTGTACTAATGGATCCCGTATTAAATCTACGGTTAGAATCTTGTCTTGCGGTAATTACTGTTGAACCGGGGCGTCTAATAATTATTTGATCTCCAGAAATTTCAGCTACACTTGGATCAGAGGAGGTGTAAATAAAAGTAAGGGGGGGTCTATTTGAAGTTGGTGGTGGAATTGTAAAATCAGGATCATCAACATTTTTATCCGGTATATTAAAATTACTTAAGTTGGTTACTCCTTGAACAACTTTTATAACTTCTCTTTTTGTAATTGCAGGGTTGTAGATATTATTTCCTGGTTGATTTATCTCAACAACTAGTTCACCTATATCTGAAATATTTAATACATTTCCAGAAAGTGTAGCATTAGTTCCTGATACTAATCCGTATGTTACTGCCAATGAAGAGTCAGAAAAGGCATTTATTGTGTAAACTAAATTCTCCTGGTAGTAAATAAAAGTAGGTGCTACTGGACTTACAGTAATTGATTGATTAGTTTTTACAACATCAATTACTGCAGTCACTGTTGCAGAGTAATAATTTCGACTTTCAGGAACTGTAAAGGTAATTGTTACTAATCCTGTCTGATTAATGTTATTTAATGAATAATTACCTATAGAACCTGAAAGACTTGCTGCAGATCCACTTACAAGTGAAATTGTTACAGGAGTACCAGATGTCGATGTTGCAGATACTGTAAGGGAAGTGAAATCTTTTAACGGCTTTTCATTTGGTAGTGGTTCAACAATTATTGATTGATTTGATTTTTCAACGATAAGAGTGGCTGTTACAGTTTTGGCGTTATATTTATCGTCCCCAGAGATGTCAGCAAAAAGGGTAACTGTTCCCGTACTGCTAATAGTAATTGTTGATGTAGAAAAACTCGCAATACCTGGATCTGCAGATCTATAATTAAATGTCCCTGAGTAATCTGATTCAACAGTTGGTCGGATTACTTCAAAAGGTGGAATGCCATAAACTCTAGTAAATATTGAGGTTGGAGGGTACCAGTCACCAGACAAATCTTTTTTAAGAACGGTAAGAGACATAGTAGCAGATGCTGCTAGATAATTACTGTCTTCATCTTGAAAGGCTGTAATTTGAGTTTGACCAGATTTGCGTGTTTTAAACGAAAATGTTTGGCTAGTTATATTGCTTCTAACTGTAGATTTCGGCGTAAGAGAGTTCGGTCCAGTTTGTGATTGTGTAGATTCTCTTGCAACACTTACATCTGCTACTGAATAGGTAAAACTCCCTGTACTACTTGAGGTTGCAGTAATGCCAAAAACTCTACTATTGTCGTAGGTAACTGTCTCATCATTAAAAATTATTGTAGGAATTGCCTTATTTACAATTAAAGTTATGGATGATGTAGCAGACTTATAGAAACCATCGGCTAATTGGGTTATAAATATTGTTGTCGTTCCTGCACCTGTAGTAACAATTGTATTACTTGAAACACTTGCTATTAATGAGTCCGAAACAGTATAAGAGAAAAGTCCTGAGCTGCTCGAGGTTGCTGAAATTTCTGACACGGGAAAGATGTCTTCAAAAATCTTAGTTATGATAGAGAGATTCTGTATTTCAGGTACTGCTGTATCAACAAAAAGAGTAATTGTTTTACTTGTGGTTGAGAAATTTGAATCTTCAGCCTGGGTAATTATAATTGTTGTTGTTCCAACACCTGTGATTGATACCACATTAGAACCCACAATATTGGCAATATTAGTATCTGAGACTTGATATGTGAAACTTCCGGTACTACTTGATGTGGCTGTTAAAGGAAATACAGGATCTCCATATATTTTTGTTAGAACATTTGAACTGGTTATAGAGGGAACAGCTTTATTAATTAATAGGGTTGCTGTTGCTGTTGCCGCAGCATAATTACCAGATGCTGCTTGGTTTACTGTTATAATTGTTGAGCCTGCTGCTTTAATAGTTCCCGTAGAACCACTAACTGTTGCGACCGTTGGGCTGGCAATACTAAAAGATAAAGCTCCCGAACTACTTGAAGTAGCTGTAAGAGTAAAAGTCTGATCCAAAACATAAACAAGTGTTTGGTCTGTTAAAGTTAAAGTTGGTGTGGTTAACTGGTAATCTAGTTCAACATCTTCACTCCCTGAATATGGGTTCCCTGAAATATCAGTACCACTTACTGTGAGGGAATAAATTCCAGTTGGAAGAGAGTATGATGGAAAGTCAAAAACAAAAGTCCAAACTGATGGTGAGCTTGTAGCGGACATGTTTATATCTTGTGGGCCACCTGAAAAACTAATTTGTGGTGTGCTTGTCATAGCTTCAGAAAATGTCGCTGTAACTGTTATTGAGTCTGCTGGATAAACAATATCATCAAGATCACTGTCTGCTAAAACTACTGTCGGTGGTGTATTATCAATGGTAAAAGTGATACTATCTACAGAGGTTTCATTACCATCTTGAATTCCTGTAGATGAAGTATAATTGTTACCCGCTGGATCACTGGCATTTATTGTTACAAAGTAGTCGTCACCCGAAGGAGAAACTGTTAATGTAGTAATATCAATATTGTAAGTCCAAACAGAAGATGTGGAACCTGTCATTGCAGCATTTGTAAACAACCCGTCAAGACTTAGAGTTGGAGATACAACTCCTTCAGAAAATATTGCGGTAATTTCCACAGTATCACTACCTGAAAGGATGTTGTCTGGATGATTGTGCGATAGAGTAACATTTGGAGGTGTTTTATCCACAGTAAATTCAATGGTATCAGTGGCTGTTTCACTTCCATTTAAAGTAGCATCAGCAGGATTATAACTAGCTCCACAATAATCGGTTGTCTGTATTGTAAATAAATAGGTATTATCAGCTAAATCATTTGCGGCTATGGAGACTGAGAAGGTTGTTGAGTTTACAGCAGTCATTGAAGAAATTGAACTTCCATTTAAGCTGTATGATACCGTACTTGCGATGTCCCTGTCAAAACTAGCAGTGAATGTTATGCTCTCGCCTGGGCCAATCAAAGTATCATCTCCGGCAAGGGAAAGAGAATCGGTCATAGTTAAAATGGGAGAACAAGGCAGATCCCATCGAGGTATATAATTTGGTTTAGCATCTATAGGTGAGGCGTTGCTAAAGTTGTTTCTTTCAGGGTTATTAGGAACACACCAACATGATATATCTTGGTCAAATATTGATGCTCCGTCAAACATACTGTTAAATTTTTGTACGGAAGTAACATCCCAATTACCTATGGGCTGATTAAAGGATGTGGCACCCCTAAACACATTTTCCATATACTGTACATTCCCAACATTCCAATTATCTAAAGGCTGATTAAATGAAGTAGCATTATGAGTCATGCCGCTTATATTTGTAACAGCGGAAACGTTCCAATTATTTATATATGAATTAAATGCAATAGCAGAAGCAAAGCTTTCGGTCAAGAAAATTAAATTAGGCGTGTTCCAATCTAATGTATTGGAGATTGTTGCTGTCCCAGCAGACCCAGCAGGGAATCCATTATTAAATGCCGAGGCATTTTTAAATGTTGATATCATAACTTCTAGAGCTATTGGGTTCCAAGCAGAAATATTAGCATTAAACGCACTATTATCAAGGAACATATTACTCATCTGTCTAACCTTTTCAACATCCCAAGACAATGTTGTGGAGACACCAGCACTCGCCCCATTATTCCAACTTGAATTACGAAACATTGACGCCATCTCACTAACTTCTCCTAAATCCCAACCGGAAAGATATGAGTTAAATACGGCTGCATCCTCAAACATGCTTTGAGTGTTTCGGACCTTAGACATATCCCAGCTTAATGTGTTAGAAACCAAACCAATTTCACCATTGTTAAATTTTGGAGTATCTCTAAATGCTTCTCTCATAGTAATAACCTTACTAGTGTTCCAGTCATTAAGATTCCGATTAAATAACAATGCTCCATCGAAAATATTTACCATTTGAGTAACTTTTTCAGTATTCCAATTGTCTAAGGGTTGATCAAAAATCCATGTACCTCTAAACATTCTATTCATATTACGAACCTCTCCTACATCCCAACTATTTATGTTTCGATTAAAAGCTCGTGCTTGATCAAACATTCCTGCGGTTTGAATAACGTTCTCTGTTTTCCATCCATCGATATTTCCGTTGAAGTTCCGTGTTTGCATGAACATTTCATCCATGCGCTCAACATTTAATGTATTCCATTTGTCTAAATCTCGATTAAATGCCCGAGCATCTCTAAAGGTTTTAATCATATTTTTGACCTTACTAACATCCCAATCATTTAACGGTTGATCAAAATTGCGAGCACCCCAAAATGTTCCTTCCATTGTTTCTATGTTGCTTGTTTTAGCTCCCCATCCATTTAATGGTTGATTGAATTGGCGTGCTCCAGCAAACATAAATTTTATTGTTGTAACCTTACTAACATCCCAATTATCGATTGAGTTACGAAAATTAGTGGCTCCATTAAACATTCTTTCCATGTCATCGACATTGCCTACATTCCAGAGATTTAAGGGTTTATCAAACCTTTTTGCAACCCAGAACATTCCATACATTTTTTCGACCTTACTAACATCCCAATCATTTATTGACGTATTAAAAAACTCCGCTCTATAAAACATCAATGACATATCTTCAACATTGCTTACATTCCAATAATTAAGTGGTTTATTAAAAAATTTACAGTTTGCAAACATACTATTCATATTCTCCACATTACTCACATCCCAGTTGTTAATGTCTGTATTAAAGTTTGATTTCCCATAAACTCCATCTCTGTTAAATAAATTACTAGTATCAGTTACATTAGAAGTACAAACACAACTTAAATCGGTTGGAGTAACTGTGGCTGAAGTTGCAGGTCCAGGCGGATCATAAGTGAAATCACCATTTTCTACAATTGAGATAAGTGCGTCTCTATCTACTACATAGTATGTTTTGCCTCCTATTAAAGCACTATCACCGACAGCAGCACCATCACACTCTATAGTATTGCCGTTTAAAACAATCCCTTGGGAAAAAGAAATCTGAAAAAGTAAAAATACTAAAAGGCTAAGTGCTTGTTTGATGGCTACAAAATTTAGTCATTAAATATACAAATGATTAGAAAAATGAATAATTAAACTAAAAAAACTACTTATTTATTAATCTTATGCTAGTTGTTGCTTTTTTTACTCTTTCACAATACCGTCGAGACGGATGTGAGTTACAAATGGTTTTTCTCTCATTGAAACCCAAGTAATTTGGTCAAAAACACTGTCATCGGAACTATTATGACTTCCTCCAGTTGTGCTAAGTACAGTGTAGGTTTGGTTATTAATATCTTGAATTGAAAATGAATGCTCGTGACCGTTAAAGACTGAATAATTTCTGTTTTGTAATTCTTCTTCTAGTGCATTAAATTTTTTATTATTCTTATTTTTCCAAATCGGTTTGTGCATAAATAAAAATGTCCATCGAACATTTTTATTTTCATTTATTACTTTTTTAAAATATTCTAGCTGCTGTTCGCCTATATCCCCATAAGTACGCTCAGGCATTTTATAGTATTCTGTATCCTCAAAATTACCCTCAATTTCACCTGATTCTATTTTTAAAGAACGGTCTCTTGCTAAAAAGATTTTTTCCATCCGCTCAGGCTCATAATCTTCAGAATTTAGCATTAAAAATAAAACGTCCTTATAAACGAAATGATAATAAGTTGGGCCTATCTTCTCTTCCCAATACTCTCTCATTTTATTACTTGATAAATCGTGGTTTCCTCCAACATAGAAAAATGGAGAATTCAATTTTTTTAAACGTCTATTAAAAAAGCCCCACTCTTTGTCTAAAACTTTAGTGTTCCTTGTTCCGCCCTCAATGAGATCTCCTACGGATAAAGTAAATAGAGGATCCAAATTGTTTATATGCCCAACAGCTTTCTCAAAAACACCTTCTCTTTCCCCTCCAGTTAAATCGGCTATAATTGCAAATGAAAAATCTTCATTTTTTTTATCTGCTATTGGAAAGGTAAATGGTGTTTTTGAAAATTTCGAATTATAAATAAAATCCTTTGGTTTTTTATCAGAAAACTCACATCCAAAAAATATAATGGTAAATAGATAGAATAGTATTGGGGTTCTCACTTCGGTTGTTTTTATTTTAAAAAAATGAACACATATTGAAAAATTTATTAGTGATTGGTAATTGTTTTACAAACTTAATATCCAATCAACTAGTAAGTCTGACCATTTACCTACAGGTATAGATAAATCATTCATGCCATATCCGTGACCCCCCTGACTAAACATGTGAAGCTCCGCCTTAGCATTAGCTGAGATCCAATCATTATAGATTTGAACGCTGGGTGCAGCTAGCCTTAATGGGTCATCATTTGCGCAAGAAATAAAAGCGGCAGGTTTATTTTGTGGCACTTTTTGTTTTTCCACAATGTGCATCCATGGATAAATTGGGGCAATAAAGTTAGGCTGATTTTTGGGAGTTGATTTATATGTCGCTTCCATTGTCACTGCCCCACCTGCTGAGAATCCCATAAGTCCAATTTTGTTTGGGTCAATGTTATATTTTTTAGCCTTATTTCTTATCATTTCAATTGCACTTAAGGCATCTTTTGATGAGTAAGGTAATATTGTTTTAGCACTGTCTATTGCCATTTTTGAATCACAACAAAAGGATCTATGCCACTTAAAAACAGAGCCCTCTCTTGGGTAAGTTCTATATTTTAATACAATTGCTGTTATTCCGTTTGAAGCTAACTTTTTAGCTACCTCAATACCCTCTTTTACATAGGACAAGAAATAGAGTCCTCCGCCCGGACAAATTATCATGGCTTTATCAGTTACAGCCTTTCCCTTTGCCAGATATAAATCCATTTGTGGCTCAGATACATTATCATAATAATATCCCTCGGAGCCACCAATATTTATTTTAGACTCAGGATATGATCTCAGATTCCCCTTTTTATGATTTACAGAAATAGTTTTTTGAGTAAATGAGAAAAAGGGAATGAAAAGAAAAGCTAAATAACGTGTTTTCATTTTATTAAAAATTAGTTTACTGATTTATATTCACTACTAATAATTGAGACAACATTCTGAAGAGACTGCAAATAAAATTCTAGATCGACTAGTCTTCCCTCAAGAATTGCATTTTTATCTTTCAATAAGTTTTTTAAATTTTGATCTCTTTCTTTTAAAAAGACAATCCCTAGATCTATGTCACTATTGTATTTATTTCTTTTAGTTTCAAACCATTTACCAATTTCATTGGAATAGGCTTTTGTCCCATTTGTTAACCCATTTACTCTTTCTTCATGTTTTGTGTAAATAGATTCAATTTCTACTCTTAACTTATCATTTTCAATATCTAACAATTTACCTGAGTTTAGCATTGATTTAAAAAATATATCAGCAGGCTCCCAGGCTAAAAAACCTCGGAACATCCAGGCAATTGATCCATCATTATCATATTGTTTTATATAGGTTGTTTTTCCATTGATATCAATACTGTGAAAAAATGGATTATTGTCGTGAGTCCTTTTAAGTTTTTCAAGTGTTAATTCGTAGAAATTATCAAGAATAACATCTGTCATATACTTAAGATTTTTTACTTGATAGATATGTTCTTTGGTGTATTCTATATTCATTGAAATTTCATTTCCAAGAGTGATAATAGAATCTGTTAGAATTGCTTTTTCTTCATTTTTTTCTCTATAACTATCTACCCAAAATGAAGCTATTATACTTGTGAAAATTACAACACCCTCTATTAAAAGTTTTCGCATATTCTTTTGTTTTAATCAAATATAAAAAGAATACCTAAGACAAAACCTGAAGGTTTTGTACCCTCCCCAAGAATCGAACTTGGATCTAAAGTTTAGGAAACTCTTGTTCTATCCGTTGAACTAGGAGGGCAAAAGAACAAACCCCTTTTTTCGAAAGGGGCTTTAGTTAGAATGGTAGCGTAGCGGCTACATCGATAAATATTTTTAGCAGGCTGCTTTAATAATCTCAAATATAATTATTTTTAAATTTCTATTAAGACACACATTGATAAATTGATTACATGTAGGGTCTAAAAACTTTTTAAAATGATAAAAAAAGAAACATTTTTTTTAATTGTTTTGGTTTTTTTAATTGGTAGTTGTGTTAATAGTGAAACTAAAAATTATTCAAAATCAGACGATTCTACTTCGAACTTTCAAACAATAATTCATGAGGATGTAAACAGAGAATATGTTTTATATGTCCCTGATTCATATGATGGTTCTTTTTCCGTTCCTGTTGTTTTAAATTTTCATGGATTTAGTGGTGATGCATATCAATATATGAATGAGGCAGACATGCGTATTTTATCAGAATCTGAGAATTTTATTTTAATCTATCCGCAAGGTCTTTATCTTGATGGTGAGCCACATTGGAACGCATGTCCTAATGGAGGAGATAACAAAAGTGACGTTGATGATTTTGGATTTATTGAAACACTTATCGAAGAAATATCCTCTAATTACAATATTGATTTAGAAAGAATTTATGCTGTAGGTTATTCTAATGGAGGAATGATGGCTTATGGTCTTGCCAATCATAAAAGTGAATTAATTGCTGCAGTAGCTTCAGTATCAGGTGCAATGTTAGACTGCACTGGACCTACCTTACATCCAATGCCTGTAATTCATTTACATGGAACAGATGATTTAGATTTACCTTACAATGGAAATAATTATTATAACTCCGTTCAAAACACTTTAGACTACTGGATAAATTTTAATAACACAAATAAAGAGCCCATTGTAAATTTTGATAATAGTGGAGATATCACCATCGAGCATTATGTTTATGATAAAGGGAATAACTCGGTTTCAGTTGAACACTACAAATATATTGGTGGATATCATATATGGTTTACGTCAACTTTCCAAGAGCAAAACACATCAGAATTGGTATGGAATTTTTTATCTCGATATGACATAAATGGTGAAAGATAATTTCAGATAAATTAGCTTCGATATTATGATTTTATTTTACAATTAATTAATTTGAAGTTATGAGAAAATTAACTTTTTTATCTATTCTGCTAGTATTAATAAACTGCAACTCCAATGAAGTTAAAAACAATTTCAAAAGCTGGAATGAATATTTAGGTGACAAATCAAGAAGTCATTATTCAAGTTTAAATCTGGTTAATACTAACAATGTAAAAAGCTTAAAGAAAATTTGGGAATATAAATCTGGAGGGATTCTAAATTCTAAAAATACAACTCAAATACAATGCAGTCCCATTGTTATTGATACGATACTATATGGTACAAATCCTTTAACTAGACTTTTTGCAATCCATGCAAAAACTGGAAAAAAAATATGGGAATTTGATCATGGGAAGGATGCTGGTCCAGGCTGGTGGGGTGTAAATAGAGGATTAATTTATTGGGATGATGGGCAAGACGGAAGGATAGTTTACACCTCGGGAAGCTATATATATGCAGTAGACGCTTTGACAGGAAAATCTGAAAAAACTTTTGGAGAAAATGGCAAAGTAGATCTTAGAAAAAACTTAGGCCGCCCTTACAATGAAATGATTGTAATAGCCAACACGCCAGGAGTTGTTTATGACAATATTTTAATTCAAGGTTCTAGGGTCCATGAGGGTCCGGGAGCGTCTCCAGGACATATTCGTGCTTATGACCTAAATACTGGTGAAATGGTATGGAGATTTAATACAATTCCACACCCCGGAGAATACGGTTATGAAACATGGCCAAAAGATGCTTGGAAATATATGGGAGGTGCAAATTCGTGGGCTGGAATGACTCTTGATGAGTCTACTGGTATTGCTTACATTCCTACAGGATCAGCATCTTATGATTTCTGGGGAGGTAATAGATCAGGAGAAAATTTATTTGCAAATTCTTTAATCGCGTTAAATGCAAAAAATGGAGAACGAGTTTGGCATTTTCAATTCATTCATCACGATCTGTGGGACAGGGATCTGCCAGCCCCACCGAATTTGGTTGAAATAAATCGAAATGGAAGTAAGATAAAAGCTGTAACACAAGTGACAAAATCAGGACACTTATTTGTTTTTGATAGATTAACAGGTGAACCGATATATCCAATAGAAGAAATTCCTGTTAAATCTGCAAAACTTGATGGAGAAAAGTCTTGGCCAACCCAACCTTTACCAACTCATATACCCCCTTTTGCAAGACAAGAATTTTCCAAAGACCTGATTAATGACATGTTCCCAGATGCAAAAGCTATGCTTGCTTGGACTCCTACCCAAAAAGACAAAATACTTGATAAAACAGTTAAACAGGTATGGGAAACATTAAATTCAGAAGGCCAATTTATTCCACATAGCGAAAAAATTAGATCAGTAACATTTCCCGGTTTAGATGGTGGTGCAGAATGGGGCGGTGCAGCATATGACCCCATAACTAACTGGCTTTATGTAAACTCTAATGAAATGCCATGGGTTTCAATTGCAAAAAAAGTAGATTTATCATCTTCAGAAAATGGGGATAAAATAAAGGATTATGGGAAGGTTATTTATAATCAGCAGTGCTCAAGATGTCATGGTGCTGATTTAAATGGAATGTCTAATATTCCTAGTTTAAAAAATCTAAAGAATCGATATAATGCCCTGAATTTAGCATCTATAATTTCAAAAGGGAAAGGAAGCATGATGCCCATGCCTCAAATTTCAAAAACTCAAATTGATCTTCTAACTGCATACCTTTTAGAAGACAACAGTATAAATGTTGAAGTGGTTTCTTTACAAGAAATTGATCCTAATTTTTCTCCTTATTCAGTTAATTATTTTGGGCGTTTTATGGATGAGAATGGATATCCTGCAATTAAGCCTCCTTGGGGAACACTAAATGCTATTGATTTAAATATTGGTGAGATTGTCTGGCAAGTTCCACTTGGTGAATACGATGAGTTAACAAAGCTTGGTTTTCCAAAAACAGGTACCGAAAATTATGGTGGTCCAATACTTACTGCAGGTGGACTAATTTTCATAGGTGCAACAAATGACGAATATTTTAGGGCTTTTGATAAAACCACAGGAGAAGAGTTGTGGAAAAGTAAATTACCTGCTGGTGGATATGCAACACCAATGACTTACGAATTAGACGGAAAACAATATATTGTTATTGCTTGTGGTGGCGGAAAAATGGGAACAAAGTCAGGGGATTCTTATGTGGCTTATTCCCTAAATTAGTTGAATTTGATTACTAACGATATTTTGAAATTTAGATATCCTGTATAATTTTTGGTATCTTGTTGTATAACATTCAATTAACTATCAAATGAAAAAAATTTTTTTTGTCTCAATAATATTCCTCTTTTTATGCTGCAATAAAGATTCCGATGATCAAATGTCCGATCAATCAGAAACAGCTGAGGTAGTCTCTGCAATCACAGAGGTCAACGCTACAGGAAAAGTTTCTGAACAAAATGCTGAACAAGCTAAAAAAACAATTTTTGGAAAATGGAATTTAAATTCATCTATTAATAGCTCGAAGACAGGAAAAAAAATTGATGGTTGTTCATACAATTTTATAGAGTTTACAGAAAATGACTATCTGTTAAATATAAGTGCTCCCGGAAGTATTGAAACAGGGGGAATTGTTGTGATTTATGGCAACTACGAATTAATTGAAGTTGACGAAAAAGTAACAAAAGTTATTTTAAAAACATTTTATGATGGCACTGAAATAGATATTGCTGAAATTACCGATATAGAGGTTGTTGAAACGGATGGTCAACTGGATATAAGCTTTAGTTACGGTTTTATAATAGATATAGAAAGTATAGGTATCCCATGTAATAATGAGGAAATGGAAGGCGATTTTTCTGCTGATAAAGAACCTGCCATGGAGGAAACTTTAACTGCAGATACAAGTACTAACCACTATAAGATTGTAGGTACATGGAATTTATCCAATTATTCTGACTCAGAAGGTGGAAGCTTTAGTAGTTATTTTGATGACGATGAATGCTATGAAGATGGAGTTTTAGATCCAGACTGTAGTCCAGCTACATCAGCTAAACTAGTTATTTCTACTTTCGGTACATACATTTATATGGAATTGGCAGCTGATGAAAACATTGTTTTTGTGGCAATTGGGGACTGGGACTGGGGAAATGCAGAACAAACAGAGTTTACTGTTACTGGGGGTCCAGGAAACGCTATTGTAAATTCAGCTACAGTTGATAGTATCACAGATACACAAATCTCATTTACCTTTATAAATGTTGAAGATGAAGATGGAACTAGAAATGAAACCTACACATTTGTAAAAGCAGATTAATTTTAAAAAAATAGATTATATATAATACAATTTAATTAGATGTCAAACAGAAGAGAGTTTATTCAATCTTTTTCGGCTGCTATAACAAGCCCATTTTTAATTAGTTCTTCTGAATTAATTGGTACACGAAAAACCCTAAAAGCGTCACTAAGTCCAGGAGCTATTGGTCTTAAATGTACAGCTAATGAATTACTAGATTATGCAATTAAGTATAAGTTTTCAGCCATAAGTCCACCAATAGCAGAGCTGATTCAGTTTAAAGAAACTGATAAAAAGGCTTATTTAGAAAAAATGAAAAAAAACGAAATCATTTTTGACTCAGGGGGCTTACCAGACCAATTTGGAACAACAGATTCAAAGTTTAAAGAGGGATATGATTTTTTATTAAAAAACATAGATTCAATTGTTTCTTTAAATATTTCCAGTTTTGTGACATGGATCATGCCTACCCACAACACTTTGCCGTACATGAAAAATTTCGAACATCACAGAACTCGATTAACTAAAATTGCAAATGTTCTAGAGGATGCTGGACTAAAATTAGGATTAGAATATGTGGGACCAAAGACACTTATGGCAAGAGACAAATACCCCTTTTTACATAGTGCAAGAGGATTAAGAGAGCTTATTGAAGCTACTGGTAAAAATAATGTAGGTTATCTGCTTGATAGCTATCACACTTATTGTGCTGAAGATAAAAATGAAGATCTTGATTTTTTAAAGGCTGAAGATATTATATCAGTACAATTAAACGATGGAGTATTAGGTAGAACTGTTGCTACTCAGATGGACCTAGAAAGAGAGTTGCCAGGAGATACTGGGATAATTGACTTGAAAAACTTCTTGAATTTCATTAGAAAAAAAGGTTACAATGGGGCCGTTAGTGTTGAACCTTTCAATAAAAAACTAAACAAAATGGAGGTGGGAGCCAAACTTAAAAGGGTAAGGGCCTCACTTTCAAAATTTGATATTTAAATTATTAAAAAAACTTTTAGTTTTATTTTTGAATTATACCATGATAAAAATCCTGCATAATTTTCAATAAAATTAATCATTGTCTTGATCGGGATAGTCATCAATTTGATTGTGGGCTTCTTTAAGCTTAAGTCTATATAATTTAGGATTGTCCGCAAATCCAGTTACATAAAGATAATTTTCATTAGTGTCAAAAGCACAGTTTGTTACATGGCCGAAGTTTATTCTTGATAATAATTTTCCTTCAGGTGAAATAACCAATATTCCTCCTGGCCCTGTGGTGAATATATTTCCTGACGAATGGACTTTCATCCCATCAAAATTCCCGATGTTATTTTCTAATCCTATACCATAAAGGCTACCATATTTTTCAGATAATTGTTTCCCCTCAAATAATACTTCGACATTTAAATCATCCAAATTAATTTTTAAAATTTTGGGATCTTCATCTAAAATTCCCATTTTATTTACATAAAGAAATTTCTCATCATTTGATAATGCAATTCCGTTGGGTAAATACTTATCGCTAATTAGAGATAAACTTTCCTTTTGAATATCATATTTAAAAACTCCTGAAAATTCTAGTTCTTTTAATTCTGAATCTACAAAAGAACCTGTCCCAAGATCAAAGAATCCAAAGGGTGGATCAGTAAAATATATGGATCCGTCTGATGCAATTGTCAAATCATTAGGACTATTTAATTTTTTTCCTTCATAGTTGTCAACAAGTGTTGTGAATGAGGGCTTGTCTGACTGAGTGTTTTCTGCAATAGCTATTCTTCTGTCACCGTGTTGGCATAATATCAATTTACTTTCACTATTGAACGATAGACCATTAGCTCCCAAAAGTGCACCATTTGTGTTGGGTGCATATCCGGTATTACCACTTGGAAAGATATAATCTGTTACACCTTCATCTTGATTCCATTTAAGAACTTTGTTCGCAATTATATCTACAAATAAAAGTGAGTTTGATTTTTCATCCCAAACGGGTCCTTCAGGTAAACTAATAGAGTCACCTAAAATTTCTATCTCAGAAGTATTATCAATTATAGAAGTTATTACTTGATCATAAACTTCAATTTTTGGATTTGTTTGTTTTTTTGGGTTTGAACAAAAGATAAACAGGACGGAAATCGCGAATAGCGTGGCTTTTTTCATAATGATTAGATTACATTTTTACAATATACAAATAAGTATTTGATGCTATAAATGTAAAGAAGTATATCATATAAAAAACCCTCCATTTCGGAGGGTCTTTTTACAAAATTTTATCTAAAATTACTCTTTAGGAGTAGTGCCGATAATAATTTCTGTTATATTCCTGTGTGAGAAACCATCTGGAAGATTTTTATAAAATTTAGCTGCCATTTCATCAGGTATGTCTAATACAGCGGCTTCACCTGCCATATGTTTCATTGCATTTGCTAATGTGTCATATATATCCCAATAAAATACATTACTTGTGTTATGTTTATCCTGAGGTGCAATGATTGTTGCAACTCCCCATCCTTTCATTCCAGATTTTTTCGAATTCTTTTTAAAAATTTTACCAGTTTGTTTTCCCATATCTAAAGCCATTTGTATATCCTTTACCTTTCCATCATTTAGTATTACATATTTACCTTGGCCTGTACTAAACTGATCGTACGTTTTAAAATAATAGATGCCACTTTTTTTAGATTGTGATTCTTTTAATAATTCGCTTGGCTTGTTTTTAAATTTACTTTCAAATTTATTCCAAAATGGATCCGCTTGTGCTGAAACCATTTGATCAATACTTTCAAATCCATGAACCCAGAAATAGTTATAATTATAATCTTGTGCATGACCAATGCCTGGAACTCTTTTTAGTAAAGCCCAGCCTTGCATTTTACCAGAATTGACATAATCTTGAGCCAGTTTAGAAAAATATTCTTTTTCATTGCTTTCAAAATTTTCTTGAAATTTGTAAGGAACACTAACTCCATGAAGATAAAACACCCCTTGTGCTGAAATATTTACAGCAAGCATTAACAGAAAAGTTAATATAAGTTTATTAAATATTTTCATTTAAATTAATTTATGGTTAATAAACAGCAATATACAAAGAAGTGCATGAAATTGATAAATAAAGATTTCCTAATATTTAAAAACCCTCCAGTTTTGGAAGGTCAATTTTTGTCATTAAAAAGTTGAATATACTAAAGTGAGTTCTTCAGAAGGTAGCATTTCTCTTGATGCTTGAAGTCCCTCAAAAGCCTTTTTCCTTAAAAATTCGTCCTCTATTATATTGTACTCTGTGCCCTGTGGCATTTCCTTTTTTGTCATAAAATTAAATGCAATGTGGGTGAAACCTGACTCTAATTTTTTTGTGTTATCATTTTTTGATATGATTTTGGCAAGACCCCAAAATTTTCTGTAACCGTCAAGAATTTGTTGCTGAGCTATAGGTTTCCAAACTGATCTTTCATAATCTTCAAAATCATCATTATTTTGTTTCATAAAATGAAAATAGCCCTTATCACCTATTTCCCATTCTAATCCTCTCCATCCAGTACCAGATACCCATTTGTAGGTTCTGCTTCTGTTTTCTTTGACTATTCCGCTTGAGGACAGTAATTTATCTATTGTCTTTTGACTTTTACCCTTAAATGCAGATTTAGTTGACTTTTTCCAAGCATTTGTATCAAGATTCTCGTCCTGCTCCTTTGTTGTTCTTCTAAAAACATAATATTGTGCCCAATTTTCGTCTCCATCTCTAGGAGTTCTTTTCCATACTGACCATTGAGCAATCAAATTATCTTTTACCATTTGGTCAGCAACTTTATTCCAGTTTTTTTCATACTGGAGATATTCATTTTCTTTACCGTCTTCAAGCACAACAGCAATCATTACTGTTGTTTGAGCATGAATAAATATTGATGTTAAGAGTATAACTACAAAAATTAAATTTTTCATATTAATTGATTTATGATTAAAACTTTAAGATACAAATATGTTTTTTAAAACTAAATGAAGCAGAAATTAATGAAATAAGTTAAAAAATTGGTAAAAAATTGCATTTTTCCTCTAAAAATCTCATAAAATAGCTAAAAATTTGGATTTTTTATTAATAAATATGGAAAAAATAACAATTTTACTTTTTAAATAATAAACTAGAGGAGTTTTTGGGTACAAAAAACATCAAAAAGACTTTATATATTTTTTTTTCAATAATATTAGTACTTTTGAAAGGTACCTATTAAAATTTTATTGACAAAAAGTTATTCTGATGCCAAAAACCAAAATTCAATATAGTAATCAAATTAAGTTTAATGCTTCAACGCAATTCGTGGACTATATAAGACAGGCGATCGTTTCAAACGAGGCAAAAGACAAATTCGGTAAATATCCCACTCAAACTGAATTTATAAGGGGTGTGATTTATCAATGGATACGAAAACAAACTCCACATATTCTGATAGATGATCTCGAGGGAGGGGTTCCAGAAATAATTGAACACAAAAAATTAAAAAAGAAATGAAATACAAGAATTTTTATTGTTGAACTAACAATCACAAGGAGAACAAATACAGGGTTCGCAAATACATGCTGAACAATCTAATTCTTTACAAGGGGAACAATCACAATTACACATATCAAATATTTATATAAATAAAATTATTAATTTTTAATGAAACGATAGCAGGAGCACTTAAATAAACTTAAATGCTTTATAATATTTATATCTGAATAATTAATATAATTTGATGATACAAGAAATTATTTTAAATAAAATCATTCTATATATTAGATGAATAAATCAAATCATAATAAAATGAAAAAAGGATATTGGATAGGAAATGTAATTGAAATTAAAAATGAAGAAAGATGGAATAACTACTTAACAAAATACTTTCAAATTGAAGAAAAACATAAAAATGAACAAACTGGAAACTATTTACCTGTGCTCACAGGTCAGCCTAAAGGTAAAATTCAGGGTTCAGATTTAATGTTTGCAGCAGTTGTAGAGTTTAATAGTTTACAAGACGCTATAAATTGTCATAATAGCAAAGAATATCAAGAAGCCTTAAATGAACTTGGCGATAATCCCGAAGAAACTGTTGTAAGAAATCTTTCTATTTTCGAGGGTAGTTAGATAGTTATTTGTGTTTTTCAGCTGCCACATCAGGATATTCTTCCTTTATAAAGTTTAAAATTTCTTTTGCTTTTTTTTGATGTCTTTTGAAAAGCCCTAGCTGTCCTACATTTACTGTTTTTACATAGTGTAAATTGCTCAAAAAAAGGTTAATCACATCCTTATTTTTGGTATTTATTTTTGGATTTCCAGAGGGATAAACAAATTCTATATCATAAACATTCATCTCATCGAAAACCATGGGATCAAACATCACATTTATTTGATCGAATAGTCTCCTTACTAAATATTCCTCCCTTTCTTTTATGAAATCAATGAAAATAAAATTGTCATTATATTGTAAGAGAGTATCAATTATTTTTTGGTTTTTTATTAAAATAAAATTTCCAGAATATTTTAACTCTTCATTTGTTGTATTGTTTGCCCAAAAAACGGCAGGGCGTGGCAAGTATCTCGCATAATAGTAAAGATCTTTTCCATAATTGTCTTGCAAACCATTATTTAAAATATATATAATTGAATCTATCCTTACTTCTCTTGTTTCTCTTCGTTGAATTACAATGTCTAACTCTTTAATATCGGTTTCAAGGTCATTAATAAATGATGCTATTATTTCTTTTTCTTTTTGTCTATCAACTAATACTTCCCTATAATTCTCAACAAAAAAACCAAGTGAAATAGCAATAAATAACATTAAAAACTCCCAAAATCTATTAACTATTTTTTTCATTTAATCAATTATTATTTAGCTGAGTGAATATACGAATCAGTCCCTAAATTTAAAATAAAGCATTTACAGGTAAATAAAAGACCCTCCATATTTGAAGGGTCCTTTAATGTATTAAATATTAAATTATATTTTATTTTTTAGATGCCATTATTTCTTCATTCAATTGTGTTGGATCATATATCCAGGAAGCATTGACAATTTTCCCATCAACCCATTTAAATGAAACATTCACAGGGTTGGGTACATTTTTTTTAGTTCTTTTTGAAACCCCATCCCAAAGTCCCCAATTGTGACTCCATACTTGATTATTATTATTTTCATCATAAAAAGTTGTTTCAACAAAACTATACTGCATCTTAATATTTGAATAAAATTTATGGTGCATTGAAAAACCTTCAATTATTTGACTTTTTGAAAATTCTTCTCCATTAACACTAAAGGTTGCATCATCACTAAAAATCTTTTTAAATGTTGTAAAATCATTTTTAAAATATTCACTATTCATTTTTTTAATTGCATTAGAATACTTATCAGATGTTCTTACTGTTCCAGTTATTTCTTGAGCTAAAGAGTAAAAAGAACTAGCAATAAATAAGATTATAAATAAATTTTTCATTTTAATTGGTTTATGATTAATAATAAGTAATATACGAATAAGTCTCATATAATTTAAAATTAAGAGGAATGTCTAGTTTTTTAACTTTTAACTTTATACTTTTCTTCCATTGGAATAAAATCAATTTCTAGATATGCCCCGCTCGCATTATCATCTGAAACTATTTGAGGTTTTCCTTTAATAATTTCAATAGAGTTTCGGTGTATATGACCAGCAAAAATTCCAATCACATTAGATGAATCAAAAACCTTTTTATAAAATTCAAACGTTGTTTTAGTATGACCATTTTCTGGCCATTTGGGACGTCTTTCTAATTCAAAATTACGGTCAGTTTCAGCTCCCCAAAAAGGGTTTCCACATCCAAACGAAATATTTTTCCCAGGAGCGTACATTGGTATATGAATCAACAAAACAATAGGCATACCAGATTCAACATGCTTTGAAAAAAAATTCAATTGTTTATCATTTATTTCATATGTTGAATTATCAATGGCTAAAAACCTAATTCCTTTTATATCGTATGCTGCCATTAAGGGGTTATTCCCTTGGTATAAACGAATTAATCTTTTTTCTATCCATTTATCACGAAGTGAATCAAGACTACCATCCATTCCTTCGTAATGCCAATCATGATTTCCCGCTATGTAAATATATGGAATCCCAATCGCTTCTATTTCAGATAAAACCCATTCTATTGCAAGTTCAGATGGAAAACTAAATATATCACCTACCAAAGTGATAACATCTGCATTAGATTCTTTAGCAAAAGTTATTGCTTGCTTAAAGGCTTTTTTAGGATTTGTTTTTTCTCCTGTTTTGAAATGCTTTGTTTGATTATAAGCTTTAGCCATTCGACCACTGAATTTTAAAAAGGGGGTTCCTCTTTCGTCATCCATATAAAGATGTGTATCTGCAATATGAATTATTTTTATTTTTTCTTTAATGACATCACTATAAAAAGAAACTTTTTCCTGATCCAATGTTACATATGTCTCTATGGATTGTTTAGTTTTAGTTGATTCTAATTGATGAAGTGAAATAGCTGAAAACCCAAGTCCTGATGCTATAGTTGTTGATCCCTGTATAAATTTTCTTCGTTTCATTGAAAAGTATTTATAGACTCATCAACAACTAATATACATATTATACAAATGTCCATTTTTTTGAAGAAAAAAATCAAGAAGTCTTTATTAAGTAATTAGAGTGATTACAACTTCTGACTTTTGGATTACTTTAGAGAATATAAAATCCCCTAGAGGGTGCTAGGGGATTTTGAATAAAATCTAGTAGCTTTTTATAAGAACTCGAGTAAATGATTTTGAATATTGTGCTGCAGCGTCAAATACTTCTGCAAATTCTGCAAAGGCCACACTTTCTTTTTTGCTTTGTGGCCCAAAATTAAATGCATCATTTAAGTTGGAGTAAGTTCCATAAATATAAACACTCTCACCGTTTTCTGTACCATGAACTATTTGGCCCATACCAACAAATCCATCAAAATTATATGATTTTATTAGTTTGCCAAAAGCCTCAACCATTGATGGTAATTTTGGGTTAGTTGCCTTAAAAACCCAAGCTTGTCCAATAGGATAATTAGTTTCCGAACCATTTGTAATTAGACTTTTCCCCGCAGAGGCTCTACTGCTTTTTACATAATTACTCATTTTAGAGATGTATAAGTCCCAATTTTCTCCTTTGAGTGAATTTCTAAAATCAGCAAGAGACTGAGAGGAATTACTTGCAATACTTATAATGTGCGTAGCTTTTTCACTAGGCCCTTTTAAAGGAATAGAAGAAAATTCAACTGTTACATCAGAAGACTTTTTGTGATTTGAATAGAAATCATCAACAAGACTAGCTACTGTTGAAGCATTTTTCCCATCTACTTCTAACATAACGTCGTACCAGAAAACATTTTGTGAAAATGTTAATGAACTAATTAGAATACTAAATAATATAAAAACGTTTTTCATTTAAATTGATTTATAGTTAATAAGAAGCAATATACAAATTAGTCCCTAAAATTAATGAAGAGGATATAGCGGTCAAATAAAAACCCTCCACTTGGGAGGGTTTAGAATTTAATTACCAAAAGCAAAATGAACAAGTTGTGCTTCAAGATTACCATGAAACTTTCTACTGGCAATTCCATATTTAATTGCCATTTCCTCTGCAAACGATAAATTTGATTCAACATTATTATTTTCAGGATTTCTAATTTCAAAAATTATATGGCTTACGGGTTTGTATGCATTTTCTGTTCTATCTACTATTTCATTTAATTCCCAGTAAAGTCTCGTATTTCCAGATTTATGATACGGAAGGAATAATTTTGTTTCAAAATCTACATAATCTTCGTTTAGTTCTTCTACGCCAATATAATTAGCTACAATTCCAGTTTGTGGAGCAGCTTTCTCTGATAAATAAGCTTCAATTCCCTTATTAGTATATGAGACTACTTTCTTTTTATATTTATTATTGACTGTTTCTGAAATATATTTTTTAATAACAGATCTTTTTGTCTTTCCTTTATGTGCAGTTTTTAATTCATTTATCCACCATTCTTGTGTTTTAGAATTCATTTCTTTCATCTTTTGCTCATTTTCATAAACATTAAGAATAATATAATCAGTCCAAGGATTATTGTTATTGCTTGTTTGATCTGCTTTCCAAACAAACCATCCTAAAATTTTACCTTCCTCAAGGTGCTTTTGCTTTAATGTTTTCCAAAAGGATTCAAATTCTTCGTAGTCTTTTTCAAGACCGTCATTTAATGTTATCTCATCAACTTGTCTGTAGACAGAAGACCAATCCTGAGCACTTATTACTAAAGAACTTAAAATTAAAAAAATTGTATACGCTGTTTTATTCATTTTAATTGATTTATAGTTAATAATTAACAATATACAAAGATGCGCTGAATTTAATATGAGTTTATTATGTTTAAACATCCTAATATTAAATAGTTATATTGCCTTAAAAAGAACAAAAATGTTCAAAAGAAAATTTTTTTTAAAACTTGGTCTTGAGATTATAGCAATTATTATTGGTATCTCAGCCTCCTTTTGGATTAGTGAAATATCCGTTGAAAGAGATAAATCAATCCAAAGAGAAAGAGTCTTAAAAAGTATTTTGATTGAATCTAATGATATAAAAAATTATTGTGACGAAAGAATAAAAATATGGAACCAAGACATAGAGATATATAACCTTTTATTAAACGAAAAACTGAATATTGAAATATTAAAAAATATAGCTATTAGTAAAAATAGGATTGAGTATAACTTAATTTATTACAGAGATTTTGATCCTCCAATGAATAGATATAGATCCTTGGTTAATACAGGTGATTTAAAATATGTACAATCAGAAAATATTAAAGAAGCGCTTACACGTTTACATAATTTAAATTTTAGTAAAGTTGTTTCCACAGTAGATTATGAAAAAAAAATAATAGAACTTATAATTGATTTGATAACTCAGGAGAACCCAAAACTTTTTCTAAAAGGGAACAATTCAAAAATAAGTTTTGAAAATTATTTGAAATCTTTGCATGAGTTTATACAAGAAAATGAAAAGCTTAAATCAAATCTTATTGTCCAGCTTAAGTATTTTAAAACTAGAATTTCTTCCTTAAAGTTTTATATATTAACTCTAGAAGAGCTTCAATATGAGCTAAGTGACATCCTTCAAATTAATTGATAGGTTGATATTCGTCTAACGTAAGATCTCCTTCTGAATTTAATAGCTGATCCAGCATTGACTTCATATCAAAAAAATCGTGCTCTTTAGCGATTCTTCCGTCACGCATCGTAACTATTGTTGTACCAGATAGATTTAATGAATTACCTGTAGCGGGTATCCCGAAGAAATCTCCAGTATGTTTACCCTTAAAATTCCAATGTTTTACAAGCTTGTTCCCTTGCCCAAATGCATCAACAATCGTCCATTGTATATCAGTAAATCCTGTTAAATAATTTGTATAGAATTCTTTACAGGCATCTATTCCAACAAGATCTCCATCAGATGTTACAATTACTACATCTTCTGTAAAGTTTTTATTATTTACTACACTAGTGTCACCTGCCAAAAATGAATTCCAAACATTTTGATACATTTCGAGGTCTTTTTCTAGCTGTAAAGAGGTGCTCGCCTTTACATCATTATTCGTAGGGTTTTTGCAACTAAATGCTAAAATTAAGGATAAGAGTATTATTGTTTTATTCATTTTAATCGATTTATGATTAACAGTTTTAAATATACAAATTTGAATCTGAACTTTATGAAGAGGTAATACTGATGATTTATAAAATACAATTTGGAAAGTGATATTTAAGTCAGTTGGAATTCATAATATCTGTAAAATTCAAATCCTAGGGTGATATATAAAAAACACTGTTTTTAAATTAATAAAAAAGTCCTTCAGAAAGATATTTAAGCCCTGTATCACAAGCTACAGCGACCACTTTTGATTTTGGTCCTAAGCTCTTAGATAATTTTATTGCACCTGCTACATTCATACCACTTGAAGTACCACAAAATATTCCTTCCTTCGAAGCCAGTTCCTTACAAGTTTGTCTTGCTAAGGATTCTTCAATTGAAATAACATCATCAACATATTCAGAATTATAAATAGCCGGAATAAAGCCAAGGCCAACCCCTTCAACATTATGTGCACCTTTAATTCCTTTTGATAATATTGGAGAACTAGCAGGTTCAAGGGCAATGATTTTAGAATGAGCCCCATTATCTTTGAATGATTTTGCTATTCCCATTAATGTTCCCGCTGTTCCAATGGTGTCACAAACAGCATCTACTTTTCCGTCAAGTTGTTGGAGTATCTCATTTCCAAGAGGAACAAAACCTTCAATAACGTCCATATTATTAAGTTGATCAGTAAAAAATGTATCCGGTTCAACAGAAATTTCTTCAGCTCTCTCAATCATCTTTCCAATAAGTTCTTTAGTGATTTTTCCATCTTCACTTTTAATAACTTCAAGATCAGCTCCCAACGCTCTCATTAAGCCAATTTTTTCTTTGCCAAAAACATCTGCAGTAATTAACCTGAAACGGTATCCTTTAATCGCACAAACAAAAGCTAATCCAGCTCCAGTACTACCTCCAGAGTACTCAACAACAGACATTCCTTCTTTTAAATCACCTCTTTTTTCTGCTCCTTCAATCATAGAAAGGGCCATTCTATCTTTTTTTGATCCTGTTGGATTATTTGCCTCTAGTTTTACATAAACTTCGCCACAACCTGATGGAATAATTTTCTCAAGTTTTACAATTGGTGTATTACCGACCGTTTCTAAAATATTTTTCATTTGATTGATTATTAATAAATAAGAAATCGCAAATTAGTCATTAAACTTAATCAAGAAGATATGACAATGAAAAAACCCTCCACTAGGGAGGGTATTATATCTTAATAGTAAATCGTTATTTAGCAGCAGCTTCTGTAATATCTGATGTAGGGTCAAAAATCCAATTCTCCATTACAATTTTTCCATCAACCCACTTAAATGATGCGTTAAATGGATTACTCCAATTTTTTTTTGTCTTATTGCCTTTAGCAGACCAACCACCCCATATGTGAGACCACACCATATTATTATTGTTTTCATCATACACTGTAGTTTCAACAAACATCCATTCTAATTTGATATTACTGTAGATTTTATGATGAGAACTCCATCCTTTTTTAACAGTTGACTTATTTGCTTCAATTCCATTTAAATCGAAAACAGCATCTTCAGCGTGTATTTCTTCATATGTATCAAATTTATTTTGTAAATATTCATTCATGTAAGCTTTGATCGCTTTTGAGTATTTGTCATCAGTTGTTGTTTTACCGGTAATGCCTTGAGAGAATGAAAAAGTTAGTGTTAATAGTAATAGTAATGTAAATAGATTTTTCATTTTAATTGATTTATAGTTAATAATAATCAATATACAAATTAGTCCCTAATCTTAGTGATGAAGATATATCAATAATTTAGATTACATAAAATAATATCATAAAGTAATGAAAACCAGAACCAATTAACACAAATAGATGCCATATTGAATGGAAATATTTAAACTTCCCTAAAACATAAAATATAACCCCGCAGGTGTAAGAAATTCCACCTAAGATTAGTAATAATTTAGCATTAAAATCAATCAATTTAAAAAGAGAATTTATGTCAAAAATTATAAGCCATCCCATAACTAAATATAACAAGAGAGACATAAATTGATATTTCCCTGTCAAGAACAGTTTTTTTAAGGTTCCCACCAATGTTAAAATTAATACAGCGATAAAAATATTTGTACCCGAGTGTTTATAAAGAGTTACTAAGCATACAGGCGCATATGAACCCAAAATGAGATAATATATACTTATATGGTCAAATACCTGAAATCTCTTTTTAAGCTTAGGGTTTAGAATAAAATGGTAAATAGATGATGATGAATATACAAGCAATAAACCAATAGAGAATAAAATAAGTGAAAGCGAACTTAAGGGTGTAATTTCATTATCAAAATAGAATAAAAAAGGTATCCCAATGACAGATAAAACAAAGCCTAAAAAATGTGTTAAAACATTCCAAAACTCCTCGTTTTTGAAATCTTTAAGACTAATAACTTGCACTACCTAGATTTACAATAATAATGCAGTTTGAGGATGTCCTTTAAGTTTATGAAGAGGATATACCAATGACTTAATCACCATTGGTATTATGCTCTAGTATACCTGATATTAAGGTAATTTCATTGGCAGGAACACCAGCACGTTCAGAATGTTCTTTTATCAAATCCTCAGATTCTGAGTGATAAACACAAAAAACATTATTACCAGCGATATAGCTATGGTCTTGTTCTATTTGTTTTCCTTCATTTCTCATAGCGATTAATACCGATTCAGATCCTTGTCCTATTTCATCAAGTTTTTCACTTGGTATTTGCGAAGCTCCTTCAATTTCTCTTTTGATTAGATACTTGTTCATAATGGTTAATTTATTATTAAATAAAGTTAATATACAAATTACTCCTGAACTAAATGAAAGGATATACCAGCGATTTATGCATAAATTGAACCAATTAATAAACATAAATTCTTAAACTTAATTGTGAGAAAAAGGCTTCATTTTTTGTTAGTGCTTATATTTGTCAGTGAAGTGTAGGTGCTAAACTTGCTCCTACTATTATTCAAAGTTTCAGCACAACTAAATATAATAATGACTTTAGCTACTTTAATAAATTAAATTTTAGGTTTGAAAAAAATATAAAATGAATAATATATTCTACCTGGCTTTTTTAAGTCTACTATTTTTTGCTTGTAAGAACAATAAACAAAATCAATCTGGTGATCAGCATCAAAACCATAAAATGGAAGAAACTACTTCAAATTCTAAAAAAACGCAAAGTCCACATAAATATGCTATGGCAATGATAGCTGATGCTCATATCCATATTGATTATTCGGCGCCTTCTGTGAAAGGAAGAATTATTTATGGAGGATTATTGGCTTATGGTGAGATTTGGCAATCTGGGGCACATAATGCTACTTGGATAGAAACTAACAAGGATATCATTATAAATGAAAATCTTTTAAAAGCGGGAAAATATGGGTTTTTTACTATACCAAATAAAGATAAGTGGACTATAATTTTTAATAAGAATTGGAACCAACACGGTAAAGATGATTATAACGAAAATGATGATGTGTTAAGAATCGATGTAACTCCTGAAATCTCTGAAGAAATAACTGAGCAACTGATTTATCAAGTTGAAAAACTCAATGACAAAGAAGGTATTATTTCATTAAGCTGGGAAAAAGTATCTGTTAGTTTTCCTTTCATGCTGTCCAAATAAATCTGATTTTACATGATCTAAAAAACAATCTATACTATGTATTTACAAGTTGATAGTTATCAGTAATTTTTGTTTATTTTTAGTTGTATTTTAAAGTAACATAAAACACAGTATTATCAACAAACTGCAGCAGTAAATGAGTATTAATTTAAAGTGTTTAGGGAAGAATAAATGAAAAATATACTCTTAATACTTGCATTAATTATTTCTACCAATACACAATGCCAAGAATTAGTTTGGCAATCATATAATGAGGAAATATTATACTCAACTATCAAAGAACCATCACGTGCTATTAGTTTTTATTCTGATGGTTCTATTATTACACAGGGCATAGAATATGATCATTTAAAAAAGTATGGTATATCAGGTATAAGAAAGTTAGTAGATGACATTAAAATGGTGCAGAAAAATAAAGAACCAATAAGCACAGATCTTTACACTATTGAAAAAGGATCTTTTGGTTCAGCAAAATTAAAACTTAC
Organism: uncultured Bacteroidota bacterium; assembly: GCA_902618245.1. Lineage (GTDB taxonomy): Bacteria > Bacteroidota > Bacteroidia > Flavobacteriales > Flavobacteriaceae > MS024-2A. The sequence goes on along the minus strand of CACMZR010000001.1, from coordinate 128,991 downwards.
AAACGTACCAAGAAAATACAACTTTACTAAAAGTGCAATAAAGTCATTTGAAAAGTATTTAAAAAAGTTTGAATAATTGATATGTTAGATCACATCAACCACAAATCTAACAATCACTATTCTACCAATTTTACATATATTAGACTCTTAATTATAAATAAATAATGATGAAAAAATATTTTTTGTTAGTTACAATCCTATTTGCATCTTGTGCAGAACAAAAACAAGAACCAAAAACTGCAGGTTACTCTATTAGAGGTGAAGATGAATCTTATATGATTGGTTCAGATGAAACCACTGATTTTATAAGAAAATGGGCTGATGCTCATAATAAAAGGGATATGGAATCAATTTTATCCATGGAAAAAGCTGATATTAAAATAGAGCTTCCGGATGGAACAGTAATTAATGGTCAAGATGAACATTCTAAAGTTCTTGAATCATTTTTTGCAAATAATGTGACTTGGAAACCATATTGGATGTTACCATACAACTCGGTTGTAGCTAAAGAAACATGGGTAATTGCAGGTTTTGCATTAACATCTAATGTGGATGGAGAAGAAAATGTAGTATTACATATGGGAGATATACAACTTGAAGATGGTTTAGTTAGTAGAATCATTGTTTATGAAAATCAAAGACCAAAAAAATAAAGTACAAGATCTATTTATTAAAACTATTAATCACAAATCTCTGAATAGGAAATACCTCCTACCCTATCATACCTGTCTTGATAATTACCCTCCGTCCTACCTATATAATCTTCATCTTCAAAATAAGAGAAAGAAACCCGATTCTGACCATATGGAGGATTAGTTATAGGTATATCGACCATAAGTGCAGGCCCAAAATTTCTTACAATTTCACCTTTTACTGAATTGCATTCAACATAAGAAGCGTCTCGACTTTGTATAACAGTTTTTAAAAATTCTGTTTCTGAATTATAAAAGAATATATATTCATCAAATTCCTCAATTTCAGACAATTTCCAAACTGTATTATGATGAATTTCTAAAAAGGGTTTAGTGTTTGCTATAGTATTTCCAAGTTCTTCATTACCGTCGTCACAAGAAAAAAATAAAAAAGTACAATAAGATAAAAGATAGAATTTTTTCATAAAGCTAAAATATAAAAAGTATGGGAAGAACATCAGGAACACCAAACAAGATTACAGCTAAAGTTAGAAGTAACCTTGAGAATTTAATACAAGGTATTGTAGATTCAATAGAGATTAAAGACCTCAACACAAATTAAAGTCTATATGGTGTACAAATTGGTGTACACAGTTTTGCTTTTTTACTGTTAGCCCTTTACTAGTAGGACTTAACAATGTGCTCCCCCTCTTGGGCTCGAACCAAGGACCCTCTGATTAACAGTCAGATGCTCTAACCAACTGAGCTATTGATTACCAAGTGTTTAGACAGAAATAAATTTTTAACTGTCTAAAAACTGTCTAATGAAATTAAATTATCCAAAGGTTCACCTTGACCATGACAAGGTATTTGTCTCATTTTACATTAATCAAAAACGTTACAGACTATACAATGGGAAAAGAATTGGGAGTACCACAAGTCCAAATAGCCATCCACTAGACCAAAGATTTAGTATTGGTAATCTGCTAGCCGCTGAGGTTTATAAATATCTAACTGAAGGTGGTGTATTAAAGAAATACCAATCAGATGCTGTAATTATTGGCAAACAGACTGATAGAGATTACTTGACTCGTGCTTTAAATAATAAGCTAAGTGGTAATTACTCCAAGAAATACAATGAGATGCTAAACCATGTTTATCGGTTGGCTATTGACGAAATGAGGGGTGATAATCTAACCTCATCACATATATCAGACATACTTTTAAAATACAGAAGCGGCGTATCGCACAATACCATTAGAAGGCATCTCAATGTCTTAATCAATGAGGCTATTCGTCTTGGGATGAGTCATCATCCTTCAGAGAATATTAAAAGTAAAAAGGCTAAAGCAAGTCTTCACAAACCAATTAGTGATGTTAAACTTTTGCTAGATGAGATAAGGGATTACAATAGTAATCTTTACCTCTGCTGCCTTCTAACTTATGGATGCTTACTAAGACCTCATCGAGAAATAAGAGAGCTATCCTGGGGGGATTTTACAAGTGATTTGAGATACATAAAACTATCAGGAAATAGAAATAAATCTGGTAGGAATAGAATCGTTCCAGTGCCTGAATATATAAGAACTATACTTTGTCCAGCAGAAGCTTATAATAACATATTTACAGGTACTATAAAGCAACTTAATCCCTCATACTTTTCTACCCTGTGGAAAAGGTTTAAAGCCAATACTGATGTCGTGGAAGAGATGCAAACACTTTACTCCTTTCGGCACTCAGGAGCTATAGAAATCTTTAAAAGAACAGGTAGTATAACCAAGCTACAAAAGGCAATGGGACACTCGTCTTTAAATGTTAGTTTGACTTATTTAAGAGGATTAGAAGTTCCTCAGCTTAATGAAGAGGATATGCCTATTCTATAAAGTCTTTTTTATCCACTTTAGAATACTTATTTGATTCTCGTATGAAATATTAATTTCAATTTGATTTACTAATCCTTTTTTTTGTAGTAATTCTATGTCTAAGTAATCCTCCTCTAATTCAATTTCATCTCTTAGTTTTTCGTATTCTTTACTAGAATAATTTTTTTCAACTTCATTTATAATTTCTCCAGGAGTATTTTCATTCCAAACAATTTTATCATAAAAAGTATAATCATAATCTTCATCCGAATCATCACAATCATAGTTGAGACCAAGAAAATTTAACTCACTTATTTCATCATTTTTAATATCATTCAAAAACCCTTTTCTATCATTTTTATAACAGCCTTTATGTTTGGTCCATTTTATTGCATTTCCCCCCTTAAGAATAAAATCATACCCCTTAAAGTTTCCCATATAATTAACTTCTTCAAAGAACGTCCACTTTTCATACAATATATCAATTGAAAAAAAATTAACTTCCTTCAAGTTTGATTTGCTTAATTCTTCTCTTACTTCTTTGTTTGAATAAACTAACATCTCTTTTTGCATAATCAGTCAAAATATTTTGAAAGACCTAAACAAGCCGCAATTAAAAACCAAATACCAAATGGAATATTCCAAGGAAGCAAAGAAGAAAAAAAAGGATTTTTAGACTCAAAATATGAAGTCTTTTCTGGTTGCATATTTGATACGGTTATGTACCACTTTATAAACACACCTATACAATAAAATATTATGGCTAAAATCAAAAAGAATAGTTTCACTTTAATTGATTAATGGTTAATAATAGCCAATATACAAATTACTCCCTGAACTTAATGAAGAGGATATGCCGAGGATTTACCTAGACATTTAAATAGGAATTTGATGCTTCTTACTATATTTATGATTAATGTCATATAGAGGAAAATACATACCAGATAAAAGTGACTTTTATCAATTAAGTCGTTCAAAAGTTGATTATTTTCTCAATTGTCCAAGATGCTTTTACCTTGACAGGAGACTTGGAGTTGGACAACCACCTGGCTTTCCTTTTAATCTTAATTCAGCTGTAGATAATCTTTTAAAAAATGAATTTGATTATTACAGAAATATTAAAGAGCCTCATCCATACATTAAAAGACTAGGTTTAAATGCAATACCATTTCAACACGAAAATTTAGACAAATGGAGAAATAATTTTAGCGGTGTAGTTTACCAACATGAAAAATTAAAACTTCATCTTTTTGGAGCTGTTGATGATATTTGGATTAATCTTGATTCCAATGAACTTATTGTTGTTGATTATAAATCGACATCAAAAAATAGTGAAATTAATCTTGATGCAGATTGGCAAATAGGATATAAAAGGCAGATGGAATTTTATCAATATTTATTGAGAAATAATGGTTTTAAAGTATCAAATATTGGATATTTCGTTTACTGTAATGGAATGAAAAATAAAGAAAGATTTGATGAAAAACTAGACTTTGAAATTAGCTTGCTGGATTATACAGGCGATGATTCTTGGATAGAAAAAACCTTATCGGATTTGATTGATTTATTAAAACAAGAAAGTGTTCCTAAACACACTGAAAATTGTGATTATTGTAAATATCAATTAAAAACTATTCCTTATTCTTGATGTACTTAACAAATCCATCATCATCACTATCTGGCGGATAACAAATTTGGAACCTTAATTTATCATTGATGCATTTCTCAAGCACCTTACACATTTCCTCCTCACCAACTGTAAACATCAACGTTCCGTAATCATTACAAAAACCTGGGTTTAGCTTACAGTATTCGTCAAATAATTCTATAGATTTCATTTTCTGAATTGAGACTATAATCCAATAGTCTTGATAAAACCTTTCTTTTTTGGGGTTAATTTAAAATCACCTTTTTCATTACTAAAAGGACCATCATCAAGAATTTCCCAATTACTTAAACCATCATTAATAGAATAAATAAAGTGATGTTTGAATTTTCCATCAAATATCTTGATTATATCGTTTTCACAAGGTTTATAATTAAAGTCAAAAACATCTTTTGTATTAAGCTTCATTAAAAGCTGTTCTCTAATTGACCATTTTTTATCATCATTTTCGTCAAACCTAAAAGTTCCTATGACCTCCATTCTCGGAATTTCATCTATATCGTTATCGTCTATAATCAATAATTCTTCCTTCCTCACAGATTTATTTAGCACCCAATAGGGTTTTTTCTTGTTAATTTTCCCTGAACAACTACAAAATTTAAAAGGACCATCTAAATCACACATTGCTAAAACATAGTTTTTTTTGTTTATCTGACTAACAATTTATATGGAGTAAATTATACAATTCTCATATTTAGTTATATTTAATCTAATATAACCCATTTATGAAATTAGTAGAAGAATATAAATCTACAAAACGCAAGCATTCAGAATATTTTAAAAAATATTCACCAATGGAACGTGTCAAGCATTCAAAAGAAATCATAAAACTTAAAACTGAAATTGACAAGATTGAATCTAGAATTATAAATGGAATATTAAGTTTAGTTTTCGATTACAATAAAATATATAATGAATTAATCAAACACGAGCTTCATCATTTTTTAAAAGGAAATACTGCAATTAATAGATTTGTAATTAACCAAAAAATAACTGTCGGACTAGAGTACAATGAAAACCATAGAGATGAAATAATTTCTGAATTTAAAGACTTATGTGTTAAAGCGTGGGAAGATTTAATAATTACAAATAAAGAAAGAAAAGAACTTGATGATTTTTGTCGAGAGAATAAAATTGATAAAACCCAACAATACATAATTGAACAAGAAATCTCCAGAAAATATACTGATGGAATTGATTTAGACAAGGTAATCAAAGATTATTATGTAAAAGAAAATCAAAGTGAAGAAGAAATTCAAAAAATTCTTAAGAAAGAGTACAAAAAGCATGTCGAGGTTGAGAGAATAAAAAATGTTTTAGTAGAATTAGATACTGATATTATTTCAGAAATTGATTGGCTCGATAGCGAAAAAAGTAAGCTGATAAAAACAATACATTATGAAACTAATTTTGCAATTTATCTAATTGTTATAAATGGACAAATTTCAAACGGATATGAATTTGATATTGGATTTAGTCCTGGAACAGAAAAAAGTTTAAAGGTTATGATTTCAAATGAGACTTTCATAAATGCTGATAGAACTAGACTAATTGACATAATTTCAGATGCAGTTTGTTATAGCGTGTGTTCAAAAGATATGAATTTATCAAATTTTTTGGCCCTCAAATTAAATGTAAGGCAGCATATAAATAGAATATATTAAGATTCTACCAAATGAGTTATCCACTTCTTAAGAAATACATCTTTTGTAAGTCTCATATCTTCTGGTGAGAGGTCGTCCCCGTACATATTTTTGTTATGTTGCTCTGCTAATGCATCAAAAATGCAATTCATTTTAAAAATGACCTCATTATCGGCTTTACCATTTTCGGCAATATTCTCATAATAAGGATGTTTTACATTAATACATACAATCAATTTATCATCAATTTCGTTTAAAATCATGTATGGAAGACTCCTATCCATGAAATGATATACAAGTACTGCTTTATTAATTCCCTCTACGTTTTTCATGTCTGAAAAATCAAGATGGGGTTCTTCATTTTCATAAATTTCTTTTACTTTTTTTGATGTATTTAATTTAACTGTAGTTGAAACATATTCAATTGTTGAAACATCAATATTTTCTGGTTCCTTAAAATATTCTTCTATTTTTTGTTTTCCTATAATTACATTGATACTCTCCTCATGTTCTTTTGGTGTTTTAGGCTTACTCACTCTGTTTGCTTCGGCTGCAATGTCAGAACACACTTCTCCCAGTTTGTTTCTGAATTCACCTTCATCATCGTCTTTGAAATTAATTTTGTTTTTGGTGTGAGCAACATCGAAATCAGACATATCGAGTTCGCCAATTAATTTCTGGTTTTTAATTGTATTACTTCCACCCTCTTGACCAAAAACTTCTTTTGGTCTCCATGAGTTTTCTGGATAACCTTGGACTAATCTTGAGTTTCTGTATACTGAAAATCCTGACATTATTGTTTTACCTTTTAGCATAATGCCTATCCAGCCTTTACATTTTTTACCATTTTTTAATTTAATTTCAAATTCTTTTTTAAATAGTTTGCCCTCTGCATCTTTTCCTAATTCAATGTTTATTGGTTTTAAGATATCATCTTCAAAGGTTATAATTATATCACCAGACTCAATATATTTTCTATAAATGCTTGCAAGTGATTCTTTTATTTTATTTTTCTTTCTTTTGAGCCTCCTATTAAGTTTTGATATTTTAATCTTCGTAAATGATTTTAAATTAGAACTTGGATTTACCTCAGTAATTTTTACATAATCTTCAGTATCTACTTTATTTACGTCAATGGTGATTTTATAGCATTTATCTTCTAAATAATGTTTGGTTTCAATTTCAATATAATTACCAAACCATATGGTGGCCGTCTTCATTCCCATTCCAAATTCACTCAGTTGGGTATCGCTTTTTTCTTTTGATAGACCCATTGAAAGTAACCTTTCAAATTCATCAGTATGAATTCCTCCTGCATTATCTAAAATATTTATCTCCTCACCATCTCCATTGTCTAGGATTGAAAGTTTTACATCACAATGTTTAATACCTATTCTATTTAAAGCAGATTTATTATTCATATAACTATGGAGAGAGTTATCTACATATTCTGCCATAGCGTACCATTCGTCATAATCAATGTCTGCGTATCTTTTTAGAGTTGAACTTCCTATCTCTATTTTATTAATTGATGGTATCATTATCTATGTAATTTTAAAATTTTATTCTCTTTTACTAGTTTATATTTTCCATTTGGAATTTGTTTTTCCATAATCCAAAATAGTCTATCAGTACCTTTTATTTTTTCAAATCGTTTCTTAATATAAATTTTTTCTTCTTTATAAATTAAAAATTCTTCAACTAATTTATTAAGCTGGAGTAAGTTAGGGTTGTCAATAATTAAAACTACTTCGTTAACATAACTATATGAAAATGATTCAGAAATAGACTTTGTAAATTCATTATCAGTTAAATACATGTAATTTTCATCTGTATCTCTAAGTCTTTGGACAAAATTAACATTACAAAATGATTTTAGTAGTGGCAGAATATTATTATAATTATTTGGAAGCTTGTCAATAATTAGATTCAGAAAAGGTTTGTTGTACATAATTAAGTCTTGAATTTGTTTTGTCTTTTCTAGACCCTCTATGTTCATATAATTTTTTCTTATTAATTCTATATTTTTCTCCATAAGAGAATATATTTCGATTAGTTGAGGAAAAACATGATTTTTAAATGAGTGTTTTGAAATTTCAACTTCACCAATACTCCAATATCTGTAGTTTTTTTCAATAAGAAGGACATCAGCATATCTATTATATTTTCGGAATATATTCAATGTCTTTTTTGCGTCATAAACAAAGTATTCTTTAAGAATTTGTTTTTTAACTATGATGTCTTCAAATTCGGTTTCATTTGAAAAATCGAATGATAACCCTGCTATTTCACCTCGGCCCATTTTACTTCTATGTGTGAGTTACTGAATTGTTCTTCATATAAATCAGAAAATTCATCTTCTGTTGTATATAAAGTATAAATAATAGGTTTTTCTTTCCCTTTAGATTTTCTAATTGTTCTCCCTAATCGTTGAATTCTTTGCCTACTAGTATTTGTTTGAGATACAATAATTGCAAAATCAATATCTGGAACGTCAAAACCTTCATCTAATGCTTTACAACCAATAAGAGTATGATAGTAATTAGACTGAAAACTATTTAAGACGGACACTCTATCACTCTGACTCATTTTAGAATGATAAACAACAGTGTCTAAATTATTTTTTTTGCATTCTTCTTTGATTTCTTCAGCCTGTTTTATGCTTTCACAAAATATAATTTTTTTTCTTCTAAGATTATTTAATATAAGTTTTGTTGCAATATACTTTCTCTGATTAGAATTATTTACTAACCTACTTCTTTTGAACAAAAGCAATTTCAAATATTTATCTGAATCAATATTGTTTTTGTTTTTAACACCACTGTAATGCATTCCAGATAATTTAGCAATCTTTTTTGATAGATTTTCATATTCTTCTTCCTCCTTATCATTAAAAAAGGTTTTTAAATAAACCATTTTGTAATTTTCGACTACACCATCTTTCAGTGCCTTTTTTATATCATAATCATAAATTTTTTTTCCAATATTGGGAATTAATATTTGCTCTACACCATCATCATATTTTCTTTCTAAAGTAGCTGTTAGCCCTATTTTGCTTTCAAACTTATTTTTTAAAAAACTCAAATTCTTTTCAGTTCCATATCTATGGCACTCATCTAATATAATTGAGTATCTGTTATTTAATTTTTCAAATGGGATTTTTTGAGCAGAAAGGTTAATAATTATGTTTATCTTATTAAGCTTCTTGTAATTGAAACTTATCTCCTTGATTGAAGAGTTTGTGTGAATGGATAAATTTGAAGCCCATTGGTCTTGAAGAGTTTTTGTTGGAACAATAATAATTGATGAATCAATTAAATCATTTTCAAATAAGTATGCTAAACAGTAAATTCCAAAAATTGTTTTACCTCCTCCAGTGACAACAGAAAATATTCCGTTATACTGATTTTCTTTCCAATTCTGGAAGGCTGTTTTCTGCCATTCTCTTAATGATATTGACTGATTTATCTTCATCAAAAAATCTAATTAATGAGCCTTTTATATAGTCTAGGTTTTTCTCGCAACTAACCCATCTTCTTTTTAAAACCTCTGCAACCATGCCCGTTGTATTACTCCCACTAAATGGGTCAAATACAATATCATTCTCGTGGGTTAAAAACCTAATAAAGTATTCTGTTAGTCCAATTTGCATTCTTGCAGGATGCCTTTGCAATTCATTATCCTGACAAAATTTATTATAAATAGGTTGAATAGAAGAATTTGAAATTGCTAAAGAATTCTCCATATCCTCAAACATAAATTCTCCATTAAAAAGATTTAAGAAATTTGGAGAGATACTCCCTTCATTGTTTTTTAGAAAATTATCTGTTATATAATGCCCAGATGGTCTTCTTCCAGCATTAATATCACCCCTCTTCATTTTATTCCTCATACTATTGCTGTATTTAACAAGTACTTGTGAATTGTCTGATTTGGGATAAGGTGTTTTTGATAACCACCAGACCCTTGTGAACGTGTCTTTAACTCTTATTCTATTTACTGTCACCCATTGAGCAGGATTTGGAAGTCTTGCTGGGTTATGACAAATAAATTCTTGACATAGATATAAGTTAGATTTGTTTTTAAACTCAAGTAAAGCTTCCATGGGAACAGTTGAAACCGTAGGAGTCCCTTTTTCCCATGAATTTCCAAGTTCAATTACAATACTCCCATCCTCAGAAAGTAAGTCAGATAATGGCTCTGAAAACTGAGTTAGCCATTTTATATAGTCATCACCTTTTTTATTTCCATATTTTTTGTGATGGATTAAATCAAATGGTGGAGATGTAAAAATGAGATTTATTTTTCCTTTATACTTTTTTTTAAACTCTTCAGATTGGATTAAATCGAGTGAATCTGCATGATATGATTCTCCATTTTCTTTACTAAAAACAACTTGACTCACCTAAAAATATTTTTTTCAAGATAGCTAATTATAATTTATTTAAGAAGAGCTTTTTTGTATGTATTTTATTAAATAATAAACAATAGAATTCAATTTTATATATTTAATTATCAATCTATTGGTATGGAAAAAAAATCAATGGCTCAATTACAAAAACTAATACGTGATAAAAAAATAGATTATAAGAAATCAAGAAAAATATTTGATGAAATCATTAAAAAAAATCCAACTAAATTAGAGTATAAAAGAAGTTATGCGGAGCAGATAAAGAGAGAGTTTGAAGAAATTGAGATAGGGAATTCAATATTAGTGGAACTAGAACAAGATTACTTAAAACTAATTGATACAAATCCCCATGATTGGGATACATATATGACCCTAGGGTACATGTGTGGGGGTCTCAAGGATTATGAAAAATCACTTAAATACTTTGAAAAAGCAAGAGATATTCTTTCAGAAGATATTACCAATGATAATTTAACACTTGCTTTTTTTAAGATTAGTTCATTAAAAGAAAAACTAAATGATTTTAAAGGAGCTATTGAGTGCTTTGATACTACAATAAATACATATGAGTATTTAATTAGTTTACAAGAAAATAAAAAAAATATTAAAATTCTCAATGATTATACTTTAAAGCTTTCTGATGAGTACAAAAGAAGAGGACACATTAAACGGCGAATAAAAAACAAAGGGTTCATAAAAGATTATAAAAAAGCATTTGAATTAAACCCTGCGCACGCTTATTGGATGTCTGTAATAGGTGAGTTTTATCTTGAAAAAAATGATTATGATAATTATCAAAAATATCTAGATTTATGGATTGATACTGATGATTTCTTTGAACTTAGAATAAGAAAAAAGAATCACCCCAAAATGTTAAGTATTACTCTTAAATCATATATTCTAAAATTATTTGAAATTGGGAAAGAAAAAAAATCATTAAATCTTTGCAAAGAATTAATTCAAAAAGAAATTACTGATTATGAGCTTCCTAATATTTTCTCTCTGCTAAATGAGTTTTATTTAATTAAGAAATCTAAAACTGAGATTCAATATTCTAAGTGGGTGAAATCGAAACGATTTAGATTAAAAAAACTAAAAAAGAAGTTAGATGAGTTTATTGAAACAAACCCAGATTTTGAATTAAGTTCAAGAATTAAATATGAACCATATGAATGGAAAAAACCAAATTATTGGGAATTACTAAAAAAGAGGAGAAAATCAAGAGAAGTTGAAGAAAAATTAATAATGAATGCTCTTGATGAGCTTGAAAATGATATATTTCTTGCTTCAGAATTATTCGAAACAAAACCCTATAAAATTATTAATGTTCAATTAAAACATAACAGGAAACATTTAAGAATGTTTGAAAAATAAATAATGACGCCTGTTAATTATACTCAACTTTGGATAACTACTCAACGTGAAACAGCACCGGTTATTGAGGCATTTTACAAGGATAATTATTCTGAGCAGACTATCATGCAGTTTAAATTAAAGTACAGAGAGAGCTGCTTAAGGGCATATAATATACTCATTAAAAATCCAAAGGAGGAGACTCTTGAAGTTCAATTAAGTATAGTCTGCAGTACTTATGTAAATAATGAAGTATGTAGAAAGGCAATGGAAATTGCCACATTAAGGTATTTTAGAAATAGGCTAACTGTTGAGTCAAAACAATCTGAGGATATTTTTAATGTGGTATATAAAAAGCTAGAAAAATTATATGTTTTGCCGAATGAAAATCACCCATTGCAAGCATGGGAAATTGATGAAAACGGAAAGCCTATTGACCATATTGAGTCGGACACCTTAGGGAATTCATATTTATGCTCATACGTATGGTTAGGAAATAATGTAAATGATGATTTGAACAAACTTTTCATTGAATTAAAAAATAATAATCTCATTGCCGATGATACTGACACTGTATCATTTTTATCTGCTTTTAATGGTGTTGAAATAAGTAAAATTGAAAATAAAATCAAATGGAATGGCTCAAAAAAATTATGTGTGTATTTCATTAATCAGTTACTTCAAGAGCCTAAGCTTATAGAAGAAAAAAATATGTGGAGTAAGCTAGAAAACCTTTTCATAGATAAAGAGGGGGAACCTATGGATAGAGGAGCACAAGAAAATCAAAAAATATTTGGTAATTCAAAAGGAGCTAGACTACCTTCAAATTATAAGATTATAAACAAAATTCTAAAAGGTTTTAGAGATTAGGTATACCCCTATCTATACCCCTATACCCCCTTTCATTCTTTAAACAATATTTCTAATGTTGTCTCATAATTAAATTTTAATTCATGAGAAACATTAATGATGGTATAACCTTTAAAAAATGGCATGAGGTTATTGAAAAAATTGAGCAGTTCAATTCAGATGGATTGGTTCAATTAAACACAAAGGATAAAGCACTAGCATATGCAGTAAATGAAATTAGAAAGTCATTTAAAGAGTATAATATTGAAATGGCTTTTTTCTACAATCGTTTTTATAAATACTCAAATGATTATTGGAATGAAATTAAGGATGAATCAATTGAAATATTTTTAAGGGATTGCTGTAAAAAGATTTATGCCAATAAGATTAATTTTCATACTAGCAGTTTTTACAAAGCACTCAAAGATACATTTAGAGATGAATTAAGAATTATTCCTGAGGCAGATGATGATAGAATTCTTTTGAATTGCATGAGCGGTACTCTTGAATTTGACAAAAAGGGTTTTACCCAGCGCGAGCATAATATCGAGGATTATCTTACCTATAAGCTAAACTATGACTATGATGAAAATGCATCATGCCCGAGATGGAATAGTTTCTTGGATGAAATGCTCCCTGATGAGACACATCAGCTCCTTCTACATCAATATATTGGATACGCTTTTACAAATCATCTAAAGTTAGAGAAGGCTCTTTTTTTATATGGTGATGGTGGAAATGGTAAGAGCGTAGTCCAGGAAGTAATAACTGAACTATTGGGTAAAGAAAACACCTCTAGTGTATCAATTGGTAAACTAACCAAAGACCTCAATACGATAATACTTATCGAAGGGAAGCTTTTGAATTACTGTTCTGAAAATGAAAAGACTCTAGACCCAACAATGTTCAAAACCCTAGTATCAGGAGAGCCAGTTTTAGGAAAAAAACTATACTCAGATGTAAGAATTGTTACTAATTATGCCAAGCTAATGTTTAATATGAATTCTCTTCCGGATATTAAGGATGAAAGCCAAAGCTTTGTAAGACGACTACTAATATTAAAGTTCGATAAAAAGCCAAAAAAAATTGACCCTGAGCTTCATTTTAAAATTATTGGTAATGAGTTAGATGGGATTTTCAATAGAGTTTTAACTGCTCTGACGGTATTGCTTAAAGATAAAAGATTCGTTTACTATAAAGAGTTAGATGAAACTCTTAACCAGTATAAATATGAGAATGATGTAGTTCAGCAATTTATTGATGAAGTACATGAAACAGGATTTCCTAATGGAGCTACAAAGGTTTCAGAAATTCACACTTGTTATGTAGCATTCTGTAATAGGCATCAAGAGCAAAGATTGTCTCTTTCCTCTTTTGCTAAAGAGCTAATCAAGAAGGGATATGAAAAGATTGTAAAAAAAGATGGTTCATACTATAATCTCCAGGTGGTGGTAGGTGGTAGCAGTTTTGATAAAACTTCTGAAAAATTAGAATTTTAAAAAGTTATGGAATTTACCTACCACCCTTCCACCTTTTTAGACGCTGAGGTTTCCTTGTTTGAGAATATCTATTCGCAAATACCAATTAAAACTATCACATATAGAGATTGGTTATTTAAAGAAAATGAGGGGCTTAGGGATAAAGTTAATAGAGTAAGGGCGGAGCAGAATAGTGAATTAAAACACTCGCTCCCATGTATTACTGGCTCCGGTATTATTATTGGAAGTAGAGCTGATAATAACCTCAAACATCACAATGGTTGTATATTAGTAGATATTGATTACAAAGACAACTTACATCTAAAAGAAGAAGACTTTTTTCAATTAAAAGAAAAAGTATTTAGAAATATAAATGAGATATGTTATGCTGGCCATAGTGTAGGAGGTATAGGATACTACTTAATTATAAGGATTGAAAACCCTTATAGACATAAAGAGTATTTTAACTACCTGTCAAGTTGGTTTCGATATTCAGAAGATATTAATATTGATGAAAGCGGAAAGAATTTGAGTCGTTTGAGATACTATAGTGTAGATGATAATCAATATATAAATCAAAATGCATCAATTCTAAAAGAGGCTGTTTTGAATAAAATTACAGTTCCGATTATCTCCAGAAGGGGGTTGGCTTCAGATATTAATATAATTGAATTGGTAGAAAAAATTGAAGCTTCTGGAATAAGTATAGCTCCAAGTTATGATGAGTATCTAAAGTTAGCTATAGTCTTCGCTAATGAGCAAGGCGAAGTTGGGAGAGATTTATTCCACAGGGTTTGTTCCCTAGACCCAAGTTATAATTCAAGAGACTGTGACGAACAGTTTAATGAAGTTTCTAAAAGAGGTTATTCTGATTGTACTACTGGAACTCTAGTTCATTTAATGAAAAGACACAATGTTATTTAGTGAGAGATTTCTTAAAACGTCAGATTTGGATTTAGCTAATCTGTAAAATTTCTATCTTGTAACAAACAATCAAACAAATGAAAAAACTTCTCTTACTATTCACTCTTGTTTTTTTAAGCTGTGGTGAGGTTGAAGATGTAGAATCAATAATAATTGATAATAACTCTAAATGGGTAGAGTATTATAATAAAGGGGATGCTAAAGGGATAGCATCATTACATACTCTTGATGCAGTTGTAATACCACCAAAATATGACTTTGTAGTTGGCAGAGATAATATCGAGCAAATGTATAAGTCAGAAATAGAAATGGGAAATGGTACATTAGGTTTACAAACAACAGAAGTCATCCAAGAAGGCCTTTATGCATATGAGACAGGCCTTTATGATATTAAAATGACTATTGAAGGTGAAGAAGTTAATGACAATGGGAAGTATATTGTCATATGGGAAAAACAAAAAAATGGGGATTGGCTTTGTAAGAAAGATATATGGAATACAAGTTTAGTTGATTAAACTTAGAGGTAGAGAGCTATAGCTGCCCCATTAAATTTAACCCTTAACAAAAGTAGGTAAAGTAACAACAGCTAAACCCTTGTCAACCAAAGGATTTAAGGGTATTGAAGTAGGGATACAGTTCTATCCATTGGTGTAAAAGAAAAACCCTCCACTTGGGAGGGATTAAGTCTAATCTTATTTTTGACTTTACTGTTTAAAATTTACCAATTCAAGAATCAATCCGCCATGAATCTTTCTTGAAGCTTGACCGTTTTTAGACATCATTTCTTCAGTAAAAGTTGGCTCTGAATTATTACTTGGCTGTGTATTTGGATTAAATCTTTCAAAAATTACATGAGTAATTGGCTGATAAGCATTATCACTTCTTTCAGAAATTTTATTAAGATACCAAGCTAATCTAATACCATTAGTTATTTGTCGATTATGATAAGTTTTGAAAAATTCAGATTCATACCTTTCATAATCTTCATTAAGCTGTTCGACTCCCAATAATGTTGCTCTATCTCCAACTTTAATAGGACCAATATCAATAGTAGAATCTACTCCTCTAAGAGTATAACTTGTACTTTTCTTTCTGAATTTATTTGCCATTTTAAAAAGTCTTGTCATTTCAGAGTTTTTCATCTTTCCATAATTTGCTTTACGAACAAATGCCTGTGTCTCTTTTTGATTGCTTCCCATTCCCCAATCACCATCGAGCTGAGAGTCATCACTGAAAATATTAAATAAAACAAAATCACACCAAGGCTTTGAACTGTTTGGTGGCCATTGAGTACCCTCTTCAGTTGGTACTACTTTAAATAAGAACCACCCTGCTTTTTCTCCTGCTTTCTGTACTTTTTCATGGGCACTTGAATACATGTTTTCAAATTTTATGTAATCTTTTTCCATGCCTTCATTCAATGTAATCTCTTCCATCCATACTGCTTGAGAAAAAGAAATATTGAAAATAAATAAGCCTAAAATTGATAATACTATTTTTTTCATTCAAATTAATTTATGGTTAATAATGTTCTAATATAAAGAATCTTTAGATTATACTATCATTTCACACTAACTTCCCTATTTAGAAAACCATATTATTTTAAGGGAGGGGGGTGTCATTTTAGAATTTTTATTCTGAATTTTTTGGAGATTTAACTGTCTATTTACTGGCAGAAATGAGTCAGTTGACATGATTTTGGGTATATTTGAGTGTCTAGATACTAGGTAAGAAAAAACCCCTCACCGTAGTGAAGGGCTTTGATTGCTTGTTATGTCGTGTGTAGTGTAGCGGCTAAGCTTGCTCCCCCTCTTGGGCTCGAACCAAGGACCCTCTGATTAACAGTCAGATGCTCTAACCAACTGAGCTAAGGAGGAATGTCACTATTTATGGGGTTTACAGAGGTTTTACTCATCTTAACTTATACTCTTGACTAAAAATCACAACCAAAATCACAATATTGCCAAAAGTATGTTACTCTATCAACCTTTAAAATAGGCAAGCAAATATAAATAAAAAGAGATAATCAATAACCCCCTCTTATACCCTTTTATATGTACGAGGATTTTTCTCCCAGTAAGAATATATAATCTGACTAATAATAGGTCGTTTGGAAGTTTTTTAGTGTACCAACATTTTAATACTATCCAGATGGTGGTGTGAATTGATTTTTCTAAAATTTACTAGCATTTACAATCAGTGTCTTTATCTCTGCAATATTGATAAATATCAACACCTTTAGTTTTTATAAATAGTACATTAAATTCATTTTCTGATAAGCCAGAAAGTTTCCATATTTGAGATAAATCCGTTTTTATGGAACTTTTATCTGGATAACTTATTAATCTATCTGCAAGAGAAATGGCATATTTCAGTTTTGCTTTTCTAGTGTTTGATTTTAATGTATGGTATTCGTCTTTGATTTTCAATGAATTGCTTGTTTATGGTTTTGAAAACAATATAATAACATTAATTTAAATTTTTATAGAACATTATTCTTAAAATTCATATTTATTTTCGAGTGAAATAAAGGCTACAACCATAAACCATTTTATAAGAATATTAGTGTGAGATGAAAACCCATTTTAAGCAATTAATTAAGTCTTTAGAGTTTTGGGTA
Source organism: uncultured Bacteroidota bacterium (assembly GCA_902618245.1). GTDB lineage: Bacteria > Bacteroidota > Bacteroidia > Flavobacteriales > Flavobacteriaceae > MS024-2A. Next base: position 111,553 of record CACMZR010000001.1, on the reverse strand, counting down.
ATTACACTATTGTTCTTAATTCCTCTTTGTTTTATTATTATACATTCCTACTTTGGTTCATCAAGTAAGAACTAATTGATATTTTGTTTTTTTATTCAAATAATAATATAAAGCTCAATTAATTAACGTAATAATATTTTTTGAATAAAGTTCAATTAACAACGGTCAATTAATTTTGAAGTTACATGAAAAGATTAATTGAAATTTTGGTAATTTCAGATATACACCTTGGAACTTATGGTTGCCAATCAAAAGCACTTTTAAATTATCTAAAATCAGTAGACCCTAAAATTATTATTCTCAATGGAGATATAATCGATATTTGGCAATTCAATAAAAGATATTTTCCAAAATCCCATATGAAAATTATAAAATATTTTCTTAATCTAATTCAGGATGGAAAAACAATCTATTATCTAACAGGTAATCACGATGAAATGCTAAGAAAATTTAATGGCTTTGAACTAAAGAATTTTAAAATTCTAAATAAAAAGGTCATTAATCTTAACGGTCATCAAGCTTGGTTTTTTCACGGTGACGTTTTTGATCTAACAATGCAATATTCGAAATGGTTAACCCGATTAGGTGCTATAGGTTATGATGCTTTAATTTTAATTAATAGCGCATTAAACTTTATTTTGTCAAAATTGGGACGGCCACGGTATTCCCTATCAAAAAAGGTAAAAAATAGTGTAAAAGGAGCTGTAAAATTTATCAATAAGTTTGAAGAAACCGTAGTAGGAATAGCTTTTGAGAGAAAATATAAATTTGTGATTTGTGGTCATATTCATCAGCCTGCTATAAAAAAACACTCCATCAAAAATAAAAATATCATTTACCTCAACTCTGGAGATTGGGTTGAAAATCTGACATCGTTAGAATATCACAATAAAAAATGGACGATCTATCAACATGACAATAATCTTTATGAAGAAGAATTAGTCAATGATGAATCAGATTTATCAGCTAAGGAATTGTTTCAAGGAATGTTAAAAGAGTTTAAAATTGACCAAGAATAATGAAAATCTTGTTTGGAGTTCAAACTACTGGAAACGGACATATATCCCGAGCTAAAGAAATCATTTCTATTCTCAAAAAAAGAGCTGAAGTAGATGTTATTTTTAGTGGTCCTAAAGCCAACAAAATCTCTTTTAAACATCCTATAAAAAAACACTATCGTGGCCTAACTTTTTTTTACACAAAAAAAGGAAAGATTCATTGGGTTAAGACGCTGCTAAAAAATAATTTTTTTAGACTTTTTATTGATATTCTCAAATGTGATGTCCATTCTTATGATCTGATTTTAAACGATTTTGAACCGATTACTGCCTGGTCTAGTTATTTAAAAAATAAAAAATGTATAGCTTTAAGCAATCAATTTTCACTACTATCAGATAAGGGATCTAAATTAAATAAGCGATTTAAAACATCGTTGAGAATATTACGCTATTTTGCACCAGCTCAATCTGGATATGGTTTTCATTTTAAGAAGTTTGATGCCAATATTTTTTTACCAATTATTAGAAAAGAAATAAGAGAATTGAAAGTCAACGATCAAGGGCATTATTTAGTTTATCTTCCAAGTTATAATAGAGATGAAATCAAAAAGGTGTTAATTACTTTTCCTTCAATTAAATGGTTTGTTTTTTCTCAAGAATTTGAAACACCTAAATTGGAAAAAAACATTTATTGGGAGACTCTAAACGAGAATACTTTTTCGAAATGTCTTGCAAGTTGTAAAGGGGTAATAACTGCTGCTGGATTTTCGACTTTATCAGAGGCATTGTATTTGAAAAAACCTATTTTAACGATACCTATTGCCTCTCATATCGAGCAAATTTATAATGCTGAAATGCTCCGAGAAATGGGAGGAATAGTTATTAAACGGTTAAGTATTAAGTATAGAAATCAAATTCAAAATTGGATTGATAACCCAAAAGTTATACCTATAAAGCTAAACCAGAAAAACCATGAAGTTGTAGATCGAATTTTGATTGATTATATAAAATCTAAAGCTGAATTTAAATATAACTTTTACAAGACTTCTATTTAACTAAAACAATTTAAATAGGTTTAATCAAGTGACTATATCTTGATAATCCTGCTCGATCTGTTTTTCTAATTGCTTCTTTATCTTTATTAGCTAGGTGCTTTAACAATATCTTAAAATTAACTGATTACTTTTCAAGTTAAGTTTAGATTTTTTTAATATCAAGTTAATCTTGGTTTAAGACTAGAAATTTAATTTCGATCAAAATATTTAAACATAAAAAATGAAAAAACTAATATTAATTACGACACTATTGTTTAATGTCTATTTTGCAATAGCCCAGGGATCAACTTTCTCATCAATTGGGGGTCAAGTCTTAGATGATCAAGGTTTGCCTTTAATAGGGTCAAACGTTGTTGTTAAACACATCCCTACTGGATCTGTTTATGGAGTAATTACTGACGAAGAAGGATATTTTAGAGCTTCAGGACTTCGTCCCGGGGGTCCTTATTCAATTGAAATTACTTACACTGGTTTTGAAACATTCAAGAAAGAGGGTTTTTTTCTTCAGTTAGGTCAAACTGAACGATTCAATCCCACCCTAAGTTCTTCATTAACAGAACTAGAAGAAGTTATTATTACTGGTGGTTATAATTTTAATAAAACCGGAAACGAGGTATATGTCGATAGGGAAAAAATTGATGCACTCCCTCAAGTTTCACGATCTCTGGCTGACTTTGTAAGAACAACCCCATTTGCACAAATAGGTGAAGGGAATGATGGTTATGCAATATCAATTGCAGGTCAAAACAATAGATATAATACAATATATATTGATGGAGCTGTCAATAATGATATTTTTGGACTTGCAGGTTCAGGGACTAATGGAGGTCAAACAGGTGTTAACCCTATTTCGATAGATGCAATTGAATCATTTCAAGTTCAAGTATCACCTTTTGATGTAAAAATTGGAGGATTTGCTGGAGGTGCAGTAAATGCTGTAACAAGATCCGGTTCTAATGAACTAGAAGCTTCAGTATATTATTACTCAAAAAATGAAAATCTTTCAGGAAAGGACTCTTGGGCAAATAATGAAAAATTAGCTAATTTTTCAAATCAACTTTTAGGCGTTCGACTAGGTGGTGCAATAGTCCCTAACAAACTTTTTTATTTTGTTAACTATGAAAGACAGGATGACGAAACACCAAACCCATGGGACGCTACAGGTTACACAGGTGATCTAGGTCCCTCGGGTATTCAAAGCTTTGGTCAACAAGTACAAGCTGCTTATGGTTTTGATCCTGGAACATTATTTCCAAATCCAACTATCCTAGAGAGTGATAAAATAAATATCAAGCTTGACTGGAATGCTGGAGAGAATGATAAACTTTCTCTAGGGTTTAGATATTTGGATGCTTATAATATTGAAGCTAGAACTTCAAGTGATTTTGGAGCAGCGTTTTACAATGGGTCAGAAGAATTTAATTCTAAAACGACAAATGTTACATTTAACTGGGTTCATCAAACCAGTAAGCTAAATAATACAATGAATGTCTCTGTTAATACAATAAGAGACGATAGAGACCCTTCGGGTGATATTCGTTTTCCCACAGTAAATATTGACGACGGACAAGCGAGTATAAGCCTTGGTGCTGAAGCTTTCTCTACCGCTAACCTTCTCAATCAAGATGTTATTACAATTACTAATAACTTAGAGTTATATAGTGGAAAACACACCTTTACTATTGGAACACACAACGAATTTTATTCTTCGACAAATTTATTTATACGTCAAAATTATGGACAGTATGAATATTTAAACCCGCAAGGTTTTCTTAATAATGATCCAAATGCACTAGACATTTATTTTAGATCGTATTCTCTTCTTACGGAGCAACTTGGAGACGATGCTTTGGAAAGTGCAGCAGTTACAGACTATGCTCAAATAGGATTTTATGTTCAGGATGATTACCAACTAAGTTCTGATTTTAAATTTTCTGCTGGATTGAGACTTGATATACCTTTTTGGAGTGATAGAAATCCAAATAGTGATTTTAATACAAGAACAATTCCACTTTTAGAGGCTGCTGGTAAAAATCTTAGAGGTGCTTCAGTAGAAGGTTCAATAGATACTAGATTATATCTCTCTCCAAGAATAGGTTTTAACTGGGACATCAATGGTGATAAAAAAACTATACTAAGAGGAGGTATTGGTGTTTTCCTTTCAAGAATGCCTATAGTTTGGAATGCTGGTAGTTATAATAATACTGGAGTTACAGTAGGTGGAGACGTGCAATTTGGAATTCCATTTGAACCAAATATTGAAAATCAACCTCAGAATGTCCCTGCTGGAACTGGAGGTACTAGTGGTCAAATTGACTTGTTTGTTCCAGATTTCAAAATGCCGCAACGTTTAAAGTATGCCATAGGTTTTGACAAAGTTTTAGATAGTGGTTGGAAATTCACTTTTGACGGATTATTTACCGACAATCTTCAAGGGTTTGCTTATGAAAACTTGAATATTGGTAATGCTATTGGTAGATTAAACGGAGCTGACAACAGGCCATATTATAATCGGAGAGCAACACTAGATCCAACTTATGATCGCATCCCTCTTGTATTTAATACTTCTGAAGGATACTCATATAATTTAGGTCTTCAAATAGCAAAAGATTTTAATAATGGTCTTGATTTTTCTGCCACTTATTCATTTGGAGATTCATTTATTCTTTACGATCAAACTTCTTCTCAAAACTCATCAAATTGGAGAGGTCAGCCAACAGTTAATGGTAAAAATGCACCAAAACCTGTGGGTAGATCATTTTTTAGTCAAGGACATAGAGTAATTGGAAATCTTTCTTATGAGATTAAATGGAATAACAATCTTAGAACTCAACTTGGTCTATTCTACACTGGTAGTGAAGGTGCCCCATTTAGTTATACCTATAGAGATGGTGCAGATCTTCTAAATGATGATTCAAGAGATAACGCATTGATTTATGTGCCTGCAAATGAAAACGAAATAACTTTAGAAGATCCTACAAATTGGTCTGCACTAAATTCTTTCATTGAAAATAATGATTACCTTCAAAGCAGAAGAGGGGATTATGTTGAAAAAAATATGACAAGGGGTCCTTGGACTGATGTAGTAGATCTTCGATTTGTTCAGGACTTGATCGTATCAAGAAATAAACTTCAGTTTACATTTGACATATTTAATTTTACAAACTTAGTCAACTCAGACTGGGGAAGAATTTACAATGTAGGACGTTTTGGTTTCGCTCAACCGCTAAGAACAGTTACTGCTGGACCCGACCCAGTTTTCAGATGGCAAGATGGATCAGATGAGCCAAGGGTTAGAGATTTTGGATTGTCAGGATCTCGGTGGAGAGCTCAAATTGGAATTAGATATACTTTCAAATAAATAAAGGCAAATTATTTAATGTAAATCCTCACCTTTGGTGGGGATTTTTTTTGCATGTATTTAAGACTTTATTCTATTAATTTAATTATGACAAAAAATCACGTTTATGAGCAATGCTTTAATTTCTATACTCTTAAATATTTGGTCAAGATTTGATTTACTCTGGACCAATTGTAATTTACTTTTAAATACAATAAGTTTTAGTTTTGATGCAAACCACTAACAAAATAAAAGTTCATTTTTAATACTTTGAGATTGATAATCCAAAAGTCAAATTCAAAGCTTAATTATTAATTAAAGTTCTAATAATATTCAACTCCCTTTTCATTCATATTTTTAAATTGATAATTAAGTTATCATTTGGTTTTTATAGTTCTTTACAAACTATAAAATTATACATAAGATCAATTTGTTTTATTCTTAGTTTAATTAGTTTTGAATTATGAACGGAAGTGGGTTTAATAGCCCACTTTTTTATTTTAATCATTTAAAAGATTATTTAAATTTAGTAGCTATCACCCTTAATAACTGATTATATATTGGCTAAGATTTAATTAAGTGGGTTTGTTTGACTTGAAAAAACTTGATTAATCAAAACATATTTTATTCTATAAATAGGTCAGCGAATATAATATTTTTTGTTCTTTGATTTGAAAGTATATTTTTAATTTAAAAGAATTAAATTATTCAATCATATAAATTCAACATTTGATTATTTAAATTGAAAACCAAAACATTTACTCTTTTATTTATACTCTATCAATCTATTTCTATGGCTCAGCAATATGAAACACAAAGTTTTGACCTGATTAAGAAAGTTGATGAAGCTGAAATCCGTTTCTATCCACCCGCTATCAAAATAAGATCATCTAGAAAAAATGGCTTTGGAGCCTTGTTTGGTTACATATCAGGTAGAAATTCAAGGGATCAAAAAATTGCTATGACAACCCCGGTATATTTGGGAAAAAATGAAGATAATGAAATGATGGAATTTGTTCTTCCTAGATCAATTGACAAAAGTAATGCACCCGAACCTCTGTCGGAAAAAGTTGAAGTTTATGAGTCTAGGTCTGGTTATTACATCGCTCATTCTTTTGGAGGATATGCTTTTGACTGGGCAGTAACTAGAGTTAGAAAAAATTTAGAAGAAATAGCATTTAGAAATAAAATTAAGTTAATTGGTGACCCATTTGTATTGGTCTATGATTCCCCCTATAAAATAATTAATCGTAAAAATGAAGTCCTGTTCGAGGTTGATTTTGAATCAATAGATAAAAAAGATTCTAAGTGAAAATTGCCCTATAAATATCATTCCCATTAGCATATAAAACTAATGATAAAAGCAAAAAGAATCCAAACATTTGTGCATATTCCATAAACTTGTCGTTCGGTTTTCTTCCAGTAACAATCTCATAAAAAAGAAACATCACGTGGCCGCCATCAAGTGCAGGAATAGGTAAAATATTCATGAAAGCTAAAATAATAGATATTAATGCTGTACTTGACCAAAAGCCTTTCCAGTCCCATTGACTAGGGAACATATTACCAATTGCCCCAAACCCACCTAGTTGAGAAGCTCCTTTGGTTGTAAATATATACTTAAACTGTGCGATGTAATCTCTTAAGGTCCAATACCCATATTCAAAACCCTCAACTATACTTTCGCCTAAACTTAATTTCTCTAATTCAAATGAGAAAAAGTCTGTTTTTGGATAAACCCCTAAAGTACCGTCCCCCCTTGTTAGTGTACTAAATGAAATGGCACTTTGATTTCTTTCAATAACTAAATCAATTTCTTTAGAATCTTTTGTCATATTATTTTTAAAGTCACTCCAACTGGAAATTTTATTGCCATTCAAGCTTAGTATTTTATCATTTGACAAAAGTCCAATTTTACTTGCTGGAGAATTTGGAATAACGCTGTCAATCATAGCAGGGAAAACAGGAACAAATGGGATCATCTGACCAGATTCAAAAATTTGAGTACCAATATCGTCTGGTATATAAATTGTAGCTAGACCCCCATTTTTTCTTCTTACTCTCACTTCATTAACCTCCCGAAGTAAAAAATATTTATTAATGTCTAACACATTTTCTAAGCTTTCCCCATCTACACTAAGAATTTGATCTCCTGTTTCAAAACCTAGCTGGGAAACAATAGGTGTAGGCTCTAAGCCCAATGGCAAGTCTTCTGATGCTAGGGTGTATTTTCCCCATACAAAGAGTATCATCATATAAATCAGAAATCCGAGAATAAGATTAACAGTTACTCCTCCTAGCATTATAATTAAACGTTGCCATGCTGGTTTGGATCTAAATTCCCATGGCTTTGGAGGTTGTAACATTTGTTCCTTATCCATACTTTCATCTATCATACCTGATATTTTAACATAACCTCCTAGTGGTAACCATCCTATACCGTAAGTAGTTTCACCTATTTTCTTTTTTAGTATGGCAAATTTGACATCAAAAAAAAGAAAGAATTTTTCAACTCTTGTCTTGAAAATACGAGCTGGGATAAAATGCCCTAACTCATGAAGTATAATTAGTAAGGATAAGCTCAAAAGCAATTGAACAGCTTTAACAATAAAAGGGCTCATATTAAAATTTTAAGGAGCAAAATTAGTACAATCAATACCATAATAAAAATGAAATTCAATTGGATTTAACTTTGTTTTTAAATATTAGGCTAAATATAGATTATAAATACTCTAAATTTGCGAAAAAAAGATGCTTATGATTAACTTCTTTAATCGCTACAAAACTTTTTTTGTAATAATGACCATTATTTCATCTGTTATTCTTCTGCTGTTTTACAAGGCTCTTAAACCAGAAGAAAAATTACCTGTGTACCAACCAGCATCGGTAAATTATGAATTGGTGGACCAAAGCTTGCAACATATTAAAAAGTTTCATAGAATAGGTTCTTTTTCTTTAACCAATCAAAATGGTCTAAATGTGACAGAACAGGATTTTAAAGATAAAATTTATGTTGCAGATTTTTTCTTTACTACCTGTCCAGGAATATGTCCAAAGATGACTGCAAATATGGGATTGATACAAGAAGCTTTAAAAGAGGATAATCAAGTCAAATTAGTTTCTTTTAGTGTAACACCAGAAATAGACTCTGTCCCTCAGCTTAAAAAATATGCAATTGAAAAAGGGGTCATAGACTCTAAATGGAATCTTTTGACTGGTGATAAAAAACATATCTATGACTTAGCACGAAAGTCATTTTTTGCAGCGAAAAATGATGGTGATGGTGGAAAAAATGATATGATACATACTGAGAATTTCATTTTAGTTGATCCTGATAAACGTATTAGAGGATTTTATGACGGTACGGACACATCTGAAATGAAATCCCTACTTTATGACATCCGAGTTCTAAAAAAAGAGTACCCTAGCTCTTAATTTTATATAAGTTGATAAATTTTGGAAGGTAATTTCCCTACTTTTACTCTTTAAAATCATTCTAGATAGTGATCCCATTAAGTCAGCTAAAATTTGGTGAAAATGCATGTATAGAATCAACTGAAATTGATAAAATCCCATTAAAACTAATTGAAATGGGCTGTTTACCCGGCAACTTTGTTACAATAATTCAAAAAGCTCCATTTGACGACCCACTATACCTCAAAGTTGATGAGACCCATCTTGCAATAAGAAAAGAAACGGCCAAATTCATTTTTGTTAAGCTAATCAAATAAAATATGAGCAAGTCTCTTAATATTGCATTGTTGGGAAACCCAAATACTGGAAAAACGTCTCTGTTTAACAGTCTAACCGGTCTATCTCAAAAGGTGGGAAATTATCCAGGTGTTACAGTTGAAAAAAAAGAGGGAGTATGCAAGCTTGATAGGACAACAGAAGGATATTTTATTGACTTACCAGGAACATACAGCATAAATTCTTCATCGATAGATGAAAGTATAGTTGTTGAACTTCTTCTAAATAAAAATAACAAAGATTATCCAGATTTGGCTTTGGTAATAGCCGATGTTGAAAATTTAAAAAGAAACTTGTTGTTATTTACTCAAGTTAAAGACTTGGGAATACCTACAATACTTGTCATTAATATGGCAGATCAAATGAAACGTAAAGGTATTTCATTAGATATACCAATTTTGGAGCAAACACTTGAAACCAAAATTGCCCTCGTGAGTACACGTGAAAATACTGGCTTAGACGAATTAAAAAAATTAATTTTGGACTACGGGATTATATCTAATAAACCGCTTATTCAAATTAACTCTATTGATAAAAAATACTTTGAAAATCTTGAAAACGCTTTTCCTAGACAATCAATTTACAAACTTTGGTTAATTATAACACAGGATGCAAATTTTGGAGCAATTCAGAGAACCCTTATATCAGATATTTCAAAATTTCAAACAAAATCTAAATCTGAAATCAAACGTCTTCAACAAAAGGAAACAATAAAACGCTACCAATTTATTAATGGTGTTTTAAAAAAGTGTTTTCAAATTGATAAAGCATCTGCAACTGATTTTAGAAGCAAATTAGATCGTGTTCTTATTCACAAGTTTTGGGGTTATCTAATTTTCTTTTCAATACTTATGATAATATTTCAATCCATTTTTAGTTGGAGTGAAGTACCAATGGATTTTATTGATAATTGTTTTAATTATTTGAGTAGTGTAGCTTCAAATAATTTACCAAGTGGTGTGTTTACAGACCTTTTATCAGAAGGGATTATTCCCGGCCTTGGTGGAATAGTAATTTTCATTCCTCAGATTGCATTTTTATTTCTTTTTTTGTCTATACTCGAAGAAACAGGTTATATGAGTAGGGTTGTATTTTTAATGGACAGAGGATTACGTCGTTTTGGTCTTAGCGGAAAAAGTATCATCCCTTTAATTTCTGGAACAGCCTGTGCTATACCAGCAATAATGTCAACAAGAAATATTGAGTCTTGGAAAGAGCGCTTAATTACTATTTTGGTTACTCCATTTACTACATGCTCTGCACGTTTACCAGTTTATGCAATACTAATTGCTGTAGTAATTCCTGATGGTTACTTTCTCGGCTTTAGTTATAAAGGGTTGATGTTAATGTTTTTATATTTGATAGGTTTTCTTATGGCACTAGGAATTGCTTGGATCTTAACTAAAACCCTATCTATTCATTCAAAGAGCTATTTTGTTATTGAATTACCCAATTATAAGATTCCATTAATTAAAAATGTTGCTCTAACTGTATGGGAAAAAACAAAAAGCTTTGTGGAAGGAGCTGGAAAAATAATATTAGCGATTTCCATTTTACTTTGGATTTTAGCTTCATATGGTCCTGGTGAAAATTTTAATCAAGCTGAAAATATTATTCAAAAGAAATATCCTGAGCTTGCAGAAAAAGAAATAGAATTAAAAACCAACTCATTCAAATTACAGAATTCATATGTAGGAGTTTTGGGAAGATCAATAGAACCTATAATAACCCCATTGGGTTATGATTGGAAAATTGGAATAGCGATAATCACCTCCTTTGCTGCAAGAGAGGTTTTTGTGGGAACTCTCGCAACTATATATAGTGTTCAGAATGATGATAACGATACTATTAAAAATAAAATGGCTTCAGAAATAAGGAAAGATGGGAAGTTATTATTTAATTTAGCAAGTGGAACTTCGTTAATGATTTTTTATGCTTTTGCCATGCAATGTATGAGCACACTTGCTGTTGTAAAAAAGGAAACTAATTCATGGAAATGGCCACTGGGCCAGCTATTCTTCATGACAATATTAGCTTATTTCATTTCATTTCTAACTTATCAAATTTTATCATAGTGGATTGGATACAAGGCTTTTTAGTTTTTATGTCAGGAATATGTGCATTGCTATTTTTATTCAGAAAGTTTTTTTTTAAAAGCAAGCTAGCAAGTAAAAAAGGTTGTGATGATAATTGTAATTGTCATTAATATAAAGTACCTAAAATTGTTATAAATTTCTTTTTGCTAATCTGCATAAAATAAAATCTTAATATCTTTAGATATACAAATTGAAATAAACTTAACTATGACTAATTCTAATAGATTATTTTACGGGAGTTGTTTCGCTTTAATAACTACAGCTCTCTCATTTAGCATTCGTGCTGGAATTTTACCTCAACTTGGTGAAGAATTTCTTCTCGATGCACAACAACTAGGTTTTATAAATTCAATGTGGTTTCTTGGTTTCCCTATATCAATGATTTTAGGGGGTCTTTTTTATCACACAATAGGTCCAAAACGTATTATGCAATTTGCATTTTTGACTCACACCATTGGTATTATTTTGACTATTTATTCTGGAGGTTATTCCGGATTACTTCTTTCAACACTTTTAATTGGAATAGGAAATGGTTGCACAGAAGCAGCCTGTAATCCAATGATTGCTGATGCATATGAAGGAAAAAAAATGAATACTTTGCTCAATAGATTTCATATGTGGTTTCCTGGAGGAATAGTTATAGGAAGTGTTGTCTCCTTACTTATGACAAATGCGGGTTTAGGATGGCAAGCACAGATTTGGATAATTATGATCCCTACATTAATTTATGCTTATCTTTTTATGGATCAAGAATTTCCTAAGCCTAAAGTAGAAGCTGCAGCATCTGTTAGTGAAAATTTAAAAGCAATGGCATCTCCTGTCTACATATTTATCTTGGCTTGTATGGCATTGACTGCTATTTCTGAATTCGGACCACAACAATGGACAAGCCTTATAATGTCTAATAGTGGTGCACATCCTATGGTTATTCTTGCTTTAATAACTGGTTTAATGGCCGTAGGTCGTTATTTTGGCGGGGACATTGTGCACAGATTAGATCAAACTGGTGTTCTCCTTGGTTCAGCTGTTTTAGCCTCAATAGGAATTTTTCTTTTCAGTACTCAAACAGGTACTATGGTTTATGTAGCAGCTATATTTTTTGCTATGGGTATTTGTTATTTCTGGCCAAATATGATTGGTTTTGTAGCTGAAAAAATTCCTGCTAGTGGTGCATTAGGAATGTCAATTGTTGGAGGTATGGGAATGTTTTCAACTTCTATTTTCCAACCTATCATTGGTTCATGGATTGATCAATCTACAGAAATACAAAAATCTTCTGGGCTTTCAGGTCCAGATCTAGACCTAGCCGTGGGACAAGAAACTCTAACATATATGATCTCTTTTCCAGGAATCCTTATAATTCTATTTACAATACTTTATTTTTGGCAAAAGGGAGCCTCTAAAGTACCAACAGCATAGAATATTAAAAACCACCTTTTAGGTGGTTTTTAGTTATTCATTAAGTCTTCGATTTCTTCGGCTTCAATTGGTATGTTCGACATTAAATTTAGTGGAGCCCCAGATTTTTGAATTACAACATCGTCTTCCAAACGGATTCCTAAACCTTCTTCTGGTATATATATTCCAGGTTCAACTGTAAAGACCATATTAGTCTCCATAGGCAAATGTAAAAGGCCGTAATCATGTGTATTTAAACCTAAATGGTGTGAAGTTCCATGCATGAAATATTTTTTATATGCTGGGTTTTTATTGGTTTCGTTTTGAACATCCGATTTGTCTAAAAGGCCCAATCTAAGTAGCTCTGAAGTCATGATTTTTCCAACTTCTACATGAAAATCTTTCCAAATAACACCAGTCCTTAAGAGTTTTGTAGCTTCATTTTTTACAAATAAAACCGCATTATAAATCTCTTTTTGACGTTTAGTAAACCTCCCTGAAACAGGTAACGTCCTTGTTAGATCAGCAGAATAATTTCCATATTCTGCAGCAACATCCATAAGTATTAATTCTCCCGATTTACATTGCTTATTATTTTCTATATAATGTAAAATATTGGCATTTTTACCTGAAGCAATTATAGGTTCATACGCAAATCCCCTAGATCTGTTTCTGATGAACTCATGTATCAACTCTGCTTCAATTTCATACTCCCATACTCCAGGTTTTACAAATGATAATATTCGGCGGATACCTTTTTCAGTTATATCACAGGCTATTTGTATTTGTTGAATTTCTTCTTGTGCCTTAACAGCCCTTAGTTCCTGTAATAATGGATTGCTTTTAGCAGTTTTATGTGCAGGGTAATTATCCTTACACCATTTAATAAACCGATCCTCCCTAGTCTCTGTTTCAACATTTTGACGATAATGTTCGTTGGTGTTAAAATAAAAAGTTTCACATTGAGTACTTAATTGTTGAAAAATACTCTTAAAATCCTCTAACCATAAAACTGTTTCAATACCACTTAACTCTCGAGCTTGTTCTTTATTTAATTTAGCACCTTCCCAAATAATAATCTTTGAGTTTGTTTTTCTTACAAATAAGATTTCTCTATACTTAGGATTCAAAGAGTCAGGAAATAGGAGAAGAATTGTCTGTTCTTGATCAATACCAGATAAATAAAATATATCTCGGTGTTGATGGAAAGGTATAGTGCTGTCAGCGCTAATAGGATAAATATCATTTGAATTAAATACCGCTAAACTTTTTGATTTCATTTGACTTGTAAAAGCTTTTCTGGTCTTTTTGTAAAAAGAGTTTGAAATGGGTTTATATTTCATCTGATATTTTTTACGAAGATAATAGTTTTTAAACCCTAATTTGTTTAACTATTTTGTCAAAAAAAACATTATTTCAAAAATAAAATTCAACAATTTTTTTTTTATAGTTATTTATTTGTTCATAAAAGGTAAAAATTATGAAAACAGGTTTGCTGCTAAACGTTTATGCCTTAATTTTGAATAACAAATTGAAAAACTTATGAGCTTAACTGCCTCCTCAATAGGAAGAAAAGTTGCGATGGCACTCTCAGGAATATTTTTAGTGCTTTTTTTAACTCAGCACTTTAGTATTAATCTACTTTCTGTTTTTAGTGAATCATTGTTTAATCAAGTCTCACATTTTATGGGAAACAACCCTATTGTCCAATTTATTCTTCAACCTATTTTAATTTTTGGTGTTTTGTTTCATTTTGTTATGGGTTTTGTTTTAGAACTCCAAAATTCGAAATCACGCTCAACGAGTTATTCTGTTTACAAAGGAAAAACTAACGCTTCTTGGATGTCACGCAATATGATTCTCTCGGGAATTGTAATTTTATCCTTCCTTGGATTACATTTTTATGATTTTTGGGTTCCAGAAATGAATTACAAGTATGTTCAGGTTTTACCACTTGACCAAAATAGATATTTTGAAGAACTCGTCCATAAATTTGAAAGCCCAGTTAGAGTAATGATTTACGCTTTTTCTTTCATTTTTTTAAGCTTGCACTTACTTCATGGATTTGCTTCATCTTTCCAGTCTGTGGGTCTAAACAATAAGTACACTAAATCAATAAAATCTTTTGCCACTGCATTTTCAATAATTGTTCCTGTAGGTTTTGTTTTTATTGCCGTATTTCATCATATAAATAAATTTTAATATGGCTAAACTCGAATCAAAAATTCCAAATGGTCCTGTTGCTGAAAAATGGACAAAACATAAGGGTAAGATAAATTTGGTTAGCCCAGCGAATAAACGCTTAATTGATATTATCGTTGTTGGAACTGGTTTAGCCGGTGCGTCTGCATCAGCAACTCTTGCTGAATTGGGATATAACGTAAAAACCTTTTGTTTTCAAGATTCGCCTAGAAGAGCACACTCTATTGCTGCACAAGGTGGAATAAATGCTGCAAAAAATTATCAGGGGGATGGAGACTCAACATATCGTTTGTTTTACGACACCATTAAAGGTGGCGACTATAGATCTCGAGAGGCAAATGTTCATCGTTTAGCAGAGGTATCAACTAATATAATTGATCAGTGTGTCGCTCAAGGTGTTCCTTTCGCTAGGGATTATGGTGGATTATTAGACAACCGGTCTTTTGGCGGTGTTCTGGTTTCAAGAACATTTTACGCAAAAGGCCAAACTGGCCAACAGCTTCTTTTGGGAGCTTATTCTGCTATGAACAGGCAAATTGGTCGTGGAAAAATTCAAATGTTCAACCGACATGAAATGATGGACATAGTTATTATTGACGGTAAAGCACGTGGAATTATAACAAGAAACTTAGTTAATGGTAAGGTAGAGCGCCACGGAGCACACGCTGTAGTTATTGCTTCTGGAGGCTATGGAAACGTATTTTTCTTGTCTACAAATGCTATGGGAAGTAATGTGTCTGCAACATGGAAAATTCACAAAAAAGGGGCATATTTTGCAAATCCTTGTTTTACTCAAATTCATCCCACCTGTATCCCAGTATCTGGCGATCACCAATCAAAACTAACACTAATGTCGGAATCCTTAAGAAATGATGGTAGAATATGGGTGCCCAAAAAGCTAGAAGACGTAAAAGCTATCCGTGAAGGAAGCCTTAAACCTACTGAGATTAAAGAAGAAGACAGAGATTATTATCTAGAGAGGCGTTATCCTGCATTTGGAAATTTAGTACCTAGGGATGTTGCTTCCAGAGCAGCAAAAGAGCGCTGTGATGCTGGATTTGGCGTAAATAAAACAGGTGAAGCAGTTTATCTAGATTTTGCTTCTGCAATAACACGTTATGGAAAAGAACAAGCTCATGTAAAAGGTTTAAATGAAGATGACCCAATTTTAGTAAAGAAATTAGGACAACAAGTAGTTCGCGCAAAATATGGTAATCTATTTCAGATGTATGAAAAAATTGTTGACCAAAATCCTTATGAAACACCTATGATGATTTACCCAGCTGTTCATTATACCATGGGTGGTGTTTGGGTTGACTATAATTTAATGACGACTATTCCTGGCTGTTATGCGATTGGTGAAGCTAATTTTTCGGACCATGGAGCTAACCGCCTTGGTGCGTCAGCTTTAATGCAAGGGCTAGCTGACGGATATTTTGTTCTTCCTTATACTATAGGTGATTATCTTGCAGATGACATTCGTACTGGTCCCATTGATACTAATCACCCTGAATTCGAAAAAGCCGAGGCTGCAGTTAATGCTCAAATCGAAGGTTTTATAAGTAATCACGGAAAAAATTCAGTTGATTTTTATCATCGTAAACTAGGAAAAATAATGTGGGATAAATGTGGAATGTCACGAAATGAAAAAGGGTTAAAGGATGCAATTAAAGAGATAAACGAATTGCGTGAAGATTTTTATAAAAATGTAAATGTCCCAGGCAAATCTAACGAATTTAACGAGCAATTGGCAAAAGCAGGGCGTGTTGCAGACTTTTTAGAACTCGGTGAGCTTTTTGCCAAGGATGCGCTTGAAAGAACAGAATCTTGTGGAGGTCACTTTAGAGAAGAATCGCAAACACCTGAAGGTGAAGCATTGAGGGATGACAAAAATTTTACATTTGTCTCTGCATGGGAATCGAAAGGAAATCCATCTAAGGCAAAGCTTCACAAGGAAGATTTAAAATATGAGGAAATTGAAGTAAAGACTAGATCTTACAAATAAAGACAAAAAACTAGATATGAATTTAACTTTAAAAGTTTGGCGGCAACCTAATTCAGAAACGAAAGGAAAGATAGAAACATATAAAATTAAAGATGTTTCTCCAGACATGTCCTTTTTAGAAATGATGGATGTTTTAAATGAGCAACTAATGTCCGAAGAAATAGATCCAATTGCATTTGATCATGATTGTCGTGAAGGCATTTGTGGAATGTGTTCTATGTTCATTAACGGCGAAGCGCACGGTCCGGATCGCTTAGTTACTACTTGTCAACTGCATATGCGTAAGTTTAAAGATGGTGACACCATAACAATTGAACCTTTTCGAGCAAAGGCATTCCCAGTAATAAAAGACTTAGCGGTTGACCGTTCAGCATTTGATCGAATTCAACAGGCAGGAGGCTTTGTATCAATAAACACTTCTGGAAATACTCAAGATGCAAACGCTATTCCTATTGACAAGCATGATGCTGACAAAGCTTTTGATTCAGCTACATGCATTGGTTGTGGTGCCTGTGTTGCTACATGTAAAAATGCATCTGCAATGTTATTTGTTTCAGCAAAAGTTTCTCAATATGCCTTACTCCCTCAAGGTAAGGTGGAGGCTACAGATCGGGTACTTAATATGGTTAATCAAATGGACGAGGAAGGGTTTGGAAATTGTACTAACACAGGTGCTTGTGAAGTGGAATGTCCTAAAGGTATTTCGCTTGAAAATATTGCAAGAATGAATCGAGAATATTTATTTGCAAGCCTTAAGGGTTAATTATCCTATGTAGAGAAGAAAGCTTCTTCTTAATATTTATTTTAATTAACTGATCTATTCCCGAAAGTTCACTTTTAATATCTTTTAAAAACTCTGAGTCAGAAAATACGTAGTGTCCACACACTCTTATGAGGCTTTCTTTTTGACGAATTGGATCAAAATCCTTACTAACCCACTTTACCCATTTTTTAGAATTATATGAGATTTGCCAAAATTTATCAAATAGATCCCTCCTTTTTTTCATTTTATTTAAATATGTATCTGTTTCGATTAATCCAAATTCTGGAGCAATATTTATGGAATCTAAACCAGAATCCATTTTCAGTTTTATTAATTCTTCAGAAATATAATCACCGTTATGTTCTTTTGATTTTAAATTGTTTTGCTTAGCTACAGCTACCATTTTTTTAAGCCTTTTGAAATCAAAATTTCCTGTATTTTGATTTGATGAAAGAGAAGTACCTGATTGTATAACTAAATACTCAATTTGTGAAAAAGCTTCTTGAGGAAGATTAGCCTTTAAATAGTTTAAAAGAGATTGGAGTTCTTCTGGCTCAAATCTCCTTATAGCTTCTTCTGTTCCTATTTCAAATTTAACATTAGGACTAATGGAAAAGCAAAATTGGATCATATCCAGTGTCCATCTACATCCCTCAGAAAATGAAGGAAATTTTTTCCAAGGGTCGATATGAATATAATCGAAGTGATTGCAATCATGTTTTAAAGACTCATATCCATCGTCTTGAGTTTGGCCTTGACCTGGACCACTGTGGTCCCTCATTATTAATAAATCTTTTGCATAATTTGAAAGTCCCTTAGTGGTCCATTTATTTGAGTAGCCTCCATTGAAGTCAACCTGTCTTCTGCTTGGAATTAATCCAATCTTATTTTTTGATTCACTCTGAAACTCTATTATAGTGTCAACGATATTTTTAGACATTGGTCCAATAAAAAATTTAATCTCCATTAATCAATTTAGTTTAGTCAAAGAATAATAACTAATGATATTTTAAAATATTAAGGAAGAGCACCTATCAACTTTTCCATAAAAACACCAACTTGAGTTGGTTCAAGCCAACGTAAAACAACTACCAGATCCTTTTCAGGTACAATTATTATATAATTTCCTCCAAAACCAGAAGCATAATAGGTATCCTCGGGTACTCCTTTCCAGTATCGCTCTGTTCCCTTTTTATTCAACCACCACATATAACCATAACTTTTTTGAGATGGTGAAGATTGAGTAGCTTTATTTATCCATTGTTGACTAATAAGCTGTCTTTCATTCCATTTACCTTGTCTTAAAAAAAGTAATCCAAAACGAGCATGATCTTCAGTATTTATAAATAGACCGCCTCCAGAATGGCCACCCCCTGATACTGATTGCATTCGGTTTCCGTCAAGCTCTACCCAAGAGTTGTTATAACCATACCACCGCCACGTTGTGCTTGCTCCTATTGGATCCATTATAAACTTTTTCAAAACCTGAGGTAAGGGTTGACGCCAAACATTTAAAAGACAATATGCTAGAAGGTTGACTCGTACATCATTGTATTTGTAAAAAGTGCCAGGTGTATTCAGTTTTCTATTTTTCCAGTCATCTATTCCACCCCCCTTTGGAGGTCTATCAGCCCAGTCATGTATTCCCCACAAAGTACCACTCCAATCAGATGATTGATTCAAAAGATATTTCCATTTGATTTTACTATTGTGTTTACCTTTAAATGAATTATCCCATATGTAATTAGATACAAAATCATCTGTTTTGAAAAGTTTTTGATCAACTGCTAAACCTGCAATTGTAGATAGATAGCTCTTAGTCACACTAAATGTCATATCTACTCTCTTTGTATCTCCCCAAGAGGCAATCTTGTAGCCTTCCTTTAAAATAATGCCAGCAGGGCCTCCTCTTTTTTTTGTTGGCCCCAAAATTTTATGGTATGGCTCATTTTCAAAACCCTTGATTATAGCTATTCTTAAATCTTTAGACCCACTGTACTCGTTTTCTTTCGCAAAAGAAATAGCGGAGTTAAGTTTTTTAATATTAATTTTAAAATATTCAAGGGATTTTTTTTCCCATTCAAAACCATGGGGAGGAGGAAAATAATTTTGCCCTATTAAATGAAATTCAAAAATAGAAGCTAAAAATGCAAATGTTAAGATTTTCTTCACTTAGATTTATGTGAAATGAAATATTTTAAATATAATAAAATCCAACTAAAATAGATTTGCCCTTACAATTAAAATGAAATCCAAATTAAAAATTGTCAATATTCAAACATCGCTTTTTTGGGAGAGTGCCCTTAAAAATAGAGCTTACTTTGACAAACTTTTAAATTCATTAAATAAAGAGATTGATATTGTTCTTCTACCTGAAATGTTTACAACCGGTTTCACTATGAATGCTAAAAACGTTTTTGAAACTATGAGTGGTCCAACGGTTTTGTGGATGCAATCTTGGGCGGAAAAATTAGATGGAATAATTGGAGGAAGTATTGTAATTAAAGAAAAAAATAAGTTTTTTAATCGTTTTCTCATTGTCAGTGAAAAAGGGATTATATTTTTTTATGACAAACGCCACACATTTTCTCTAGCAGGTGAAAATGAGATTTACACTTCAGGAAATAATTCTGGTTTGTTTGAATACCGCGGATGGAAAATCTGTCTAAGAATTTGTTATGACTTACGTTTTCCAGTATGGTCACGCAATAGAGATCATTATGATATTTTGATTTTTGTTGCAAATTGGCCTTCACAAAGGATTAAAGCATGGGATACCTTACTTCAAGCACGTGCTATTGAAAATATGTGTTATGTTTCTGGAGTTAATAGAATAGGATACGATTATAATGAATTAGAATATCCAGGCCATAGTGCAGTTTATAATCCATTGGGAAATTTGGTAAGCGGTAAATTATCATCCATGGAAAAAATTGTTACTGCAGAATTGAATTATTTGGAGCTTATGGATCTGCGTAATCAATTACCTTTTCTTGAGGATAAGGATAATTTTGATTTACATTAAAAGTTTCATTCATATCCCAATTTGCTCTTAAATCAATTTCTTTCCTATAATAGATTACTTTTTCAGGCTGAACTTTACCCAGATAGCTCCCTGTATCCCATTTTTTATTATTATTAGGATCCTCGATTAATCTTACAAAATATTTTCCTGGATCAAGTAATTCAAAAGAATAGAGACCCCCTTCTATTGGGGAATCATAACGTCTAATAACTTTTTTGTTTTGAATTAATTCTATAATATAGGGATGAGGCAAATTGTGAATTACTCGAAGGTAAATATTACCATAATCTTCAACTTTTTTAGTTGGAGTATTAAAAGTTAAGGTATCATTTGTTCTACCCCAAAAATCTTCAAGTGCTTTTGGAAGTAATGTAATATTATATTTATCATTTGGTAAAACTTCAAAATCAATTAAAATCCTATCATAATTTTCAAGAACTTTCAAAGACACTGGGACATTTACACTGTCAACATTAATTACTTTAACGAATGTTGAATCTACACTGACAATAGGAAGATTACTTGATATTTCAAACTTACTTTTTAGCTTTAGGGGTCCAGTTGTTACACTTTTTATAACTAAAGAATCTTCTATAGGTTTTCGCAGGTAAGCTGTTTTAGTTCTTAGGGTATCTTGAATCTCAAACTCAAATTTTATTGAGTCTAGTTTTGCGCCCTTAAACCAATAATTGAGTGAATCTGTTTCACGATTTTTAGTAACAAGAAATTCAAATTCTTTGGGGACTTCACTTATCATGGAAAAAGTCTCATTTTCATAGTCACCAAAATAAGCTAATGCAACATGGTGGTCGTTTATAAAATATGGCGAAACCCATGAAAAGTTTTCTCTTTCACGGAAAAGACGAAGGTTGATGATTGAGTCTTTAGGAAGCTCAATAAGTCTATTTGAATATCCTATTTTATCACTGCTCTGATCAAAAAAATAATTTCCAGAAACATCCTGAAGCGCGATTAAATTATATTTCCCCTCTCGCAGATTTTGAAACTTATAAGTCGTCGAATCCAATGTACTTGTAACATATAGCGGTTTTTTATTGTAAATAACCGAATCATTATAAACTGAATCGACAGGATAGAGTTGGAGTGAGATGAAAGTTTTAGTATCTTTTTCAAAAGCATCAACTACTCTTCCCCTAATGTACAGAGTATCTATTATTGGGCCAGTAGAAATTGTGTAGGTTAAAAATGGTAAAGTGTTAGATTCATTAAAATCGACAATACTGTTACCAAAATTAAAGGTATACGTTGTATTGTCAAGTAGACTATCTTTCAATTCTAATGATATTTTTTTTGATGCACCTGAGGCTGGTAATACTTTGTATTGATTTGGATTTAAAGGCGGTGATATTATAAGTTGCTTACTTATTTCATTTAAACTGATATATTCATCAAAAGTTAAAGTAAAACCAGTTTTATTGAAATAAGTTGTATTGAGTTTTGGGGAAGCATTTATAAGAACAGGAGGTATCGAGTCCTTTGGACCACCTGTTGGAGATGCACGTTTAGCGCAACCAAAGATCGATATTATAAGGATGATACACATAAAAAGTCGAATCACAATCTTCATACTTTTTAAAGTTATTAGCAAAGTAAAGCAATATTCCTAAATACCACCAAAGGCTATCAAACAAGTTTGATGCCATTTTAATTCTTTTGTTAATTCCTTAATTCAAGTCTTTAAAAAAAGCTATTTTTGGGCCATGGCAAAAGAAAACGAATATTTTAAAAAAATAATTTCACATGCCAAAGAATATGGATTTGTTTTTCCTTCAAGTGAAATTTATGATGGGCTTAGCGCAGTTTATGATTATGGCCAAAATGGTGTCACACTAAAAAATAATATTCGTGATTACTGGTGGAAATCAATGACTCAATTACATGATAATATTGTTGGTATTGATGCTGCGATTTTCATGCACCCAACAACTTGGAGAGCCTCTGGACATGTTGATGCCTTTAATGATCCATTGATAGATAATAAGGTTTCCAAAAAGAGATATAGAGCAGATGTTCTAGTAGAGGAATACGTTGCTAAAATTGAAATAAAAATAGAAAAAGAAATAGCTAAGGCAGCAAAACGTTTTGGAGATTCATTTAATAAAATGGAATTTGTAAAAACCAACCCTAGAGTTGTTTCATATACCAAAAAGTCACAAAACATTTTAAAAAGGCTAAATAAATCTTTGGAGAAAGAAGATTTAAAGGATGTAAAAGAATTGATTGAAGAATTAGAAATTTCATGTCCTGAGTCGGGTTCAAAGGAATGGACAGATGTAAAACAATTCAACTTAATGTTCGATACTAAATTGGGTGCATCAAAGGATTCTGCAATGGATTTATATCTTCGCCCAGAAACGGCACAAGGAATTTTTGTAAACTTTCTAAATATTCAAAAAACCAGCAGGCTGAAAGTTCCTTTTGGAATTGCACAAACAGGTAAAGCATTTCGAAATGAAATAGTAGCAAGACAATTCATTTTTAGGATGAGAGAATTTGAACAGATGGAGATGCAATTTTTCATTCCTCCAGGAACTCAAAAAAAATGGTATGAGTTTTGGAAAAATAAAAGACTTCAATGGCACTTATCACTTGGAATGGGAGAGGAAAAATACAGATTACATGATCACGAAAAACTAGCTCATTACGCTGACGCAGCATTGGATATTGAATTTCGTTTCCCTTTTGGATTTAAAGAATTAGAGGGAATTCATTCTCGTACTAATTTTGATTTAAAAAATCATGAACAATTTTCAGGAAAAAAACTTCAATATTTTGATCCAGAAATTAATGAAAGTTATGTGCCTTATGTTATAGAAACATCTATAGGTTTAGACCGAATGTTCCTTGCTGTTCTGTCAAATAGTTTAACAGAAGAAAATCTTAATGACGGCAGCATTAGAACAGTTTTAAAGCTGCCTTCTATATTATCTCCTGTAAAAGCGGCAATATTACCCTTGGTCAAAAAAGATGGTTTACCAGAGATTGCAAAGAAAATTGTTAATGAACTTAAATTTGATATTACAACCGTATATGATGAAAAGGATGCTGTTGGAAGACGCTACAGAAGGCAAGATGCCATAGGAACTCCCTTTTGTGTAACTATTGATCACCAAACTTTAGATGACAAAACTGTTACTTTAAGAAAGCGAGATTCCATGCAACAAGAAAGAATTAAAATTGAACATATTAAGAGTTTAATTAAAGAAGAAATTTCTTTAGGTTCTGTGCTTAAGAAACTTTAAATCTTAAATTAAAATTCTAAACACATGTAAAGTAATTTTTGAGAAAAAAAATTTGAATTTTTATCTTAGTAAAAAAGAGTTTTGAAAATACTTTCATACAACGTTAATGGAATAAGAGCAGCAATGAAAAAGGGTTTTATTGATTGGCTCAACATTACAAAGCCAGATATTTTGTGCCTGCAAGAAACAAAAGCCATGAAAGAGCAAGTCGACGTTGCATTAATCGAAAAACAAGGCTATCATCATTATTGGTTTTCAGCTGAAAAAAAAGGATATAGCGGTGTTGCAATATTTTCAAAAAAAAATCCTGTAAATGTTTCTTTTGGAAGCGGTATTAGCCATATGGATTTCGAGGGTAGAATACTCCGATTAGATTTTGAAAAGCTTTCTGTAATGAGCCTTTATTTACCGTCGGGAACTAACATAAACCGCCTAGACTATAAATTCAAATTTATGGATGAGTTTCGAGTTTACATTGATAATCTAAAGTTAGAGTTTCCAAATCTTATTATATGTGGGGATTATAATATTTGTCATCAAGCTATTGACATACATGATCCCATAAGAAATAAAACTGTTTCTGGTTTTTTACCTGAGGAAAGAGATTGGCTCAACCGTTTTATAAATTCTGGTTTTGTTGATTCATTCAGATTTCTTAATCCAGAACCCAATCAATATACCTGGTGGAGTTACCGTGCAAATGCGAGAAAAAACAATAAAGGCTGGCGCATAGACTATGCTTTGGTTAGCGAATCATTAAAAAAAAATATTTCCAAATCTTTTATCCTTTCAGAGGCTTATCACTCTGATCATTGCCCAGTTGGATTAGAATTAACATTTTGAAATGAGATATTGTCTTTTTTTTATTTTAATTACATGCTTTACAAATTGTATTTCAACTAAAGTATTTAATGACTTAGAGTCTCGCTATGCCAAAATCAAAATTGAAAAAAATATATTGGAAAACTCTGAAGACTCTCTACAGCAATCTTTGGATAAATTAGATATGAAATGGAAAGAGACAAAAAGTTATTTAGAAAATTCAAGAGATAGCATAAAGTTAGGTCTTAAAAAGAATAGATTATTGAGTGAAGAATTAGATTTAGTAAAAAAGAATAGCAGCTTAAAAATTCAGGAGAGTATTTCAAAAAATAATGCTCTCATTAAAGAAATAGCAATAAAAGAGACCGAACTTTTGTCACGTACAGAACGTATCGATAATCTTGAGAAAATTATATCAAGTCAAAAAAAAGTGTTAAATGATTTGAAAAATAGGATCTCTGATGCATTATTAAATTTTAAAGGGAAAGGATTAAGTATTAGACAAAGAAATGGAAAAGTTTATGTTTCGATGGAAAACAAACTGTTATTTAAATCAGGTAGATGGAATATTGAACTTCAAGGAAAACAAGCTCTTGTAAGCTTGTCTAAGGTGTTAGAAGAAAATCCGGATATATCAATTCTTATTGAAGGACATACTGACAACATCCCATTCACTAGTAGAGGAGCTATTGAGTCTAATTGGGACTTATCAACCAAAAGAGCCACTGCGGTAGTAAAAATACTCCTAGAGAATAACAAAATTTTACCCCAAAATCTTACTGCTGCAGGTAAAAGTGAGTTTGTTCCTATTGCTCCAAATACTTCAGTTGACGGAAGGGCAGCAAACAGACGAATAGAAATAATATTAAGCCCCTCTCTAGATAAAATAATGGGATTAATTAATTCAGAAATTCAATAGTTTATGGAATACAATTTATTACCTGGAACTGATATTAAGGTTAGTAAAATTTGTTTAGGTACAATGACATGGGGAAGACAAAATAGTGAGATTGAGGGTCACCAGCAAATGGATTATGCATTAGACAAAGGTGTAAATTTCTTTGATACTGCTGAATTATATCCAATTCCTCCAAGATTAGAAGAACAAGGTGACACCGAAAGATTTATTGGATCATGGTTTAAAAGAAATGGCACTCGAAAAGAAGTTATTTTAGCTTCTAAAATAGCTGGGCCAGCAACATTTACAAAACATATAAGAAAAGATAAAAGTTACTCAAAAAAAACAATTGATTTTGCAATCGAAAATAGCTTAAAGCGTCTTCAAACAGATTACATTGATCTTTATCAAATACATTGGCCTGAAAGACCAACAAATTTTTTTGGAAAAAGGGGATACAATTTTAAACATGAAGATAAATGGGATGAAAATTTTGAAGAAATTCTAGATGCATTTCAAAGTCATGTTATTAAGGGAAATATAAGATATATAGGACTTTCCAATGAAACCCCATGGGGCACAATGCGTTATTTAAGTTTTTCCTCTGATAAATATCCAAGAATAAGAACAATACAAAACCCATATTCTCTATTAAACAGAACATTTGAAGTCGGAAATGCTGAAGTTTGTCATAGAGAAAATGTAGGCTTGCTTGCATATTCACCCTTAGCATTTGGTGTCTTAACAGGAAAATATCGCAATGGTAAAAAGCCAGAAAACTCAAGACTGACTCTATTCCCACATTACGACCGTTACAATTCAGAGTCATGTAAAAAATCAGTTGAAGCCTACAATAGTGTGGCAGAAAGAAATGGTCTTTCTCTCACTCAACTTGCATTGGCATTTGTAAACGATCGCCCATTCGTAACAAGCAACATTATTGGAGCTACAAACATTTCTCAATTAAAGGAAAATATAGGAAGTGTTTTTATAAAATTAAATGACACGATTTTGAATGAGATTAACGGTATACATGAGACTATTCCGAATCCCTCGACCTAACTGAATCTCAAACTTTTGATTTCAACTAATTGAAATCATTCATTTAAAATGGATTATAAAACTGCATTGATCAATTTTTTTGTGTAATTACTTTTAGGATTTCTGTAGAGATCATCTGCCTCTTGGATTTCAATTATGTCACCTTCTCGCATTATCATAATCCTATCCGACATATGTTTAACTATTGACAAATCATGAGAAATAAATAAATAACTAAGCCCTAAATTCTTTTTAAGATCATTTAGAAGATTTAGAACCTGAGCTTGTACAGATATATCAAGAGCAGCAACTGATTCGTCACAAATCAAAACTTTAGGATCAACTGCAAGAGCTCTTGCTATTATAACTCGCTGTCTTTGTCCACCGGAAAGTTCGTGAGGGTAACGGTTAACATATTCCTCTTTTAGTCCAACTTTACTTAATAAATCAATTATCCGTTGATGATTTTTAATCTTATTATTTGAATAATGAACATTAAGAACTTCAAATATACAATTACCAACTGTTTTGGAAGGATGCAAAGCAGCATAAGGATCTTGAAAAATAAATTGAACATCTTTTCTCAAATTTCTAACTTGTTTCTTGTGTTTAGGATTGACTTTTGAGCCCTTCAAAATAATTTCACCAGAGTCGGGAATATCTAAACAAACAATAGTTTTAGCAAGTGTTGACTTACCACAGCCAGATTCACCAACCAAACCTAAAATTTCACCTGGATAAAGAGAAAAAGTGATATTATTTAAAACTTGGTATTTTTTTCTTTTCCCAAAAAAACTTTTATCTGAATAGGATTTTCTAATATTTTTGATTTCTAATATGGGCCTTTGAGAATATATTAGCTTTTGGTGAGCTCGCCGAGTTTTTATTAATACTTTTTTAATTTTAAAATTTCCTTTCTTGTAATCATTGAGAGTAGGAAGCTTTTCTATACGTAAATCAATCCTTGGCCTTGAAGAAATTAACCCTTTTGTATACTCATGTTGTGGATTTATAAATAAATCCTTTGTATTATTTGACTCTACAACAACTCCTTTACGCATAACCAATACTTTGTCAGCTAATTGTTTAATTAACGCTAAATCATGAGATATAAAAAAAATACTCATTTTATATTTTTTTTGTAGCGCTCTTAATAGAAGAAGAATTTCTCTTTGGATTGTTGTATCTAGTGCAGTTGTTGGTTCATCTGCAATCAAAAGTTTTGGATTACAAAGAAGTGCCATAGCTATCATAATGCGCTGTTTTTGGCCCCCACTGAGCTGGTGAGGATATGAATTCATTATTCTGTTTGCATCTAATAATTGTACTTCTTTAAGAGTATCGACTATTAATTCTTTTTTTTCATTTAAACTCATTTTTCGATTAAAATTCAATACCTCAATTAACTGTTTCCCACATTTTAAAGTTGGATTTAAACTAGATTGAGGCTCTTGAAAAATCATACCTTGGAAACTTCCTCTATATCTTTGCCATTTTTTCTGGGTAAAGCTTCTCAAGTCAGAGTCTAAAAAATTTAATTTTTCTGCCTTGATTTTTGACTGCTCAGGCTGAAGTCCAATTAAAGTAAGTGCAATTAAAGATTTTCCACTTCCTGACTCGCCAACAACACCAATTATTTCGTTATATCCAAAGCTGAAGGATATGTTATTCAAAATAAGTTTTCCCTTTATTTCTAAAGTAAGATTTCTTATTTCAACAAGATTTTTTTTTTTCACTTAATAAAAACAGAATAAATTAAATTTAATTAAATATCATTAATCTGAATTATTATTATTAAAAATGATATTGTTTTTTGTATGTTTGTGTAGTGTTGAAAATGATGATGATTTATGTTTGGACTACACGACATTCAATATCTATATGAGTTCATATTTTGGCTAATTACCTTTCTAATTTTAAGAATAGTATGGCACAAACCTCCTGTTAGACTCGCTTACGGATACGTTGTTGCAGGCTTTAATTTGTTTGCTATTATTATGTATACTCTTTCATCTGTCTCAGGGCAAATGTCAGGCCTTGATGCGTTTTCATTTGGATTTTTACATGCAATGGTTTCGATAGTTATGCTTACTTTAATTCATAAAGAGATTAAAATTGATAAGAGAAAAAAGGTTCTCAAATGAAAAAAAATTACAAGGTTTTACTTTTATCATTTTCAATAATTTTTGCTTCATTAATAATATCATTTTCTAACAGATATAAACCATCCCCAGTAAACGAATCTTTCATAATCGATTCCTGGACAGGAAATATTTATGACATACAAGGAAACAATCTTACCGAAATCCATAAAAATTTAAACCCATCTAAAATTCAGAAAGATCCAGATTTTAACAAAATTCAATAATCAACCAACTTGATTTGTATTATCCTTGAATGAAATAAATATATTATGGGTATTGAATTAATAGATACAATTGGTTGGATTGCAACTTTTTTTGTGATTGTTTCTTTTCTAATAGATAATATCTTATGGCTTAGAGTTGTAAATCTAATTGGTGCTTCGTTGTGGCTAGCCTATGGTATAGTTGATCTTTCTTATTCAATAATTTTTCTAAATGTTGTAATTGTTTCGATTCAGATTTTTAAAATAATTTTCATCCTGAGTAGAAAAAAAAATAATCCTATTTAAATTTTAAAGGTTTAGTAATTTTTGTCCACTTTAATATTTCGATACGATGTAAGTTTTATTTGGATATGCCAATTTTTTGATTTGATTGAATCTAAAGTTTATTTTACCCATATCTACTTCCAATTTCAAAACACTTACAAGGTATTTTTAAGCTTCATCAAAATCATTAGTAAAATTTATTTAAATCGAATTTGCAATTTTTTTGTAATATTGGGGGTCAATTAAATTTGTAAATGTGAATGATACGAAGTATTTGTTGGCCTACACGATTCCTTTATCGTCAATCATAGGCCTTCAAGTTGGGGGAGTTTGGAGTTTTACAACTGTTTTATACGCTTTTGGGTTAATCCCACTTTGGGAAGCCTTTCTTGAGCCTGACCAAAGTAAATTAAGCGAAGAAAAAATAAAAAACAGGTTATCTAATCGTTTTTTTGATTTGATGTTGTATTTCAATTTGATAATTGTATTTGCAATTCTAATTTTTGGAATAAAGCATCTGACTACCCAAACACTTGCTATATATGAAAAAGTAGGCCTTGTATTGTCTTTTGGAATTGTTTTGGGAACAAATGGTATAAACGTTGCCCACGAGTTAGGACATAGAAAAACAAAATGGGAACGTTTTTTAGCAAAAGTTTTATTAATGCCCGCTTTCTATATGCATTTCTATATTGAACACAATTTTGGGCACCATCTTAATGTTGGAACCCCTAGTGACCCTGCTACATCTAAAAAAAATCAATCCGTTTTTTCTTTTTGGTTCACTTCCATAACAGGTCAAATAAAAAATGCAATTCAAATTCAAAAAAATTTACTCAAAAACAAAAAAGTCAGTTTTTTTAGTATTTATAATGACTTTTTTTATTACCAAGTCTTTCAATTTGCATTTCTAATTTCAATTTATATTTTTTTTAGTTTTCAAGGTGTATTTTTTTCTTTAACTATTGCGCTTGTTGGAATACTTTTGCTAGAGACAATTAATTATATTGAACATTACGGGCTCTCGAGACAGTCAAAGGGATCAAGGTATGAACGTGTAAGCCCAATGCACTCTTGGAATTCTAATCATGCTATAGGTCGCCTAGTTCTTTATGAATTAACACGTCACAGTGATCACCATCACAGAGCATCAAAAAAATATCAGATTTTAGAAAGCATAGAAAAAAGTCCCCAACTTCCCTATGGATACACAACTTCTATGCTAATTGCCCTTTTTCCACCTCTATGGTTCAAATTAATGAATAAACGTATCCCCAATACTTAAACTTTGTAAAATCTATTACATTAATTTATAAAACTATTTGAAAAACAAATTGTGAACTTAATTTCCAAAAAAATAAAAACTCGTACTAAGCTCTTATTTATCTGCATTTATTTATGCAACTTTTACGTTTTTAGTCAAGAAGGGGAATATATCAAAATAGAGAACTTCATTTTTAATACTGAGCAACTAAAAAAAAATCAAAAGGGTATTATTATTCCTCAACTAGATCGTAATCTTAACGATCGGATTGAATTTTTTATTCAAGAAACTTTTCCAAATATTATTGATGACAGCAAAAATATAATTTGGCAATCTTATAAAACAACTACAAACCCTATTTTAAAAGCTCATTCCATGTCTTTTATGGTAAGAGTTAGTATAAAAAATACAAATGAGAATAAAATCTACAGATATATCGAGATTGACTATTTCCCAAAGACAGATGAGCTTTCAACTTATTACATTTGGGATTCTGAAAAAAGAAACTTTAGAATAAATGATAGCGAGTTAGAAAGAAGATCTTATCTACCTCAACTTACTGATTTAAAAATAGAAAATCAACCTAACAAAGCTGGTATTAATGATATTTTGCAAGAATATCGGGCCCTAATTGGAGGAATAAATGATAATTTCGTTTACTTCAATCAAGCAAAAGAAAGTGATCTTGATAAAATTAATGAAAATATCTCCAGCTATGTGAAACAAAATTATTCGAATGTTGATTTTGTTATGAATATAGTCTTTGACTCCTATCACACATTTATCAGTGCATATGATATTTACCATTACTATACCTTCATTGTACAGGTAAAACTTCAAGGAAGTAGCACACCAAACTTCATTGAAGTTTTCTATAATCCCTCGACAGAAATCGTAAATTCAGATTTTGTTTGGAGCAGTCAAAGAGATACATTTTATAGGCCTTCACAAAATGATTGATTATCTTAAGAAGAGTTAATCATGAAAAAGGGCAAATTTAACCCACGCTTATTAATTACAATCAAAACCGTAATCAGCCATGAAATTGCTGCCTCAAGAAAACCCATTTTAAATGAATTAGTTAAATATATCAACTCAAAGAGAGCTTCAAAAAGTGAAGTCTACTTAAACTTTATATGCACTCATAATTCTAGAAGGAGTCAATTTTGTCAAATCTGGGCTGAAACTGCTAGTGCTTATTATAATAAAAAAGTATACTGCTTTTCTGGAGGATTGGAAATAACTGAGTTTAATATTAATGCTGTCAATACCATCAAAAAATCTGGTTTTGATGTAATTAAATCAGGAAGTAAAAATCCTACTTATGATTTGTACTACTCTGATAATAGAGTGAGGTCAATATCTGTTTTCTCTAAACTATACAATGACCCTGTCAATAAAGCAAATTCATTTGCTGCAGTTATGACTTGTTCAGATGCAGAGGAAAATTGCCCATTTATTTTAAATGCTGAAAAACGATTTTTTTTACAATACAATGACCCAAAATCATTTGATAATTCGCCTTTTAAAGCAGAAAAATATAATGAATGTTCTCTCCAAATTGCCTCAGAATTATTTTATATATTTCGAAATATAGAATAAACCTTTTCCAAAGAAATCATTTATTTGATAAAAATATTTTTTTATCATATTTTAGATAAATAATGATTAAATCAAATTGAAATGTTACCTCAAATTATAGTTGCCTCAACTTGTATTCTAATTACTCTTTATGGGGTTTTCAGAAAAAACCGTGTTTTCTTTAACCTTGGCTATTTCGTGTATGGATTAATAGTAGTTTTTTCAGAAATAAATTTTTATTTACAGAGTCAAGAAATAATTCATATTGCAACCGCATCATTATGGCTAATTCAATCTTCCTTAGCCTTGCCAAATAAGTTACCATACGACGGCAGTAAAATAGCAAAATCAGCAGGTATAAAAATTTATATTTGTCTATCGATAATCAATCTTTACGGCATATTTATAGTCCGTGCCTCAGATGTTCCAGATTTTGTCTCTTATTTCCATGCGATACTTGCAATTTTACCTGTAATTGCAATCTACTTGATATTGAATAATAAAATTGAAATAACTAAAAGCTAATATATTTTTTGTTTAGATAAAATTGTCCAAAAATTGAAACTCAGTTGTTTATTTTTGAACCATCCTTCTAATAAAGTTTATTGGTGTTTCTTGATAAGTTCCAGAAAACTGTAGGCCAACATTACTAGCTGCTTTTCTTATAGCATTCCCATGTTTATAACTATGGAATAAAACATTAAAGTCAATGATATTATCTTTTGTTATCACTTCATCCTCATAAACGGGATTATAAATAAAAATAGGTGGATCATTTTTGTCCATTTCATTTAAGTAATCCAATACTTTTAAACTTTCACTAGTTATTGAATTGTTGTAAAACTTCAAAAATAATTCGTCTAGCAAAATGTATTCATCTCTCAATAAATCAACTTGAAAATCAGGGAAAATTTTTTCCCATTTATACATATTATATGTACTCTGAGCTAAAGTAGTAAATATGCCAATTACATTTTTATTAGTATCATCTCTTAATCCATTCCAAATAGCAATTCCTGCACCTGCTGAAATCCCTGCAAGAATCAATTTATTTTCGGGAAATCCTATCACATTAGATCTTTGATTTATAAATTCAATAACCTTTTTACCGTCTTTAAGAGAAGTTATTACACCTTCTGCCTCATTATCTGTAATAAATGTATATTCTGAATTAATAACAGCAAGATTTTCATTCAAAATAGAATTAATAATTTCTTTCTGGTCATCCTGATAGAGTTCCTCTTTAGATCCAAATAAAAAAGAACCACCATGAAAAAAAATCACTGCTCCATTTAATTTATTAGTTTTAGGTAAAATAATATCTAAAAAATTTCTGTCTTTATTTCCATAACGGACATCTTTAAAAAATAAAAAATCATTTCCCAAAGGAGAATCTGAAGTATTAACTCCTAAGGATGTTTCTATAATGCTAATGTTAGATTGTTCTATGTTTTCAATCTTTGAGCAATTAGCAAAAAAATTTATCACCATGAGAAAAATAAATTTATTATATAAACTTTTCATAGATTATTTTTTTTTAAAACAACCCCAGGTTTGATGGTCTTAAATTTTGACTCTTCAATTACTATTTTGCCGTTTACTATAACATAAGATATACCGCTTGGGAATTGATGAGGTGATTCATAAGTCCCATTATCGATTATTTCATTTGAGTCAAAGATTGTCAAATCAGCCTTATATCCCTTTTGAATAAGTCCTCTATCCTTTAGTCCTATTGCATCTGCAGGTAAAAATGTCATTTTATGAATTGCTTCTTTTAAAGTCAAAATTTTATTTTCTCTAACATATCTCCCTAAAACCCTTGGAAATGTTCCATACCATCTTGGATGTGGATGACCCTCTCCATACTTAGCTAACCTTCCATCTGAAGCAATCATTGTTTGCGGGTGTTTCATAATATTTACAACGTCAGCTTCATCCATTGCGTGAAAAATACAATTTGCACCTCCTTTAAGTTGAGCTTCAATCACAAGTTCTGCTCCATTTTTTGTCGTGGGCTCAATTCCTCTTAGATTACACCAGTACTTTAATGTTTTTCCCTCTAATTCTGGCATCCATTCAACTTTGGCAAATTGAATCCTGTCTAGATCTTCCCCTCCACGATCATTTAGTATATTAAAAACAATTCCATTTAATATACTATCTCGAAATATCTCATTATCTAATCGCAACTTAAACATTTCTTGTCCACCAGCCCTAGCCCAGCTTGGAATTAAGACTGATATACCGGTATGACTAGCATTATAAGGATATTGATCAATCCTTATATCTAAACCTTTTTCTCTGGCATTATCAACTCTAGCAAGAGTTTGAACACTTTTACCCCACATTGGCTTACCGATAACTTTATGATGAGTAAGAATTACAGGTATATTTGCTTTTTCAGAGATTATAATGGCTTCATCTACTGAAGCTAGAACTTCTAAACCCTCATCACGTAGGTGTGATGTGTAGATACCTCCTTTTTTTGAGACCTCTTTTGAGATTTCTATTATTTCATCAACCTTAGAAAAACTTCCAGGTAGATATTTTAGACCTGTGGAAATACCAAAAGCTCCCTCATTCATTGCTTGGGAAACAATTGTTTTCATTTGATTTAACTCTTTTGATGTGGGAGGCCTATTATCCAAATTCATTACTTTTTTTCTTACTGTATTGTGCCCAACAAGAAAACCTACATTCATTCCAACTCCTAGTTTTTGAAGACTATCCAAATAAGCACCAAATGGTAATGGACTATTTCCGTCTGGTCCTCCTAAACTTGTGGTTACACCTTGACGAAGATGACTCTCACAATTAGAAAGAGAAAAAATCGGCTCTAAATGTACATGTAAATCAATGAATCCAGGGGAAACTGATAACCCCTCAGCATTGATTATTTTATTTGCATTTACATCTGCCAAACTGCCAAGGGTTGTTATTTTATCTCCTTTGATCCCAATATCTATTAGAGCAGGTTCGTCTAGAGTACCATCATAAACTGTTCCGTTTAAAATTATAATGTCGAAAGTGGAACTATTCTCACAGCTAGTAATAACAAAATGTAAGAGAAGAATAAAAATAAATTTTTTGCTGTATGAAATTTTCCAAAAAAGTTTTACTAAATATTGATTAATAAATAACAAAATCTACTATTTTTTACCAATTGTCTTGATCGTTATCTTTCAATACCTCTTTGTAAATCGATTGAAAATAAATTGTTGCATAATCAATTAGTGTTTGTTGATACTCCTTCAACACTCTTGGTTGAGATTGAATATAAATTTCTTTTTTTCTTCTACTAGTAATTGAGTAATAGTCTTGATTCATCTCTAATCTCGCTTTTTGAATGATTTCCTCTAAATCAGAAGTTTCAAAATCCATTTTAGCAGGAAATGGTAACTTATATTCAGTTAATTGAGAATCTGAATATTTTCCATTTTGATAAGTGAGTTTAATTCTATATTTCTCATCTTTTACCTCTATAACTGCAGTATAATTATGATTATAGTCAACATAATCTGTCAGTTCAGTATTACTTGGATTCATCAATTTGTATGCATCTAGAACCGGAACTAATGCCATTGCTTTTACAACAATTCTCATTGTCTTGTCATCTTTGTATTTAATAACTTCATCAGGATTTTGATAAATTAAACATAAAGCGAAATGGATTTTAGAAAATATTTCCTCAGCATTAGAATTACGCACCTCATAAATTTGAGAAATTTTATTCCCATCTATTGTCTGACAGAAAATAGAGTTACAAATCAGAAAAAAAAATATTAGATATCGATTTATTTTCATTTTATACTGAGATATTTTGAAAAAATTTAAAGCAAAGGTTTTTTAAAACTAGGAATCTGATTCTTGCGCTTTTACTACTCTGAAAAACTCTTCATCAGATTCAATCCATTCAAAATCAGTTGTAATTTTTTCTGTAGCTGGATTATAAAAAACTTCAAGATATTTCAATCGATTTTTTCCCTCTACCTTTACTTGAGCAATGAAAACATGAAAATTATATTTATCAAATGGACTTAAGAAAGTAGTGTAGGAATCCCAAATTATATTTCTTGTATATTCAACATTAGAATAGTTTGTATCATTAAACGAACGAATAAGTTTATTTATTTTAGCAACATTGATCGGTACAATTTCATTTTCACTCAAATTTAGTCTATCCCTCTCGTCAATAAAACCTTGATGCTCGTTAAGGAAGTCATTCAGGCTTGGCTTTTTATCATGATTTGAAATTTCCAACTCTTTAAGATTTGGAAGTAGTTTTTGTTCTTCTACTTGTTCATCGACTAAGTAAAACTCCTCATCTTCAGGGATCCATTGAAAATTCCCAGTAACTTTTTTCTCATAAGGGTCATATTGAACCTCTAAATATTTCAAACGATCAACATCTTTGACTTTTACTTGCACGATAAACGTATGCGAATGATATCTGTCAGAAGGGCTTAAAAATGTTCCATATGAGTCCCATATAATATTTCTTGTGAAATCGACTATTTTTGGATACTTCTCTTCAATAAAAAAACGAATTCTCTTATTTATTTCCTTCAAATTTATTGGATTAATTTCTCCCTCTTCATTTTCTTCAAAACCATTATGTTGAGTAACAAAGTCTTCAATTTTAACAGTAACAATTTGCCCTAAAGCAGGTTTAAGCATAAGGGTTACAAGTAAAATGAATATTGAAATTCGAAATCCCATAGAAATGATTTTTACAATAAATATCAAATATAGTGATTATGATTGTTTTTTTAAATACTTGTGTGACGATCTATAATTAACTAATTTTTAACTAGTTAAAATTAATATAAAAAGAAAATTACCTATATTTATGAAGCCATAGACAATTCTTTTATTTGAATAAAATCTAATTAAAAATTCATAAAAAAATATTTGATGTGGTTTGATAAAGTTGTTTGATAAATATTTTTTGATTTAGACCAAAAAATTTCAGACAGTCTTAAGTACTAACAAATGATAAAAGTAGAAAATAAAAGATCTTCCTGTCCCGTCAGCACTTCTCTTGAAATTATTGGAGACCGTTGGACTTTGGTTTTAATAAGAAATTTCTTCCTAGGCAGTACAACTTTTGCTGATTTCATAAAAGCACCTGAAAATATCGCTACAAATATTCTTTCTGATCGGCTTAAAAAATTAATGAAATACAAACTTATTGAATACCGGTTGCATCCAAGAAATAAAAAAATTAAACAATATTACCTCACTGAAGCGGGAATAAATCTTTATCCACTTATTTATGATCTTCTTATTTGGGGTAAGAATAATTTAGATATGGATATTGGACCTATTGGGAGTGATTTTTACGAGAGAAATAAAAATAAAAAAAGAGAGGATACTATAAAGAATTCAATAAGTTCATACAAGGAATTCAAAAATTCTTTTCTAGCCAACCAATAATTCTTTTATTCCAAAAACTTTGTATCACTTTTATTTTTAAATATGTCACATGAATTAGCTCAGTTAATAGTGGCTGAGAAAAAAGCATCCGAGTTATTTAAAGAAATTGAAACTAGAGGTATAATTCATGCTGGAAAAACCGAAAATGATATTAA
This sequence comes from uncultured Bacteroidota bacterium, assembly GCA_902618245.1. GTDB lineage: Bacteria > Bacteroidota > Bacteroidia > Flavobacteriales > Flavobacteriaceae > MS024-2A. The sequence continues at coordinate 73,826 of CACMZR010000001.1, read as the reverse complement.
CAAAGATATATATGATTTAGCTTTTGAAATGTTTAAAATTAAAAAATATTGGCATAAACGAATTGTTAGATCTGGTCCTAACACTCTTTTCCCTTATGACGAGAATCCTAAAAACTTAATAGTTGAAAAAGATGATATTGTGTTTTTAGATTTTGGACCGATATTTGAAGAGTGGGAAGCCGATTATGGAAGAACTTATGTTTTGGGTAATGATTCATTTAAAAAGAAATTAGCTAATGATATTGAGATTGCATGGAAAAAAGCAAATATTTTTTATCATTCAAAAAAGGTTATAAATGGCTGTGAATTGTATAACTATTGCTGTAAACTAGCAAAATCTATGGGTTGGGAATTTGGTGGTCAAATAGCAGGTCATTTAATTGGTCACTTTCCTCACGAAAAGCTAGAAAAAGAAAATAAAACCAATTATATCCATCAGGATAATTTAATTGATATGAATACTCCAGATAAAAAAGGAAATACTAGACATTGGATTTTAGAAATTCATTTTGTTGATAGAGTTAGACAAATTGGAGGATTCTTTGAGCAATTGTTAGTTCCAGTCTCATGAAAATATTGTCTCAATTATATTTTAATAGATTTTTAAATATTTACATTTAAAAGTTCCCCTGTTAATCGTATTAATTGTAATTCTGAAAGTTTAGCTTGAAACTTAGCTATAGCCCTTTGATTTTTCGCGTTTGCTAAATTTATTTGTGCTTGCCTAAATTCTATAGCAGTAATTGAGCCCAATTGATATTGAGATTGTGATCGATCAAAATTGTAGGTTGCTGTTTCAACTTGTTTTTTTTGGATTTCAAAAATTTCTTTTGTGTTTTTATAATTCTGTAAAGCATTTAACAAGTCCCTATCAAAACTTAGCCTAGCCTCTTGAGCAAATAATTCTTGATTTTCAAAATTTAGTTTGGCGTTTTTAACGCGGGTTGAAGTTCTACCTCCATCAAATAAGTTCCAACTTAAACTAGCTCCAACCCCAACTGAATAAGTTGTGTTGTTTGTACCTGGGAAAAAAGCCGTAGCTGGACTTTTATTCAAATTCCACCCATATGATCCAACTAGTCCAACTGTAGGTAAATATCCGGACTGATTTATCTTTATGTCATAAGAGTTAATTTGGCTATTACTTTTTTGTTTAAGGAGTTCTACATTTTTTTCTGGTGCAGTATCTATCCAAGACTCAATTTGGATTTCGGGAACAAAATTTACTTCTAGTTCTACACTATAATCCTTATCAATCGGTTGATTCATAAGTAAATTCAAATCACGTTTTGAATTATCTAGCTGTTGATTAACCTGAATTAGACTAATACTGTCATTTGTTACATCTACTTGTGCATTTAAAACTGCTAGTTTGTTCCCTTGCCCATGAATAAATGCGCTTTGTGCTCTTTTTTGACGTTCTTTCGAAACTTCTAAATTTTGTTTGAAAATTCTACTTGATTCTGTGAATTGGGCAATACTAAAATAAACCTCAAAAATCTGGAGTATTGAATACTCAATTGTCTCCCTGAGTTGCAATTCACTGAGGTTGTATTGTTCTTTTAATTGTTTATAAATATAGGTTCTGCCCAAACCATCAAAAAGGGTATAATTTAAATTGACACTTGCATTATATCGTTGAGATTCTTGGCCCTCAAAAATTCTATTAGGAATAGGGTTTCCTTGATCATCAAATTGTCCAGGAAACGCAATTTCTGAATCTGATCCTATATAGTTACCGCCTCCGGAAATAGAGATGGTAGGTAAATATCCTGAGTTTAAGATATTACTATTATTTTTTGTAATCTCCGTATTATTTCTTGAAACCTGAATACCAAAATTATTCTCTAATGCAAAATCCAGGGCCTGTTCTTTTGTTAGTTTATCTTGTGCCTTTGATGAATTAATTAATACGATAACAATAATAAATGAAATGAAACCCTTATTCATAATTTTAATTTTCAGGATTATTCATTTGATTCATTTTTTGCTCTTCTTTCTTTTCAATAATAGCTCTTTCAACAACCTCCTTGTCAGGATAATTCCCTGAAACAAGCCACTTAAAAATCACTTTTAAATCATTGTTAAGAGATATAAATATTGGCAATAGAATCAATGTCAAAATTGTAGCAAATGCTATTCCGTATGATATTGAAATTGCCATTGGCTTAAGCCATTGAGCTTGTCTACTTTTCTCTAAAAGTAATGGAGTAAGTCCTGCAACAGTAGTAGCAGTAGTTAAAAAAATAGCTCTAAATCTTGATTTTCCAGCATCAATAAGTCCATCATTAAAACTAAAGTTTTGCTTCAAGTTATTATTGAATTTACCTATAAGAACAAGTCCATCATTCACCATTATACCAATTAGAGCAATAACTCCTTGTAAAGAAAGAATGTTAACTGGAAAGCCATGCGCCCAATGTCCCCAGGCAACTCCAATTAAACTGACAGGCATTAATAAGAATAATAGTATTGGTTGAGAAAAGCTTCTAAAAGTAAAAGCTATTGTTATATATATAAGAATTAGTATTGGAATTCCTGCAGATGAAAGAGAATTAATTAACTTAAACGCCTCTCTATTTTGCCCTTCATAAGATGCACTAACTGTTGGATATTTAGCCTGGATTTTTGGCATTATATTAAATCTTATATCATTCATTATGTCAGTAGGAGATGATTCTTCAGAATTTTTGAGATCAGCTGATACTTGAATTTCTCTTCTTCCATCAAGATGATTTATTGATACATCACCCCTTTCTATCGAATAAGTTGCTACTTCTTTAAGTGCAATAAAATCCTGATTTGGTAAATCAATTTTCATGTCCTCTAATTGAGTAATTGATGATCTATCTTCTTTTTTATATCGAACCCAAACTCTAATCTCGTCTTGACCTCTTTGAAACCTTTGAGCTTGAACTCCAAAAAATCCAGCCCTAACTCTACTCATTAAATAGCTTAAATCCAATCCTAAAGAATATGCATTTTCTTTTAGTTTAAGTTTAATTTCTTTAATTCCAGCTGGATCATTGTCCTCAACATCTTTAAGCAAAGCATTAGAGGTCAGAGCTTTCTTTAACTCAACTTTAGCACTTTTTAATTCATTAATATTATTTGATAGTAAAGAAACTGAAATTGGCTTACCCCCAAAGTTTGAACCAGATCCATAAATTACGCTTTCCACCCCTATCAAAGGACCAACAACTTCCGAGATTCTTGATGAAACCATACTTGCTCTTATTTCATCAGGTCTCTCCTCTCCTGGTAAAAGATTGATGATAAGGTTAGCACGCGAAGATCCATTTCCTAGAGTTTTTATAGAATTTACAAAAAGATTCTTTCCAGTTCTCTTAAGATATTTTTCTGTGAATTCTTTATCTACAGTTTTGGAAGCTTCATCAATAATAGTTATTATAGAGTCTGTTATTTTTTCATTTGTACCATTAGGCATGACAAGATTAATTGAAATTCTGTCTGAGGCTATGGGTGGAAAAAAAGAAGTTCTGATTATACCTCCACCAAATGATCCAGCTGTCAATGAAAAAAATGCTATAAACATTGATATAACAAGAAAACGGTTGTTTAAGGAAAATCTGAGAAAAGGTAAATAGAATCTATCTCTCATAAATTTCATAAGCCTATCCCCTATTTTATTAAAATCTCTAAGTTTTTTGAATGCTTTGGAAATTAAAGTTTTAGGTTTTTCCTCAATTTTTATTAGTGCCTTAGAGTGGGCTAAATGTGCTGGAAGAATTACAAGTGCTTCAATTAGGGAAATTAAAAGGGTTAACATGACTACAACTGATAGCTCGCTAAAAAATTCACCAATACGACCATCTAAGAATAAAAAAAGGGAGAAAGCCATCATAGTTGTGATAATCGCAGATACCACAGGAGGTATGACTTCAAGTACTCCGTCAATTGCTGCTCTGTAGGGAGTTTTCCCTTTTTCATATTGCTGGTAAATATTTTCAGCAATAACAATTCCATCATCGACCAGAATTCCTATTACGATTATCATACCAAATGTGGATAGTAAATTTATAGTTACACCAACTAATGGAGCAAAAATAAACATCCCCAAAAATGAAACTGGAAGTCCGAATGCGACCCAAAAAGCAAGTCTAGAGTTCAAAAAAAGTGAAAGGAAAATTAAAACCAAAATCATACCCTGAAAAATATTTTCAATCAAAATTTTATTTCTAAAATTGAGTATTTCTGAGGCATCATTAAGAACCTCAAGTCTAGAGTTGTCATTTTGATTGTTAAAATTTTCTATGTAGTTTCTGACATTTGCTGCTGAAGAAATTACATCTTCTGAATTTGTAGAACTAACCGAAATCTTAACAAGTATATCATTACTTAAAAAACTTCTATTTGGTGTTTCTGAAAATCTATCTTTAATAACTGCGAGGTCATCTAAATATATTTTTGTGCCGTCAGGTTGAGATTTAACTTCTATTTTGGAGAGTTCATTACCATAGTAAAATTTATTGTTAGCCCTAATTAAAAATTCTTCTGCATTCGTTTTTACCCTTCCACCGGTAACAATTATATTTGATTTTGCTACAGCTTGTGCGACATCATTAAAACTTAAGTCATAAGCTAAAAGCTTATTTCTATCAACTGCAATTTCAATTTCTTCATCTGGATATCCAGAGACACTGATTTGAGAAATTCCTGGTATAGCTCTAAGCTCATTCTCAATTTGACGCCCAATTTGTTTAAGTTCAAGGAGAGTTTTATTTTTTGCCGTCAATGCAAAATTGATTGTTGATCTTGTTGGTTCTTGTTTATATACTACCAAGGGCTCCATGCCTGAAGGATAGTTTGGTACTCTGTCTACCGCATTTTTCACTTCAAGTAGCATGAAATTTATATCTAGTTCCTCCTCTATTTCTACAGTAATATTGCCGCTGTTTTCGCTTGAAACAGAAGTGATACGTTCAACGCCGTTTAATCCCTTCAGATTGTCCTCAATTTTTAATATTACTCCCTCTTCAATCTCCATAGGAGAAGCACCAGGATAAACTGCTGCTATTCGAATAATGTGTGATTCTGTAAGCGGGAAAAATGACGACTTAAGTGATCTTAAACCTAACACCCCAAACAATAAAAAAGCTATTATCAGTACATTTACTGCTACATGGTAACGAATAAAATAATTAATAATTTTTTTCACTATCCCTAATTAATTCAGTTCTTGATTAACGGGGTTAATTTCCATACCATTGTACGCCCCAATTATAGGTTGAGATATAATTTCTTCACCATCAACTAACCCTTTTACTATAGCTGAGGTTTCTGTATAATGAATAGGGTTTATTTTAAGTGAAATAAGTTTATTATTTCTAACCGCAAATAATTCTTTTTCCCCATTTACAAGACCTCTGTCCAATGCAAAAACATTATTAAATTCCATGGCTTTAATTTGTGCTTCCATATACATTCCTTCCTTAAGATTTTTATCTTTTATTCGAATGTAAACCTCTATTGATTGGGTTTGGCTATTTACTTTTGCATTAATTCGAGAAACTTTCCCAGTAAATATTTGATTTGTGTCTATTGATTTTACTTTGACTTCAGCCCCTTTTGAAATATTAGATATATACGATTTTGGTAAGGCAACCATTAACTCGTAATCACCAGGTGCAATGAATTCCCCTAATACTTGTCCTGGTCTTATTAATGAACCTTCTGTAATATTAGCCTGAACTAAAACTCCATTAAATGGTGCTTTTATTCTATAAAAAGTAAGAGTTTTCTCTAAGTTCTGTAAGGAATAATATGATGAAATTATTCCCCTTCCAGATACAAATAGCCTTACTTTATCTTCCATTACAGGTAATGGGGGTACTGGTTTTTCAAGATTAAATCTTTTTAAATATGAGTTCCATTTTAAATAGGCTTCAGGAAAATCTAGTTCAAGATCTGGAAGTACTGATGTAATTAAATTATATAAAGCTGCACGTTGAGCAATTACGTTTGCCCTATACTCTGAGGATTCTATTACTGCTAAATTTTGCCCAGATTTGTAATCTTGACCTGATTTAAATAAGGGCTTAATTGTCTTTAGAATACCTTGTACACGGGCGGTGATTTGAATTCTTTTATACGCTCTTAAAACACCATCTGATGGAATTTGAACTTGATAAGATCCATTTTTAACTTTTGTTGTGTAAGCGTCTTTGATTGCATTACTAGCTTTTTTTCTGGTGGGGGGATTACTATCGATAATTTTTTTTGTGAGTTGAAAAGATAATCCAATAACAATAAATCCTAAGATAAATAGTATCCATTTTCTAGTATTTTTTAAAGAGGTACTGTTAGACATAAGTTTAATTATTGTATTGTAAATCTTCTAATATTGTTAAAAAAATTAAACATTTTAACTTTCTACTATTATATATATAAATTTTAGAAGTATTTGTTTAACAAATTTTTTGCGAAACTATAATTAAATTTTGAAATAACCTATCATAATTAGGTTATGTTAGTGATAATAAATTTCAACTTTTATTTAAAAGAAATTTTAATCAGAGTTTTATTAATTTTATTTTGGTAAAAAATTATATGACAATGTCTATCATAAAATCAATTTGGAATGAAATTGTTGGTTTTTTCGGAATAACTCGATTCCTCGATATTTTAAAAGATCAAGATTATTCTACGTTTTTGACTTACGATGGAATAGTTGCACTTATATTACCAATTGTACCACTATTAATTTTTCTAGAACTTTTTTTGGGTTTTGCATATAAAAAACCGCAAACAAAAGTTTATAAGGTTATTTTTTTGATTTATCTATTTAATAGGATAATAGGAAGATTCATTGCTATCGGTATGGTAGCCTTTTGCATTGGTTTTCTTCAGCCTTATTCAATTTTAGAAACCTCTATTACTTGGTATTGGTTTATATATAGCTATATCGTTTGGGAATTTGCTCATTTTATATATCACTTCTTAGCCCATAAAGTAAGACTATTTTGGTGTCTACATGCTACACACCATAGTCCTGAAGAAATGAATTTGAGTGTCTCGCATGCACATTTTTTCTTAGAAGCACCTTATGCAGATTTTATTAGAACCTCAATATGTATCTTAATGGGAGTGAATCCCGTGATGCTTTTTACAATTATGTTTATTGATGGAACTTATGGTGCTTTTATCCACGTGGGTGAGAATCTTGTAAAAGATGCTCGTTTTGGTTTTCTAAATAAAATTATTCTAACTCCATCTCATCACAGGGTTCACCATGCAAGAAACCCATTGTATCTTGATACTAATTATTGCAACCTTTTAAACATATGGGATCGAATTTTTGGTACTTATCAAGAAGAAAATATTAATATGGAAATTGATTATGGTATCACTCGTCAAATTAATTCGGGTAGTTTTATTCAAGTCTATTTTGGTGAAATAATCCATCTAGTAAAAGATGTCACTACCGCACCGGGTATTCTCAATAAGCTGCGTTACATTTTTTATCCTCCAGGATGGAGTCATCAAAAGGATTATATGACTGCTAAAATGATCCGTGATGAATACCTAAAAACTAACACAAATTAATAGCCCTTTGACTTATTTAAATTAATTCTAAATTAAATTGTTTAGTAATTATATTGATTTTACTTTTGTGCCTCTTTCTATAAGTGAAAAATAGTCATTAAAAATGGAAAAAAAAGCAGGTGCTTATTTTAGAATAATTCATCGCTACCTTGGATTTTACCTTGTAGGAATAATGGCAGTTTATTCTGTTAGTGGAATCACCCTTATTTTTAGAAGAACCAATACTTTTAAAAAAGTAACAGAGGTGAAAACAAAGCTCAAACCAAACTTAAATGAAAATGACTTGGGTAAAAATCTTAAAATAAGAAATCTTAGATTTACAAAATCGCAAGGCAATATTTTTTATTTCAAAGATGGTCAATATAACAAGTTGAGTGGAGAAACTACTTATTTAAAAAAGGAAGTCCCATATGTTCTGAAAAAAATGCAGAGTCTCCACAAAGCAACAACACAGAGTCCTGTTTATTGGTTAAATATTTTTTTTGGAGTTTCTTTGATGTTTTTTGTGATTTCATCTTTTTGGATGTTCCTACCAACTACTACTGTCTTTAAAAAAGGAATTATATTCTCTTTAGCTGGAGTAATTATGACAATTATTATTCTATTTATTTAGTAAATAAAATCAATTTGTCCTAAATGCATAAACACCCGAATTAGACTGATTCCCATTTGCATCTATAGAAATAATTTTCCAATAATATTTTGTGTTGTTTTGGACCTCTATTTCGATTGATGTATTATCTTCAACATAATCAATAGATTCAATAAGAGTTGAAGCATCATTATCATCTAGATAGACTTCAAATTTTAAAAGATCTCCGTCTACATCTGATGTTGTCCAAGAAAGGTTAATAAGATTGTTAACTCCGGGTGTTACGTTTTTACCAGATCTTGGGAATATTAGTTCTGCCGGGAATGGTGCATAATTTACAATTGCATCTCCTGCTAAATAAAACTTCCATTGCTCGCTTTCAGAGGGAGTTGAACCTATACCTCCGATACTTTTTACTTTCCAACTATATGGTTCTGCCTTGATAAGTGTTATTTTTGTTTGGTTCACATTACTTGTAAATGTTTCTTTTGTTTGAGTTAATAAATTTGTAATTATTATTTCATAGGAAAATGCATTTTGAGCATTTGTCCAAGAAAAGTCAACACTACTTTGAGTATCATTAATTGATGTCCCGTCGAGGCAGGCTTCATTATTTTCTGGGAACAATAGACTTGGTGCCAGGGGATTTAAAATTTCAGGTTCTGGTTCAGATTCAGAATCTGTTGAGCAGCTCAAAAATATTAACATTAAAATCCCAAAAAATATTTTCTCCTTTTTCATTTTATTTTTTTATGACTTGTATAGACTGGTCTATCGTAGCTCCACTTATTTTAATTATGTAAACTCCTTGTTTATAATTTGATGTTTCTAATCTATAGTTTCTGCTGTAAAAGGGAAGATTAATATTTTTAATATCAATCAGTTGACCATTTACTGTATAAATCCCAATTTCAATAAAATTATCATTCCCCCCAAAATAAAGATCTAAATAATTATCTATAGGATTTGGTGCATACTTAACTTCATAAGAATTAAGGTAATTATCTTCATGTAATCCTTGACATTCAATTCCAGTTGATATTTTAATTTTATTTAAACCCTTATTCAATGTTATAGTGTACTTACTGCTTTGAGTTTGAGTTGTTTTGCCATTATGAGAAATGTTATATATATCACCACCGCTTAAATCATAAGTAACCGTTTGATTTGATTTGTCAAAAATTCCACTAACAACAAGCGGTTTTGGATCAGAAATATTTAGCTCAAAACATCTTTCAAATTCTAAATGGCTAACACCTTCAATATTTACACATATTGAATATTTACCTCCAGAGAGTTTATCTAAAGTCCAAGTGCTGCCAGTAAAACTTTCTGTTTTATTTACAGCTCCACTTACTGAAATATTATAGGTAATTGTAGAGTCTAGAACATCTAATCTAATTGAGTTTTCACCAGCACACTTTTCAATTTTAGATAGGCTGAAATTATTTGAGGGAACATAATAAATCAAACAACCACTTAAATTTACCACTTCACCTAATGGAGTATCAGGACATGTATCAAAAGGGTTCCAAACTCCGTCATGATCAAAATCATCAGAAACATCTCCAACTCCGTCTCCATCTTCATCAGTCTGATCAGCATTATATACTAAAGGACTATTATCATAAATATCAAAAACACCATCGCCATCTGTATCATCAGTTGGCAGGGCTGGTCTTGCTTGTAATTCTATTGCTTTTTTACCACCTTCAGGCACCTGAATATTAGTTTGGGTTACTCCGATCGGTACTTCAGGTTCTCCGTCTGCAGTATTAATGTATTCAACCTCCACTTCGTAAATGTTATCTTGGTTTGCATCTCCAGGAGGGCTAAATACAGGTGTTTTTATAAATTCTAAGTAATCTTCTGTCTCCTCTTCGTTATACTGACTGTTTTTTTGTTCGCCTTTTGATGCAGTTCTGATTGTAAATTTATCAGCGTCAGCACCACCCTTAATTCTCTTTTTTACTTTCCATTTACCAACATTTTTGTTATGCGGATTATAATATCTTCTATGATCAACTTTTGAAGAACTCGAATTATTTGGAAGACCAAAAATCGAGATAAAGAATTTTCTTTCAGATTTTTGATTAGGTAAGTCTATAACTTGGAAGCACTCATCTAGAGTAGTAATATATCTTTCATCAGATGAATTTTCTAATGTTATAGTACCACTAACATCCATCGATACTGGATTATTTGACTGTTTTGGGGAGCCAACAGCCTCAATATTAAAACAATGCTCCGTCAGGGTTTCATAATCTAATTCTCTTGTTGTTACTATTTCTTCACCATTAAATTCAAGATAGCCGTCGGTGCTAACAAATTTAAAGGGAATTGTTCCAGATGGATTAAGTGGATCTTTAAATTTTACTTTAGCTACAACAGTTCCAACTGGTGCATTTTCATCTACTTTAAGATAATCAATTTTTATCTCAGGATGAGTTTTCTGTATTATAATTAATACCGAATACTCAACTTCATTTTCACTATCCTTTAAAATAAATTTAAATTCTTTTGCATTATAATCAGAATCATATTTAAGATTTGTACCGTCAACTACATATATTTTACCCTGTTCGTCTATCTGAAGTGAACCATCAAAAAGATCACTCTGATTAAGAAATGTAAAACTTTCTCCTTGAGGATCAAAGGCATTAACTTCACCTACAAGTTTTCCATTTTCTGGCTTTTCTTTAAATCTTATTACCCTTGTAATTAAAATTGGTGGTGGGTTTACTTTTACGAGCGCACCTAATCTAAATATATTAGGGGATGTGGGTATGACTAGATTTGTTGTGTTAGGGCTGATATAATTTAATCTTTGTGTTGGTGAAACTTGATTTGCTGATATATCATAAATATTTGTGTTTTTTATAAGAACTTGGAAAACTTGATCGCCATTCGGCCCAGATAAACTGTTAAATGTGTTAGTACCACTAACATCCATCGATACTGGATTATTTACCTGTATTACTCCTACTAAAGTATTACTAATATCTAGTGATTGAGTTAACGTAGCTCTTATAATATTTTCTCCACCAGTTAGTTGTCCACCTGATGTATTAGTAATCTGTGAAATTCTTAAAGGAACAATACCTCCTGCAATTTGTGATACGCCAAGACTTGATGCTGAAATTGGAGCATTTGAAGAAGCATTTCCATAGACGCCTTCACTAAATTGAATATCTATAAACTCATTTGACCCACCTATTGAAACCCCCGTGATCTCTGGGCTTGCTTTATCGTTTAAAGTTATTGTATTGCTTTGCGATGATGATAAATTGATCTGACCTCCTTTACTGTCAAAAATCGAATTTGAAACAGGGCTAATAGTTAAAATTTCTTGTCCTGAAGCTAAACCTTGGAAAGATAGGCCTAAGATATAACTCAAAGTTCCACTGCTTGTTACAGATATGGGTATTGTACTTGAAAGAGTTGCACTTCCAGAGGACAAGCTTAATTGAAAATCGCTTGCCTGTAAAGCTCCTGATCCAGATACGTTATTATAAACGGGCTCACTAAAAGTTATTACTGCTTGGGTATTGGCTTCATTGATTTCTAAACTAGAAATAACAGGTAGAGTGTTATTTAAGTTTATAGTATTAGAGCTCTGAGAGGTCAAAGCATAATTCCCAATAGCATCTTTAACTTTATTTGTTTTTGGCGTGATAGTAATAACTTCAAAACCATCTGGTATTCCGTTAACATTAATTCCAAATACATATTTGGTATTATTAGTATCTGCATTATAAGTCATGCTGTTTACTGTGATAGTTGCCGTTCCACTTGTAACGCCTATATTAAAATAGTCTGATGTATTAGTAACTGTAAAACTGTTACTTGATTTATCATGCAAGGTTGATTGCTCTGAAAAATTGAGAACGAGCTCGTTATTTAAATTATTAATTGATAATGAAACTATTTCTGGTGCTTTGGTATCAAGGTTAAAAGATAAACTGTCTCCACCTGAATAGGAATTTCTAGCCAAGTCTGTTCCCGAAACTGTAGATGTTACGATTCCATTATAAGTAGTTGAAACTACCCAAGGATAAGTCCAAACACTGGCTGAGGAAGTTGGAGACATTACAGCATTCGTTATTACATTAGCAATACTAATTGTTGGAGTGACTGTCATTGGCTCACTAAAAGTTGCAGTAATAGTAACTTGATTACTGTTTGTAATTATATTACCTGAATTTGTATCGGCAAGTGATACTGTTGGAAGAATGTTATCGACAATATAGGTGATACTATCTGTTCCAGAATAAGAATTTCCAGCCAAATCTGTCCCAGTTACGGTAGCAGTTACCACTCCATTAAATGAATCTGGAACATTCCAATCATAATACCAAACCGATGTAGTTGAAGAGGTCATAGTTAGGTTACTTACCTGTCCACTAATTGAAATTTTTGGACTTGAAGACATGGCTTCATTAAAAGTTGAAATTATTCTTAAAGTCTCAGTCCCATTTATATAGTTTGACGAGATGTTATCACTTAATGTAACAGTTGGCGCGTTTGTGTCTAGACCATTTAATTGGGAGGATTCTAAAACTTTATTGTAATATTTAATTGATTGAATATGTCCAAAGAAAAGATTAAGGGGAGAAGCTGATCCTTTAAAGCTTGTTGCTTCTGAACCTGTACCGACATAACCAAAGCGCGGGGTCTCATTATCGCTGCCATTAGATATTGGGGCAAAAGTACCTGAATGCGTATAAACTAGGTTTCCATCAATATAGTATTTTAGTCCCCCTGACTGATTAGCTTTGAAAGTAACAGCGACATTATGCCACTGATTATCTCTAAGATCAGAAGTATTTACGGCATGCGTATCGAAAGTGGCATCAGAATTTGTAAAATGAAAAGCTAACTTTCCTTTAGCTGAAGTGTTCTGGTCAGAGCCAATCGAAAAACGAAAAACAGCTGATCTATCAAAGGAAAGAAGTATTCTTTCATCATTGTTTGCTCTGTCTGTAGTAGACCTTGAATCAACTTTTATTCTAGCAAAAATTGTTAACTCCTCAATTTTATCTGATCCACCACTGACATAATTTAGATTTGATATAGCGATCCCTCCAGCTCTTTGAGTAATACCATTAAAGAACATTGCGTTTTGGTTAGTGTCGTAATAAACATTATCAGTGTTTGTTATTTCTCCGTGATTGCCATTTCCACTTAAGTCATTTACAGTTTTATTATTATTTGATGTTGCTTGTCCATTGTATGAGTTTGTATTTGAAATATCATAATCGAATAATAAGTTGCTGTTTAAACTTATACTTTTAGAAAGAGCAGTAGAATTACCAGCCCTATCGTAAATATTGTTTTCAGCTATTGAAATAGTTAATGTTTCCGTGCCAATTGCATAACCTGAAAAAGAAACATCTAAATTATAAGTGCTGCTCCCTATCTTTGAAATACTAGAAGGATTTGCACTTGTTAAACTTATTCCAGATCCACCTGATATTGAAAGTAAAAAATCAGAAGTAGTTAAAGTATTAGTGGCCAAGCCATTTAAAATTTCAGTGAAAACTTCTTCATCAAAAGTGATACTTATTACTGAGTTTTTTTGATTTATTGTAGCCCCTGAAATTTGATATGCGCTATTGTCAATAGTTAAAGTTAAACTTTCTGTTCCCGAGTAAGGATTACCGTATAAATCCGTTCCCGATACGGTAGCTGTAATTGAGGAAGTTGAGGAGCTCGTATTAAAATTATATTTCCATATTTTATTGTCACTTCCAGCTGACATACTAATATTTGCTCCTAGACCAGTTAATGATATAGTTGGGGTTGCACTCATTGACTCCGAAAATGTAGCTGTAATTGTAACATTAGAAGAAGGTGAAAGAATATTATCACTATCAGAACTTATAAGTGTAACAGTAGGTGATACATTATCAAACTGAAAAGTTGTTGATGAGGCCAAATTAGAATTACCTGCAAGATCAACTAAAGCATTTTCCGAAATTGTAAGAGTCACAATACCTGAGTAAACACCATTTGCCGAAATAAATCCACTAAATGTTATATTATCTACAGAAACATCCTCTGTTATTGTGAAAATACCTGATGGTGTTATAGTAACATCAGAAGCTGTAAAACTATTAGCATCAATTGCCTCATTAAAGACAACAGTAATTGTATTAGTCTCGGTTGCGCTTATGAGTCCTGGACTAAGACTGTTAGATATTGTTGTAGAAATAATATAGGGCTTTTGATTATCTAGGCTATAAGAAAGACTCACCGTTCCTGATATTGAATTGCTTGCCAGATCTGTCCCTGAAACAGTAATTGTGGGGCTGCTAGATGTTGATGATACAGTCCAAGAATATTGCCAATTGGACAGTTCAGTTTGATAGTTGGGTGATTTAATTACGAAATAGGTTGTCTCCCCTGCACTATATCCAGGCGTATATTCTGGGGTTGTAGCGAAATACCACCAAAAATCAGAAGCCGTTTTACTGCCTAATTTTATTTCACTTACTTGATAATCAACTCCATCAATCTCAAGATAATAATTAAGTAAATCTCCTGACCGTACATTTGCTCCTAATATATCATCCCAATCATTACTTCCAACTGCAATCATATTATAGCCATAATCACTAAGTGAAAGCTGTGCTTCTCTTCTAATTAATGTATTCGTAGAGACTAGTGACATCGTAGCATTTGAAATTTGGCCAGAAATAGAAATAGTTGGGGACTTTGTCATTGGCTCACTAAACTGCGCTGTTATTGTAACATTATTTGATTGCGCGACAGTAGTACCACTAACAGTTGAAAATAAACTCACTGTGGGTTGAACGTTGTCGATGTGTAGTCTTTTATGTTTTAAAGCTGTAACATTTTCAATCTGGGCATTGTATGGATTCCCCGCTAAATCATTTCCAGTGATAGAAATAGATACAGTCCCAGAGGTAATTGAAGCCGGGGGGGACCACCCATAAGTCCATGTTGAATCTCCGTTGCTGTTGTTTGTACTTACATAAGTCAATGGAACTACCTGACTATAATTTAGTGACGAAATTCCAACTATATTTAGCTGAGGACTTGATTCCATATCCTCTGAAAATCTTACAGTGTAGGTGACTGTTCCTGAGCTTGTCGTAATATAATCTTGCTCAGTAGACGAGAATCCATATACCAATGGATTTACATTGTCTACGCTTAGAGTTATACTCTCTGTGCCGGAGTAGCCATTCCCACTTAGATCTTGACCAGATACCGTTGCAGATATTGAATTTAGAACAGTAGAGGTAGTATAGCTGTAGGTATAAGAATTGGTGCCAGAGATTGGAGTCATATACGCATTATTAATTAGAGTTTTCCCTTTAAGTAAAACATCTAAATTTCCATTACTCCCAGATGCACCAGGAGTAAATTCAGGAGTAGTAGAAAAATAAACCCAACTCTGGGATTGATTATTTAATGAGGTTAAAGTGTAAGTCACACCAGAGGAAACCACTTCAAATGTGTAGCCAACAATACTATTTGAATTACGAGTCAACTGATCAAACCTCCTGTTCTGGACATTAATACCAATCTGATTGCTACTGTAATCTGAAATATAAAAAGTCACAGGCTGATCATTTTCTTTTATAGTTATAGTTGGAGAGGGAGACATTGTCTCAGAAAAATTGGCTGTAAACGTTACTACATCTGAATTTGCTAAAAGATTGTTAGTATCACTCTGTGATAAAACAACTGTTGGTGTTGTAGTATCAGTATTTGGCCATTGATAACTACCTCTCACAGTACCCGTAATTGAATTACCACTACTATCGTTTATCGTAGTGCCCTGACCATCATTAAGTTTATAATACAATTTAAGGTTTGAGTTGGTATTTAATATGGAATTTTTATTTGAATTAATTTCACTTTGAGTTCTTTCAGAATCCCAAAAACGAACGTCACCAATTTTACCATCAAAAAAATTACTTGGATTATTGCTGCCATCCCAAATGCTAGAACCAATAGCTATTTGATTTGTAGTTGAGGTTAATCCACGTCCACCTGAGGTCCAATTCGCTGAATTGTCCAGACTTCCATTAATATATAGACGTAGTCTTCCATTAGCCTTTGAATTTGTGAATGCCACATGATACCATGTATTAGAGGAAAGAGGTGTTGATGATCTTACTTGAGGCCAGTTTCCATACCAATCTCTTCTAAATCTACCTTCAAGGTATGACGTGCCATTGACATTAATTATATAAAAACTCCAATCGTTTTTTTTGGAAAAAATGTAATCGCGGTTCGCAGCAGTGTTGTTACCAGATGAGGAACCTGAGGGAGGAGGGTTTTCAATTTTTATCCATGCCTCTAGAGTAAATTTATCTGAGTCAAACTTAAGATCATTAGAAGAAGGTATTTCCACAAATGTCGATGTGCCATTAAAATCCAAGGTTGAGGAATACGTTGCAGTCTGAGAAAAAAAGGAAATGGGAATTAGTATCGCAAATGCAACTAATCTTAGTAATAACTTGATTTTTTTTATTTTTATTAATTCCAAAACCAATTTCTAGTTAATTCAGACAAAAAAGTCAAAAAAAATCTCACAAAATGTCTTAAGTGAAGCTAACTTTTTTTGACTCAATTATCACAAATAATTTTGAATAAAGCAAAATTACGATAATTATCTCTAAATAAGAGATTTGTGAAATATAAATGGGTTCTTTTGATAATAAAAAAAGCCTTCCAAAACATGGAAAGCTTCTCATTAGTTGCAACGGCAATTTAGCCGCACAACACACAACATTTTAAAATATGCTGTTATTATTTTTATAAATCTAGGAAAAACAAATTAAATCTATATGATTATTCTATTTTATTTTGGATTTTTATGAATCAAATAAAAATTTATTTAAAAGATGGCATAGAAAGCCATATTGCAAAAATTTATTTTCTAGTATCAAATAATAGATATGACACATGAGGTTAAAAAACTAATTGAACTTATTTGGAATGCTCAGAAAAAAGGTGTGAAATCAGTTATAGCAACTGTTGTTGAATTAGAGGGATCATCATATCGTAGGCCAGGAGTGCGAATGTTGATACAAGATAATGGGAAAACATATGGTGCTGTTAGTGGTGGTTGTGTTGAAAAAGAAATTCAAATACAAGCAAATTCTGTCTTCAGAAATAAGATCCCAAAAGTAATAAAGTATGATGGACGATTAAGATTGGGGTGCGAAGGTATTATTTATATCCTTATTGAACCTGTAATTATTACAAATGAATTGAATGAAAATTTTAAAATTGTTTTCAAGAATCGTATTCCCTTTAAAAGTGTATCTTTTTATTCTATAACGGAAGAAGAGAGTGAAGAATTTGGAACTGAATTTATATTTTCTGGTAAAATTTTTTCACTAAATAAAAACTTTTCACACTCAAAAAAAACTAAATCCTTTCAGCAAAAATTTAACCCTCTGTTTCAGCTATATATTTTTGGTGCAGAACATGATACTGTACATTTGTGTAAAGCAGCGTCAAAATTGGGATGGCAAGTCACAATTGTTGCTCCACCTGATGAATCAAAAACAGAAAAATATTTTGAAGGAGCCTACAAATTTTTAACTCCACCTTATGAAAAAATTGATACTAATCCGATCGACAGTCATACCGCTGTAATTCTTATGACCCACAGTCTCATTAAAGACTTAAAATATTTACTCTCTTTATCTGATGTGAAACCAGCTTATTTAGGAATTCTGGGGCCTCAAAATAGAAGAGAAAATATAGTAGAAAAAGCTTTAGATTTCAATCCAAACCTGTCTATTGAGTTCATAAATCTAATCCGTGGGCCTGCTGGATTAAATATTGGGGCTGAGAGCGCAGAAGAAATTTCAGTATCTATCTTAGCAGAGATTTTAAGTGTTATTCGAAAACAAAAACCTATACATCTAAAAGAGAAGTCTGGAAGAATTCATGATTAATGTACACCATATCTTACTTGCAGCAGGCGAATCTAAGCGTATGGGTGAACCAAAACAACTGCTTAATTGGGGAAATAAAAATCTCATACAATATCAAATAGAAAATATTTTACCCACTACAAAAAAACTTTACGTGGTTATAGGTGCATATTCAGAAATTATTGAACCGTTTCTAAAAAATTATCCAATAGAAGTGATTCGATTTAGTGATTGGAAAAAAGGCATGGGTGAATCACTTTCTTACAGTATTAAAAAAATTGAACAATTAAATTTTGCTTTGGACGGTGTTCTAGTTTCTTTGGTAGATCAGCCTTTAATTTCGTCATCTCATTATCTAAAAATGAGAATGTTATTCGAGAAAGGTAAAGATCTAATTATTGGCTCTGAATCTAATCTTGGTTGGAAAGGAGTCCCAATTTTGTTTGATTCAAATTATTTTGAACAAATAAAGTCACTAACTGGAGATAAAGGAGCAAGATCAGTTCTACAAAAAAATATTCATTATGCAAAGTTTTTAGAAGCTGGTGATAATTTAATTGATATTGACACACCTGAGTGCTATGAAAAATTTTATAAAAAATTTAGCCCCCAATAGCGATCATACTACGGTTTTTTTTGTGCTCTCTAGGATCTTCAAAATTTTCTGGATCACTAAGCCCTGAACGGACTGCATACTTTTTGGAAATATTCCTAAAAATAATTTGCTCCAAATCTTCTTTATTTCTAAAAGCCTTTAGAAGATTAGTTTCTTCTTGAGAAAATAAACAATTCTTTAGTTTTCCGTTTGCAGTTAAGCGTATTCTATTACACTGGTCACAAAATGGATTTGTCACAGTACTAATTATTGCAAAAGCTCCTTTATATCCTTTAATTTTATAGTTCTTTGATGTATCATTCGGTGCATCCTTAATTCTAATTATTTGGTCTTTTTGGTAAGTGCTCTGTAATTTATCCATAATCTCTTTATAAGAAACTGTTTTTTCTCGTCTCCACTGATTTCCATCAAATGGCATAAACTCAATAAAACGGAAGGTTACTGGGTTATTTTTTGTGAAATTAACAAAGCTTATAATTTCGTCATCGTTGGTTCCTCGCATAATAACAGCGTTTATTTTAGTTTTAAATCCATTATCAATAAGTTTAAAGATATTTTTATAAACTCGGTCAAAATAGTTTCTAAAAGTTATATCGTGGAATCTCTGTGAGCTTAGAGTGTCCAAGCTTACATTTACTGTTTTTACACCAGCTTTTTTTAATTCATTAAAATAACGATCTACTGAAACAGCATTAGTTGTTAAAGATAATTCTATATTTAATGTGGAGAGTAAATTGAGGATTTTAATAAAGTCTTTTCGTACTAATGGTTCTCCGCCAGTAAGACGTATTTTATTGACACCAAATTTTACAAAAATTTTAGCTATTTCATAAATTTCTTCTGCACTCATCAGATTCTCTGATGGGCTTAGTTGAAATCCCTCTAAAGGCATACAGTAGGAGCAACGTAAATTGCATCTTTCAGTTAAAGAAATCCTTAGATAGTTATGATACCTTCCAAAATTATCAGTTAAAATAGATTCTTTACTTTTCATAATCTTAGTGCTGTGATCCCTTGACTATGTCAAAAATATGAAAAGCCTCAGGGAAAATGGCATTTAAGGATTGAATTGCTCCTTTAGTTGATCCAGGTAAAGTTAAAACTAAACTATTACCAATCATTCCGACCACACTTCTTGATAAAGCTGCATAAGGGGTTCTATCTTGACCATATTTTCGGATTGCTTCTTCTATTCCAGGAATTCTTCTTTCTAAAAATGGAGTTACTGCCTCAGGTGTCTGATCTCTAGGCGAAAGTCCTGTACCTCCTACAAAAATTATTAGAGATATTTTTTCTTTAATTTGTTTTTTTAGTAGACTTTGGATTTTCTCAATGTCATCAGATACAATTTCATAGTTTTCAATTTTAATATCCCAATTTTCAAGAGTTTCAATTACTTTAATTCCAGCGGAATCTTCTTTAAGTCCTTTTGAAACTGTATCAGAACAGACAATTACAGAACAGTTTATTTTTGCTATCAAACTATGCCTATCACCCTTCCCTCCTTTTTTTGTAAGAAGTCTAATTGTTCTAATTTCAACTCCATTATCAATTGGTTTTAGCATGTCATAAATGTTTAAAGCTGCAATACTTGCTCCATGCATCGCTTCAACTTCTATACCTGTTTTGTAAATAGTCTTTAATCTGCAGCATATTGAGATCTTTAAACCTTCTATTTTAAATTCAAAATCGGCAAATTCAATTGGTAATGGATGGCAGTCAGGTAAAAGTTCAGATGTTTTTTTTACTCCAAGTAAACCTGCAGCTCTACTGACCTCAAAAACATCTCCCTTAGGTACAATTTTTTTTTGAATAGCTCTAATTGTCTGTTTATTACTTACTATTATAATTGCTTCTGCGGATGCAAAACGAAGAGTATTTTTTTTATCTGTAATATCAACCATAATTAATTATTAACCTTCCATTGGTATGTTTTATCGTCAAATATTTCCTTTCCAAAAATCGGAAGTCTATCCTTAATTTCATTTACTATTTTTTCCAAACTTTGAAAAACTGGGCTCCTATGACTGCTAGATACGAAAACAAAGAAACAGATTTCACCAGCTTTTACCTTTCCAATACTGTGATATATGTGCATACAAGTTAAGTCATATTTTAAAAAGGCTGCTTCTCTTATCTCATGACATAGTTGGTTCGAAATTTCTATTTGTGCTGAATACTCAATTGCTATTATTTTTTTTTTGCCAATTATATCAGCTCTAACTTGTCCTAAAAAAATGTTGTGAGCTCCAATCATAGACTTTGTTTGATGGTTCTCAATAGATTTTGCAATGCTAGACGGCGTAATAGGACCCTCTACAAAAATATTTTTTATTTTTTTATTCATTAATTTTTTAGTTTTTTAATACCCAATTATAAAGTTGTTCTGCTCCCTCTTTTAAACTAAAACAATTTCTAATCCCTTGATCTTTAATCATCTTAATAAAAGATTTGCTTCTTAATCCTGTTTGACAAAAAGCGATAATTTTGTTTCTCGATTTTTTTAAAGAATTTATAGAAATTGGTTTTTTCAAAGGACTTAACTGAGTTAACCTTGGTAATTCATCAATTTCCCTAACATCTATCCACACAATTTCCTCCTTTAAATGTATCTGATTCAAAGAAATTTCAATATTTATATCGCAATCATTATTCTCAATTGGAATTGTTTTTCCTTGACTTATTATTTTATCAATTTCTTTCTGATTTTTTTTAAAATCCAATATTGAATTCTTATGATTTAATAGATCTAAAACAAATAATTTACCCGTCAATATTCCATCCAGATCTAAAATTACTTTAATTATCTCTGTAGCCTGTAATATTCCTATAATTCCAGGAGCTACACCGAGCACACCTATATCTTGACAGTTTGGAATTTCACCAACTTTTGGTGGTGTAGGGAATAAGCATCTATAACTTGGGCCATTCCTATAATTAAATACTGATATCTGACCTTCAAATTTTTGAATAGCTCCATATACCATTATTTTATTTTGTAAAATACATTGATCACTTATCAGATAGCGGGAGTAAAAATTATCTGTCCCATCAACTATTATATCAAATTCGTAGAAATGTTTGGTAGCATTTTCATGGGTTAATTTTATAGGAAAAGCCTTAAGCTTAATTTTTGAATTCATTTTTTTTAAATGCTTCTGTGCGCATATCGCTTTATTTTTTCCTATGTCTTTTTCTGTAAAAAGAATTTGCCTTTGAAGATTAGATAAAGTGACAATATCAGGATCCATTATACCAATTTTACCAATACCTGCTCCAGTTAAATACATAAGTATTGGACACCCTAATCCACCAGAACCCACGACTAGTACTCTAGCATTTTTAATTTTCTTTTGACCAGGCTCACCTACTTCATTTAATTGTATTTGCCTTTTGTAACGAATTTCCTCCATAATTATCCTCCAGAAAAAGGTGGTAATAAATCTATCCGGTTCCCAATTAGTGGATTATTATAAGATTCAATTATATTGTTTTGAGCAATTTTATAATTGTGATTTTCTAATTTTGGATAAGATTTCATCAGATAATCATTTAATTGTCCAATAGTAGAAAAATGTTTACTAATAATTTCTTCACTTTTGCCTGTGGCTTCCTGTAATTGTCCATAATAACGAAGCTTTATTTCCATATTAAAATAATATAAGTTTAATTCCAGCTAGAGTCAATACAAGTGCTAAAAAATATTCCAACCTTCTTGTTTTCCATCTGTGACTTCCATAATAACTGCCTACAATACCACCTAAAAAAGCTAAACCTACTAAAAAAAAAGTATTTGTATTAAAATTAACTCCACTAATAATCTGACCTGAAAGTCCAGATAATGAATTTACCCAAATAAATAATGCGGAAACACCAGCAGCTTCTTTCATTTTTCCCCAACGGAAAAATAATATAATAGGAGTCAATATTATACCTCCACCTATGCCAATTAATCCAGAAAAATATCCAATTGTCATGCCTATTATAAGAGCAATTGGGATGGGTATTTTTTTTGTTTTTAAATCTTCTACATCCTTTTTATAAAGCAACCTCAAAACAGCAAAAAATAAAATACCCCCTAAGATTTTTTTGTAAAACCATGGGTTTGAGGACCAATATCCGCCAATAAATGCTGATGGAACAGAACTTATTGTAAAATAATAAAATAAGCTCTTATTAAAATACCCTGCTTTGTAATATTGATAGAATGCAATTCCAGCTACAAATAAATTTAATGTTAGGGCTGTTTGTTTCATAATATCAATAGGAAACGAAAAAAATACCATCAAAGCAAGATATCCACTTGCCCCACCATGGCCTACACTTGAATACAAAAATGCTACCAATGGAATAAGTAAATAAAATAAATGCTGTTGCTCAAACATTACTCTTCACCTAAGTTAAAATGCTAGTTGGTAAAATAAATGTTTCTACGTAGTCACCTTTTTTAAGTTTATTAACTTTCTCAGGAATATATACTAAGGCATTCGCTTTGGCAAAACTAATCAGCATAGATGAGTTTTGACGGTCCAAAACACTTATATTTTTTTTATGAATATTTGCTTTTAGAAACAATGCTCGATTTTCGTTAGAAACATAGTCATGAGCTATAGGTATTGATAAACTAATTAATCCCCCACCTTGTCCTCCTTTCAATCTGCAAAGCAGTGGTAAAACATAAATGTAGAAGCAGCATAAAGTTGAAGCTGGATTTCCTGGAAGAGCAAATACAAATGTCTTTTTTTTCTTACCAAAATAGAGAGGTTTACCTGGTTTTTGTTTCACTTTATAAAAGATTTCTTGAACTTTGAGTTTTATTAAAGCTTGCTTTACAAAATCATATTCTCCAACAGATATGCCTCCTGAAATAAGGACAACATCCGAATTCAATAATGCTTTTTTAAGAACACTAATTGTTGAATCTAGCGTGTCTTCAGCAAAAAAAATGAGTTGTGTTTCAATACCCTGTTGATCCAAAGCGGATTGAAGTAATAGACTGTTACTTTCATAAACCTTGCCCCTAGAAAGAGTTTTGGAAGGTGAAATTAGTTCGTCACCTGTTAAAACTATAATTACCTTCGGTGATCTAATTATATCAATTTCATTAATTCCAAGACTTTTTAGTAGTGCCAATCCCGACGGCTGAAGAATTTGTCCTTTTTGAAATACATTATCCCCTTTTTTAATTTGAGACCCAACACCTCTAATGTTCTGTTTTTGTTTTACTAAAGTTTCGATCTTTATTTTATCTCCTTTAAGAACAACTTTTTCTTGCATAATTACAGCACTAGCAGTATCTGGAACAATCGCACCTGTAAAAATTCTAACGCATTCACCAGGTTTTAAGATTGGATTTTTATCATCCCCTGCTTTTACCTCATCTATAATTTTGTAGATACTGGATTCGCCTATACAAAGTGCGTAGCCATCCATAGAGGATTGTCTGAAAGTTGGAAGATTAATTGGAGCTTTAACCGAACTTGCTAAATTTCGATTCAGGCATCTGTCAATTGTAAGGGTTTCTTTTTCCAGTAAAGAATGACTATGCTTTAATACTAGTTTAATTGCCTCTTTTACTGATATCATAAACTAAAACTAAAAATGATTAGCTGTAAAGCAATTTCTCATTAAAGTAATTTATATAAAAGCTTTATCCAATTATAGGCTTATCTGTTATAAATGGTTGATTATAAGTTCTTCTACCTGTTGCTCTATATAATGAATTAGCTAAAGCCCCAACAATAGGTGGAAAGGTGGGTTCACCTAAACCGGTTGGAGCAATGTCATTTTCTACAAAATCAACCTGTATTTTTCTAGGAGCCTCAGAGTGACGTATTAGTCTATATGTATCAAAATTATTTTGTTCAGGCTTGCCGTTTTTGAAGGTCATAGAACTATAAAGTGCATGTCCGATTCCATCTATAAGACCACCCTCAGACAAATTTTTGGCTGCATCAGGGTTTACAACAATACCACAGTCAACAGCACAATAAACTTTATCAATTATAGGGTTTCCGTTTTCAAGAACAACATCTAAAACATTAGCAACATAAGAATTATGACAAAAATATGCAGAAACTCCCCTATGAACTCCATCACTAGAATTTTCCCATCCAGATTTTTCTCTAACTAATTCAAGGACACCTGCATAACGTGAAGGATCATAATCATTATTTTGGCCCACTGGGCTTTCTTTCGCTTTTTTCAATAGATCAATTCTAAATTGTATAGGATCTTTTTCGGATATTTCTGCTATCTCATCCAAGAAAGCCTGCTCTGCACCTGCGATAAAATTTGACCTTGGAGCTCTAAAAGCTCCAGTAGATATATTAGATTTTATCTCCCATGATTCTGCTAAGTAGTGCTCAATTGCACCTGCAGGAAATCGGTTAGCAGCTAATGGACTCTCAGGTATTCCGCCTGCCTTAACATGAAATGCAATTAAATTGTTATTTTTATCTAAAGCTGCCCTGTATGTTGCTCGATAGGTTGGTCTATAAGAACCTTGAGTCATATCATCCTCACGAGTGTAAATCAATTTTATAGGCCTTTTCATCTTCTTTGATATTACTGCAGCTTCAGTTACAAAATGACCATACAATCTTCTTCCAAATCCTCCTCCCATTCGAGTCATTTGGATATCGATTTTTTCTAATGGTAAATTAAGTCGATTAGCCACAGTTTTTTCCATCGATTCAGGAGTTTGAATTGGACCTACCAAGATAGCTCTATCATCAGTCACGTCAGCAAAAAAATTCATTGGCTCAAGTGTATTATGAGCAAGGTATGGACAAGTATAAGTTCTTTCAATAATTTTGGCTGCCCTTTTGAACACAGCCCTTGGATTACCATCTTGACGAACTACTCTAGCTTTTTTATGGTCCATTGAAATCATTAATTGATTATGTTGTTCGCTGCTTTCTAATCCCGCAGGGATTAAAAATGTTTTAATATCGCCTGACCAGCCTTTTACTTTTTCAGTTTTTTCAGCAGACATCATCCAATTTACTTTTAGTTTTTTCTTAGCCTGCATTACTTGCCAAGTAGACTCACCAACTATTACTGCAATTTCATTAAATGAGTCAGTGTCAACTCCCTGTTTTACATAATCTTCAGAAACAGTTTTAATTGGAAAAATATCCTTTATGCCAGGCATTTTTTTGATCTCCGTTGCTTCCATTGATTTAAATTTCATACCAAAAGCAGGTGGATGAACAATCATTGCAATTAGCATGTTTTCAGATTTATAATCAATTCCATATAAAGGTTTCCCAGTGACTATTTTTTTTCCATCCACATTTTTTTTGGAAGTCCCTATAATTTTAAATTCAGAAACCTTCTTTAACTTGACTTGTTTAGGAATTTTAATTTCAGATGCTATTGATGCAATTGGTCCGAAACCTGACTCATTACCTGAAGACTTGTGAAAAATTTTTCCATTGCTAACTGAAATCTCATTTTGATTGACACCCCATGTTAATGCTGCCGCTTCAACCAACATGTAGCGAGCAGCTGCACCAGCCATCCTAAGACTCTCCCATCCTTGACGAATAGATTGACTCCCACCTGCTACTTGTCTTTTGAAAATTGATGTGTTGAGAGGGGCTTGCTCAACTATTACATCTTCCCAATTCGCGTCAAGCTCTTCTGCTACAATCATAGGCATTGACGTTTTTACGTTTTGACCTATCTCTGGGTTTGGAGACATAATAGTAATCAAACCGTTTTCAGCTATTTTCAGAAAACCATTAATTTTAAACCATTCTTTTGGTAGAGCTTTAATTTTGCTTGGAGTCATATCACAAGAGACTAGCCAATTAAATGTTAAAATAACACCCCCGCTTGCCATTGTACTTCTTTTTATAAAGGAGCGTCTCCCAATTGATGTTTTTACAATATTCATCTTATTATATTTTATTTTTAGAAGCTGTTTTAATTGCAGCTTTTATTCTAGTGTATGTTCCGCACCTACATATATTACCATTCATGTAGGAATCAATTTCCTCGTCAGAAGGATTATTGTTTGCTTTTAAAAGAGCAGTAGCACTCATAATTTGACCAGCTTGGCAATAACCACATTGTGGGACATCATGCTCTAACCAAGCTTTTTGAACTGGATGGTCTGCATTTTCAGATAAACCTTCTATAGTTGTCAATTCACTATCTCCAACTGAGGAAACAGGTAAAACACATGACCGTACAGCTGCACCATTCATGTGAATTGTACATGCTCCACATTGTGCAATACCGCAACCAAACTTTGTTCCCAAAAGATTTAAATGATCTCGAATTACCCATAGCACCGGTGTCGTGGGATCCACATCGACTTCTAAGCTTTTACTATTGACTTTAAGTTTAAACTTCGCCATTACTTGTTTTAATTTAAGATTTGATTTGTCAAAATATCAAAATAGAAACTAAATAAATATACTTTAAAATTTTTTTAAACTCGAGTACTGCCTCTTATTTAGTTTATCTCTAAATAACAAAAACCCCCAAAGTATGGGGGTAGGAAAATTAGCGGTCTGGACGGGACTCGAACCCGCGACCCCATGCGTGACAGGCATGTATTCTAACCAACTGAACTACCAGACCATTTCAAAAGAACGCTAATATACACTTGATTTTGAATATCCTGACAATAAATTGTGAAAAGATTTTTACAAAGCAGCGTCTATTGCACCTTGGTATGTTGTCTTCGGGGAAACACCTACATGTCTTCCAATTAACTCTCCCTTGTCAAATACTAAAACAGTTGGAATATTTCTTACTCCATATTTTGCAGCAAACTCTTGGTTTGCATCTACATCAACTTTTCCAACAACAGCTTTGCCAGCGTAGTCATTACTTAGTTCCTCAATGATTGGTCCTACCATTCTACAGGGACCACACCATGCTGCCCAAAAATCCACTAAAACGGGTTTATCTGATTTTAAAACTACGTCTTCAAAAGTTGCATCTGTAATTTCTAATGCCATAATTCAATTTTTATGTGCCAAATTTAATTGTTTTTTTTATCTGATGTATATCAGTTTAAATCAAATTTATTTATCATAGAATACGTTTCTATAATTAATTAGTTTAGCTTATACAACCATTCCTGCCCTTTCAGTTCGTTAAGAAACTCAGAAGTAATTTTAACTTTTTGTTTTCTACTATTCAATGTGAGTTTTACTTTTTTTTCAGAATCATATAGATTAAAATACAACGGTTTGTCACCTTTAAAAGATTTAAGATAATTCTGCAAGTCATCAATTTTTTCTTTTTTCAGCTTTTTAACATCTATATTGAGTGTAATTTTTTTAGCATTATTTTCTATTGTGTTTTCAAGCATTTCAAAATTTAAATATTGTATTCTAGGTGAACCTATTTTTCCTGTTTCTTTGTTGATCCAACCCTCCCGAATCATTATTCTGATTCTAATAAACTGATTACTTACAAGAAAGTGCCGGTATTTCAAATAATCTTCTCCAAAAATCCTAAATTCATATAGATCGGTGAAATCTTCCAAAGTAAATCGAGCCCAGCTTTTTCCTGCCCTACTTTCGAGATGTTCCACTTCGTTAACAATTCCCCCTACACTTAGCTCTCTATTGACATGATTTTCCAAATCACCTAAATGATTTAGTGATATTGAAACAAAATGGTCCATAGCAAGATTAAAATCATCCAATGGGTGAGAGGAAATATAAATTCCAACTACCTCTTTTTCTTTTTTTAAACGAATTAAATTACTCCAATTATCGCAACTTGGAATATTAAGATCTTGGTAGTAGTTTTTTGTTTCCTCGTTAAAAAGACTTGTTTGGGATGAATTTAAATTTTCTTGGTATTTAGATCCAAATCGCATTACTTTTTCTAAAAATATGCTCCCATCACTATCTACATTAAAATATTGCGCTCGGTGTGTATTTTCAAAAGAATCTAATCCTCCAGCAAGAACTAAATTCTCAAAGGTCTTTTTATTCGCTGCTCTTAAATCAATTCTTTTCACGAGATCAAAAATAGAATTGTATTTTTCTTTTTTTCGATTATTAATAATAGTCTCAACTGCACTTCTCCCAACTCCTTTTATGGCTCCCATTCCAAAACGAATCGCTTTGTCTTCATTAACTGTAAATTTGTAAAATGATTCGTTGACATCTGGCCCTAACACTTTTAAGCCCATCCGTCGACACTCTTCCATGAAAAAGGTGACTTGTTTAATATCATTCATATTGTTTGAAAGGACTGCTGCCATATACTCAGCAGGATAATGGGCTTTAAGATAGGCTGTTTGAAATCCAATCCAAGCATAGCAAGTTGAATGGGATTTATTGAATGCATATGCAGCAAAGGCTTCCCAATCTTTCCATATTTTCTCTAATATATCTTCTGGATGACCATTCTTTTTTCCCCCATTAATAAATTGTGGTTTCAATTTTTGTAGCAATGTAAAAATCTTTTTCCCCATGGCCTTTCTTAAAATATCTGCATCACCTTTAGAAAAATTTGCAAGCTTTTGAGATAATAGCATCACCTGCTCTTGATAAACAGTAATTCCATACGTCTCTTTGAGATATTCCTCCATAACAGGCAAATCGTAGGAGATTTTTTCATTCCCATTTTTACGATCTACAAAAGATGGTATGTATTCTAGAGGTCCCGGACGGTAAAGTGCATTCATTGCAATCAAATCACCAAATACTGTTGGCTTTAAATCTTTTAAATACTTTTGCATTCCCGCTGACTCATACTGAAAAATACCAACCGTTTCTCCTCTTTGAAAAAGCTCATAAGTTTTTTGATCGTCTAAGGGGAAACTGTCTGGATTAAGCTCAACATTATATTTATATTTTACTAATTTGACAGTGTCTTTAATTAGAGTCAACGTCTTTAGTCCTAAAAAATCCATTTTTAAAAGTCCCGCATCTTCAACAACTGAATTGTCAAATTGGGTTACGTACAATTCAGAGTCTTTTGCTGTAGCAACAGGGACAAATTGTGTTATATCGTCTGGTGTTATGATGACTCCACATGCATGAATACCAGTATTCCGCAATGAACCTTCAAGGATCTTTGCTTGCTGTATTGTTTGTCCAGAAATTGAATCCTCATTCGCTAAATCTTTAATCTCATTAACTCTTGATATTTCTTCTGATCGAAGATTTTCTTTAAGTTCATCTTGTGTTGAATTAAAGATTTTTTCCAATTTAATGTTGGGTAATAGTTTAGCTATTCTATCTGCTTCTCCAAGAGGCAAATCTAAAACTCTAGCGGTATCACGTATTGAAGACTTAGCTGCCATAGTTCCGTAAGTGATGATCTGAGCTACTTGATTAGAGCCATATTTTTCTATTACATAATCCATAACAAGTGATCTTCCTTCATCGTCAAAATCAATATCTATATCGGGCATACTTACACGATCTGGATTTAAAAAACGCTCAAATAGAAGATTGTATTTTATTGGATCAATGTTTGTAATTTTTAAACTGTATGCTACTACAGAACCCGCAGCAGATCCTCTGCCTGGCCCAACAGAAACATTCATGTTTCTTGCAGCATTAATAAAATCCTGAACAATTAAAAAATACCCAGGGTAACCTGTTTTAGCGATTACGTCCAATTCAAAATCGATTCTGTCCTTTATTTCAGTAGTTAAATCAAAATATCTTTCTTTAGCACCTTTATAGGTTAGATAACGTAAATATCTATTCTCACTGTTTTTACTATCAATGTCATCTTTTATTTGATACTTTTCTGGAATCTCGAATTTTGGGAGTAATACATCTCTAGACAATTCAAATGGTTCAATTTTATCAACTAGTTTTCTAATATTTGTTATTGCCTGAGGCAAATCACTAAATAAGCTTTTCATCTCATTTGTGGACTTAAAATAATATTCTTGGTTAGGAAGACCATATCGAAATCCTCTACCTTTTCCAATTGGTGTCGCTTGCTTTTCTCCTTCCTTTACACATAGTAAAATATCATGGGCGTTTGCTTCTTCTTTATTAACATAGTAAGTATTATTGGTAGCAATAACAGGAATATTATATTTTTTAGAAAAATAAATAAGTTGTTCGTTTGCTCTATCTTCACCCTCCTCTCCGTGCCTCATTAATTCGATATACAAGTCATCTCCAAATTGACTGTGCCACCAGTGTAGAGCTTCTTCAGCTTGACTATCCCCCAAATTGAGTATTTTTGACGGTATTTCTCCATACATATTCCCTGTAAGAACAATTAAATGTTGTTTATATAATTCAACTAACTTTTTATCAATCCTTGGAACATAATAAAACCCATCAACATAAGATAAGGAAGTAAGTTTCGCCAAATTATGATACCCTTTTTTATTTTTGGCTAAGAAAATAATTTGGTATCCGTCATTTCTTCTTGTCTTATCATTATGATCGTCACAAACATAAAATTCACAACCAACTATAGGTTTTATTTTTTTATCATTACTAACATTTGAATTATATTTATTTATTGCTTTTATAAAATGAAATGCACCCATTAAGTTTCCATGATCAGTAAGTGCAATAGCTGGCATATTATCTTTTGCTGCAGCTTCTACTAATTGATTTATTCTTGAAGTAGATTGCAAGACCGAAAATTGCGAGTGATTATGTAAATGAACGAAAGAGGAATCTGATAAATAACTATCTGAAATACTTTTACCATTATCAATTTTATCGGTAGCTTTTTCATTTTTAATAGCATTAGAAGCCAATCTAAAATTTTGATGGGTTAACCCAATTAATTGAAAAGGATTTCTTTTTTCAAGTATTTCAGCTGTTTCTAATTTTTGATTTTCAAAAACTGAAGGGTGTAATTTATCTAATCTTAATAACTCTAAAAAAACACGAGAAGTTGCCTCAACATCAGCAGCTGCATTATGTGCTTCATCAAAATTTTCTTTGAACACAAAAACATATAGTTCACTAAGAGTTGGAAACTTGAATTTTCCTCCACGCCCACCTTTTATTTTACATAGATTTCCTGTTTCATCGTTACAAGTATCAATAAGCTTTTTTTCTGCTAAAACATCATTTATACCTAAACGCAAGAATTCAGCTCCTAAAATATTACGATCGAATGAAATATTATGTCCAACCAAAAATTCTACTTTAACTACAGCATTGTAAAACTCATCCAATACTTGTTCTAAACTAGCTCCTTGTTTATGTGCTAGAGCAGTGGAAATACCATGTACTTTTTCGGATTCATATGGAATAATAAATCCGTCTGGTTTTATTAAAAAACTTTTTTGAGAGACTAATTCGCCTTTATTGTCGTGGATTTGCCACGCAACTTGAACACAACGAGGCCAATTATCAAGGTCATTTAAAGGTGCATCCCAACGTTTCGGTAATCCTGTAGTTTCGGTATCAAAAATCAAATACATCGAATCTAAAATAAAAAAATATTAAGGTTGACCGAAAGAGAGTTATTGACATTTATCAACGTTTTTTTTTTTTTCCTTTTTCGTAACTTCCAACCGAAAAAGAAAAATTTAAAATGCCGTTACTTGAATTCACAAAAAAAGGAATTTACTGCAAACAAGCTGATGTTTATTTGGATCCTTGGAGAGGGGTAGATAAAGCAATAATTTCTCATGGCCATTCTGATCACGCCAGATGGGGTAGCAAACGTTATATAACACATGAAATTAATGTCCCCATAATTACTCACAGGCTTGGAAAGATTTTAGTAACTGGTAAAAAATATGGTGAAACATTTCAAATAAATGGTGTGAAATTTTCTTTTCACCCTGCAGGACATGTTCCAGGGTCATCACAAATTAGAGTTGAATATAAAGGTGAGGTATGGGTTTTTACTGGAGATTATAAAACTCAAGTTGATGGAATCTCTACTCCTTTTGAACTCATTAGGTGTAACACTTTTATAACTGAGTGCACTTTCGGTTTACCTGTCTTTAAATGGGAAAAACCAGTAAGTGTTCACGATGACATAAATAGATGGTGGGCAAATAACAAGTCAAATAAAGTTACAAGCTTGTTAATGGGTTACTCTCTTGGGAAAGTACAAAGGCTTTTAAAACATATTGATTGTCAAACAGGGAAAATCTTTACCCACGGAGCAACAGAAAAAATGACTAATATATTACGGCAATTCATCGACTTCCCTAAAACTGAGTTAATAACGCGTGATACTAAAAAAGCAGAAATTGAAGGGAATTTGGTTCTCGCTCCACCAGCTGTAATGGGTAGCACCTGGGTAAAAAAACTCGGGAAAATTTCAACAGGCTATGCTTCAGGATGGATGGCTTTTAGAGGAGCTAGAAGAAGACGTGCTGTTGATCGTTCATTTGTATTATCGGATCATGCAGATTGGGAAGGGTTATTATCAGTCATAAAAGCTACAGGTTGTGAAGATATAATTACTACTCATGGCTACACGGATATTTTTGCTCGTTATCTAAAGGAAAATGGTTGGAATGCTCGTACTGAAAAAACAAAATATGAAGTTGAAACTATTGATTCTGAAGTAATTTAAATGAGACGTTTTGCAGCTCTAATTGAAGAATTAGATAGAACTAATAGAACTAATGAAAAGGTAAAAATTCTAAAAAATTATTTTAAAAGTACGCCACAAAAAGACACTCTTTGGGCAATTGCACTTTTGTCCCATAGACGTCCTCCCCGTCCACTCAATTCGACTTTAATGAGGATTTGGGCCTCAGAATTAGCAGAGGTCCCGGATTGGCTTTTTGAGGAATCATATCATATTGTAGGAGACCTTGCCGAAACTATTTCTCTTTCAGTTCCTCAAGAAATTCATTTAACAACACCTTCACTATCTGAATGCATTAAAGAAATAATTAATTTAAAGTATAAAGATGAAAAAGAGAAAAAAAGTTACGTATTTAACCGTTGGAAGAGTTTTAATAACTACGAAAAATTTGTCTTTAATAAGATACTGACAGGAGGATTTCGTATTGGTATAAGTCAAAAACTTATGACTCGTGCTCTTTCAAAAGCAGTCAAAATTGAAGAAAATATTTTAGCTCACCGTCTAATGGGACAATGGTCACCGATGACTACAACTTTTGAAGAACTAATAATTAATCCTAATCCTGAAGATCAAATTTCTCAACCCTATCCATTTTTTTTAGCTTATCCAGTTGATCAAGATTTCCAAGATAAAGAGTTAGTTCAAAATTGGTGTTTTGAACACAAATGGGATGGAATGAGATCCCAATTAATAATAAGAAAAGGGAAATATTTTTTGTGGAGTCGTGGAGAAGAATTAATTACTGATAAATTCCCCGAGCTTAGTTCACTAGTTGGTTTAATTCCAGATGGTACAGTTTTAGACGGAGAGCTTTTACCCTATAAAGAAAATAAAATTGGATATTTTAATGACTTGCAAAAAAGAATTGGTCGTAAAACTGTATCGAAAAAATTACAGGATGAAATTCCAATTGTAATAATGCTTTATGACATATTGGAATGGGAGGGAAATGACATAAGAAATTACCATTTAATAAGACGAAAACAAATTTTAGAATCTCTTTATAAAAAAATTATAGTTTGCAATGCTCCTGTACTTTTATCTCAGGTAATGTTTTTTGAGAATTGGAACAAGGTTAAAGAGGAAAGAAAAAGAGCAGACGAAAAATCTAGTGAAGGCCTAATGATAAAGAAAAAAGATTCGATATATTCTGTAGGGAGAAAGAAAGGTTTTTGGTTTAAGTGGAAATCTGATCCAAAAA
This sequence comes from uncultured Bacteroidota bacterium, assembly GCA_902618245.1. Lineage (GTDB taxonomy): Bacteria > Bacteroidota > Bacteroidia > Flavobacteriales > Flavobacteriaceae > MS024-2A. The sequence goes on along the minus strand of CACMZR010000001.1, from coordinate 39,399 downwards.
CAATTGATGCTGTACTAACTTATGCTATGAGAGGACATGGTAGACGAACTAACCTTTATACAGATTATACTTTTGCTCTATGGAATGATGAAAAACTAGTAACTTTTGCAAAGGCATACTCTGGACTAACAGATATGGAAATAAGAAAAGTTGATAGGTTCATAAAACAAAATACTATTGATCGTTTTGGTCCTGTTCGTCAAGTAAAGCCAGAATTAGTTTTTGAAATCGCTTTTGAGGGGATTGCTTCATCATCTCGTCACAAAAGTGGTTTTGCTGTACGTTTCCCAAGGATTTTACGTTGGCGTCATGACAAAAAGATAGCCGATGCAAATACTATAAATGATCTTAAACAATTTTTTCGGTGAACAAAGTATTAAAGTGGTTTAAAAAGAGGGGTTGGAATGCACAAAAATTCCAAAAAGAATGTTGGAAAGCTTACTCTGAGGGAAAAGATGGAATTCTTCATGCTCCGACTGGAAGTGGAAAAACCTATGCAATATGGGGAGGTATTATTGAAGAATCATTAAAAATGAAAAAAGATAAAACTGGTATCCAAGCAATATGGATAACTCCCTTACGTGCTCTAGCTGTAGAAATTCAAAAAGCAATCCAAATAATGACTAATGATTTAAACCCTAATTTAAAAATTGCACTACGCACAGGAGACACATCACAAAAAGAAAGAGGAAATCAAAAACGAAAACCCTCTTTTGGTCTTGTAACAACACCTGAGAGTTTGCACCTTTTGTTAAGCACTAAAGACCATCAAAAAACACTCCAGAGTCTGAAAGTAATTGTAATAGACGAATGGCACGAGCTTTTGGGAACAAAAAGAGGTGTTCAAATTGAATTAGCTATTGCATACTTAAATTATTTTCTTCCTAATCTCAGAGTTTGGGGTATATCAGCCACAATTGGAAATAAAGATTTAGCTAGCAAAATTTTATTGGGATCTTCAAAATCTTTTGTAACAGTAAATGCAGAAATCCAAAAAAAAATAGAGGTTGAATCAATTTTACCAAAAAATATGGAAAGATTCCCTTGGCGTGGTCACCTAGGAATTCATCTTTTGTCTCATGTACTTGAAATAGTTAAAAAAAATAAAACTACATTAATCTTTACTAATACACGTGCTCAATGCGAAATATGGTATCACCATCTTCTAGATGGAAACCCAGAGCTTGCTGGAAATATTGCTATGCATCACGGCAGCATTGACAAAAAAATTCGATTATGGGTAGAAGACGCCCTTAGAAAAGAAAATCTTAAAGTAGTAGTTTGCACTTCGAGTTTAGATTTAGGTGTTGACTTTTCACCAGTAGAAAATTGCATACAAATAGGTAGTCCAAAAGGTGTAGGTCGATTTATTCAGAGAGCAGGTAGAAGTGGACACCAACCAAAAGCAAAAAGCAAAATTTATTTTCTTCCAACTCACGCTATGGAGCTAATTGAGTCGTTAGCCCTACAAAGAGGAATCGAAAAACATAAAATAGAAGATCGTCTCCCTTATCTTAATAGTTATGACGTACTTTTTCAATTTTTGATGACACTTGCTGTTGGAAGTGGCTTTGATCAAGAGGACTTGTTCCCTGTAATTAAAAAAACATTTTGTTTTCAAACTATTAAAAAAAAACAATGGCAGTGGATACTAAATTTTTTAGTTAAAGGAAGTCAGAGCTTAGAATATTATGACGAATATAAAAAAGTAACAATTCTGGAAAATGGAATATATAAAGTAATAAATAAGGGAATAATAATGCGTCATCGTCTTTCTATTGGAACAATAGTGGGTGATGCTACATTAAAAGTTAGATATCAAAAAGGAGGTTATTTAGGATCTGTTGAAGAATGGTTTATATCAAAATTAATCCCCGGAGATATATTTACCTTCTCCGGGCGAAACTTAGAATTAATTAGAATCCGTAACATGGAAGTGATTGTGCGTAAATCCAAATCTAAAAAAACAAGAATCCCTTCATGGATGGGAGGACGAATGAGCTTCAGTGCACATCTTAGTAATTTACTCAAAAAAGCACTTTACGAAGAAGCGAATAAAAATAGTCCAGAATTTAGGGCATTAAGTCCCATTTTTGATCAACAAAAAAAGGAATCAATTATACCAAAATCTAAAGAATTCTTAATTGAACGCTTTGAAACTAGAGAGGGGTTTCATACAATATTCTATCCATTTGAGGGATATGCTATTCATGAAGTGATGGCAAGCCTCTTAGCATATCGAATTAGTCTTTTAAAACCAATTAGTTTTAGCATGTCATTTAATGATTATGGATTTGAGCTATTGTCAGATCAAACTTTTTCAAAAGAAGACTTTCTAGATAATAATTTACTAACAAAAAACCATTTAAACGACGATATTGAGAGGAGTATAAATATATCCGAGATGTCTAGACGTCGCTTTAGGGATATAGCTGTAATTTCTGGGTTAGTATTTCAAGGTTTCCCTGGTAAACCCGTAAAAAGTAAGCATCTACAGAGTGGTTCTCAACTTTTTTATAATGTTTTCAAAGATTACGAACCTGACAATTTATTGTACCAGCAAGCTATTGAGGAAACTTTTGAACATGGTATGGAAAGTGGCCGAATGACAAAGGTGTTTGAAAATATTGAAAATCAATCAATAGTTTGGCGTGATTGCAGTCAACCTACACCATTTTCCTTTCCTATAATTACTGATCGAATAAGAACTAAGCTTTCTTCTGAAAGTGTAGAAGATCGTATTAGAAAAATGTCCCTCCAACTCGAAAAAGGTAAAATATGAATTCAATTGAAATAAATAACCACAATTTTGTTCTACACCCAAGTGGGGCAATTTTTTGGTTAGAGAAAAAAACTCTTTTTTTAGCTGATGTTCACCTAGGTAAAGTTGCTCATTTTAGAAAAAATGGGATTGCTGTACCAAGAAAAGCAGAGGGACTGTTTTACGAAAAGATTACAAAACTGTTAAATGATTTTACTCCAACACGTATAATTTTTTTAGGAGATCTTTTCCATAGTGAGCAAAATAACGAATGGTACTTATTCGAATCATGGGTTAAAAAACAAAATCTTGAAATAATTTTAATTGAAGGTAACCATGATATTATCCCTAAACTTGAATACAATTCAATAAACGTAAAAATTTTAGAAACTTTAATTGAAGACAAATTTTATTTTACTCACCTCCCAATTCACAAGAAAGATTATTTTGTTTTTTGTGGACACATCCACCCAGGTGTAAAACTCAAAGGGTCTGGTTTGCAGCAAATGAAAATGCCATGTTTTTTTAAATCAAAAGATCAATTAATACTCCCAGCTTTTGGAGGATTTACAGGTCTCCATATATTGTCACCAACTAAAGGCGTCAAAGTTTATATAACAACAGGAAAAGAAGTAATGGAAATGTCTTGACTAAAAAACTAAGAAATTATCTTTGGTAAAAAAATAATCAATTCATTGCTAGATAAGTTTGATAAATTAAATTCACAGGAAGAACTGAAATTAGCTTTTTCAGCAGATCGTTGCACGCATGTTAAAGGACTAGTTGGATCTGGATTATCATTTAGAATAGCAGCAGCTTTCAAAAATTTAAATCAATCTATTTTATTTATTCATGATAGTGCAGAAAAGGCTGCTTACTTTTTAAATGATTTTGAATATCTAGTTGGCCCCTCTAACGTTAATTATTTCCCTTCAAGCTTTAGACAGCCATATGCACCTGAAACAACTGACAATTCAAAGATACTGGTAAGGTCTGAAGCCTTAAAAAAACTTAATAGTTCAAATAAAGCAAGAATAATTGTAACCTATACCCAAGCTATTTTTGAGAAGATTATTTCACAAAAGAACCTAAAAAAAATTTCTTTAAGACTCAAAAAAAATAATAATTTCTCATTTGGTATTCTTAATGAACGTCTTTTTGAAATGGGATTTGATCGTGTAGATTTTGTAAGTAGTCCTGGGGAATTTGCTGTGCGTGGAGGAATAATTGATGTTTTTTCTTTTGCTTACCAACATCCTTATAGAATTGAGTTTTTTGATCAAACAATAGAACGTTTATCCTGTTTTGATGTTGTCTCTCAAAGATCGATCTCAAATTTTGAAGAAGTTGAATTAATTCCAAATATTTCAGACTATCATAATACCGACGAACGCAAAATTTTTACTTCTTTTTTCAGTGATAATACTTGCTTTATTTATTCGGATTTCGATAAGATAATGTCTGGATTAGATAAAATGTTTAAAAATGCAAAGAATGTTTACGACAAGATTAAGACAAACAAACAATATCCCCCCAAAAATTTATTTGTTAATTCTACTGATTGGATAAAAAGTTGTCAAAAAAAATCAATTATAGTTCTCGAAAAAACTGATAAGCTAAAAGCATACAAACAGATTTTTATTAAACAATCACCACAACCCTCATTCAACAAAAAATTTGATTTATTGGTTAATCACTTCAATGAAAATAAAAAAAGAAGTTACACTAATACTATTTTTTGTAGCAATGAAAATCAAGCAAAAAGATTTCGTGACATTTTTGAAGAAATGAAAAAAACAGTTCATTATAATATAAGCGTAAATGCAATTTTTGAAGGGTTCGAAGATTTAGAGGCCAAGTGGTGTTGTTTCACTGATCACCAAATTTTTGAGCGCTATCATAAATATAGACTTAAATCTGATCTTAGGAAAAAAGATACTTTGAGCCTTAAAGAGTTAACACAGATGGGAGTTGGTGATTATGTGACGCACATTGATCACGGGATTGGAACTTTTGGTGGCTTGCAATATATAGAGGTAGAGGGAAAATTACAAGAGTCTATCAAACTGATTTATGCAGATAGAGATGTTCTTTATTTAAGTGTTCACTCTCTTCACAAAATAAGCCGATATGCAGGAAAAGATGGTAAAGTACCAAAAATTTATAAGCTTGGATCTAAGGCATGGAAAGCGTTAAAACAAAAAACAAAGAAAAGGGTAAAAGAAATTGCATTTGATCTTATTGAACTATACGCTAAAAGGAAACAAAAAATCGGTTTTGCCTTCAATCCAGACAGTTATTTACAATGGGAATTGGAATCCTCTTTTTTATTTGAAGATACACCTGACCAGGAAAAAGCTACAAAAGCCATAAAAAAGGATATGGAATTAAATATCCCTATGGATCGCCTCATATGTGGAGATGTAGGGTTTGGGAAAACGGAAGTTGCTATAAGAGCTGCTTTTAAAGCTGTAGACAATAGCAAACAGGTTGTAATATTAGTTCCTACAACTATATTAGCCTTTCAACATTTTAAAACATTTTCAAAAAGATTAGAGGAATTTCCGGTTAAAGTAGACTATCTAAATCGTTTTCGGTCAACAAAAGATAAAACCAAAATTTTAAGTGATTTGAGTTTAGGGAAAATTGACATTTTGATTGGAACTCATCAATTGGTAAATAATAAAATCTTATTTAACGATTTGGGCCTCTTAATTGTAGATGAGGAACAGAAATTTGGAGTTTCTGTTAAAGAAAAAATAAGATCAATAAAAGAAAATATTGATGTGTTAACTTTGACAGCTACACCAATTCCAAGAACACTTCAGTTTAGTTTAATGTCAGCGCGTGATTTGTCTGTTATTAATACACCTCCACCAAACCGATATCCCATAGAAAGTGAGGTTATTCGATTTAATTCGAATTTAATAAAAGATGGTATTTTTTATGAGCTTCATAGAAAGGGGCAAGTATTTTTTATTCATAATCGAGTTGAAAACATTATGGAAATTTCAAGCTTTCTACAGCGTCTCGTTCCGGACGCAAGAATTGCAGTTGGTCACGGTAGAATGGAAGGTAGAAAATTAGAACAAGTATTATTAAACTTTATGAATGGTAATTACGATATCCTTGTTGCTACAACCATAATTGAAAATGGATTAGATGTACCAAATGCAAATACAATGTTTATTAATAATGCGCATAATTTTGGACTAAGTGATTTGCATCAAATGAGGGGGAGAGTCGGCAGAAGCAACAAAAAAGCCTTTTGTTATTTTATAACCCCTCCATTATCGTCTATGAGCTCTGACTCACAAAAAAGAATAAAAACTGTAGAACAATTTTCAAACCTTGGCTCTGGTATACAAATTGCTATGAAAGATTTAGAAATTAGAGGAGCAGGAGATCTATTGGGAGGTGAACAAAGTGGTTTCATTAATGAGATGGGGTTTGATACTTATCAAAAAATCTTACAACAAGCAATTGAAGAATTAAAAGAGAATGAATTTAATTCTGTTTATTCAAATGATGTAAATGATAATATTGGCCAATATGTTGATGAAATTCAAATCGATACTGATCTAGCAATTTACATTCCTGACTATTATATTAATGTTGTTAGAGAGCGATTAGCACTATACCAAGAATTAAGTAAAATTAATAATGATAGTGCCTTAGAAGATTTTAAAAATAAACTTAAAGATCGATTTGGTCCCCTCCCAAGCGAAACAAAAGAGTTATTAGAAACTGTTCGATTAAAACGAGTAGCATCCAAACTTGGTGTAGAAAGAATTGTACTTAAAAAAGGAATATGTCTTTGCTATTTAATAGCAGATCAAAAAAATAAATTTTATAATAGTCAAAATTTTGACTATTTGATAAATCAAATTAAAAAAGGGTCTGGTAGGATTGAAATAAAACAAAAAAAAACATCCAGTGGTACAAAACTAATACTCTCAATAAGCGAAGTAAAAAATATAGAAGCAATAACTATTTTACTGCAAAATTTATTGAAGGAAAGCTAAAGTTTTTTTAAATTTTTAATTACTTTAAATGCAATATCTACATCATCCTCATTCATTAAAATTGTAAATTCATTTGAAGTAGATATTACTTCCCTAATGTTAACCCCCTCCCATGACAATCTTTGGAAAATAAAATAATAAATCCCAGGAATTTTTACATTATCAACTGGAAGTTTAATAGTAATAGATGACAAATTTTCCACTTTTGAATGACATACTTCGTTTTTAAAAAGATCGTCAACTAATGAAATAATATTTTGACTAACTACTATGTTTGATTCAGAAACCCCTCTAGAAGATGTATAAAAAATGTTTTTTTTGTTTTCTATTTCTTTTAGAAGGTTTGCTTGCGTAAGCAATAAAGTTTCTGATAGTAAAAAACCATAATCCACTAAATAAGAGCGAACAGTTATATCTCCAATATTTTTTAAAACTCTAGTAATTTTTTTTGTAACTGAAAACGCCGCATCATCAGAAACTCTTTTTAATGACATAACTATAGCCCCTTGATTTACTTTTTTCCTCATCAAGTTTTCAATATCATTATGAATGTTTCTGGCTAATGATGTCAAATTGATAATTCCTTCATTGAGTGCCGAAGCTAAATATGGTTTAGTTTTAATATATTCTGTTACGGTAGCAGCAATTGTCTTCATTTGATTAAAATCTAAAGTTTATTAGGCAAAATTAATTTTTTCTAACAAAAAGTTAAATATTTAACAAATACAATTTAAGATGCGTTATAAAAGCATATTACAAAATAATTTTAATCAACAGTTTTTTGAATTTTATTTACTTTTTATTTACAATGATTTTAAGCTCACTAAAGAAAAAGGGTTTCTTTTAATTACTTTTGAAAAAAATTAGTTTAAATAATGTCCAAACGCTACACAATTACAGCAGCACTGCCCTACACAAATGGACCTATTCATATCGGTCACCTTGCTGGTGTATATGTCCCTGCTGATATTTATGCACGTTATTTAAGAAATAGAGGTAAAGATGTTGCTTTCATATGTGGAAGTGATGAACATGGAGTTGCTATTGCATTAAAGGCTAAGATGGAAAATAAAACACCTCAACAGATAATTGATTATTACGACGAGTTAATACGAAATTCATTTAATTCATTTGGTATAAGCTTTGACAATTATTCTCGCACTTCAAGAAAAATTCATTATGATACTTCTCAAGAAATTTTTAAAGATCTAAACAAAAAAAATATTTTTCAAGAAATTGAATCTGAACAACTTTATGATTCAGAAGCAAAACAATTTTTAGCTGATAGATATGTTATTGGTATATGTCCTATATGCCAAAATACTGAGGCATATGGTGATCAATGCGAAAGTTGTGGAAGTAGTCTTAGTGCTACTGAACTTATAAATCCGCAATCAACTTTGAGTGGATCTAAACCAAAAATGCGTAATACAAAACATTGGTATCTCCCACTTGACAAATTTGAAAATTTTATAAATGAATGGATAATTAAAGGTCATAAATCCGACTGGAAACAAAATGTTTACGGACAAGTTAAATCCTGGATTGATAATGGACTAAAACCAAGAGCTGTTACCCGCGATTTGGATTGGGGTATACCTGTACCTATCGATGGAGCAAAAGGGAAAGTTCTTTACGTTTGGTTTGATGCACCAATTGGTTATATATCCTCTACTAAAGAGTGGGCTAATAATAATGGAATTGATTGGGAGCCCTACTGGAAGGATAAAGAAACTAAATTAATACATTTCATAGGTAAGGATAATATTGTTTTTCACTGTATTATTTTTCCGATTATGCTTCATGCATCTGGCTCTTTTATTTTACCAAAAAATGTACCTGCAAACGAATTTTTAAACTTAGAAGGAGAGAAAATTTCTACTTCAAAAAATTGGGCAGTTTGGTTACACGAATATCTTGAAGAATTCCCAAATCAGCAAGATACCCTCCGTTATGTTTTAACGTCAAACGCACCTGAAACGAAAGATAATGATTTTACTTGGGACGAGTTTCAATCTAGAAATAATAATGAATTAGTTGCAATCTATGGAAACTTTATAAATCGTGTAGTAGTCTTAACAAATAAATACTATGATGGAATTATTCCTAAAATTGAAACCCGATTACCAGAAGATGAAAAAATAATAGATCAAATAGGAATAATTTCAAAAAAAATTGGATCGTCAATTGAAAAATACAAATTCCGAGAGGCAAGTCAAAACCTAATGCAAATTGCTAGAACTGGAAATAAATATCTAGCAGAAAAGGAACCTTGGAAATTAATTGATAAAGATCCTAAACGTGTTTCTGAAATTATCTATACAGCATTACAAATATCAGCTTGCCTAGCTATAGTTAGCGAGCCATTTTTGCCATTCACACATGAAAAATTACTTTCAATTTTAAATATTGAATCACTAAAGTTATCTTGGAATGATGCGTTTATGAAAAATGATTTGATCCCATCTGGTCATCAAATAAGTAAAGCTATGCTTCTTTTCAAGAAAATTGAGGATATTGAAATTGAGAACCAACGGTTAAAATTGGTTAATAATAAAAAAATATAATTAATCACCATTTGAGTTCCATTATACCGATTGCTTTCCATAATTCATTTCGACTTGCTTTGAATCAAGAGCATAGATTCCCCATGGAAAAGTATGAGCTACTTCCACAGCAATTAATTTTAGAGGGGACTAACAAAATTGAAGACTTTTTTGAGCCAAAACCAGCTTTATTAAAACATGTATTAAGGATTCATGAAAAAAATTATGTGAACCGTTTGTTAAAATTATCATTGACAAAAAATGAAATTAGGAGTATTGGTTTTCCTTTAACTAATGATCTTATCAAAAGAGAATTTTTAATTGCTGGGGGAACAATTTATGGTGCTGAAAAGGCATTAAAATTTGGTATTGCTATGAACATAGCTGGAGGAACGCACCATGCTTATCCAAATAAGGGAGAGGCCTTTTGTTTACTAAATGATCAAGCTATTGCAGCTCAATATTTATTAGACTCGGACAAGGTCAAAAAAATATTAATCTTAGATTTGGATGTTCACCAAGGAAATGGAACAGCTGCTATATTTAAGAATAATCCCAATGTTTTTACTTGCTCTGTTCATGGAGAGAAAAATTATCCATTTCGGAAAGAAATAAGTGATTTTGATCTTCCATTAAAAGATGACTGTACTGACAGTATTTACTTACAACACATAAAAACTCTTCTCCCTGAGCTATATGATAAAGTAAAACCTGACTTTATTTTTTACCTATGTGGTGTTGACGTTTTAAAAACAGATAGATTAGGTCGTTTGGGTATGACTATTGCTGGTTGTAGAAAGAGAGATGAGATTGTTTTATCTTTTTGTAGAGAAAATAAAATTCCTGTTCAATGCAGTATGGGTGGTGGATATTCAAGCGAAATAAAGACAATAATTGAAGCACATGCAAATACATTTAGGGTTGCGAAAGAAATTTTTACTTAGAATTCCATGTTTGACTTTTCATATTTAATGCTGCTACGACAATATCTTTTCTGCTAACCTGACCAACTAAAATTCCTTTCTCAACAACCGGATAACGTCTCCTGCTTGATTTTGAGAATTTTGCTGCAGCATCGAAAACATTCATACTTGATTCAATTGTATCAACTTTTTGAGTCATAAAATGACCGACTGATTTGTCAAGTATTGGCATGTTGAAATAACGACTTTCAGAGATTTCTTTCATGCAATCAGCCTCAGAAATTATTCCTACTAGCTCTCCTGCTTTACTCACAACTGGTCCTCCTGATATTCTGTGTTTAATAAAAGTTTTCATTACTTCGTGGATACTTTGGTCAGGACTAAATAAAATCAATCTTCTTGTCATTATATCTGAGACAAATAATTTACTCGGCGTGACTCTTTTTGTTTGGGCTCTTTCTCCTTGAAAACTTTTTACGGGCATAATTAATTATATTTAATATTTCTAATATAACTTTTTTTGCGATATTATTAAAATATTAAATTATAATTATAATATCCATAAAATTTAGGTTATTTTATTATAAAAAGTATATTTTATGCATTCGGTTGGTATTTTAGGTTGTGGATGGTTAGGTATTTCTCTAGCAAAAAAATTCAAGAAATTAAATTATCAAGTCCTAGGTTCTAAAACCTCTTTGAAAGGTTTGTCTGAAATTGAAAGAATCGGTATCGAAGGTTTTTTAGTTGTTTTAAAAAAAGACAAATCTGAGGGTATTTTACCTTTTATAAAAAACATTGAAACATTAATAATTTCTATTCCTCCCCAAAAAAAAAGTTCTGATTATAATTTTACAGGAAAAATTCAAACCTTAATAAATTCCATAAAATCAAGTTCTTTAAAAAAAGTATTATTCTTAAGTAGTACATCTGTTTACGGATCAAAAGGAGGTATTTTTGATGAAACAAAGAAATGTTTCCCAAATAACAGATCAGCACAAGAATTATATGATTGTGAGAAGTTAATAAAAAAATTGACTATTCCTACGGTGATTGTTCGGTTAGGAGGCCTTATTGGTGAAGACAGAAATCCCATTTATCATTTGCAAAATAAAATAATTAAAAATCCTAACGGGAGAATTAATTTTATTCACAGAGATGATGCAGTAAATGGGATTTCAACATTAGTAACTAACAAGAAAATAATTGGTCTTTTTAATTTGGTTTCCCCTCATCACCCAACAAGAAAATCATATTATAATTATGTGTCCAAAAAATACAATCTTAAGGATCCTAAATTTGAAAATGGCGAAAAAGTATTGAGAATTATAAATGGAGATAAAATTACTAAGGTGACCAAATTTAATTATTCTGTAGACAACTTGTTAATATAAATTTACAAGTGATTTAAAAAAGATAGCATCTATTATTTAAATTGTGTCTGATAAATAAAGATGACTAAGAATAATAAATATATTGCTTTACTTGAAAAACTACTAACGCACCTTAAAAACTCAAAACTTGAGTATTTAAAGGCTGCAGACCACGCTAATAAATCAGAAAAAAAGAGATATTTTAATAAACAGGCTCTACTCAGAAACCGTTTTTTCCAAGAAATTCTCAGTGAACTCCAAAACCTTGGAATCCATTATAATGATCTTGTAACCAGCCGCCTGAATTTCGATCAACTACTAATATCATCAATTGACAAATTAAGATCAAATGCACTCGACAAATGTTTAGAATCGGATAAGTTTTTACTAAAAACTTATCTTTCATTGCGAGATAGCAAATTTCATAATGAAAAGTTTCTTCAACACAGCTCTAGTATTGAAATTGCAATTGAGCAAAATCAAATCTTTGCCTCTGATTACAAAGTCAATGATAAAGTAAGATCTAACTTCTAGTATTCATTTTTTTCAAAGTCGAGCTCATTTGATTCATCTTCAAAATCATACATTCTTGAAATCACCGCATTATAGCTTTTATATAACTTTTTTAATGAAGGTATCAGTGAGTCATTTTTGAAATGCTTCGTAAAGTAATAAGACTTTTGTGATTGCATGTGTACCACTTTAAGTCTACTTCTTATTTGAGGTTTTTCAAATTTTTTTGGTAATTTTTTTGATAGTAATTTTTTCAAACTTTTACTCAATTTTAAAATTTCGATATCCACATTCCTAAAATCTAAATTCCTAAACTGATTAAATAAATTATGCAAGTTTTTAAATTCTTCCCAATTCTCCATATCCTGATTTTTTATTAATTTCTCTGGATAGTCAGCAAGATTTAAATTAATATTAAAGTTAATTTTTTTTTGATTTTCAATTTTTAAAACTTTTTGAGTATTTATATTTTGTGTATTCGGATTACTGCAAGATGAATATGAAATAGCGCAAATTATAAGGATACGAATGTAAAATGACATTATTTTAAATTTAAATTCCAAAAGAGTTAATTTTTATTAAAAGTATGGTGAAAAAAAGAAACTGAAGAATAAATAAATGAAAAGGAAATGGACCATTTAACTTAGGATTTACCTTATGATAAAAAAAATGTAGGGGAAATGAGACAAGCGACCAGCCAAAATAATTTTGAAAAGATGCCAAGCCAGATTTAAAAGTCCAAAAATCTAAAACTGGTGCAACTGGCTCCATTACCAAATCTAAAGAAACCATTAAAAATATCCCTAATAAAATTTTTTGCCAAATGTTTTGAAAAAATTTATTAGAAATAAATCCAGTAATGAATACTAAAATGCACCAATTAATACCAATCAAAATTGGAACACCAAAAACTTTTATCCCCAAGGCATTGCCATAGCTGTATTCACCGAAAATTAATCCCTTATTAACTCCGATAATTTCAGCTAACATGCCCACTGTAAAACATAGTATTAAGAGAAAAACTGTTTTTCTTGAGATTTTAGTATTAATTAATACTAATAAAAAGCTCAAAGCCAAGTTTAAAGGGGTTGCTTTAATAAACCATGAAGAATTACTATAAATAATCCCTATTAGTCCAGAGATATGGAAAATCCAAATTGTAGCAATTGATATATTTTGTTTATTAAATAGTTCTTTCTGTATCACTTTTTAATATCTGGAATAATCTCAGAAACAATTTTCGCAGAAAGTAAGCATAAGGGAATCCCTCCTCCAGGATGAACACTACCACCACAAAAATAAAGATTCTTTATTTTGTTAGAAAAATTTGGATGCCTCAAAAATGCAGCCATTTTGTTGTTGCTGGATGAGCCATATAAAGCTCCCATGTATGACTGTGTTTTGTTTTCGATTGTTACTGGTGTTAAAATTTCTTCACACTCAATTTTATCTTTGAGCGAAATACCCAATTTATCTGATAGATTATTTATTACTGTTTGCCTTAAATTTTTTACTAATTTATCCCAATCTTGGCCATGATTTGCAGGTGTATTTACCATAACAAACCAGTTCTCACATCCTTTTGGAGCATCATTTAAAACATCCTTTGATGTAATGTTTACATAAATTGTTGGATCTTCGCTCACAGTTTTATTCTTAAAGATTGACTCAAACTCTTTAGCATAATTTTTTGAAAAGAATATGTTGTGTAAATCAAGTTGCTTAAATGAATGTTTTACACCCCAATAAAAAATTATTGCAGAGCTTGAACGTTCTTGCTTTAAGATTTTTAAAGGAGGGTTTGATTGAGGAATTAATTTTTTATAAGTATAAAATACATCCATGTTAGAAATTATATAATCTGATTCAAAAAATTTATCATCTACCATAATCCCTTTTACACTTTTTTTATCAAGGACTATCTCATTTACTAAAGAACTAAAATGAAATTTTACCCCTAATCTTTTTGCCAAAGCAACTAGTGATTCAGTAATTGAAACCATCCCTTTAGATGGAATAAACGTTCCATATGAATTTTCAAAATGCTGAATCAAACTCATTATCCCAGGTGTTTGGTAGGGGTCTGATCCATTATAAGTAGCATATCTATCAAAAAGTTGAATTAAGTAAGGGGATGAAAATGAATTTGAGTTTACTTCATGTAGTGATTTTTGAATATCAAAAACTTGAAGTTGCAAGATTGCTTTAATTGTTGAAGCTGAAAAAAATGTTTTAAATTTATGTAATGACTTTTCTAAAAATAAAGTGCCTGTCAGGTCATACTTTTTTTTCGCTTTTTTTAGGTATTTTATAACTTTTTCTCTTGGTTCGTGGAATTTGAATTCAACTTCATCTAAAAATTTTTCCGGACTCCCAAAAGCTGTAAAGGTCTTCCCATCTTGCCAAAAATATTTACAAGACACGTCTTTTTTCTTGAAATGAAAATGATCACAAGTATTTTCACCTGCTAATTCAAAAAGTTCTGTAATAAAATGTGGCATTGTGAATAAAGAAGGGCCAGCATCAAAACGATAACCTTTAAGTTTAAAAGACGATAACTTTCCTCCTGGATATTTGTTTTGTTCAAAGATATGTACCCTATAGCCTTTCAATGCCAATCGAACTCCAGAGGCTAATCCAGCAACCCCTGATCCTATAATTGCTATCTTTTTCACAACGGTAATTTTTTAGTTGTGTCAGATATAAGATTGAATCTTGAGAAAAGATCCTCTTTATACCACTTTTTTTTTCTTGTTACTTTGACTATGTCTGAATGAATTTTGTCTTTGTATGCAAAATCATTTATTGATTTGAAGTTATCCCAAATACTTATTGTGGCCTGTTGAATGAAAGGCCATTCACCAATACCCTTATAATAGAGAACTCCTTTTGCATTTTTTATTGCTTTGCTAGCTCTTGGAACAGCGTTCCAAAATGAAAGTAATCTTTTCCACCTTAATGTTGCCCGTGTAATAACTACAATTTTTTTATTTACTTCAGATTTTGAATTGTAAGACTCTACCTTAAATGGATTTTTTTTGTCCCAAAATCCATGACTATGTATGTTTCCTAAAACTAAGTCACGTTGAGTATTTGCTTTTCTTTGATAATCAATAAAAAGTGGGTGTTGAGATAAACATTTTTTATATGCTTCGTAACTATCCCATACACCTAGAAATGCGTAAGTTGAAAAATCAGGACGAAGACTAAATCCCTGACCACCACCAGTACCTAGGAATTTATAAAAGGATAAACCCTGCACATTTTTAATTTTTTTTGGGGCTATCCCCATTTGTGAAAAGGCCCAAAATTTGTTTTTAACGAATGAAAATATTGTGATTGAGGTAATCGAATTCATTAATGTGTAGGTATAGCAATTTTTACCTCTGCAAATTTAAAAAAAGAAAAAGAAAAAACGTCTCTGTTTAGGATTTTAGAATTTGACTAATGGAAGTAATCAGCAGAGACGTTTTGAAACCAAATTGAATTTAAACTTGTTTAAAGATATAGAAAAAAGATTATACAAAAAAACGTTTTGTTTATTTTTTTTAATTTTTTTTGAAACGTTTCTAATTAAAGCTAATTTTTTGTATCAAAATACTTATTATCAATAGATTGGTAAACAGATAAAAAATATCTTAAAAAAATTAAATAATTAAAAAAAAAATGTTTTTTTGAACTAAAATATATTTTATGAAAAAATTTAATCGGTTTGATGTTTTCATTTACGTTCTGATTATTGCAAACATTGTCGCAATGATTCTAGAGTCTCATGAATCTATTAAAGTAAGATTTGAAAAAAGCTTTTATTATTTTGAACTTATTTCTATTATAATATTCACATTAGAATACTTCTATCGAATTTACATTAGTTACAATAAATCAAAGTGGAAGGGAGTCAAATCATATGTATTTAGTTTTTTTGGTGTAGTTGATTTCATTTCAATATTACCTTTTTACATTAAACAGTTTGTCTTAATTGATGGCCGATTCTTTAGGATTTTAAGACTATTCCGTTTATCAAGGATATTTAAGCTTGGTCGGGACAGCAAATCTTTAAAGCTTTTTATAAAAGCTATATCTGCAGTGCAAAATGAATTAAAATTTACCTTTTTCTTATCATTACTATGTATTCTTTTTTCAGCATCAGCTATTTATTTTTTAGAAAATGAAGCTCAACCTGAGATATTTTCAAGTATAACTGCTTCGTTATGGTGGGCTACAGTATCACTTGCAACTGTAGGTTACGGAGATGTGGTGCCAATTACAACTTGGGGGAAAATATTTGCTGGATTTATCTCCTTGATAGGAATTGGGATCGTAGCGATCCCAACAGGTATAATAAGTGCTTCCTTCGTTGAAGAAATTCATCATTTTAGAAAAAAAAGATAACCATTGAGGATTTTAAAATTAAAATATTTTACATATTTAGTTATTCTTACAACAAGCTTCACACATGCTCAGATAATGCGTAAGAACTTAGAAAATAAAAATATTCTTGTAGTTTATGGCGGTTGGGAAGGTCACAAACCAAAACTTTTTGCTGAGAAAATAGTCTCTTGGTTGAGAGAAAAAAAAGCAAATGTTTACGTTTCTGATACTACTTCTATATACACTAATACCAAGCTTATGAAAAAATTAGATTTAATTATTCAGCATATAACTATGGGTGAGATATCAGAAAATCAAATAGATAATTTAACAAAAACAATCAAAAATGGAGTAGGGCTTGCTGGATGTCATGGTGGTTTAGGAGATTCTTTTAGGAATGACGTTGATTTTCAATATATGGTTGGAGGGCAATTTGTTAAACACCCTGGAGATAACATAAATTATATAGTAAATATCAGTACAAAAAAAGATCCTATCACAAAAGATATTGATGATTTCAATCTGACCTCTGAACAGTATTATATGCATATAGACCCTGCCCTGCAAGTCCTAGCAACAACGAAATTTACTGGCAAACATGATCCATGGATTAAAGGAGTTGTTGTTCCTGTAGTTTGGAAAAAATATTATGGTAAAGGACGTGTTTTTTATAATTCTATTGGCCACTCAATAGAAAATTTTGATATTCCTGAGGTATGGAAAATGACAACACGAGGCATTATCTGGGCCTGCAAGTGAGGACTCTATTGATAAAGTTTAGATTTTTCTCCACCTTTTTTATGGTATCTTTGTAAAGCTATGAGTAAAAAAATTGCAATTATAGGCTCTGGATTTTCATCCATGTCAGCTGCTTCCTATTTAGCAAAGAGTGGTTTTGAAGTAAACGTTTATGAAAAAAATAAAACTCTTGGAGGAAGAGCACGTCAACTAAAAAAGGAGGGATTTACTTTTGATATGGGCCCGTCTTGGTATTGGATGCCTGATGTTTTCGAATCATTTTTTAATGATTTTGGGAAAAAAACAGCTGACTTTTATAAGTTAGAAAGGTTAGATCCTGGTTATCAAGTTTTTTTTGGAGAAAACGAAAGTATATGCATAGGTGATTCTCTCGAAAAAATTTATGATGTTTTTGAAAAAGAGGAAAAAGATAGTAGTAAAAAACTTAAGAAGTTTATCAAAAGTGCAAATGAAAACTATGATATAGCAATTAAAGATCTTGTTTATCGCCCAGGAATTAGCCCGTTAGAACTTATTACACCAACAACAATAAAAAAGATAAAATACTTTTTAAGTAATATAAAAAGAGACGTATGTAAAGATTTTGAAAGCCCTAAGCTTAGACAAATACTGCAATTCCCTGTTCTTTTCCTTGGTGCTAAACCCTCAGAAACTCCCTCTTTCTACAATTTTATGAATTATGCAGATTTTGGATTAGGAACATGGCACCCTGAAAAAGGAATGTATAGTGTAGTTGAAGCAATGTCTTCACTTGCTAAATCCCTAGGTGTAAAATTCCATACTGAATCTAATGTTGAAAAAATAGTTGTGAATGACTTTGGAAATGTAGCTGGTATAAAAATTAATGGGGATACTTTAAAAACTGATGTTGTTTTGTCAGGTGCTGACTACCATCATTCAGAAACTCTTTTAGATAAAAAATATAGAAGGTATAGCAACGTATACTGGGATAAAAAAGTTTTTGCCCCCTCTTCATTATTATTTTATATCGGCTTAAATAAAAAAGTTGAAAATGTATCCCATCATTCTCTTTTTTTTGACGTTGACTTTGACAAACATGCTAATACTATTTATGACTCTCCTTCATGGCCTGATAATCCACTTTTTTATGCAAACTTTCCCTCAATTACAGATTTTTCAATGGCTCCAAAAGGAAAAGAAGCTTGCTTTATACTAGTTCCAATTGCTCCCGGAATAGAGGATACCAAAAAAATTAGAGATCATTACCTTGATTTGGTTATCAGCAGACTAGAAAAATTGACTCACCAGCCAATAAAAAAAGAAATTCTTTTTTGCGAGTCGTTTTGTATTAATGACTTTGTTAGTGAATATAATTCCTACAAAGGCAACGCGTATGGGTTAGCTAACACGCTTTTTCAAACAGCATTTTTACGTCCAAAACTAAAAAGTAAAAGAGTGAAAAATTTGTACTTTACAGGGCAACTAACAGTTCCTGGTCCTGGAGTTCCACCAGCAATAATCTCTGGTAAATTAGTTTCAGATTTAATTTCAAAGGCTAATCCTTAGGATTTAGTACCCACCAAATAAATTCAAACTCACTATCCCTTACAGCAATTACAGAATCTAACATTTTAGTACTTTCAGTCAGTGAGTTTCTGTATTCTTGTAATTGATCTTTTACAGACCATTGCCATAAATCTAATCTTTTGAATAAGTTGTATTTCATGAATTTATCGTTTTGAATATACTTTCTGTTTTCTATCCAAAATTCATTGTAATCTAAATTTACCCAAGGTAAATCAAAAACCCATCTATTTGCAACCCTGTCAATAAATTGATTCACATAACGCTCCTCTTTTACTCCAGTATTTTCGATCAAATACTTAAGCTCAGTTCCATCATAAATTTCAGTCATTTTTAAGCCTACATTCCTTGGGAGCAAACGAAATGTTCCGTCTAGTTTAATAGCATCAAAATTAACCCTAGGAGGGTCAAATGGGTTTCTATTATTATACATTCCCATTGGAGAAAAGTAATATTTTCCGTCTGGTTCCTCTTCATCTAACTGCCAGTGTATAAATACGCTATCATTATCTTTTTCCCATTTATCATATTGTTTTTGATACATGTCTGTAACCCAATCAATTTGTTCGATATACTCGTCAGTATATGCAATGATTTCATCTACTTCCTGTCTCAAATTTTGTAAATTTTCTATTCCATCATGACGGTTGTCTGACTCTCCTCCTTGTTGCTCTATGCCAAAAGAAACGGTAACACCAAAAACAAGAATAACAAATTCTACAATAGATTTTTTGACTCTATCCCAAAAGTCTTTTATATCAAAACGATCTCCAAGAGTGATTAATCTTAAAAACCAATTAAGCTTTTCTCGTTCAACACCGGCAGACTGGTCTGCTGCATCAAATTCTTCTCTTGATATAAAACCGTCTTTGTTAGTGTCTATTTTATCAAAATCGTCTTTTTTAGCCATCTATAATTATATTAACTAACAAATAATAATCGCATAAAATTAATAAAAAAGACTAAAAGTGCTTTTAAATATAATCTTAGTAAGTTAGATTATCTTCTCTACAATTGGTACTGAGGGATCAAAAATTTCAAGTATTAAATTACAAAGTACGTCTTCAAATTGATTTAAAATACTAGGATTTATTTCCAAGATATTCTTTTTCCTGCTATTAATTTTTTTAGAAGCAGGTATAAAATAATTTTTAAATGTTCTAAGTGGTATAACACCCGCGATAACTTTCTCATAATTGAAGTCATTTTTTAAAAAATAAGCATATATAAGCACTTGGAAAAGAGCATTTTTCTTTGCATTTGTGGTTAAATCCTCCCATTTACTTAACGTCATATCAGATGAGTTTAAACTGCCTGTTTTATAATCCACAAATCTTAAAACTCCGTCCACTAAATCAATTCGATCAACGGTTCCTTTAAAATTTTGACTTTCACCCAATGAATTAATATATATAGTTTTTTTGAATTCGTATTCTAAAGCAAGTATTTCAAGTTTTAACCCATTTTGTACAAGATTCTTTTCAGAAATAATAAATTTTGATATAATTTTTTCTATAATATTATAAATCAATGCATTTTTCCCTGTTTTAATATCACTATTATTAGTCAACAAATTAAACTTTATATCTAATTTTTCTGGAATAATTTCAAGCATTTCATCATAATAATTTGTTCTCATAGTCTTAGAAAGGTAGGGTGAATATAAATCTTCAAGTACTTGATGTACTATAACACCTTTATCTATTGCATTTAAATATTTACTAGATTCTTTTGTCTCAGGTATTTTAAGAACTCGTTTTTCATAAAACGAGTATGGATTCCTTATATATTGACATAATGAGGAAGGTGAAAACCCATCATTTCCAATTTTTTTTAAATCAATTAAAATTTTTTCTGTCTTTTCAACTAATTTATTTTTTGTTCTTAGCTCAGGGAAAGGCAACTGAATTTTCTTTTGCTTTAATTCATGGTTTGGCTGTTTGAAATATTCTAATTGCATTAAAAATCTACTTGGTTCTGAAGAAATGAAATCTTCGGAAGAAGCATTATACAAGAGGAATATTTTTTTTGCCCTTTGTAAAAGCCTAAAAAAATGATATGAATAGAGATGATCCTGTTCTAGGAATGTATTCATTTCAAACTTTTTCCTAACATCAAATGGAAAAAACGAAAATGAATTTTCTGCTTTGGGTAAAATCCCCTCATTTAAATTTGTAATTACAACATTATCAAAATCCAAAAGCCTTGTTTCTAGTAATCCCATAACTTGAATTCCACTTAATGGATCTCCGTCAAAATTTAACGTTTCTTCAGATAACATAGTTTCAAAAACTATCCTTATATCTGAGACTGATTTTATGAAATTATAATCTTGACAATATTTATTTAGCTTTTCAAAAAACCCAAGGAAAATTTCACAAACCTGAATGTGATAGGGCTCATCTTCTTCGGCTATAAAACTGTTCCTAGTAATTTTAATTATCTGTTTTATCTGCTTTAAAAATTGTTTTGAATTTTTAAATGGAGTATAAAATAATGCCCCTGTTTTATCATTTTTACAAAGTTTATCAACACTAACGTAATTTAGATTTCTTTGAATTAATAAATTACTTCTTGAGTTTGTTTTCTTAAAAATCCTTTTAACAAAGATCAAAATTGAAAATTCTTTTAATTTTCTGTAAGGGAATCCTTTTTGACTAACACTTTCGTGTAATTCAAAATATAACATAAGAAATCCTGTTAACAATGTATTTTTTAATGGATAGCCCATTGTAATATTCCATGGTAATTTTTCAGGCAATACAGAAAGTGAAGCTTTTAAAAGGTTTTCATCTCCAAGAACTATTACTGTTGATTCTTGAGGTAGTTCTTCATATAATTTAGATGCAATTTTCACAGCTGTTTTTGCCTGAGTATTATTATTAAACGTTTTAATAATTTCAATTTTTTTTTGGTCTGAAAAAAAGTTTTGAAACTCTTGTTTTGTTTGCTTTTTAAGAACTTTCCATTCTTTATAATATTTCCTTATAAAATGTCCAGCACTATGATATGAATCTTCAAAGAATTTAATGTCAATATCCCATAGGATTTCTGCTTTTTGTGCTGAAATCATCTCTTGAATTAAAATTGATTCAGATTTTGTTAGCGCATTAAATCCTATAAAAAAATGATATGGGATTTCCTCTTCAATGTAAAATGGTAAATTTTTTATAGCTTCTCTAATGCGTAATCCATAATAACCATTTTGACTATTTAAAAGTTTTTTATAAAGTTTATTGTAATAAATAAATACTTTTCCTTGCAGGTTATAATGAATTTTACTTAACTCTCCTTTTTTCTCAGGCCTCCAATTCTCTAAATTCTTAATGGCAATCATATAATTGAAAAGTTCTTTACTATCTATTAGTTGACTATCGATCTCATTAAATTCTTCAATTAATTTAGAAGCCCATCCAGAAAAATTACTGAATGATTCTAATTCCTTAATAGGGGTATTTTCACTGTAAACCTCATAAAAACTTAAAATAATTTCTGGTTTTGATATAGGTTTGATCCCTGAGAGATCTTTTATAAATTCGTCAATAGTCAAAATTTTAGGAGCAATAATCGGGCGGTCAATTACTTTTTTAAAACATTCTTTCAAAAAAATTATAGCCCTATTATTTGGAACTATTACTTTTATCTTATCCCATTTATGAGTTGAAGAAGCTATTTTTTCGGCAACATGATCTAAAAAAGTTTGCATCTTTAAATGTAAATAATCAGATTTGAAATTATTAGATGTAAACTCAAAGAGTTAAAGGTTATATTTAAATTTTTAAAATTTGTACTTTATCATTTATATAAACTAAAATATTTTCTATATCAAAATATCCCATATTATTTAAAACTGTTGAGTAAGATAAGATTTGTGATTGATCTGTTTTTTTTGGAGTTCCTGTTTTGTAATCAATTACACATATTCCCCCGGATTTTTTGATATTTATTCGATCTGGTCTTAGAGTAGGCCCGTTTGGAACAAGTAGATCTTCTTCACACAAAACTTTATCTTCACCATTATATAAAGACTTCAATTCAGCATGTGTAACAACTTTTCTTAAGCTCTTTTCAACAAAACCTTTAATTTTAATTGGAAGAATTTTGTCATCTATGGCTTTTTGAAGAACATCAGCCACCATATCTGAAGTAATTATTTGAGCTAACAAATTATGCATTAAAACACCCTTTGCTTGAGAGCTTTTAAAATTTTTCTTTTTTATTGAATCTAATATAAAGTGTTGCTTCCAACCTAAATTTAGTTGCAAAGAATAATGACTATTTATTTCAGACTTTTCAATTAATCCTTGATTTTTATTTGCTCTAATTAATAATTCTCCCCTAGTGAATGGAGTTTTTGAATTAAAACCTTGTCCCTCACTCATAATATATTTTTTAAGTAAATGAGCATATGTATTTTCTCCTTCGTCTACTTCCTTTGTAATTATAAACATTGCCTCTACGGCCCGAGTTAATGCCACGTAAAGAACGTTAAGAGCATCTAATTTTTGACTAAGGCGATATGACTTATGTAGCTCATTACCTTCTTTGCCATAATATTGAATTTCATTTGAGAAATTAAACCACCCCCATCCTATATTTTTAAAGTTTTTATCCTTGAAAGGATACCATATTTTTTCAATAATATTGGGATATATTGGAGAATCCATAAATGGAAGTATGACAACTGGAAACTCAAGGCCCTTTGCTTTGTGAATAGTCATAAGCTTAATAGATTCGTCGGTCTCTGATGTTGCTATTCTTAATCTAGCAGACTGTATTTCCCAGTGACTTAGATAGGAGTCTATTGAAGATGCAAATGATTTGGAAAACTCTAATACGTCTTCCAAAAATGATGATAAGTATATATCATCCGTATCAAAATTTGATAAACTTATTAAAATGTAATCTACAGCATCTAAAATTGTTTTAGATTTAATTTTTCCTAGATCTAATTTTAGTCCAAAATTACTTTCAAGTTGATTGAAAAAAATAGATGTTTTTACATTTAAATTGTTTTTTGCAAATTGGTGATAATCTATGATTTTTCTATTGCTTAATTCATATAGAACGTCAAATATAGTTTTATGATGTCGAGATGAATTTGGATTTGATGATAAATACAGAATAGCAATTATTAATTGTACTTTAATAGAATTATTCACCAACATGGATTCTGATGAAGATATATTGAATCCCTCTTTTATCATTTCATTACCAATTTCGGTAGCTTGTTCTTTTTTTCGGACCAAAATTGCTATATCAGCTTGATCATATCCATTTTTGACAAGTTTTTTTATAATCTCGACTGTTTTAGAAATATATTGTGGAGTTGTTATTCCTTTTATACCTTCTTTACTAATAGCTTGGACATTTATATATCCACCTTCGTAAATATGTTTTTGCCAACTTGACTCTCCATAAAGCCTCCTGTAATATTTATTTTCAAAACTATCTGATATAATTTGGAAAAGACCTTTATTAAAATCTACAATCTCTTTAAATGATCTGTAATTTGTTTTTAATGTTTCTTGGCTAGCAGAAATTTGAAAAGGGTTTTTAATATTATTAACCAAGTCAATAAATTGGTTCATATCTCCTCCTCTCCATCTATAGATAGATTGCTTTGGATCACCCACTAAAAAAAGAGATCCTTTTTCCCCAGATAAACTTTCGCCCTCGACAGAGTTAGAAATTAAGGGAATTAAATTGCTCCATTGTAGAGTAGATGTATCTTGAAATTCGTCTAAAAAATAATGTTTGTACCTTACACCTAATCTTTCATAGATATATGGAGTAGGTTCATCTTTGACTAGTAGGTTAATTTTTTTGTTGAAGTCTGAGTTAATCCTAATTTTCTTTTCATTCTGAATCCTTTCTAAACGCTCTTCCATCAATTGCAAAAGCAATCTTGGGGTCCAAGATGCTAGAGTTCGTTCTATTAATAATATTTGGGTTATACTTTTTTTAACACTGAGAAAATAATGCTCAATTTTATCTTTATTCTTATCAATCAAAACTTTTTTCTCTTCAGATAAAGAAAAATTATATATAGGTTTTCTCCCTGATAAAGAAAATTCTAACTGTTCAAAATATTTTGTAGTGATTGATCCCTTACTAATATTTTCAAAATACTTGTGAACTCTTTTTTGAGTGAAATCATTAGCTTTTAAATCTAAACTCTTTAAAAATTTTAATGCCTCCCCTGCTTTTTTTAAAACTTTTAATTTCTCATTTTTTAAAAGCTTACTTAATAAAACTCTATCTGCTTCTAATATTTTAGTATTTCTATTTTTTATATAATTTACGGGGATTCTATCGTTCTCATTAAAAAGTATAGGGACGAATTCTTTTAAATCTATCTCTACATCCCAATCTTTATCATTATTTATTTTTTGCAGACTAAAATCCAAAAGATATTTAGATATTAATTTATCTATTCCTATCTCATCTAGAATTGAGTCTATTGTCTCCTCAATTAAACTTTCTAAATCTAATGATACTTCAAAACCAAACGGCAAATTAAATTCTCGATAAAATGTTCGGACCAGTCTATGAGAAAATTTGTCAAGCGTAATAACACTGAAAGCTCCGTATTCTAAAAAAATTTTTTTTAAAATGAACATTGACCTAGAAGCCAACTCTTTTTTCGAAATATTAAAAAAATTACAAAAATCTTCGGAGTAGGATTTTACATCATTTGATTCAATAGAAAGTAAAAATAATGTCTCGAGTATTCTACTTTTCATTGAATTAACTGATTTATTTGTGAATGTCAATGCTAAAGAATGTCTAAAAGCATTATTTGAGGGATTTTCTAATAAAATTTTTAAATATTCATGTACCAAATTATAAGTTTTCCCAGAACCTGCCGATGCGTTTATAATTTTGAAATGATTTTTAGCCAAAATGTTAAAATTCTAATTTAAATTTAATGCTTTTACAATCTTTGTCTTTTATTGCAAAAAGAAATTTTAATTTTGTTAAATTTTAAAAAATAAAACATGGCTTTTGAATTACCCTCTTTATCATATGATTACAACGAATTAGAACCTCACATTGATGCTAGGACTATGGAAATCCATCATACTAAGCATCATAACGGTTACACAAATAATCTGAATAGTGCTATTGCTGATACTCCACTTGCAGATCTTTCAATTGAAGAAATACTAAATGAGCTAGATCTAAATAATAAAGCTGTCCGAAACAATGGTGGAGGCTTCTATAATCATCGTTTATTTTGGCAAATAATGTCTCCTAATGGTGGAGGTTTACCTGAAGGTATCTTGTTAGACTCAATAGATAATGAATTTGGCTCATTTGAAAATTTTAAAACAGAATTTTCCAAAGCAGCTGGGACACAGTTTGGCTCAGGTTGGGCTTGGCTTTGTGCGAATAAAGATGGTTCTGTTGAGGTCTGTTCAACTGCTAATCAGGATAATCCTTTGATGCCTGGAATTAGCTGCTCGGGAACTCCTATTTTAGGGATTGACGTCTGGGAACACGCATACTATCTTAACTATCAAAACAGAAGACTAGATTACATTAATGCATTTTTTAATGTAATTAACTGGGAAAAAGTTACAAGCTTATATAATGATATAATATAATTCTATTTCGTAAGCAAGCTGCTTTATCGGTTGATTTATTCTTTTAAGAGAAAAAACTAATAAGCCCTTTTATTTTTTTTCTCTACAAAATTTACAAAAGCATTGTTCACAACTCTGCGACCACCTGGTGTTGGATAATCCCCTGAAAAATACCAATCCCCGTGATTTTTAGGACAAGCTTTTTTCAACCCACTAATCGTTTGGAAGATTACCTCTATCTCCGCATTTATGTCATTTGTTTTTAATATTTCTGAAATCTTATACGAAATTTCCTCATCAGAAAAGGGTTTATATATCTCTTTCACATAATTTTCAGGAGATTCTAGTCCATTTTCTATAGCATTCAAACAATTTTGATACACATCTTTTACAATTTTTTCTTTAGTCCCACGATCCTCGTGAAGCTTCAAAGCAGCACGAAATGCTATAAATTCTTCCAATTTAGCCATATCAATACCATAACAATCTGGATACCTTATTTGTGGTGCGCTTGAAACAACAATAATTTTTTTAGGCTCCAACCGATCTAACATTCTTAATATACTTTTCTGTAATGTAGTTCCCCTTACAATGCTGTCATCAATAATTACAAGATTATCACTATTTTTTACAACACCATATGTTATGTCATAAACATGAGCTACTAGGTCATCTCTGTCACTATCTTCTGTTATAAATGTTCTTAGTTTCGCATCTTTTATAGCAATTTTTTCAATTCTTGGTTTTAAGTTTAACATTTTAGTAAGGTTATCAATGTTGAGTTTCTTTTCTTTGTTCAACTCTTTCTTAAAAAGATCTCTTACGTGATCTTGAACTGCACCAATCATACCATAAAAGGATGTTTCAGCTGTATTCGGTATAAAAGAAAAAACTGTGTTTTCTAAATCTCCTTTTATGGATTTGTATACTTGAGGAAATAAAGCTTTGCCTAAATTTTTTCTTTCCTGATAAATTTCAGAATCTCCTCCTCGAGAAAAGTATATTCTTTCGAATGAGCACGCTCTTTTCTGTTTAGGCTCTAAAATTTCTTTAATATATGTATTACCATTTTTTTTGGTAATTATTGCATAACCAGGACTCAATTCCTCTACATTAGAATAAGGTACATCGAATACTGTTTGTATTGCAGGCCGTTCAGATGCTACTACAACAATCTCATTATCTGAATAATAATAAACTGGTCGAATCCCAACCGGGTCTCTAAGAACGAAAGAATCTCCGTGGCCTAAGAGGCCTGCCATTGCATATCCTCCATCCCAATTTTTTGATGCTTTTCTTAAAATCTTTGAGAGCTTTAGGCGTTCTGCTATTAATGGAGAGGCTTCTGCTTTAGAATACCCCTCGTTACGCAAGTTTTTGTAAATCTTTGCTACAGCATCGTCAAGGAAATGACCAATTTTTTCCATTACAGTAACAGTGTCAGCTCTCTCCTTAGGATGCTGTCCTAGATCAACAAGATTATCAAAAAGTTGATTTACGTTTGTAAGATTAAAATTTCCCGCTACAATTAGATTTCGATGCATCCAATTGTTTTGTCTTAAAAAGGGATGAACACTTTCGATATTATTTTTCCCAAAGGTTCCATACCTTACATGTCCAAGCATTAACTCCCCTATATATGGAACTTCTTTTTTTAATTTTTCTACATCAGATAATAGGTCTGGTGAAATTTTAATTTGCTTTCTAACCCGCTCCTTTATAGTTTTAAAAATATTTTGAATGGGTTGTGGTTTAGCAGATCTAACCCTACTTATATAACGCTCCCCTGGTAACATGTCAAATTTAATACTCGCAAAGCCAGCACCATCTTGTCCACGATTATGCTGTTTTTCCATCAATAAATACATTTTATTAATCCCATATAATGCACTACCATATTTCTCTTTATAGTATAATAATGGTTTTTTTAATTGTAAAAGGGCAATGCCACACTCATGTTTAATGATATCGCTCATTTGAATAAATTGATATTGGTTTCTTTAAATTTCAAAATTGGTTAACGATTTAAATTCCTTTATTCTTTTATTTAATTTTCGAAATGTCAAGTTTTCTAATTCTTTAGTACCAAATTGTTGAACAGTAAATGAAGCAATAGCTGAGCCCTTTACTGCAGCCGTTTTCATTGCCTGAAAAGAAAGTTGTTTTTTTTCAGACAAACTTCCAGCAAAACCTCCTATAAAACTGTCACCAGCGCCAGTGGGATCGAAAATTTTTTTCAATGGAAATGCAGGTACTTGAAAAATTTTTTTGTCACAAAAAAGTATTGCACCATGCTCACCTTTTTTTATGATTACATTTTTTGGTCCCATCGCTTGGAGTTTTTTGGCTGAATCAATTATAGAAAGTGAATCCGTCAACTGTCTTGCCTCCTCTTCATTTACAGAAATTAAATCGACTTTACTTATTATTTCATCTAATTTTGTTCTATATCCTTCAATCCAAAAATTCATAGTGTCCATAATTACAAATTTTGGATTTTTCATTTGATTTAACACATCTAATTGCAAATTAGGGTCAAGATTCCCTAACAAGACAATACTTGCATCAAGGAACTTATTTGGAACAACAGGTTTAAATTTAGTTAAAACATTCAATTGAGTTTCTATGGTTATTCTGTCATTAAAATTATCAAGATATCTGCCGCTCCAAAAAAATGTTTTCTCATTTGATACAAAATGGACTCCTGATGTATCTACCCCATTGGATTCAAACAATTTAAAATAAGAATTTTCGAAATCTTCCCCTACTATTGAGACTAAACAACAAGATGTTTTGAACTTTGATGCAGATAAACCAATGTAAGTGGCGCAACCCCCTAAAATTTTTTTTACAGCCCCTGAAGGTGATTCTATTGAGTCATAGGCGATAGTGCCCAAAACCAAAAGTTTGTTATTCATTTTGTAAAATTAATAAAGTCTATTACCATCTTAATATTTTTGAAACATTTATCTAATTTAATTGCATAGTTAATCAAACTAAACCTTTTTGTTATTTGTTTCAAAACCTATATCTCGAATTAAATTTTTCTTTTTTGCAGCCATTGACGCCATTCTATCACATCTTTCATTTTGTGGATGATTATTATGTCCTTTAATCCATTGAAAAGAAACTCTATGTTTTTCGTAAACTTTTATAAATCGTAGCCAAAGATCACTATTCTTTTTACCTTTAAAATTAATTTTTTGCCAATTAAATAGCCATTTTTTTTCCACAGCATCAATCACGTATTTTGAATCGCTGTAAACAGTTACTTCAATGCCTGATTCCTTTAGCATCTCTAATCCTACAATAACAGCTAATAATTCCATCCTATTGTTAGTTGTAAGAAAATAACCTTGCGAAAACTCCCTTTTATATGATGTGCCAACCCATTCTAATATTATACCGTAACCCCCTGGGCCTGGGTTCCCTTGGGAAGATCCATCGGTATATAAGTGAATAGATTTAGCACTCATTAACTTGATTTTTTAAAATTTTTTTAATGATTTTTGGAAAATAAACATACTCTAATTGATGTATTTTGAGTGCAATTTCTTCAATTGTATCATCAAGATCTATTTTGACTTTCTTTTGATATAAAATTTTACCCTTATCAAAGTCTTCATTTACATAATGAATAGTAATACCAGTTTCATTTTCTTTGTTATCCTTAACTGCTTGATGAACATTATTCCCAAACATTCCCTTACCACCATATTTTGGTAAAAGGGCTGGATGAATATTAAGTATCTTATCTGGAAAAGCACGAATCCAGTCTGGTCCTAATTTTAATAAAAAACCTGCTAAAACAATTAAATCTGGATTTAGAGAACATATCGTTTTAAGTAGATCCCCTTTGTTAAAAGAAGTTTTATCAAATACTTCCGCTTTGATTCCATATTCTTTAACTCGCTCTATAACTCTAGCTAAGGGATTATTTGTGAAAACAGATATTACGACAACTTTATTATCCTTATGAAAAAAACGGCAAATATTTGCTGCATTTGTACCATTCCCAGAAGCTAACAAAACAATTTTTTTTGGCATTTAAATCATATAAAAGATTGAGTATTGAGTTATTTTTGAGAGCATAATTATTTAACTTTAAATAAAATTAAGGTTAATATTCAATCACAATCCATAGAATTCTTTTAAAGTTTTATATTTTTGTTGACACTTAATTTAAACAAAGATTAATTATGTCAGACATTTCCTCAAGAGTAAAAGCCATTATTGTTGATAAACTAGGAGTGGACGAAAACGAAGTTGTTGATGGAGCAAGCTTTACCAATGACTTAGGTGCAGACTCATTGGATACCGTAGAATTAATTATGGAATTCGAAAAAGAATTTGACATCCAAATTCCCGATGACCAAGCGGAAAATATTGCAACTGTTGGTCAAGCTATCAAATTTATTGAACAATCCGATTAAAAAAGTATAATGAAACCAAGACGCGTAGTAGTTACCGGATTGGGAGCACTTACACCAATTGGAAATACCCTCTCTGAATATTGGGAGGGTTTAATAGCTGGTACCAGTGGTGCTGACAAAATAACTTATTTTGATCCTAAATTATTTAAAACACAATTCGCTTGTGAACTCAAGAATTTTGACCCATTAGATTTTTTCGATCGTAAGGAATCACGAAAATATGACCGTTTCGCGCAATATGCTTTAGTTTCTGTTGAAGAAGCAATAAAAAATTCTGGTCTTTTATTAGAAAAAGTTAACAAGGATCGTATTGGTGTAATTTGGGGTGCAGGAATTGGAGGCTTGGAGACGTTTCAAAATGAAGTATTAAATTTTGCTTCGGGAAATGAAAATCCAAGATTCAATCCATTCTTTATACCTAAGATGATAGCTGATATTGCCCCTGGCTTGATCTCTATAAAATATGGATTTAGGGGGCCAAATTTTGCAACTGTATCTGCTTGTGCTTCAGCTTCGAATGCGATGATTGATAGCTTAAATTATATCCGTTTAGGATACGCAGATGTAATTGTCACTGGAGGTTCAGAAGCCGCTGTGACGAAAGCAGGTATCGGTGGATTTAATGCAATGCATGCTCTTTCAAAGAGAAACGATGATCCAAAAAGTGCCTCCCGCCCTTTTGATAAAAATAGAGATGGTTTTGTTTTGGGTGAAGGTTCAGGAGCATTAATTTTAGAATCTTATGAACATGCAATTGCACGCGGAGCCAAAATTTATGCTGAATTTTCGGGAGGAGGTCTTTCTGCTGATGCCTATCATATGACAGCACCTCATCCAGAGGGACTGGGAGCTATTAAAGTAATGGAAAATTGTCTCAAAGATGCAAACACTCGTTTAGACGAAGTTGACACCATTAATATGCACGGTACATCAACTCCATTGGGAGATATTGCAGAATCGAACGCAATTGTAAATTTATTTAAAGACCATGCCTATAAAATGAATATAAATTCTACAAAATCAATGACAGGTCATCTTCTTGGGGCTGCAGGGGCAATTGAAGCAATAGCTTCAATTATGGCTATAGAAAACAATATAGTACCACCTACAATTAACCATAAAACCCGAGACGAAAAAATAGATGAAAAAATCAATTTTACATTTGGTAAAGCTGAAAAAAGAAAGGTTAACGTGGCCCTTTCAAACACATTTGGATTTGGTGGACACAATGCTTGTGTCTTATTCAAAAAGATTAATTAAAGTAATTGTGTGAAACTTTTAAAGTACATAAGGGGCTCAAAATTTTCATTATCAGAAAATTTTGCTCAAAAAATTCAACGAAAATTAAACATAAAAGTATTTAATAAAGATCTTTTTGAAGAGGCTTTTACTCATAGTTCAGCAAATTTAAAAAATTCGACTGGTCAAATAATAAACTTTGAACGCCTCGAATTTCTAGGTGACGCCTTATTAACAAGCATAGTTGCTGAATTTTTATTTGAATACTATCCTTATGCCAAGGAAGGTGATTTAACCAAATTAAGAGCAAAAATAGTTAGCAGATCAAAACTCAATGAAATAGGAAAACAAATGTGTCTTTTTGAATTTGCAAAAATTTCTAATCATCACAAAAACTTTGGTGACGATATACATGGTAATCTTCTGGAATCTTTGGTTGGTGCCATTTTTATAGACAAGGGATACAATAAAACCAAGAATTATGTGATTAATAAAATAATTTTGCGATATGTAGATATCGAAAATTTAGATAAAATTGTTTTAAGTCACAAGGCATTTCTAATTGAATGGAGTCAAAAGGAGAAGAAAGAAATTGAGTTTATAACTCAAGAATCTGACAAAGTGGGTTTAAAAAGTAATTACTCATCTGAAATTTTTTTAGAAAATAATCTTTTGATTAAGTCTAAAGACACATCCAAGAAAAGAGCTGAGGAAAAAGCAGCTAAAATTGCTGTCCGTATTTTGAAATTGCGCCCTGAAAAATCACAAAATAAATATGGTTAAAAAAATACACTACATAGATCTTGATGAAGAAAGTGAGAAAGAGTATTGGATTGCTGTGCATACCACATGTGAAGGGTTTCAACTTGCCTATTTTATAAATAAAAATGGATTACTAAAGCTAAGAAGATCGAATAATGATATTAAGAATTATTTAGATGAAGGAGTATTTAACATATTCGAATTTACCGATAAAATAAATCATAAATATTGTAATTTAATTTCTAATAAATGTGTCTTAGAAAATTTTTCAAATTCCATAAATAATAATACCCTTTTTAATGTACCAGAAAGAAATGAATTATATTTATTGAAAGAATTTAAACAAGTTGACTTCTTTATAAAATCAAACGATAAAGATTTACACAAATTAATACATAAAGAACTTTTGATAATGCCTATGGTTTCTTTAGTATATGTTATCCCTGAAAAAATTATGAGTAAAAATCTAATACTCTGCTGATGAATTTTAATAAAAAGACCAAAATAGTTGCAACACTTGGACCTGCAACTTCTTCAGAAGAAATTATTAAAAAAATGATTCTAGCTGGTGTAAATGTTTTTCGTATTAATTTTTCTCACGCAAATTATGATGAAATCAAACAAAGTATACTCTTAATTAGAAAGGTTGACAAAAATCTTGAAACTAATACAGCCATTTTAGGAGATTTGCAAGGTCCTAAATTAAGAATAGGTAAAATCAAAGAAAATACTTTTATAGAAGAAGGAGATGAAATAATCTTTTCAACTCATTCACCATTTGAAGGAGATAATTATAAGGTCTATATGAATTATCAAAATTTTCCTATGGATGTTTCTAAAGGTGAAAAAATTTTGCTCGACGATGGGAAACTTATTTTTGAAGTGCTGTCATCAGATAAACTTAATGAGGTAAAAGCAAGGGTTATTCAAGGAGGTCAACTAAAATCAAACAAGGGTGTTAATCTCCCAAACACAAAAATATCTCTTCCTGCCCTAACAGAAAAAGATGTTAGGGATGCTGAATTTATATTTAATCAAGATATCGACTGGATAGCTCTTTCATTTGTTAGGCAGAGCCAAGATATCATTGATCTTCAAGAACTAATGAAAAAATATCTTGATAAAAAAATACCTATAATTTCAAAAATTGAAAAGCCAGAAGCAATAGAAAATATTGATAAAATAATAGCTTATTCAGACGGTATCATGGTGGCTCGCGGAGATTTAGGTGTAGAGGTTCCAGCCCAAGAAGTTCCTCTTCTTCAAAAGCAACTAGTTCACTTGGCAAAAAAGGCTCGGATCCCAATCATAATTGCAACTCAGATGATGGAAACTATGATTGATAGTCTTACCCCAACACGTGCAGAAGTTAATGACGTTGCTAACTCTGTGATTGATGGAGCTGACGCAGTGATGCTGTCTGCTGAAACTTCTGTAGGTAAGTATCCTATTGATGTAATAAATAATATGTCTGATATTTTAATTTCAGTAGAGAATTCACATCTAATTAGTGTCCCTCAAAGCCCGCCTACAATTCGCACAAAAAGATTTATTACTAAATCAATTTGCTATCATGCTGCTAAATTGTCGAATGATATAACTGCGAAAGCAATTTGTACTCTTACTAACAGTGGTTATACTGCATTTCAGATATCAGCTTGGAGACCCCAGTCACTCATATTGGTCTTCACTTCTAATAGAAAAATTTTAAATCAACTTAATTTACTGTGGGGAGTAAAAACATTTTACTACAATAATCTAAACAGTACAGATAAAACGGTTGAAGAAATTAATAGAATAGCATTAGAAAAAGGATATATTGAAAAAGATGATTTTGTTGTAAACCTTACAGCAATGCCAATTAAATCAAAAGGGATGGTAAATACACTTAGGGTTTCTACTATTTAAAATGGTAAACTTAGCTGAGAAGTTTTGGGGATTTTTTTATTTTTTCTTTTATTTTCTGGGTTATTAAAGTTTGAAAGTGTGATCCCAATCAATCGAACTGATTCCGATAGCTTATCCTTATATAGCAGTTTTTTTGCTTCTTCAAATATTAGTTCTTTAGATGATAAATATAGATCTCCAGTTTTACTTCTTGTTTGTTGATTAAAGTCACTATATTTAATTTTTAAGGTTATCGTTTTACCTGCAATTTTAATTTTTGATAATCTTTTTTCTAATAAGCTTGATATATTTTTTAATTTTTCTTCCAAATAAATTTCACTACTTAAATTTTTTTCAAATGTGCTTTCAGATCCAACAGACTTTGGAATTCTAAATGCCCTAATTGGACTGTTATGAACCCCTCTTACTATTTCGTAATAATATTTACCAGCCTTGCCAAAATGAGAAATCAAAAAATCTTTTGTGTAAAACTTTAAGTCTTTACCTGAATATATCCCTAATTGATACATTTTTTCTCTAGTTTTTTTCCCTATGCCATGAAATTTTTTAACATCTAGATTATCTAAAAAGGAATGTATTTCTCCAGGAGGTAGTGTTTTTTGGCCATTTGGTTTGTTCCAATCGCTAGCTATTTTTGCCAAAAATTTATTGATTGAAATTCCTGCAGATGCAGTTAAACCAGTTTCTTCTTTAATTTTTAATCTAATTTCTTTTGCAAGAATAGTAGCAGATGGATAGTTAGAAACATCCAGAAAAGCTTCATCCAAAGAAAGTGGTTCTACTAAAGAAGTATACTCTCTAAAAATAGATTGAATTTTATTAGATATTTCTTTATATCTCTCAAAGCGAGGTTTTACAAAAATTAGATTTGGGCAAAGTTTTTTAGCAACTATTCCACTCATAGCACTTTTTACACCAAAATTTCGTGCTTCGTAACTAGCAGCTGAAACAACTCCCCTCGAGCTTTCTCCACCTACTGCTATCGCTAAACCACGAAGTTCAGGACGATCAAGCTGTTCTACAGATGTGTAAAATGCATCCATATCTACATGAATTATTTTTCTTGCTTTATCTACTTGAATCTCTTTATCCATAAAAGATTAGCTTAAATTGCTATCAATAAGAAGTTTTATTTATTACTTATTTTATCTGAAAATAAATTTGAAATGAAATTACTTTAAAATTATTCGTCTTTATATATTTTGACATCTAATTTACCTTCTTCGTTCATGTGAGCTCTGTACATTCCTGACGTATTCATCTCCATAGCAATATTGCCATTACTGTCAATTCCAATAATACCACCATTACCCCCTAATGCCCCAACTTTATTGTGAATTACTTCATATGCTGCTTCTTGAATAGATAAACCCTTGTATTCCATAATCGCAGAAATATCATGAGCAACTACCGCACGTATAAAGAATTCACCCCATCCTGTAGCAGATATAGCGCATGTCAAGTTATTAGAATAAGTTCCTGCTCCTATTATTGGAGCATCTCCTATACGATTCCATTTTTTATTCGTCATTCCACCGGTTGAGGTTCCTGCCGCAAGATTGCCAGACTTATCTAAAGCAACACAACCAACTGTCCCGTAACGTTGATTTTCAAGAAAACTTCTATCATTTTGAGTTTTATAAACTCCTTTCAACTTTTCAGCATTTTGTACTCTTTTCAAACCGTTTATTCTTCTTTCGGTAAAAAAATAATCCTGATCTACAATTTCTAAATTATGGATTTGGGAAAATATATCAGCTCCTTGACCAGATAACATCACATGAGGTGATTCCTCCATAACTTTAATTGCAGCTGATATAGGATTTTTAACTTTTTTAACCCCTGATACAGCACCCGCATTAAGGGTTTTACCATCCATAAAGGAAGCATCTAATTCAATGGTGCCTTCGGATGTTAGTACACCACCTTTACCTGCGTTAAATAATGGTGAATCCTCCATATAATTGATAGTTTTTTCTACAGCATCTTTACTAGTCCCTCCATTCTTTAACACATCATATCCAATTCTAATTGCTTCACTTAAGGCATGTCGATATTCTTTTTCTTTTTCTTCTGTCATATTTTCCTTTAGAATAGTCCCTGCACCACCATGGATAACTATACCAAAAGATTGTTTTTCAAATTTATTTTTTGATATTTTAAAACACCCTAAAACAGTAAAAGCTAGAACGAGAAGAATTAGTTTTTTCATAAAGAAGCAAGTATTTATCCCTAATATAAAATTTTAAGTTGATTTTGAAAAGTAAGGACAATTCAGTTTTTTTTGTAATTAAATTCAGTATCCCAAAAAAGATTAATTTTAAATTATGTCTGCCTTAATTGAAAAACTTCATTACAACTGGACCATCTTATTACTTTTAATACTTTTTATAAATGTGTTGAATGGTATTTTTGGCAGGATTTCAGGAAAAAAATTTTCTACACTAGATCTAAGAATATGTCTTTTTGGTCTTATTTTCTCGTACTTTCATCTTTTAATAAGTTTAACATTATACCTCACTTTCCCATTCTTTAATGAATGGTTTGAAAATAGCCTAATTAATATAATAACAAACAATGAATTACGAAGTAATTTAGTTGTAAACCCTTTTATAATTATATTGGCAGTATGTTTTGTAAATCTTGGGTGGAAACTTAAAGAAAACCATTTTAAATCATCTAAAAAGTTTCTAAGAGTTGCCATTTTTTATTGCTTGGGTTTAATTTTATTTATAAGTGCTTCAGGAAATAACATTTTGCCATCCGATTAATCTTAGATAGTATTTTAAAAACTATTTAAATAAAATCAGATAGTGGTTTTGAACTGTTTAAGGAATCGTATATCATTCTCAAAAAACAAACGTATATCACTTATCTGATATAAAAGCATCGCTATTCGTTCGATCCCCATACCAAAAGCAAAGCCAGAGTAATTTTCTGAATCAATACCGCAATTTTCAAGCACATTAGGATCTACCATTCCACAGCCCATTATCTCTAACCACCCTGTACCTTTTGTTATTCGATAATCTTTTTCTGTTTCAAGACCCCAATAAATATCTACCTCCGCACTTGGCTCAGTAAAGGGAAAAAATGATGGTCTTAGTCTCATTTTTTTATTCCCAAATAGCGACTTGGTAAAATAGTTTAATGTTTGTTTCAAATCAGCGAAAGAAACATCCTTGGCAACATATAAACCTTCAATTTGATGAAATATACAGTGAGATCTTGATGATATTGCTTCATTCCTAAAAACACGACCAGGTGAAATTGTTCTAATTGGTGGCTGATTATTTTCCATATACCTTACTTGTACAGATGAAGTATGAGTTCTTAAAAGTATATCAGGATTTGTTTCTATAAAAAAGGTGTCCTGCATATCTCTTGCTGGATGATGGTAAGGTAGATTAAGTGCTGTAAAATTATGCCAATCGTCTTCAATTTCAGGGCCCTCCGATATATTAAACCCAATTTGAGTGAAAATATCAATTATTCTATTTTTTACAATGGAAAGAGGGTGTTTACTTCCTGTATTTATCTTAAAAGCTGAACGTGTTGGATCGCTTATTTTATTAGATCCTGATTTTTTTTTGGAAACTTCTTTTAGGTCTCTTACTTTCTCTAAGACAGCAGTCTTTAGTTTGTTTAGCTCAACACCGAATGATTTTTTTTCTTTTAAAGGCACTTTTCTAAAATCAGAAAAAAGACTGTTTAAAATTCCCTTTTTACCTAAATAACTAATTCTAAAGGCTTCAATTTCATCAGGTTCTAAACTTTCGAAAGCTTTTACTAAATCAAAGTATTTTTTTACAGCATCAACCATAAAGCAAAATTAAAATATCTTTTTTAAATCTATTTTGGAATTATGCTAAATATTTAATTCTTAAGATGATCTTTAAAAAAAATGTACTTTAGATTGATGAATATAATTGATGTTGTCGCATTTATAATTCTTACATATGGTGTTTTAAGAGGACTTAATAAAGGCTTAATAATCGAAATTTCTGGTATATTAGCCTTCGCTTTAGGTTTAATGGGTGCATTTAAATTTTCTAATCTTGGAAGTAAAATTTTAAGCAATTTAGTTGATTGGAATCCGAAAGGCATTCAATTGGTATGTTTTATAGCCCTTTTTTTAATCATTATATATTTGATATCCTTAATGGCAAAAATGGTAACTAAAACCTTAAAATTAATTGCATTAGGTTGGTTAAACAGAATCTTTGGGGCATTATTTGGTTTTATTAAATGGAGTATTATTATAAGTGCACTATTTATAGTAGTAAATGAAATAAATACTTTTGTTACTGTATTTCCAGATTCAATTTTTGAAAATTCAAAAATTTATCCTTTTTTGGCCGACTTTGGTAGTTTTTTATTTGACTGGGTTACAGAATCAAAAGTTATAGAAGATAATCAAATTATTTAAAGAATTAATTAATCTTCTTGAATGAAGCTTCTTTTATCCAACCTTCAGAGCCATTCGCAATTCTTATCTTTTGCCATTCTTCAAGACTATCTAAAAGTTGCATTTTAGTACCTTCATGTAGAACAAACAAACGGTCCGCTTGTTGATTTGGTTCTGACCAAATATCAATTTGTTTAGAGAATAGTATTGCAAATTTCTTATTTTTTTCGTTTTGATCAATTGA